>DCAD01000005.1 GCA_002311875.1 Gemmatimonadales bacterium UBA1142 | reverse complement strand
TGGGCCAACTCGGGAGTGCCCCTTACCAGTGCCGACGAGTTGTCCCGTCAGGTGGTGCTCCCGGGAACCCCGGGGCTCCAGGCGGTGCGCAACACTTTCACGGACGAGGTCCTTGCTCCCGATGGGACACTCGACCGTGCAAGTCTCCGCGCGGTGATACTTGCGGACGAGGATGCCCGTCGAAAGCTGGAAGAGATCCTGCACCCACTGATTTGGGAGCAGCGTGCCCGGTGGCTAAAAGCCAGGCGTGTTGACGGTGAGGGCCTCGTTGTTTCTGAGATTCCCCTGCTTTTCGAAACAGGAAGGGAAGGTGACTTCGACGTGATAGTGTTTGTCGATGCTCGGGAGAGTGAACGGATTCAGCGCTTGATCCAGACTCGTGGACTGAATGCTGAAGAGGCAAGCCGGCTTATTGAAGTCCAGATGGATGCCTCAGCCAAGCAATCAAAGGCGGATTATGTTCTCTCGAACAACGGCACACTCGAAGACCTCAGTTCATTGGCAGGTGACCTCTTACAGGAGCTTCGATTACGCGCTGGTATGGGGATATTGCGTATGGACCTTCATCTTCACACCGCTGGAAGCTTCGACTGTTTGTCCGATCCGGATGCTGTTCTTGATACCGCACTTGCACGAGGGTTAGGGCGTATTGCGATAACTGATCACAACGAATTAGACGTTGCTCTGCGAATGGCTGACTCATACCCCGACCTCGTCATTCCGGGAGAGGAGGTGAAAACGGCGGAGTCCATCGATGTGATTGGCTTATACTTGTCGGAGGTGATCCCAGAGGGTACCCCGGCAATGGAAACGATCGAGAGAATCCGTGAGCAGGGGGGTATCCCGTACCTTCCGCATCCGTATGCGGCAGGTAAGAAGGGAGCAGAGGGACGATTTGCGGACATCTTAGCTCCCCTCTGTGATGTGGTGGAGATCTTTAATGCGCGGTTGCACCAGCCCAGGCAAAACGAGCTGGCAGAACAGCTCGCTGACCGCCATGGTAGCCTCTGTGGTGGAGGGTCGGATGCTCACACATTAGGAGAGTTGGGCTCGGTCTCGGTCGAGGTACCCCCGCATCCAAACCAGGCTTCGGCTCTTCGTTTTGCCCTGGCCAGTGGGCACGTTACGGGCACCACCTCACGACGTGTAGTCCATATTGCATCGACGTGGGCTAAGTTGCGGAAGAAGCTGCCTGAGGTACCAAACCGTTAGTCGAGTGGCGGCATCCTATCTGCCGGCCCTAGCTTAAACGGGTAATTAGTCCCCCAGCGGTGACTGAGTAACCCCCCTAGGGTTAGGAGCCCACGGTGAACTACCGGACGCCAGAAGGGCGTGCGGCAAAAGTTCGTGAAGCCAAGGAGGCCCTCTTGGCTTCACGTTCAGCTATCCTCACCACCCATATCAACGCCGACGGTGATGGAGCAGGGAGTGAAGCGGCTCTCTCATCGTGGCTCAGAGCAAATGGGACTGAGGCTTGGATCATTAATCCTACCCCGTTCCCGGAGGCATTCCACTTTGCTGTAGAGGACGAGCGCTGGATTGTACCAGCGGGGTCTGCTCGTGCGAGGGATCTTTGTGAGCAGGCGGATCTTGCTGTGGTTCTGGATACAGGCGAGGTGCCACGGATTGGTCGAACCAGAGACCTAATTCGAGAACTCCGAACCGTCGTCATCGATCACCACCAGCCGGGTGAACAGTCTATCGGTAGCATCTCTCTCCGCGACCCCGCTGCTGCTGCCACGGGCGAACTAGTTTACGACGTTGTGCTCGCTGCTAACGGACCCTGGACTGAGTACGTAGCCCTGGGGATCTATGTTGCGATACTTACGGACACGGGCTCGTTTCGCTTCTCGAATACGACACCGGAGACGCACATGATGGCGGCAGACTTGCTTGATAGGGGTGTCGATTCGGAGGATGTTTATAGCCGTATATACGGGAGAGCGTCGTTGCGTAAGTACCAACTGCTAGGTGCTGCCCTCGAAACCCTAGCGAATGACGAGGAGTATGGGATCGCTTGGATGACGGTACCTACTGATGCTTACGAAACTCTAGGAGCCAACGCCGAAGATATCGAGGGTATGGTGGATGTCCCTCGCTCTATCGAAGGCAACAAAATCGCGCTTCTGTTCCGCCAGGCGACGACTGGTGGGATAAAGATATCCTTTCGCTCCAGTGGGCCGGTCAACGTCAATGAACTCGCTCGCCAGTTCGGTGGTGGCGGACACATTAAGGCATCTGGAGCGATGGTGGATGGGCCACTTGAGCGAGCTATCCGAGAGGTACTAAAAGCAGCGCGTAAGATGATCGCTCGTGATCTCAGTGAAGTTCTGGAGGAGGATGGATGACGAGCCCAAAGACAATTGTAGCCTCTCGAGATCCTGGCGTACCGGAAGCCTTGCCCAGAGTCCTGATTCGTGTTCGTGACCACTTTGGTACAGAGTTGATTGACCGACTGTGGCTGTTCCCACCAGTGCGACAGAGGCGACGGGAGCAGGGTCTGGTTGCAGTGAGTACCTTCCTGGAGGGGGAGGAGCGCAGAGCTATGGTTACGGTAGCATATACAGCCGAACACTCTGGGGCTGGTGTGAGTATCGAAACTTGGTTTACCCAGGAAGGAGAGGCTCTACCCGAGCGATTTCCCGCGGTGATGGCAGGTGTCGTACGCAGAACCAAGGAAATGCTTGGAGAGGCGCGGGAGGTTGAAATATCTAGCTCGGGACAAAAGTTTGAGGAGTTGATGGAAGATTTTGACTCGTGGGTGGAGGGGGTCTCCTCGCCTTGGATTTAGTGTCGACACGCCAGCCGTTCATTCGACTCTTCGGTCGTTACCTTCGGGATGAGGGCCTTCCGGTGACGCAGCAGCGGGAGGCTATCGCGAAGATCGTCTTTGAATCTGACGAACACCTGTCGGTACATGACATTGAGCAGGTTCTTAGAGATCGTGCGGACAGAATCGGGAAGGCCACGATTTACCGCACCCTAGATCTTTTAGTGCAGAGTCGGCTGGTAGAGGAGCACGATTTTGGTGAGGGATTCAAGCGTTACGAACATAGGTTCTCTCAGCATCCTATCCACGAGCACTTGATCTGTCTGGAATGCGGGATCGTCTTAGAGTTCGAGAGCAATGAAGTCTATGGCGTCGAGAACCGTATTCGGCGCGAGCACGGCTTTATTCCGATTCGGCACAGGCTTGAGATATACGGGTTCTGCAGAGATTGTGACGAAGGGGGCGCCAAGTTGCCGGTCGGAGGTCTGACGTGTCCGATCGAAACGGCCTGAGTCGACCGACCCCTTGCCGAACCGACGTGACCCCGATGCATCCGGTCGTGGTGGTGACTGCTTCGATCCGGTGGGGCTGCCCGGGCTAGAGAATCTTCCGTGGGAGCTTCCCCACACATTCCTCGGTCTCGATGAGGTAACTGGGGGCTTCGAGGGCGCTGCCGCGGTCATTCTTCCTGTTCCGTATGAGGCCACCACTTCTTGGGGAGGTGGCACTCGGCTTGGCCCTCACGCGATCCTTGAGGCATCCCGTTACGTGGAGCTGTACGACCAAGAATTTGACTGCGAACCCGCGCAGTTTTTAGGAATCCACACATTGCCTGGACTAGAGCTTTCTCGAGCTGGTCCAACGACTGCGATGGGAGAACTCCGTAATGCGTACGCTAGGATTGTGGACGCATGTGGTGACCGATTCCTTGTCATGCTCGGGGGTGAGCACTCGATTTCTTCGGCGGCCGTGCTTGCTCAGGCTGATCGCTACGAGGAAAGGCTTACTGTGCTACAGCTTGATGCGCACGCTGATCTCCGCTTGCAGTATGAGGGAACACCCGATTCACATGCCTCAGCCATGGCCCGAGTCCTGGATCAGGCTGATGTCGTTGCTGTAGGAGTACGTGGAGTCAGCCGTGAAGAGGTTGACGCCTCAAGGTCTCACGAAGGCTCGACACTTATTTGGGCAGACGAGATGTGGGAAGGTGACGCATGGATGGACCGTGCGCTTGACGCTCTTGGCCCGAAAGTCTACCTCACTTTTGACGTCGACTACTTCGATCCAGCACTCGTTCCATCGACTGGCACTCCAGAACCAGGTGGGGCTTCGTGGTACAAGACCCTACGATTTCTGAAGCGAGTGTTAGCCGAGCGGGAGGTCGTTGCGGCGGACATCGTCGAACTAGCACCCGCTCCTGGGATGCACGCGCCAGACTTTCTAGTCGCCAAGCTTGTCTACAAGCTCATTAATTATCGCTTCTGGAACCGGATGCCCTAGCTCTTGATGGTCAACGACATCTTTGTACAAGACGGGACAAGGACGGTCAGGGATGACTCAAGGTGTGTCCTAAATGATTGATCCGGCAGCCAAGCGAATACCCACCTCAAGAGGGCAGGAAGATGGGTTCCCCGCATTCGAAGTTGAGCGCGTGACCGGGTCGAAGACTCTTGTTGGTAACCGACTCGAACTTCAGTATGAGGGTTCAAGTACATTTAACTCGTGGCTTGAGGGGATAAACCGCGCGGAGCGCTTGGTTTACCTGGAGAATTATCTGATTCGTGATGACCGAGTCGGTCGAGCATTCCGCGATGTACTCGTCGAAAAGGCCCGCAGTGGCGTTCCTGTCTATGTTATCTACGACTGGGTAGGTTGCTGGGCGACACCCAGATCATATTGGAAGCCGCTCAAGCAAGCGGGAGTCCATGTCCGAGCTTTCAATCCGCCTTCACGTGGGATCATCGGAGATCCGTTCGGAATTCTACGACGTGATCACCGCAAGCTCATTGTGTTAGATGGTGAGATTGCTTATGTGGGCGGCTTTTGCTTGGGTGTGGAATGGGTGGGCGGGCCCACCCATCAGCCCTGGAGGGATACCGCTGTCAAGATCTCTGGGCCCGCGGCACGTGCGGCCGCACGTGCCTTTGAAACTACTTGGCGCAGGATGGATGAATCATTCGCTTTATCCGAGCAACTTCCCATTCCTTCCAACGTTGGTGACACACCGGTTTGGCTTATCGAGGGAGAACCTGAAAGAACTCGGGTCTATCGTACGATCCATTGGGTGGCTGCGAGAGCAAAGGAACGGGTGTGGATCACGGATGCCTACTTCGTAGCCCCCAGGTCGGTCTCCGAGGCGCTTGGGGCAGCGGCACAACAGGGGGTTGATGTGCGAATACTTGTGCCAGCACACAATAACTGGCCATTGGTCGGGAGTCTTTCACGTGGTGGATATCGCTCTCTTCTCAAGTCCGGCGTCCGGATTTTCGAATGGCAGGGACCGATGATCCACGCAAAAACCACTGTGGTGGACGGTCTTTGGTCGCGAGTTGGGTCGAGTAACGTCAACTCCGCGAGCTTGATTGGGAATTGGGAACTAGACGTCGGTGTACTTGATACGGCGCTCGCGGGCCAACTCGAGGAACTCTTTCTCGCCGACCTAACTTCCTCCGTTGAGATCGTTTTGCCTGGCCGCCAGATAAAGGCTGGCATTGAAATCCCTGAAGAGTCAGGTGCCACAGAGCCGCTTGATCCTCAGGGTACGCTGCCCAAGAGGATCAAACAGCAGATGCAGACTCTGGGAACCACTCAGGGCCACATGACGATGGCCCCTCTCGTGCGAGCTAGAGCAGCACTCGGAGACTCTCTGGCGGGCGACCGACCGATTGGGCGTGAGGATCGGACTGTGCTTGGTACGGTATCCGCCCTCATCCTTTCCACTGCAATTTTCACGGCATTCTTTCCAACATTCGTGGGAGTTGTGGTAGCGGTTCTAGCGTGCTGGTTTGGACTCACAACAGGTGTTCGGGCTTATCTTCAGTCGCGGCGGGCGCGGACCGAAGAGCGGCAAACGTCAACGACTGTGAAACGGGATCAAGGAGAGAACAACTCTTGAACGAAGTCGATCTTGGCATCGTTATCGCCTTCACAGCAGGCGTGTTGTCATTTCTGTCGCCGTGCGTGCTGCCGCTTGTACCGAGCTACCTAACGTTTGTCACCGGGATGAGTTTGGAAGATCTCCAAGAAGGAGTGAATCGTAGGGCAACATTTGTCCACTCGACACTCTTCGTCAGTGGCTTCAGCCTGATCTTTATTCTCCTCGGTGCATCAGCCTCGTTCTTGGGGCAGTTCCTACTTAGGTATGAACTCTGGATCGCCCGCATAGGCGGATTGATCATTATCCTCCTCGGGCTCCATCTCGCGGGTGTTTTCCGGTTGGCACCGCTCATGCGTGAACGCCGGATCCATCTGAGTGACAAGCCGGCTGGATACCTAGGAACGCTCGGTGTTGGGATGGCTTTTGGGGCCGGTTGGACCCCGTGCATCGGTCCGATCTTGGGTGCGATTTTGACGTACGCTGGAACTCAGGACACTCTATGGGCGGGGGTCGGACTATTGACGGTCTACTCCGCAGGCCTCGCGATTCCCTTTCTCATATCCGCGCTCGCACTTGACTGGTTCCTCCAAGTATTCAAGCAGTTCCGACACTTGATACCTGTGGTCGAGAAGGTTTCCGGGGTCTTGCTCATACTGCTTGGTCTCCTACTTATAACCGGGCGCTTCACGGTTTTGGCTGCGTACCTAACCCGGTTCACTCCAGAATTCATCCTGAACCGGATATAGTGAGCCACCACCTAGCTTCGTCACAGCTAAAGAAGATGTTTGTGGCATCCAAGGGGAGCAGCCCAGAGTATCTTCAGTTCTAGTTCTAGCATCAGTACCCGATCGCGCGACCGCCCCGGCGCGGATCTGACCACGCCTTCAGGATGTTGCCATCTACGAGAATCACCTGAGCATCCCCAGACATGCCAGCACGCTCGACTAAGGTATGGCCCATCGCCTGAAGCTGGGCGATTGTTTCGGGGTCTAGGCCTGCCGGCTCGAAATAGATCTGGTCTGGCAGATGCTGGTGGTGTATCCGCGGAGCGTTGACCGCATCAACCACATTCATGCCGTAGTCGAGAACATTCGAGATCGTCTGGAAGACCGTTGTGATGATTGTTCCACCACCGGGTGTTCCTGTAACCATACGTAGTGTGCCGTCCGGGTTGATCACTACGGTCGGGGTCATCGCTGATAGCATTCGCTTGCCAGGTGCGACAGCATTGTTTTCTCCCTGAACTAAACCAAACTGGTTCGAGGTTCCCGGCTTCGCAGCGAAGTCGTCCATCTCGTTATTGAGTACGAAGCCGGCCCCAGTGACCGTCACCTTGCTACCGTACCACGAGTTGATTGTTGTGGTGACCGCCACTGCATTACCGGCGGCATCCACGATCGAGTAGTGCGTGGTATTTTCTCCCTCACCAGGCCCTTCCATACCTGGACCGATTTCGGTCGAAGGCGTTGCTGCGGTCTCTGATATCGTTGATGCTCGGGCATGAGCATAAGCTAGAGAGGTCATGCGGTTGATTGGCATGTCCACGAAGTCTGGGTCCGCGAGGTAGTGATTGCGATCAGCATAGGCACGTTTCCACGCTTCCGCATAGAGATGGATCATTCTGGGTCCGTGCCACGTCATCGAACCCACGTCGTAACTCTCCAGGATGTTTGCCATCTCGGCCATCGTTGCTCCACCTGACGAGGACGGTGGCATGGAGACGACTGTGTGGTCCCGGTACGTGAAAGAGATTGGTTCGCGCCATTCAGCCTCATACTCTGCAAGGTCTTGGAGCGTGATGATGCCCCCACCACGCTCCATTTCTGCCACGATCAGATCAGCGGTTTCCCCCCTGTAGAAACCTTCTGGGCCCCAGTCCCGGATTCTCTCAAGAGTCTTTGCCAAATCCGGTTGGCGAAGCGTATCACCAACCAACGGTGGTTGGCCGTCTCTAGGCAAGAATTGGGCTACAGATGCGGGGAAATCCGATAGTGCTTCTACCATGGTTGAGCTAAGCGAGCCTAGGAAGCGCTCCTTAACCTCGAAGCCGGTGGCGAGTTCCACAGCAGGGGACACGAGGTCTTCCCAATTGATTGATCCAAACCGCTGGTGGGCAGCCCACATGCCGGCCACACTCCCGGGCACACCGGCCGCCAAGTGTCCTATAACGGATTTTTGTGTGAGGTTTCCCGTTTCGTCTAGGAACATGTCGCGGGTCGCGGCAAACGGAGCTTTTTCCCGGAAATCCAGGGCTGCCGCTGTACCATCAGCCATCCGGGTAACCATGAAGCCGCCGCCACCGATGTTTCCGGCTTCGGGGTTCACTACCGCGAGTGCGAAGTGGACTGCGACGGCAGCATCCACGGCGTTCCCACCCGAACGCATTATGTCAACCCCGATACGGCTTGCCAGTTCATCGGTTGACACAACCATACCATTAGATGCGGTCACCGGTTCTTCAGCGCCACTGAATCTCCATGCGGCTGGGAAGAAGGCGCTGTGATCGACCGTTGAGACATCTGTGGAGCAAGAAGCGACGAGTAGAGAGCTGACGATGAGTGCTGCAAGTTGGCCAGCCAGAAAAACCCTGATTCTGCTCATATGTTGAGATATCCGTATGGTTTGCGTTGCCGGGTTCGCGCGGCAAGAAGTACTGTTCTTGCGACCGGGAAGATCAGCACGTCTTCAGCCACCGACAACCGCCCATGCGGGATTTCCGACTCACCGAGCAGCGAAACCCCAAATCGACGAGAGTCGATACATTAGATGTGCTAGGCATCGTCGATCTCATCAATACTGAAGACCGCATGGTAGCGGCCGCGGTTGGTGGGGAACGAGAAGCAATCGCGCGAGCGATCGAACTGGTGGAGGAGGCCTTCCGAGCCGGTGGCCGTCTTATCTATATCGGCGCGGGAACCTCAGGTCGTTTAGGCGTTCTGGATGCAGCTGAGGTGCCTCCTACGTTTGGCGCTGATCCAGAAATGGTCCAGGGTGTCATCGCTGGCGGGTATGAGGCACTCGTGCGGTCTCAGGAGGGAGCAGAGGACCACCCTGAGGGTGGTGCGGAGGCAATCGATAACTTGGACGTTGGCCCGAGCGACTTCGTACTAGGAATCGCTACCTCAGGCTCAACACCCTACGTTCACGGGGCCCTCAGCCGGGCACGGGAGGTTGGAGCTAGCACTGGATTCTTACTGTGTACCTCCCCATCCGCGGCCCTCCTATCAGAGCATGACGTCGTGATAGCACCGCTGGTAGGAGCGGAAGTCATTACTGGTTCAACGCGTATGAAAGCGGGAACAGCGACGAAGCTAGTCCTGAACACGATTACGACGGGCGCTATGGTACGTATTGGAAAGGTTTATGGTAACCTGATGGTCGATTTACAGGTTACGTGCGAAAAGCTGCGGGACCGCGGTGAGCGTATTCTCTCAGAATTACTGAGCCTTGATCAGCCAGTAGCGGCAGCACTTCTTGATCGTGCGGATGGCCATGTGAAGACAGCGCTAGTCATGGGCCATTTGGACGTCGATCGAGAAGAAGCTTGCCGGCGCTTGGATGCGGTTGATGGAATCGTGACCAGGGTGATCGGAGATCTCTCAGGGTGAATGAGTCTGGATTGGCGCGTACCCGGTGGGCGTGTTTAGCACTCGGACTCAGCATTTCCACGGTGGTTGTTGCTGCTGCGTTCAATCCTGCTCCTCACAACGGTGGTGATAACGCAGCCTATGTGACACTGGCTTTCTCTTTGGTCGAGCATGGAGCCTATACCGATCTCTACGATCCAGCGGAATTGCCCCATACGAAGTATCCCCCGGTCTTTCCGGGCTTGCTTGCGATGGTGCTTTTACTGGGAGCTAGAACCTGGAGTGCTCTTAAGACGGTTTCAGCTGTGTTTACAGTCGCCGCGGTCGGATTCACTTATCTGTGGGCTGAACGGCGCCTGGGTGCAGTTGGTGCGCTGGGGTTGTCCGTCGTGCTCGCCATCTCCCCAGCTTTGGTCTACTACAGTCACTGGATTCTTTCCGACCCGATCTTCTTGGCCTTTACCATGGCCGCGCTCTGGGCGCTCGAGAGCGCGGAGCGGGAAGGCGCCTCAGTATGGTGGTTAGTCGGGGGCGTTACGGCAGTTGCTTTGGCCTACTTTACACGATCTGCAGGTCTTCCACTCCTGCTTGCGCTCTTAGGCTGGCTCGCTCTACGGCGTAGATGGCTGCCCCTCGGCTTTTCTTCCGTAGCAATAGGGGTACCTGCACTCCTTTGGTGGATACGCGGACGTGGGGCGGGTGTAGGTCAGTACGCAAGCGAATTTTGGATGGTGGATCCCTATCAACCTGCGCTTGGAACGGTCAACTTCGGGGGACTTCTGGATAGGGTGATGGACAACCTTTGGGCCTATGTGAGCATTCACGGTCCAGGGGGGATCGTTGGAGGTCGCGGAACCCTGGTCACGGCGTTCGGTATCGGGCTAACCGGGCTCGCACTCTTGGGGTGGGCACGAAGCGCAAGGACCCGTATTGGGCCGGCAGAGTTGTTTATGCCCCTCTATGCAGGCCTTATCTTGCTTTGGCCGGAAGTGTGGTCAGGGGATCGATTCGCGCTTCCGCTGTTTCCCCTCTTTTTCCTGTTTGCAACGCTCGCCCTACGAGAGACGTTGGGCAAAGCAGGGAGTCTAGGGGGTAGTGTCATAATCGCGGTTGCAACCGCACTTGTGCTTCTTCCAGCTGGCCGGAGTTGGCTCACCTCGGTTGAAGAAGCATCAGCATGTGAACGGATCACGAATGATCGAGGACCATGGGGATGCTATGGCTCGGGTGTGTCGGAGTTTGCGGAGGCGGCAGCTTGGATGCAGAGTTCCCTTCCTGAAGGCTCATCGGTGATGACCCGCAAACCCCGGCTTTTCTATGTCATGTCAGGGTTGACGAGCCGCACATTCCCGTTCGATGACGACCCAAGCGTGCAACTTGCTGAAGCTGACTTGGTGGGTGCTCGATATGTGTTACTCGACAATTGGGATGGTCTCTCGAGTCGCTATGTCGGGAGAGCTCTCCAGCGGAATGCTCAGGCGTTCTGTTCTATCAGGGGCTTTGGTTCTACCCAGGGGAGCACCCATCTTCTGGGTATTAAGGAAGAGAGTTCCAGAAGCGGGAACGAGCAACTTCGAACCCAAGAGATCAGGTTGGATGTCTGTCCCGCCAGCTACATTCGGACCGATCCGGACGATCGCTATCCGTCGTCCTCTTCTAGGAGAATCCGGTTGCTCGAGGTGCTAGAACCATAGAGCAGTGCGAGTACTACTCCGAAGATAACGTGTTCCATATAGCTACGATCATGCGAGTCGAGATCCTCCAGCAGATTCTCCAGCACGGAAAGTCGATGTTGAGGGGTGTGGGCACCGAGCAACTGAGAGAGACCTCCCACCGGGTTAACCGCGTATTCTACGGTTCCGTACAGTGCACCTTTTAACACTATGGGACCGGGCACCTTCGGCTCCAAGATCGCACCGTAGAATAGGCCCTGTCTGATGCCTGCAAGGAGGCGGTATCCAGTTTCTTTATCAAGCGTCGACGCTCCAGGACCACGGACCATGGGGCGCAGTAGGTCCACTACCAGAGCCGCGACGGCTCCGGCTACTCCCGCCCTGACAAGGCCACCCAGGGGCGTCCGGCGCCGTGGCTTCCAGTCCCTCAGTAACTTAGCAAGGGCAGCCACCGCTCCGGGTATGGCTAGGTCTTCGAGCGATGGCCAGGTGATGTGCACATCACCTGGCGCGTCCTGTGTTTTGGCACTGGCGCGATCTTTCGATACACGGACCTTCTCAGCAGCGTTGGGAGGGACGTTCCGTGCTCGCTCGAGCGCGTAACCGAGATGGAACCAGAAGCTCTGCTTCGGGGGCATTTGCGATGATGATGAGGTGTGCTGGAGAGAGAAGGGTGGCGAGCACTAGACGTCTAATCAAGATCGTTTCTGTTCCCGTGTGTCTGCTGCTGCTCTCAGGGCCTGCCCGAGCCCAGGTGCCACCTGACGAATCATGGCGTAGCATCGAGACGCCACACTTCCGGGTGACCTTTCCTGAGCATCTTGAGGCACTCGGGCGTCGAGCGGCTGATAGAGCGGAGCGAGCCTACGTCGAATTGTCGGTAGCGTTCATTGAGTCACCTGACGGTCCGATCGACCTCCTATTAACGGATCACGCGGATGTTTCGAACGGCTTTGCTCAGGTGACACCCTCGAACCGGATTGTTATCTACGCTCGCCCTCCAGTGGATGACCCAGGGCTAGGCCATATCGATGAATGGCTCGAACTGGTGATCACGCATGAACTTGCGCACATCGTGCAGCTTGATCTCACTGAAAATCCGATCGGTAAGCTCGCACGGAGTATTTTTGGAAGGGTCGCGGCTCCATGGCCTTTCTTTCCTGGCAGGGGCACTCCTAGGTGGATTACGGAGGGACTCGCTACTTGGTACGAGTCGAGCCTGACCGAGGCGGGGAGAGTTCGGGGCACATTCCATGAGATGGTGCTCCGCACCGCAGCTCTGGAAGGTCGTCTTGAAGGTATTGGCCAGACCCAGGGAGAGTCTCCAGAGTGGCCGGCCGGAGCCAGGCCGTATGCGTACGGTTCGCTCTTCTTCGATCATCTTACGGACAAGTACGGCACCGAGCTCATGGGGGCATTCGCCAAGGCAATAGCAGGCCAATGGATCCCATATAGAATCAACGCCGCAGGTAGAAGTGCATTCGGATCCTCGTTATCTGAGGAGTGGTCCCTGTGGGCAGAAGGCATCCGTGCCGCGACAGCCGAACTCGATTCCCAACTCCAACGATACGGGCCAATCACCACGCCTGAAAGGTTGACAGTTGGAGCACGCTGGGCCCTGCGGCCCAAGGTGTCTCCTGATGGTCGCTGGCTACTCTACTCCCGCTCCGACGGCCGCTCCGATTCCCAGCTTCTCTTCAGCCTAGTTGATGGCACCGGAGCTAGAGAGTTCACCCGCACCAACGGTCTCACAACACACGACTGGACTCCAGATGGAGGTGTGGTTTTTGCTCAGCTCGAATATGCTGACCGTTACCGACTGTTCGACGACCTTTACGAAGCACAGGTCGATGGCAGCACTCGTCGTATAACTAACGGAGCCCGCCTGACAGATCCCTCGGTGAGCCCTGATGGTTCCTGGGCTGTTGCAGTCTCGGGGGGTGGCGGCACGAACGGTCTCTCCTTGGTCGACCTTACAAGCGGTGCGGTTACCGACTTCGTCAGCTCTGATCCTGACTCTCACTGGGCATTCCCCAGCATCTCACCAAACGGGCGTTGGATTGCGGTCACGCACTGGACAACCGGCGCACTTCACGACGTTGTGGTTCTGGATCGTAACGGTCTAATCGTCGCCGAGCTCACAAGTGATCGAGCGATTGACCTAGCTCCGGAGTGGAGCCCTGACGGGCGTTACGTGCTCTGGGCGTCAGATCGCACGGGAATCCTGAATATCCTTGCAGCACCCTTTGACCCGGAATCAGCACGGGCGGGCCCACCTGTGCTCCTGACGAACGTCCGAACTGGAGCGCTCTATCCTAGCGTGGATCCGAGTGGTCGCTGGCTCTACTTCAGTGGGTATCACGTTGACGGGTGGGAGTTGGAGCGAGTGCCCTTTAATCTCGAAACAGCTGTAAGCGCCCCACCACCGGATACTCGTTTTAACCGATTAGAGGAACCAGAAGAGCAGGGTTCCTACGATGGGGAAGTGCAGAAGTATTCAGCAGGCCCGACGTTGACCCCTCGCTACTGGCAGCCTCTCTATAGTGAAGCTGTCCGGTCGCCTGCAGTTCGGACGGAGGATGTATTTCTCCGAAGCCGTCGACTACTCGGCCCGGCGATAGGCGCACAGACTTCGGGTATCGATCTAGTCGGAAGACACGAATGGGGGGCTTTCCTTAGAATCTTCACCACAGGTAGTCGTGCTGATGCCGGACTTCGATACACCTACGCCGGACTCGGTAACCCTCACCTGAGTTTCAGTGCCAACGATCGTTGGGGTCGTGGCAAGAATTCTGCACTCGTGACACAACGGGCGAACGACGCCTTGCTCGATACACTGTTTGTTCTCAAGCGTGACAGGAGTCTCACCGCGAGTGCACAGTTCCAGCACCGCAAGTGGCGGAACTCTCTTCTCGTCACTTTTTCTGCGGGCATGCTTTGGGAAGAACTTCAACTCCTGAACAACTCCCTAGAGCCAGAAAGCAAGTACCGCCTCAATCGCCCACGGAACCGGTTGAGCGACCTCAGTGTCGCTATCAGTTACTCGACTGCTCGTTCGCATGCCTATCAGGTGGGTGGCTCCGAGGGGGTCGTTTTGTTCGCTAGAGCTCGGACGCGTCGCAGTCTGAGTTTGCCGGATTCCTTGGTAGGCTTGAGCGGATTGGATAGTTCGGTCGACGAACTGATTGGACGGGCCCGGATTTATGTTCCCCTCGGTGTAGCCGGGTATGCTCCTCAGGTAGTTGCTCTTCAGGCAAGCTTTGGGATGGGCCGGGGCCCTAATGCGACAGCGGGTCACTTCGATGTGGGTGGGGCCTCAGGAAGCCCAGAGCAAATCACTGGCATCTCACTCTTCGGGGGAACACGGATCTTTTTTCCGGTACGTGGCTATCCAGAATCTGCTCGGTATGGCCGCTATGCGTGGGCGGCCTCAGCAGAGTATCGAGTACCACTCGCCCTCATGAATTGGGGCTTGGGTGCGTGGCCGCTCCATTTCGATCGGATCACTGGGTCGGTGTTTGCCGATGCCGGGAACGCGTGGGGCCCCCGTATGTCGCCCGGTGGGTTCCAGAATCCACGGCGCGAAGCACTCTACTCCGTGGGCGCAGAAATCACAGGAGAAGTTCTAACATTCTATCGAATCAACATGCTGATTCGCACGGGAGTAGCTCTTCCGTTGGTTGGAAACCAGAAAGTCCAGTTCTATTTGAGGCTCGGTATGCCCTTCTAGAATTGCCCGCCCTCCCCCCAATACTGCAGAAGGGCACCCGAATATATGCCGAAGAGTCCTGGAAAAGCTTACCAGAACTCGGCCTTGTGGCTTGGGCCGCAGAAAAGTATTGACCACAAGATATTGCACTCGTATTATGGTTTGGCTCGGTATCTAGTGGTGCCCTGAGCAGTTTTCCACAAAAGATGTTACGGCGGGAGAGGGTTCCCGCCGTTTTTCAACGCCTATTTCAAGCTTTTTCCACAGTCTCTCCTACTTTAAGGTCCAGTTTACGCTATGCCGTCCGTTCATCATCCTCGGCCACCAAGAGAATCCGTCATCTTCGATGATGTACTTCCAGAGGATCTGCCTGAACCGGAGTTGACTGAAAACGCACGCATCGTTCTCGCTCGGCGCTATCTGAAAAAGGATTCCGAAGGCAACGCCACTGAAGAGCCAGAAATGATGTTTTGGCGGGTTGCGCGGACCATAGCTGAGGTTGATGAAGGGTATGGGTCATCCAAGGCTGCGGTGGATGATTTGGCGCGACAGTTCTACGGCCTCATGGTCAAGGGTAAGTTCGAGCCGAACTCGCCCACATTGATGAATGCCGGACGCCCCTTGGGGCAGCTCTCAGCATGCTTCGTGCTACCAGTAGAAGATGCTCTTTCTAACGGGAAGGCGGGGATCTACGACACGCTTACCGCGATGGCGCTGGTGCACCAATCGGGTGGTGGCACTGGCTTCTCCTTCTCACGCCTCCGGCCTGAGGGTGAAACGGTGCGCTCGACGATGGGCGTTGCTTCCGGTCCGGTTTCATTCATGAAACTCTACGACGCAAGCACGGACGTTGTGAAACAAGGTGGAACGCGTAGGGGCGCTAACATGGGCATCCTACGAGTCGATCACCCAGACATTCACAGCTTTATTACCTGTAAGAATGACACATCTCAGGTGACCAACTTCAACATCTCGGTCGCTATCACTGATGTGTTCATGGAGGCGGTCTCGGAGGATAGCGAATACAACCTCGTAAATCCGAAAAGCGGAGAGGTTGTCGGCCAGGAGAACGCCCGGGAGATCTTCGATAAGATCATCTATGGGGCTTGGTTAACGGGGGAGCCGGGGACGTTCTTTATTGACCGTGCGAACGAACATAATCCCGTGCCAAAGCTTGGGAGCTACGAGGCGACGAACCCCTGTGGAGAGCAGCCGCTCCTAGCGTACGACGTCTGCAACCTCGGTAGCATCAACTTAGGTAAATTCGTAAGAGAAGGTGTGCGGCCGGGCGTCGATCCCGATGAGGGTATCGACTGGGAGGAGCTACGACAGGTAGTTCACCTCTCTACCAACTTTCTGGATAACGTCATCGACGCCAACGTGTACCCACTCGCCGAGATTCACGAGTTGGCGCAAAATATTCGCCGTATCGGACTTGGCGTCATGGGTTGGGCTGACATGATGATTCGGCTCGGCATCGGATACGACTCCGATGAGGGAGTCGCGCTCGGCGAACGCGTAATGGCGTTTGTAAACGAAGAAGCTCGTAGGGCTTCAGAGAAGCTTGCTGAGACGAGGGGAGTTTTCCCTGCGTGGGCTGAATCGGTGTGGGGTCCTGACGGAAGCGCCGCAGTCGGTCCCGATGGTGCCCGGGTCCGCAAAGAGCGGGAGTTACGGAACTGCAACCTCACAACTGTTGCCCCGACTGGGACAATTTCGATTTTTGCGGGCTGCTCCGGTGGTATCGAACCCCTGTTCGCTGTGGCCTTCATGCGCAACCAAGCTGGTGTCCTAATGCCAGACGTGAACCCGGACTTCATTCAGGTTGCAGAGAAAGAAGGCTGGTATTCCGAAGACCTCATGGAGCGAATCGCGGAAGAGGGTCATATCCACTTTGACGAGGTCCCGGAAGAGGTTCAGTGGGTCTTTCGGACCGCGCATGACATCACACCTGAGTGGCATGTGCGCATGCAGGCTGCCTTCCAGCACCATACGGACTCTGCGATCTCCAAGACGACAAACTTTCCGACTAATGCGACCGCGGAAGACGTCCGAGAAATCTACGAACTTGCGTACAGCCTCGGTTGTAAGGGAGTTACGGTGTACCGGGATGGCTCACGAGAAGGCCAGGTACTTTCTACTGGCAAGACGGATCAGGGAGCTCAGGTTGGGGATCAGGACGTATTTGAGCTTGAGCATTCCCTAGCGGATGCTCGTGAAGAAGCACACAACCTTCGGATTGAGGTCGAGCGTCTCAAACACGAACTACTCGGGCAAGACCAGACACTGGGAGCGGCACGGCAAAAACGTCAGCGCCCGGCGGCACTCAGGGGCTACACGATGAAGATGAACTCCCCACTCGGTGACCTCTACGTCACGATTAACGAGGATGATCACGGCAAGCCGTTCGAGGTTTTCTGCACCCTCGGCAAGGCCGGTGGGGCCGCGAACGCAGACGCAGAGGCGATCGGCCGTTTGATGTCGTTAGCGCTTCGGTCCGGCATCCCTATTAGCCAAGTGAAAGATCAGCTACGTGGAATCTCCTGCGACCGGGCGGTGGGACTAGGTGCCAATAAAGTGCTTTCAGCACCGGATGGCATCGGACAGGCGATCGAGCGCTATCTCGAGGAGAAGGAAGGCGTCCAGGAGGCCTTGCCTCTGGAGGTTGGCACACAGGCAGGGATGCAGACGCAGGTGGCGGTCAGTACGATCGATGGCGATGCGTTGCACCTTGATACATGTCCGGAGTGTAACTCAGCGCACTTTGTGTTTGAGGAGGGGTGTAAGAAGTGCCACGTGTGCGGGTACTCTGATTGTGGATGATGGCTAGAGGGGCTTTCTACTAAACCAACCTCAAGCCCCCCACGGTGGTGGCGGCAGCTCCTCAATAGGCTCAGCTAGGTTGAACTCAAGACGTACCCGGCGATTGGTGGTCCCGTTCCTCAGAGAGTACACGAATGTTCGACCTGAGCGGATCTCAATACCCCAGATATTGTTTGCCGCCGTCGATACCAGTGATGTGGTATGGGAGTCGGCTGGGAAATCCTGCCTTGAGCGACTTCCTGAAGTCAAAGCGTCACCACCGTATTGGGTTATCTCCTCTTCGGACCCGTCCTCGTGGTTGTGTTCGTGCTTTAGGTGCAGGCCTTCCTCTGTACGCGAGATGACCCAGGTTCTTGAGCGATCATTACCCACATGGAAGGGAATTCTAACCGAGTCGTCTTCGCACTCTCGCACGTGCATGATGAGTACCTGGCCCGCGAGAATTTCGTCAGGCGGACTAGCCTCAATGAGTTGACCCGGGAATGCCCGTCCGCAGAGTTCCTGCAGAGCTGCCCAAAACTCATCCTGCGTGGTGGTAAGCATATCTCTTCGTGAGGATTGGCCAGTGTCCTCTGCTGCACACGCGGTTAGCAGACAAAGGATCGTAACCGAGACGCAGGAATTGGTGAGTCGGAGTGTAGAATGGTTCGAGAGCATAGCTGAAGTAGAGGGATGTCCCAGCTGAAGAGCCATCGCAAGGTGCTACGTTATTGTATTACCCGGAAGTGGCTAGCAAGCCGAGGCTGTCTACAATCCAAGCATTATTATGCGCATAAGCTTCAGTTACTTGATGACTATCCTCGTCATTACAGGGTGTGTGGGGGACGTCCCACGAGGCCCCACCCCGGGCCGACCCGCTTTCGAAGGCTTGCGGGCCCGAGATCTGGTTGAAGTACAAGTAGCTTTTGGACCGCGTGTACCAGGCACGGTCGGTCACGATCGCCAACTTCGTTGGATGCTTGCGCGACTTGATTTGCTCGCGCCAGAAGTCATTGCTGACACGTTTTCGTACGTAACCACATACTCGGACTCGCTTACTCTGGTAAATGTACTTGCGCGTTACCGTCCAGAGGCTAAACGGCGACTTCTTTTACTCGCTCACTGGGATACCCGGCCACGCTCTGACCGTGCCCAGGATCCGGCTGAGCGAGAACTTCCTGTTCCAGGCGCGAACGACGGGGGGTCGGGTACGGCAGTGTTGCTAGAACTAGCCCGGATCATGTCTGACGCCCCTCCACCGCTTGGG
Organism: Gemmatimonadales bacterium UBA1142; assembly: GCA_002311875.1. Taxonomy (GTDB): domain Bacteria; phylum Gemmatimonadota; class Gemmatimonadetes; order Longimicrobiales; family Gaopeijiaceae; genus UBA1142. The sequence goes on along the minus strand of DCAD01000005.1, from coordinate 14,259 downwards.
ATAGACCTCTTATTCGTGGATGGCGAGGACTATGGTCCCGAGGCAGTGGATATGTTTATCGGAGCCCGTCGGTATGCGGATCGGTTGCCTTTACCAGGTTCGGGAAGGAGGCCAATCTACGGTATTCTGCTGGATATGGTTGGGGACGCAGATCCCAGCTTCCCCGTAGAGGGCTATTCTGCCCAGCATGCACTTCCTGTAGTCCAAAAGGTTTGGAGGACCGCTGCTGGACTCGGCTACTCGAATTTCTTTCCAGAGTCGGTTGGACTTCGGTTGAGTGACGATCACATACCGCTCATTGAGGCAGGCCTTCAGACCGTCAATATCATAGACTTCACCTACGGCGGTTCGGACAACATTTACTGGCACACGCCAGAGGACGTCCCCTCACACGTTAGTGCCTCAACACTCGAAATCGTTGGGGAGGTCATAACCGAGTTGATCTATTCAGGGGGGTAGGCCCTCGGGCCTCCGGCCCGTAGAATTCGCACCCCACCGGTCTACTCTTGCCCCCAAAGGATGACACTCATGTTAGACGCTAGCACCGTCCGTGTTGCAGTCGTGCAAGCCGCAGCTATCCCCTTTGATCGGGACGCCACGGTTGACTGTGTGTGTGCCATGACTGCCGATGCTGCTGAACAGGGAGCTCAACTCATCCTTTTTCCTGAAGCCTATGTCGGTGGATACCCATGGGGCTTGGCCTTCGGGACTGCGGTTGGGGGTCGCTCGGAGGCGGGCCGACGTACCTGGGAGCGGTACTGGGCGACCTCAGTAGAAATCCCAGGGCCCGAAGTGGAGCGGATGAGAGAGGCGGCAGCTGGAGCCGGGGTCTACCTCTGTGTGGGCGTTGTGGAGAGAGACAGCACGTATAGCGGGGGCACACTGTTTTGCACCCTACTTTACATCGGGGCAGACGGGTCACTGCTCGGAAAGCACCGTAAGCTCAAGCCGACTGGGGCTGAGCGGTTGATTTGGGGAGAAGGGGATGGGAGCACTCTTACTTTAATCGAGACCCCTTTGGGAAAGGTTGGTGGCCTAATCTGCTGGGAGAACTACATGCCGTTGGCTCGCATGGCGATGTACGGCAAAGGGGTTGAGATCTACCTCGCCCCTACAGCCGATTCCCGCGAGCGCTGGCTTTCCACGCTGCAACACATTGCGCTGGAGGGTCGATGCTTCGTGCTAGGTTGTAATCAGTATGTACGTCGGGATATGTATCCCTCTGATCTGGAGATCAAATCAGAACTCGAGGCCTGGCCTGAGACATTGAGCCGGGGTGGCTCAGCTGTTTTCGGTCCACTCGGAGAATGTTTGGCTGGGCCGCTCTGGGATCAGGAGGGGATGCTCGTCGTGGATTTGGATATGGCGGCAGTTCCACGCAGCAAATTTGACTTCGATGTGACTGGACATTATGCCCGGCCCGATGTCTTCCGGCTTGAGATAAACGAGTCCCCTCAATTGCCCGTGGGATAGGCCCCATACACCATCCGTTGACTGTGGAGTGTCTGGTCACAGTGAGCAAGCTTCATTACAGTTATTGTTATGCATAATAATGCAGTGATGGAGAGACGATGACGCAGGCGATAATGTCCAGAGTTGACGCGTTCTTGGCGGAAGTCGACCGGTACAGTGCGCACAACTACCATCCGCTCCCGGTTGTGCTGGAAGGTGGAGAAGGCTCTTGGGTGTGGGACGTCGACGGGAACCGGTACCTGGATATGCTGAGCGCCTATTCGGCACTGAATCAAGGACACCGGCACCCCGTGATTATTGCTGCAGCCTTGGCGCAGATGGAAAAGCTGACGTTGACATCGCGAGCCTTCCACAACGATCAGATGGGGCCTTTTGTGAAGGCGCTGTGTGAGGTGACCGGCTTCGAAAAAGCACTGCCGATGAACACCGGCGCTGAGGCTGTAGAAACCGCGATTAAGATGGTTCGGAAGTGGGGCTACAAGGTAAAGGGCGTGCCTGAGGAGAAAGCGGAGATCATCGTTTGTGAGAATAACTTCCACGGGCGTACCACGACTATCGTGGGCTTTTCTACCGAAGATCAGTATAAAGATGGGTTCGGCCCCTTTACTCCCGGCTTTGTGGAAATACCCTATGGCGACTCTGATGCACTTGAAGCAGCAATCAGCCAAAACACCGTTGGTTTCTTGGTGGAGCCGCTTCAGGGTGAGGGTGGTGTTGTTGTTCCCCCTCAAGGCTTCTTGAAAACGGCAAGGGAACTCTGCACCGCGAACCGAGTTGCCTTAATGGCGGACGAAATCCAAACGGGCCTGGGACGCACCGGGAGGATGTTCTGCTGCGACTGGGAGTTGGTTCGTCCCGATGTTCAGATCGTCGGTAAGGCGCTCGGTGGCGGTGTCTACCCAGTCTCAGCGACGATCGCAGATGCTGAGTTTATGGACGTATTTAAGCCGGGAGACCATGGCTCGACATTCGGTGGAAACCCGCTGGGAGCTGCGGTTGGACTAGCCTCACTAAATGTGATAGTTGATGAGAAACTCCCGGAGCGCTCAGATCAACTCGGAAGCTGGTTCATGGATCAACTCCGTGAGCTTAAATCGCCCCACGTCGAAGAGATTCGCGGCAAGGGCTTGATGATCGGCGTGGTGATCAAGCAGTCGAGCGGGACGGCTAGGCCGTTTTGCGAAGCTCTTCACACTCGCGGAATCCTGGCCAAGGAGACCCATCACCAGGTAATCCGTTTCGCTCCTCCACTGACAATCGGAAAGGAAGACCTAAGTTTTGCGCTTCAGCAGGCGAAAGAAGTCCTGACTGCATAAGAAGCGTAGGCAGTCCTAGACATAGCCCATTGTGGGGGGAGGGGAGGTCGGTTCGTGCAGTAACTCAACTCCCGGGCGGAGCCCAATCAATTGTGCCCTGCTTCGAGGTGTCAATCTCCTTACCTTCGCCACCCTGCAGAAGTACTTGCTCGATCTGTTCATACAGAAACTCCCGGGCCTTTGGTTCACGGGGGTCCAACCCGTAATGGTTAATCAGGAGTGTCTGATGCTGAAGCCAATCCTTCCAGCACGATGGACAGATCTCCGCGAGTACACGGTCACCAAGGTCGTTGCGGAATGGAGCCTTGTTCAGGGCGTGCGCGTTTTCGCCACATCGGCGGCAATGAATGCTCTCGGGGGTCATGTCGCAACTCGTTTGGATAGCCCTACCTAGCGTGACACGGATGTACCCGCGTTTACAACTTCGGGTCCCGACACCCCAGTCTCTCCTGCTTCCAAAGGCCACTACGGCAAGGATCGACTCGCTGGACCTGGGGTGTGCGTTAGGGAGAGGTCCCCGTGGACGCTTCTTTGGGCGCTAATTAGCTTTACCTGCTCCCAGTTTCATTTGGTGAGAGAGGAGAGATGGCCCTCGCGAAAAAGCAGCTTGCGCACCTTGAAAGGCGCCTCCTTGATCAGAGGGATAGAGCGCTGAAGGCACTGGGACTATTTGATAAGATAGCGAAGTCGGGTCGCGAATCAGTGGATTCTGATCTCTCCGTTTACACGGACCACATGGCGGACCAAGGTACTGAAGCTATGGAGCGCGAAAAGGCGGCGGTATCTGCAAGTAAAGAAGGCCGCTATTTATACCGGATCGAAGAAGCTTTGAGGCGCCTTTACAACGACCCGAAAAATTTTGGTGTGTGCCATACCTGCGCTACTGCTATCAGCTGGGATCGGCTCGATGCGCTACCGCATGCCCGCTATTGTATCGACTGTAAACGTAAGGAAGAGTCTGGCACTTGACGAAGAGGCATCCTAGCCTCAATGAATCACTTCTAGAAGCGACTCCCCAACCGCTTCAATCTTCCAGCGTCGCATCCCTGTCACTGCTGCCAGGCTGTCGAGATCTTTTGGCGCGGCGCGGGCTACTTCGGAAAGTACCGCATTCGAAAGTAGGGTGCCTCTTGCGATCCCAAGTTCCTTGGCTTGAGCATTCCGCACCACCTTGAGTTCGTCCAGCAGGGCTTCTGCTTCTGGGGTTGGTCTCCTGCTCTTGTCCCGGGGGCGACTGGGGTACGACTGAAGTTCAGACTCCTGTAACCGAGCTACAGACCCGACAATCTGAACCAGATCAGCTCCGTTGTTACGGGCCAAACCCTCAGGGAACCCTTTGATTTCGAGTAGTTCTTGAGGGCGGTGAGGGTTCATGACGACGGCTTCCAGTAGTGGGCCATCTCCAACAATTCGAAAGAGAGCCTTATCTTTTGCCATCGCAAGTTGGTCACGCCACTGCAGCGCGCGGCGGAGAGCCGTGACCTGGCGCGGTCTGAGTTCGCGCGCACCTTTCACTCGAGTGACCGGATCAATTCGTTCCGATTCTTGCCTTGATGACGATGATTCTTCCAGCGCACGGCACTCTTCGACCAACCAGGCCTCTCTTCCTTTAGCACGTAGTTCGGTACGCATCTGAACTGAGAGTTCCCTTAGGTATTGTGTGTCGGCTGCTGCATACTCCAGCATCCCTTCTGTCAAAGGCCGCATTGCCCAATCTGCCCTTTGGTGCTTCTTGGAAAGTGTTATGCCATAATAGTCCTGTAGAAGCGCTGCGAGACCGAGTGACTCTCGACCGAGAAGTGCCGCTGCGATCTGGGTATCGAAAAGGCAACTGAGGCGGATGCCAAGATCCCGTCTGAGGAGTCGCAGGTCGAAGTCGGCTCCGTGCATGACGATCTCGACCCCAGGGTGTTCCAGCGACGGACGTAGCACTAGGGATATATCAAAGCCTAGAGCATCCACGACGTAGGTCGTGGTATCTGTGGTGACCTGCACGAGGCAGAGGCGGTCCGAGTATCTGTGGAAGCCTGCTGCCTCACAGTCTAGCGCGATTCGTGAAGCCCGACTGAGGTCTTCCCTCAGCGTGTTAGCCTGCTTCTCGTTCTCAACGTGAACGTAGGTGTGGCTGGCGATGCGGTGCTCCTTCCATGACCGTTAATAGGCGCGCAAAGAAAAGGTGCTCTTTGATGAGGCGCTACCCCCAGGCCAGGATCAGATCCTAAACGGACAAGTGTTGCTCCTCTCTTGTATGGAGACCAGAATTCGTGCACTCACTTCTTGGTGCACTCCGCCCACCTTCTGATAGATGCTTCGAACTATAGTCATCTGCACGCTTGGCCCGGAGAATCTATCGCCTGACACTATTCTCGCGATGGTACAGGGAGGCATGAATTTGGCTCATCTGAATATGTCTCATGAGGAGCGGGAAGGTCACGGTGCAGCCGTAGGCTTCGTGCGTGATGCTGCCATCCAATTAGGTTGGCTGGTCGGAATCATGGTGGACCTCTCGGGTCCTAAGATCCGCGTCGGTGAGCTTACGGCGCCGATCGAGCTTGAGCGGGGGAAGATGGTTGTGCTAGCGCCGGACGACAGAGTGAGGCCCGGAGAGATTCCCAGCACGTACCATTCACTGCTGGGCACCCCTTCCATGAGTCCGGGTCGACCAACAAGATGCGGCTGGAACATCTCTAGGGAACTCCGATAAGTGAAACTCACATTTCTCGGTACGGGCACATCATTCGGAGTGCCTGTTATAGGGTGTGACTGTCGCGCGTGCACCTCCGATGATCCTCGGGATCGTAGGACCCGGCATGGCGCGGTCCTAGAGATTGATGGGGCTCGTCTGCTTATTGATACACCGCCAGAGCTTCGCCTTCAGCTCTTGGCGAACGGGATCAAGCACATTGATGCGATCTGGTTTACACACACACACGCTGACCATGTCCACGGTATTGATGATTTGCGTGTGTTCACGGTAAGGAAAGGTGATATTCCTGCGTTCGTTCCTGCCGAATACTCCGCGCATATTTCCAGGTACTTCAGCTATATCTTCGATGACGAAGTTCTACCTCCTCAGGGTAGCTCGAAGCCGCGTCTGCAGCTTCAGGAGTTCAGAGCAGGAGAATTGGTAGAGATCTTCGGGAGAGGGTTCCTCCCGCTTGTAGCGCCCCACGGGTTGGTTTCGGTGTACGGATTCCGTGTGGGGGGGCTCGGCTACATTACTGACGCAAAGACATTGCCTCAGGCGGCGGTTACCGCGCTCGAAGGAGTGGAAGTGCTTGTTCTTAACGCTCTATGGTTCGGTCGCCCGCATCCAGCCCACTTCAACGTCGAGGAGGCAGTTGAAATGGCTCGTGAGGTGGGTGCGGCTCGGACGTATCTAACACACCTAACTCATAGAGTCACCCACGCCGAACTCGAGGATCGTTTACCCAGTGGAGTGATTGCTGCCCATGATGGTCTCGTCGTCGAGGTAGGGTGATGGATCCCATCCGGCTTAACTACGGGAATCTGGTCTCACCCCGTGTGGCCACTGGGATCAGCAGCGAACACCTTGATGGTGCCCTAAGCAAGCGCTTCAAAGAAGTAATGGCTGCGGTGGACGCTTGCCGATCAGCTGGCGATTTTGGCTTCTTCGATCTGCCATACGCCTCCGAAGCAGCGAAGCAGGTCGTCGTATTGGCCGAAGGCTGCGGGCAGTCCTTTGCTGATGTCGTGGTGCTCGGCATCGGTGGTTCTGGGCTTGGTGCACGGACCTTGCGGGATGCGCTGCTTGGTCCTGCTTGGAACGACTGCTCAAGTGAAGAGAGAGGTCACTATCCCCGACTGCACGTGTTGGATAACCCGGATCCAGAAACGCTCGGGGTGCTTTTCGCACACATCAATCCCGCCAAGACGCTGTTCAATGTGGTCAGCAAGTCTGGTGAGACTGTAGAGACTCTGACTCAATACCTTGTTGCACGCGATTGGGTCGCCAACAGCGTTGGGGAAGAGAACGCCATCGGGCACTTCCTTTTTACCACTGACCCAAACCGCGGCCCCCTCCGACATATTGCTGAAACTGAAGGGGTTCAGACTTTGCCGCTTCCTGCTAACGTTGGCGGCCGTTTCTCAGTCCTTTCCCCTGCGGGGCTGTTTCCAGCGGCTATTTGTGGCGTCGACATAAAGGCTTTACTCCGGGGTGCAGCCCATATGGATGAGCGCTGCCGGACGTATGAGCTTAAAGAAAATCCTGCAGGGGTCCTCGCATCCCTCCTGCATAAGGCGCACATGGAACACGGGCAAAAGATCCACGTTCTAATGCCCTATGCGGATCGCCTTAGCTCTACTTCTCTGTGGTTCCAGCAGCTTTGGGCCGAGAGTTTGGGCAAGCATCGCTCGATGGACGAAGAAGGCCACGGGACTGGACCCACGCCTCTGGCGGCTCTGGGCGCCACGGATCAGCACTCCCTCCTTCAGCTCTTTATGGAAGGCCCACGAGACAAGGTCGTCATCTTTATCAAGGTGGAAGACCACGGATCCCCAATGGTAATCCCGGATCGCCATCCAGGACTCAAAGAACTCTCCTATCTTGGGGGCAGCACCATGGGGGAACTCCTCGCCGCCGAATGGCGTGCAACAGCAGAGGCTCTTAGGCGGGCTGGGTGCCCGAATGCAACAATTCACATCCCGGCTGTCCGAGCGGATGCTATGGGTCAGCTCTTGATGATGCTGGAGATCGCCACAGTGATCGCTGCGGAACTATACGGTGTGGATCCACTCGGACAGCCGGGTGTGGAGTTGGGGAAGCTGCTTACGTATGACTTGATGGGTCGTGAGGGGAGCGAGACTCCGGAGATAGATGATTCCGATTTCCGATGGTTCATCTAGGTTGGCGGCCCCCACCTGGCCTATGACGAGTCCCCCCGGGGGGAGGGTGGAAACCGAGGTTGGACCCGTAGATAGGCTGCGCTGCGGCGGCTAGATTAGCATCAAGCTCCGGCCCGGGGATGGACGGGCCGCTGTCCGTGTGGAGGCTGATATGCGTGATCACAAAGAACTTCCTTACATCGTAATTGAGCGCGAGAGTGGGGGTGGATTAGGTGCCTTCATACTGGGGGCTTTGGTGGGTGCAGGGTTAGGTCTCATCTTCGCGCCCAAATCCGGGGCGGAGACCCAAGAGGATCTCAAGGGACACGCTCGCAGGCTTCGAGAAGCGGCTGAAGATAGCCTGCGTGACGTCCAAGATCAGCTCGAAGATCGACTGGGTGAAGCACGGGACGGTGCAAAGGAACACATTGAATCTGTGAAGAGTGCCGTGGATGCTGGTGTGCAGGCAGCACGTGAGGCACGGGACGAACTCGAGAAGAAGCTGGAGACGACGAAGGCAGTGTACCGAGCAGGTGTTGATGCTGCCCGTGAGGTCGTTACCGTGGGGACCGACGCTGAAGACGTCATAGAGGTGGTGGACTAGTCGAGCCGAGTGTGGCCTCAACTGCCCACGGAAGGGCAGCCGATCATTCCGGACCTCGGTATCATCGGCCGTGGTACCACATCCTTGGGTTTTCCCGTCAGTTCCGGGAAAAATTTATTGAGGACGATGTCTTCTTTATGGCTGGAGCGATCGCGTTCAATGTGCTCGTTTCGCTGGTACCGCTCATCGTTCTGGTAATTGGACTCAGTGGCTACATCCTCAGTGCGCGGTTCGGCGACCCGACAGATGCCGTACTCTCCCTGATAGCTCAAATTCTTCCGCAAACGGGAACTATCGATTTCACTGAAGTGCTCAGGATTACCGTTTCGGAACTCGTCGAGCAGCGTACGGGCTTCACGCTTTTCGGGGTCTTATGGTTCGTGTGGTTGAGCACACGATTGGTCGCCACCTTGCGAGTGGCTCTCCGCAAGATCTTCGGTATCAGACAGTACCGCCGCGCCCTATGGGGTAAGCTCATCGACGTGCAAGCAGTGATCGTTGGCATATTTCTTCTCGCACTGAACCTTAGCGTCACGATCGTTTTTGAAGCTGTAGGAGTTGGGATCCTTGGGCTGGAAGGCCAGTCACTGTCGCTCGCACAACGAATCTTCGGTCACTCACTAGCATTGGCCTCGCTCTGGGCACTATTCCTAGGCGCATACCGATATCTTCCTGCGCGCCGTGTCTCGTGGAGGACCGCGTGCATCGCTGCGACATTCTCGGCCCTGCTTCATGAGGCAATGAAATGGGCCTTCTCCTGGTACGCGACCGACTTTGCTCATTACGGGTCTATGCTGGGCAATCTGGCGACTGGAGCGGTTCTTTTCTTTTGGATCTATTATGGATCAATAGTGTTTGTCTTGGGCGGTGAAGTAGCCCAGGTTTACACCATGCGTAGGGCAAGTCGAGCCGACGTCATGAGCTTCGAAGCATGAAGGACCTCATTCCGGGAGACACGGCGATGTTCGTCGAAGTCCCTTCTCTGATTGAACCCCTCTGATGTCTGTGCCTGGTAGCGGTCTTGGAGATCACGGCCGAAGGGTTGCAGCCCGTAACCGTAAGGCGAGACACGAGTTCAAGGTTCTTGAGACGCTTGAGGCCGGGATCGAACTTAAGGGTCCCGAGGTGAAATCCATTCGGGCAGGGCAGGTGTCCTTCAATGATGCACACGGTCGTGTAGAGAACGGTGAGATTTGGCTCCATAACCTCCATATCAGCCCGTATGAACAAGCAAACCGTTTCAATGCAGATCCGCTTCGCCCCCGCAGGTTGTTGCTCAAGAAGCACGAGATCCGTCGGCTGATCTCGAAGGTTGCACAGAAAGGACTCACCTTGGTTCCCCTCGAGATCTATTTCGTGCGGGGCTACGCTAAGGTAAGCCTAGCACTCGCACGCGGTCGTAAACTTCATGACAAGCGTGAAGAGTTGAAGCGGCGGCAGCAGGACAAGGATGTGAGCATGGAGTTGAAGCGGGTGATGGAATCTCGATGACTGCCGAACGCCATACCGTCTTGACTGTCTCTGCAGTGTTGCTGATGTGGGCAGCTTTTCCTGTTTCGTCTCAAGTGAGGAACGAACTGAAGATATTGGCTGCTGACGGAAGCGAGGAGCTCGTGGGCTTGGACGTCGAATACGGCTTCGCAGCCATCCCTCTCACACTGTTCGAGAGGTTGGGTTGGTCGACGACGGAGGTCGGTGACTTGGTCGTGCTCTCAGGGCCTGAAGAGATCGAAGTGAGGCTTGGTAATGGAACCCCGTTTTTCCGATGGAATAACCAGATTCTTCAGTTCGTGGATTTGCCCTACCGCACTGCGGGGGAGACACGCATCCCTCTCCAGCTTCTAACTGACTTTCTACCCAGAAGATTGCCGGCCCTGTACGCTTTCAATGGCCCTGACTTCACACTTCAAGCCGCTGATCCTTCGGACTGGAGAGGTGATGGGGTCTCTGAAGAGGTCCAGGTGGAGCTCGGGGGTGGAGTGGTGAGTTCGGACACGCTGTTGCCGCCCGATTCCGACGTAACTCTCCATGCGGCGCCGAGCGAACGATCTGGCCCTGATCTGGTCGCGGTTCCACCGGAAGAAAAGAGGCGTATCGTGGTCATCGATGCTGGGCATGGAGGTGGTGATCCCGGGGCACTCGGACCTCGGGGATTGAGGGAAAAGGACGTCACACTGGCGGTTGCGGGAATTATGGAAGACCTGCTCAGCCGCGAGGAGGAAGTCGACGTTTACCTTACACGTCGTGAGGACATCTTTGTGCCGCTTTGGGAGCGGGGTGAACTTGCCACTCGGTGGAAGGGAGAAAGCCCTGGGGTTTTTATATCGGTGCACGCGAACTCAGCACCGGACCGGCGTTCAGTCCGAGGGTTTGAGACATACTTTCTATCCGAGGCTCGGACCGAGCACGAGCGACGTGTCGAGGCAATCGAGAATGCCCCGTTGAGGGTTCAGGGTCAAAGCATCGATCCGGACTCTGACCCTGAGCTTGCCTTCATTCTGCGAGACCTTAGTAACTCCGACCATCAACGCTGGTCTTCAGAGCTTGCGGAGATCGTACAACAGGAAATGTCGCTCTTTCATCCCGGGCCCGATCGCGGCGTCAAGCAAGGCATGTTGGCGGTACTCACGAATGCACTCATGCCCTCCGTGCTAGTTGAAGTTGGATTCCTATCCAATGAGGACGAGGGGCCACTATTAGGTCAGGATCAGTTCCAAGACGAGACTGCTCGAGCTGTGGCACGTGCGGTTATGCATTTCTTTGATCGCTATCCACCCGGGACGGGTGGATAGCGTCGGTGATGAGATTGGAAACAGAGGTGCTGGGGGTTCGCTTCCAGAATCCCTTCTTCCTGGCGGCTGGTACTTGCGGCTTTGGCCTTGAGTTGGCTGAGGTGCTAGACCTTGAGGTACTCGGTGGCTTCGTGACCAAGTCAGTGACACTTGAGCCGCGGCTTGGAAATGCTAGGCCGAGGGTGGCGGAATTCGGGGGTGGAATGCTCAACTCCATCGGATTGGCTAACCCGGGTCTCGAGAAGACAAAAAGAGAAAAGCTTCCGTGGATTCGTGACAATGTTTGCCGACCACGAGTCCTGGTGAGTGTCGCCGGACACACTGTTACCGAGTTCTTCATGCTCGTCGAAGGTCTTGACTCCGAAGATGGCTTTCTCGGTTTTGAGATCAACCTCTCGTGCCCGAATGATGCCAGGCGTGGTGGTAAACCCTTTGCCCTTGATCCTTCGGCTGTTGCTGAGATCATCTCCGGATGTCGTATGCGTACCCAGCGCCCTCTTGTCGCAAAGCTGGCTCCGAACGACTCCGATTTACCCAGGACGGTCCGGGTTGCCACCGAGCAGGGAGCCGACGCGCTAACGTTAGTAAACACGCTACCGGGGGTGTTACTGAATGTTTCGACAGGCGACCCGGAACTCGGTGCGGGCGACGGAGGGATCAGCGGACCGGCGCTTCGGCCTTCAGGACTACGTGCTGTGCGGGAAGCAAGGGCGAACACCCATCTTCCCTTATTCGGAGTTGGTGGAATCCTGACCGCGGCTGACGCAGTCGAATATGCTCATGCTGGCGCTTCTTTGGTCCAAATGGGCACGGCTTCCTTCGCCTGGCCACGTGCGGCCGAACAAGCGATAGAGGGCCTGATGGGATGGGGCCGAAAACACCAGATTGGGGCGTGGGACGATCTGGTTTCCAAGTCACCTGGAGGAAACGGATCATCCTCTCGATCCGAGCCGTTCGATCCCATCGAATCTGCGGAAGAAGGATAGGAATGGCCGAGATCATTGTCGCTCTCGACTTTCCCGCGGCCGACCGAGCTCTCGACTTGGTCAATGATCTCGGAGAAGCGGGAACATTCTACAAAGTTGGTCTTGAGCTCTATACGCGAGCAGGGCCATCTGTCGTTGAAGAATTGAGAGATCGGGGCAAGAGTGTCTTTCTCGACCTCAAGCTGCACGATATTCCCAACACTGTTGCGGGTGGGGTTCGTGCGGCCTCCCAACTTGGCGTCGACCTTCTCACGGTGCATACCGCTGGTGGTGGACCGATGCTTGATGCTGCTCGTGAAGTCGCTGGCGAGATGCGGCTCCTCGGCGTGACGGTCCTCACTTCAATAGCTCCCACAGACCTGGAGGCGACTTGGGGCCGCAAAATCCCATCAATGCCGGAGGAAGTGGGACGCTTAGCTGATCTGGCGGCCCGGCACCAAATTCATGGGGTAGTAGTTTCGCCACTGGAAGCTGCCTTGATCCGCTCGAGGGTTGAGCCTGAGTTCCTGATCGTGACACCTGGCATCCGCCCGGCAGGGGTGGGCCGGGATGACCAACAGAGGGTGGCTACCCCATCTGCTGCAGTAGCAGCAGGAGCAGATTACCTAGTTGTTGGTCGAGCGATCACAGGAGCGAATGATCCGGAAGCGGCACTCCACTCCATCTTGGCTGAGGTCGATCTGGTCAAATCCGATGACGGATGATCGACCTGCAACACCTGGAGCGGGTCGGATGAACCTCAAGGTTTACAATACAGCGACGAGGTCAATCGACGCGTTTAAACCGTTCGAGCAGGGTAAGGCGCGGGTGTACGCATGTGGACCGACGATTTATGACCATGCTCACATCGGAAACTTCCGCTCTTTTCTCTTTTTTGACCTGGTGCACCGGTATCTTGAATGGTGTGGGTACGAAGTCCGCTTCGTAATGAACCTCACAGACGTTGACGACAAGGTTATCAAAGCAGCCTCACGAGAGGGTGTGTCTGCAGAGGAACACACTCGTCCGTTTGCAGAGATCTTCCTCGCTGACTCGACTATTTTGGGTATCCAGCCGGCTGATATCTACCCACGTGCGACAAAATACATTGACAGTATGGTTGACTTCGTGGAGCGCCTGGTCGCATCTGAGCACGCGTACCCGGCCGATGACGGAGCTGTCTACTTCGCGATCGAAAGCTTCCCAGGCTACGGGAAGCTGAAAGGTATCGACACGTCCAAGCTCAAGATTGGAGCCCGGGTCGAACACGACGAATATGATAAGGAAGATGCCAGGGACTTCGCATTGTGGAAGGCCGCAACTGACGACGACGAGAAAGTTGGTGCAGCGTGGGACTCTCCGTGGGGTCGCGGTCGGCCTGGATGGCACCTCGAGTGCTCAGTCATGAGCGTGACAGAACTCGGATCCACCCTTGATATGCACCTCGGGGGGGAGGATTTGATTTTTCCGCATCACGAGAACGAGATCGCGCAGTCCGAGGCGGCGACAGGCCAACCCTTCGTCAGAAACTGGCTTCATGTGAAGCACCTTTTTGTTGAAGGTCAGAAGATGTCGAAGTCCTTTGGTAACTTCGTCACGCTGAGAGAACTCTTGGACGAGGGTTACGATCCTGCCTCGATCAGGCACCTTCTGATTTCGTCCCACTACCGCGGTGAGCTCAACTTCACACGTCAGGGTTTACAGGCCTCCAGTTCGGCGGTTCAGCGCTTACTTGACTTCGAGCACCGCCTCGAGCAAATGCCGGTGGATGAGGAGGCGGAAATATCACCCCTCCCGGACCTCGCGCAGAGGGCGCTCGACTCCTTCAGGGGCGGGATGGACAACGACTTTAATTCTGCTGACGCTCTCGCCGCGATTTTTGTTCTCGTGAACGGTGTGAATGCCGAACTCGAGTCACGGTCTACTCTAGTAGAAGCTGATCGGGACGAGGTCCTCAATGCTCTGCGATCGATGGATAGAGTGCTCGGAGTCCTGGAAGTTGCACACGCTTCACGTGTGGTCGATGATGAGGTTACGGCGTGGGTGGAACAGAAGCTCAGCGAGCGAGCCAGAGCTCGAGCGGATGGAGAATACGCAGCAGCGGATGCGATCAGGGAGGAATTGGAAGAGAGAGGCATCCTAGTGGAGGATGGTCCTACAGGGACTCGTTGGAAGGTGGTAGGATAAGCCTCTTCTCGTTGACCGTGCTGTTGCCCTGGGTAGTTTTTCCAAGGTTATGCTGGCGTAGCTCAACTGGTAGA
>DCAD01000016.1:36193-36368 GCA_002311875.1 Gemmatimonadales bacterium UBA1142 | reverse complement strand
TCCGTGAACAGCGGCGGAGCGGTAATCAGCAAAGGGGCCCTTCACCCCCAAACGCACACCGACGAGGGACGTTGCCTTTGGATTTCGGCTAAGTTCGCTGAGGTCGATCGAGACCGATGTCTCATATGCGGGCGCCACAGCACGATGGGTGAGGCAGTGCAGTGTCCGGTTCGGT
>DCAD01000016.1:27649-35857 GCA_002311875.1 Gemmatimonadales bacterium UBA1142 | reverse complement strand
TCAAAGAAATAGATCAACTTGTATGCTCCCCGTCGGATCGCGCTCGCAGGCGTCGTTCTCCACGGACCTGAAACTGAACGATCAGCCTCAAGATAGGCTGGGAAGTGCCAAACCAGATCTCGGGCTTGGATTTCACCTGTTCCTTTTAGCACCGGTAGGAAACTCGTGCCATCCAAGATGTGATCGCTCTCTAGGTTTGCACCCGCAATCTCAGCCAGCGTAGGATAGAAATCAGTTCCAATAACGGGCTCGTTAGTCACTGACCCAGGCTCCACATATCCTGGCCAACGCACGATGAGAGGCACACGAATACCACCCTCGTACAGCATGCCCTTGGAGCCTCGCAGTGGAAGCATCGACGTAGCTGGGCCGAACCCGCCATTGTCAGAGTAGAAGATCACGACCGTGTTTTCAGCGAGCCCCAACTGATCAAGGGTATCGATGATCCGACCTACACCCTCGTCGACACTCTGCACCATAGCTGCGTAAGTCGGGTTGTCTTGGCCGTCTGCCGCGGCCTTGTCGACGTAGCGTGCAGCAAGTTCAGGTTTCCCCTGAATTGGTGTGTGGACGCTATAGTGTGAGAGGTAGAGAAAGAATGGTGTGTCCGTTTGGCGCTCAATAAAGCGGATACTCTCTTCAACGAGCCGGTCCGCAAGATACTCACCCTCTTTTCCTTGTTCTAAGTCCCGCAGGAAGTGCTGCCCACGCTCATAGGGATAGAAGTAGTCCGGTGGACTGCCCTGCTCATCTCCCGCGACGGACCAGGTGAAGCCTTGATCCTGCGGCAGGAACCCCTCGCCACCGAGATGCCACTTACCGGCATGGCCGGTGGCGTAGCCGGCGTCCGCCAGCATTTCAGCGAGCGTAACGACTTCGAGTGAGAGTTCCGTCTGATTCGTAACCGGCACCAGCTTCCGCAATTCGGTGGGTCCTCGGGCGGCGGCATCGACGGTATAGATCCCCGTCCTCGGAGCGTACTGCCCCGACAGAAGGGCTGCACGACTGGGGGCGCAGTTCGGTGCATTGGAGTAGGCATCAGTGAAGCGCATGCCCTCGGTTGCCAGACGGTCGAGATTAGGTGTTTCGTAGTAGCGGCTCCCCTGCACACTGAGGTCTCTCCATCCAAGGTCATCCACATAGATGAGGACGATGTTTGGGGGTGCCTCAACCACGAACTCGGCGCACGCGGTGCAGCACAGCAATGCGATGATGACGTGAACTTGCTGACTTACGCTAAGCGGGAGACCGGGCTCGAACCGGCGACCCTCAGCTTGGGAAGCTGATGCTCTACCAACTGAGCTACTCCCGCAGGTCGTGTAATTCACTACGCACATCTTACCTAGTCCTCTTCTCGAGAGCTACTGATATCATGCGTTCTAGTGAGCGCTAGAAGTCTCTTTCCTGTGGGACATCACCTTTCATTTAGATTCTGCTAACTGGAAGCAGGAATAGACAGACGCTGGAAAAGTAGCGTAGAGCATAGCCCCAGAGCGGCGAAGGCGGCGAGCGCTCCAAAAAAATACTGGTGGCCCAAAGCACCTGGGTAAGTGTCAGTCAGATAACCGTTGAGTGGACCCATGAAAATGTCTGGTGTGTACCCAACCGCGCTGACTAGGCCTACCGCGGTGCCAGTCAAAGCCAACGGGACCCCAGCTTCACTAAAGATCGCGAAGTAGAGGCCTCTTAGGCCGAACACCGCGGCACTGATGGTGACCACCGTGGTGAACAGCATCCAAGTTGCTGTGGGCTCCAAGAAACCTAGAGCTACCACTAGGTGACCGGCTATCATCAGGACGAAGCAAGCCGCGATGGCGCGTGTGCCACCCACCTTGTCACCGATACTGCCGGCAGCCAGTGCAGCCAACGGTCTCACCCAAAATGAGAGTGCACCCACCTGTGCTGCTTCGACATCGTCAAACATGTAGATGTCCCGTGCCAACAGCCCGAGATCATCCATCCCCTTGTACCCAGTATACGCTGTTATCACGATCAGGCCCTGCAACCATACCGCTGGATTCCTCAGCACTTCGAGCATCTGCGACCAAGAGAACGCTGAGCCAACCTCAACATGGTCTCCATCATTCTCGTTTGTCACACAGAACCACACCCCAACACCTGCAGCCAGAGTCATTCCGGTAAAGATCCAGATGACCTGCTTCAAGGCTGCAGTACGCTCCTCAAGAGTGGCTGACGCTGCATCTTCAGGGAGCAATGCCCCAAAAACTGCAACGGTACCCGTCGCGAGCAGCGCAGCAAAAAGCCCACGCCCACCATCCAGAATACCGAACGCTTTCCCTTGGTCTTCGTCGCCCCCCCAGTTACGGGTGGCACGAATCATGGCCGCCCAGAACAGCAGAATAGTCGTCAGTCCCCAGAAGGCGAATAGAATCCGGAGCCCGACCATATCTGGCACCGTCGCATAGTAGATACCACCAACAGTGGTCACACAGAGCGCGGTAGTCATCATCGCTCGCGCGGAGAAACGATCAGCTAGTGGCCCACCGGGAAGATAGGCCAGCATCGCGATAACGCCGTACAGAGACAACGCAGTGCCAAGCTGAAGGTTAGTGATCTCAAACACATCCAATAGTGTGGGGCGAAAGACCCGCGCGACGAGAAATGGGAGCCCGAAGATCGCCTCTCCAGCAATCACGAGCGCAAGCATGAACGCAATCCGCCTCAAGGTCGATTTGCGTTTCATCGGTTCGTCTCCATCCATATCACGCTCTATCGAAAGCCATCCGCTTAACTAGCTCGTCAGACTCCAATCCCGAATCCGGAGATGAAGCCATCAGTTGGCACATACATAGGACTCTCTGTTCCATAACATTTCAGGAGGAGAGCACGGATCATGAGAGTCGCACCTGCGGTCCACCCTGGAAACGCTCTATGAATCCACACTCGGGTGACTAAACACTTCTTAGCCAGGCGTGGTGACCACTGGGCAAGAATTGTGAGCCCTAGGGCGTAGACAAGGCGAAAAAAACGGGCGGCCCACATGAATGGACCGCCCGCAACTTTTAGTAAGACTTGGGCGTCTAATTGACCCTCAGTTCGTAGGAGTATCCTCCGATTATCTGCGGCGAATCGAATTCTCCTGCAAAGATCTCGGCCATGTTTTCTTCACCAACCGCGACCGTTTGGTCTAATGTGCCGACAGGGCTTGCTTCTTCTGAATAGAAAGTGAAGGTCAGGGTCACCTGCGTGCCCGCGTCGAGTAACCTGTTCATGACCTGGCCGGTAATCCTAGCCCCTCCGTCACCGTACTTGGTAAGGCTCAGGTTAGAGACGTCCACCTCGAGTGCCTCCATGGCACGGACTACTTCACCAGTGCGCTCGGTGTCTTCCAGGGAGTTGACTGCCTGAGCAAGTACGAGGTAAGCCGTCACACTGCTCGGATCGAGTTCTATCCAACGATCAGCTGCCTCCGGTACCTCAGCGTATGCTGAATCCAACTGAAGCGAGCGGGCCCAGAGTTCTATGCTATCACGGTCATAGCGGTTCTTATCGCCAGCCAGCATGAAGGCGTTGGCTGCACGATCGTAGGCGTTGCCCTGATAGAAGCCCACCCCGATTGCGTAAAGATCTTCTCCAGTAAGCGTCGTTGGCTCCTGTAGGAGCTGGTCATAGACCTCGAATCCCTCCTCAACCTCGCCGGTCTCAATAAGCATCGTAGCTAGGTCACGCATCGACTGTGTGTTGGACGGGTCAAGCAACAGAAGTGCACGGTAGTCTGCTATAGCCTCCTCAAAACGCCCCCCCGCAGCCAGAGCCTGAGCTCTCAGGACCGGTAATGGCTCTGCTTGCTCTCTCCAACTGGTAACAGTCTCCTCATCTGTCTCAAGGACTGCGTCGGAGTCAAGAATAGCTAGGGCTCCGTCGATATTCTCAACTGATTCGTCGTACTGACCGAGTTGAGCTTGAATTTGGCTCAGCATGATCATGGCCTCAGGGCGTCCCCTGTAAATCGCGTTTGCATTCTCGTAAATCGCCGCTGCCTGTTCATAGTCACCCGCATTAACCGACGGGGTCGCGGACTGGTAAAGATCGATCCAGACTTCCTCACGGATCGACTCGAAATCGAATTGATAAAGTGGGCGCAGCTCTTCCGCACGGTCGAAGTTCTGGCCGGCAGCCTGGTAGTCCTCGACAGCGAGGTTCGCCATCGCCGCAAGTCGGTAGGCCAGCGGATTCACGCTGTCTTCACGGATCGCGAGCATCGAGACAGCCAAGGCTTGCTCGTATATCGGCCGAGCAAGCTCGGCCACATCTTCTCGGTCACCGTTCTCCAAGAACTGCTGAGCCATACGGGTATTATCGGTATTACGTGGACTATAACCCTGCCCGATTTCCTCGCCGCCCGGCAAAGTGCCGGAGGGGCCGCCTCGGGTCCTCGCTTCCGGGAACCCGGTGGCCGGGGCTCCGCCCGAGGCACAGCCTCCCATGCCAAGACCAACAGCCATCATGAGGACGAGTCCGAAGCGGATCTTCATCCGAGAATCCTCCCTTTGGGTCAAACACATAGTTCTACACAGATGGGGCAAGTTAGGCGTCCAGAAAAATCCAGCCAAGACCCAGTATCCGGGATACACCCCAATGGACACAATAAAATGGGCTTATCAGCTTAGTGCTTGATCTATCCGTCGAATCCCTTCTTCCATTCCAAGGCTGGCAAGGATTTTTCCAAGATCGGGACCTTTTTCGCTCCCGATGAGCACACGCCGCAAGGGGTGGAACAAGTCCGCACCCTTCACACCAGCCAAAATACCAGCCTCCCTGATAGCAGCTCCTAAAGTTTCCTCCTCCCATCGCTCCAAGGCTTGCAGTCGGTCCCGCACAGCAGTGAGTGTCGTAGTAACCTCAGGATCCGCCCCAACTTTTTTCCTAAGTGCCCCGGCATGGACTTCATCTTCTGGGAAGAGAAGCCCTAGGTGGTCATTGATGTCTGTGTATGTAGAAAGCCGGGTTCTGAGTGTATCTATGACTGCAGACAGGTTTTCACCTACAGATCGGAACCGATCCCGATCAATGAAGGGAGCGACATGATCTACTAATCCCTCCAGGCTTTCTTGAGCGAGATGTTGGGCTGAAACCCAACGAAACTTGTCCGGATCCAACTGACAGTCACTCCGCCCAACTCGGTCGAGTGACATAGAAGCCACGAGTTCTTCATTGGAGAGAATTTCCTTCTCTTCGGGGTGTGACCAACCGAGTAGTGACACATAGTTCAAGACAGCACCGGGTGGGTAGCCTTGTGCTTTCATTTCCTGCACAGACGTTGCTCCCTCCCGCTTTGCTAGTTTTCGTCCGTCTGGACCCAAAACGGTCGGCAAGTGCGCGAACACCGGACGATCGGCTCCCATTGCATCGAACAGGAGAACCTGCTTCGGGGTGTTCGAAAGGTGCCCTACACCACGGATAACGTGGGTGATTCCCATACCAATGTCGTCCACAACAACACCGAAGTTGTAGGTCACACGGCCGTCAGTTCTGCAAATTATGAAATCATCTATGTCATTTGTAGGAAACGATATAGATCCGAATACTTCATCTTGTATAGCAACTTCGGATTGGTCCCGGGGAACGGAAAATCGGATGGCGTGTGGCTCTCCTGCTACCAAGCGAGCATTTCGCTCAGCTGAATCTAGGCCACGGCAGAATCCTGAGTACTGGTGTGTTACTTCCTCAGCACTCACACCCTCTCGATCCGCTGCACCTTCAGGGCAGAAGCAAGGATACGCACCTCCAGAATCCACGAGTCGGGTCACCTCCGAGGCATAGAGGGCCGAACGCTCACTTTGTCGGTAGGGTCCATGAGACCCACTGACACCCGGCCCTTCGTCCCAGTCGAGGCCAAGCCAGTGGAGATCTTCGAGGATCGCCTTCTCCCCCCCCTCGACGTTCCGCTCCACGTCCGTGTCCTCAATGCGCAAGATGAAGACACCACCCAGGCTCCTTGTGAACAACCAATTAAAAGCTGCTGCTCGGACGTTCCCCAAGTGTAGGAGACCAGTCGGGCTCGGAGCGAAGCGCGTTCGTACACTCACAGGATTAATTGCCAAGGTACGTCAAAACGCGGCTCGCGAGAGCTTTTGAAAACCCTGGAACCCTAGCGATCTCTTCCTTCGTAGCACCCTTCACCCCCTTAACTGAACCAAATCGGCGTAGAAGCACTGTCTGGCGATGTGGACCTATGCCTGGGATGTCACCAAGCTGGCTTCGAAGGGTCCGTTTAGTCCTGAGCTTGCGGTTGTACCGAACAGCGAACCGATGCGCCTCGTCACGAATCCGCTGAAGAATATGTAGAGCCCGGTTTCTCCGGTCGAGTCGTAAGGGAGTCTTTTTACCTGGGGTGAACACCTCCTCTTCCTTCTTTGCTAGCGCAACGACCGCTACATCACGTAGAGCGAGATGATCGAATGCGTTCTGCGCCGCACTTAGTTGCCCCTTCCCTCCATCGATAACCGCTAGGTCGGGGAGTGGAGCACCCTCATCGAGTCTCCGACGGAAATATCGGTAGACCGCTTCCTGCATCGATTGGAAGTCGTCGTTCCCCCAGTCACCCTTGATGCGCATGTGGCGATAACCAGCGCGATTCGGTTCGCCATTCCGGAAAACGACGGCGCTCGCCACCGTTTCCTTGCCTTGCATATGTGAGACATCAAAGCAGACCATGAGCCGAGGAACAACTTTCAGGCCAAGTTCATTCTGCAGGCTGAAAAGCGCATCTTCTGCCCGGTCAGCACTATATGCGAGTGCTACGATCCGGTCTTCCATGGCCTGGCGTGCGTTGACCTCTGCTAGCTCGATGAGCCGAAGCTTCTCACCGCGCTGGGGGACTGTTACACGCACCCTGTGTCCAGCCACCTCCGTCAGAACTCGCTCTAAAAGGCCTTGATCAGGAAAATGGCTTGGCAATAGGACAGTCCTAGGAAGATCAACCATCCCCTCATCTCCAACCCCGAGATAGTTTCTGGAGACCAACGAACTCAGAAGATCTTCGCTTGTTTCCTCTCGGACTTTACCGAACCTTTGCGTAACCCGGCCCAAAAGCAGTCCAGAACGCACCTTTAGCACGACTCCCACCCCAAGTTCGTCGTCCCGGGCCAAACCCACGATATCGATGTCACCGCCCTGGGTGAGGTGAACACGCTGTTCCCGGACGAGAGCGTCAAGGCCTGAAAGGACATCTCTCATCTTCGCGGCAAGTTCGAAATCAAGGGACCCTGATGCTTCCATCATTCGGACCTCGATGTGGGACCTGATCGCTTCCGTATCTCCCTCCAGAATGCGCAGAATCTCATCGATCATGCCTCGGTATTCTGCCTCACTCTGCAAGCCAACACAGGGCGCCTTACAGCGGTGAATGTGGTAGTCTAAACAGGGGCGATCGGGACCGTCTCTAGGAAGTTTATACCGGCACGAGCGGACTGTGTGAAGTCGGTTTACGACTTCGAGTGCCTGTCTCATCTGGTTAACAGATGTGTAGGGTCCGAAATAGCGCGACCCATCGTTTACGATTCTCCGAGTCACGTAAACCCGAGGAAATGGCTCCCCTACAGTCACCTTGATATAAGGGTACTTCTTGTCGTCTCGAAGAAGAATATTGAAGCGGGGCCGATGTTCCTTAATGAGATTCGCCTCGAGTATCAGAGCCTCCGTCTCACTTCCCACGACGATATTCTCAACGGAATCAATCAAGCGGACCAATTGTTGGTTCTTGGGACTCAAGTCTTCCTGGGATCGGAAGTAACTTCGCACCCGGCTACGTAGATTTTTTGCCTTTCCCACATAGAGGACACTCCCCTGGATATCCCTGAAGAGGTAGGCTCCAGGTTTCGTGGAAAGAGCGCGGAGAATTTCGTTATCGACGGGCACGAACTGAGATGTCTTCACCCAAGAGGGCTGCTGCAGCTAGATAAACCAGGCCGGCCGGAAGGAGGGTTTCTACGGCCAGCACAATTGGATGTGCCACGGGAAGGATCCACTGAAGAAGGACTCCCGAACCTACAGCGAGTGTGGCGGCCAACATTACACGCAGAATCATAGTAAATCCTGGTCCGTGGGCTCCAATCATGACACTGAGTAATCGGCGAAGGAGAACGTACTCCAGCCACGCTCCTGCAGAAGCTCCAAGGGCGAGCCCAGCCGCTCCAAGACGAAGTTGCGTGAACCCTAAGCGGTCGAGAGGAATCATGAGAAGAA
>DCAD01000016.1:23825-27541 GCA_002311875.1 Gemmatimonadales bacterium UBA1142 | reverse complement strand
TGATGATAACACACGAGAACTCGCCGAAGCAGGTAAGCCGATAGCGTATGCGCCAAGCACACTCCATGTAACGAGAGTCTCAACCGAACCGAACGCACCCGTCTGGAATACTGCAGCCACGACAACATCTCCTAACACTAGATACAGGGCAGCTGACGGTATCAGGAAGAAGGACACCCGTCTCAATGCGGTTGAGACTCGAGATGCTAACACTTGGTGTTCTTCCTCTCGCATACGGGACAGCTCTGGTAGCTCAGAGGCCGCGATGCTCATCCCGAAGAGCGAGATCGGGAGCATATAGAACGTCTGAGCGTAGCCCAGGACAGCGACAGCCCCGTCAACTAGCAGAGCAGCTAAGAATAGATCGAGCCAGCCACTTAGATTGACGACCCCACGGGCGGCAACAACGGGGATGAAATTCTGGATCGCCTCTTTAACGCCTTCAACGTGCCGCCCCACAGAGATCCGCAGACCACTCTGGTATTTAAAAACGAACGGTACCTGAAGTGCGAGCTGGAGTATGCCGCCTGCTAGTGCACCCCACCCAAGGGCCACCACCAAGTCTCGCTCTTCGAGGTTAAGGTACACGTAGCTACCCACCATCGCGGCGATCATGGAAACGTTCCAAAGAACTGGGGCAACATACGAGATGAAGAAACGGCGGTGGCTATTCAGAATCGTCAGTGCCCACGCGGAGATGACAAGGACGCCAGTCATTGGGAAGAGAATCCTCACCAGCGTTGTGGTGATGGCTTGCTTGTCTGGAGACCACCTAGAGAACAAGACTCCTACAAGCACAGGGGCCACAAGTATTCCCAATAGTGCCAATCCGCCCCCGACTACCACTAAGATGCCCAGTGCGGCACCTGCCAGACGTCCGGCCTTCTCTTCCTCGCCAGCTTCAAGATACTCTGCATAAATCGGTATGAGCGATGCCGAAAGCGTGCCTTCGCCCAGCAGATTTTGAATGACGTTGGGGAGCCGCAGGGCTGCTCTCCATGCATCCGCCAAATCACTGATGCCAAAGTAGTGAGCAAAAACCCGATCCCGGATGAAGCCCACTAACCGGCTCAAGAAAATGCCCGCCCCAACACTGGTAGCCGCACCCATTCCCCGGCTGCTGCCCTGCCCTACAACCTTAGGCGGTGTCAGCACTCTACAGGAGCTGGTAGAGGGAGCGACTCTCCTGATTGAGTCGACTGATCTCCCTATTCAAACGCTCTACCTCACGTTCCAGATAGACTATCCTCTGGATCCGGATCAGCTGCGTGAACATCATTTGAGGTTGGCCAGCGAAATACAAGCGACATAATAAAACATAGATGTACGAACCCTCAGAGGTTCAACTCAAAGTTCTCGTACAAGTCATCAAGAAACGCGCCACCGTATCTGGTGAGGAAATAGAATGGATTCTGAACCCGCTCCGCGGGCTTGCCACTAGGATAAAGATGCAACTGTGCTTTTTCTAGCTGGGCCAACCCGATCTCATTTTCCCGCTTGATAGCCTGGACAATCTTGCGCTCCAGATTCTCTAATGCCGAAAAAGCCTGACTACGCACCTGAGCTACACCACCCTTCAGTGTCGGGTCGATTGAATTAACCGTTTGTTCTAGCTCCCCTGTACCCTTGATGACCGATCCCTTCAGACCTTCAATGGCCTGCTCTACCTCCGCCGGCACACCCGCGCGGGCGATCTCACCCGCGACCTCGTGAAAAGGCCGCTCAAGTACCCGCAGGGGGAGCGCAAACTTGTCCAGTATCTTACGTATCTTCTTCTCCACTAGGGTGACACCAAGCCGAGGGTGCACCACCGGCATCTCAAGTCCATGGGCACGGAAATATTCTCCGAGTTGAGCGAAGTACGCTATCTCTCCAGGTCCCCCGACATAGGACAGTGTAGGGAAAACGCTGCTCTCCACTACGGGGCGCAAGAGCACATTAGGACTGAGAACAAGAGGGTTTTCGGCTTGGCGTTCCTTCACGTCTTCAAGTGTTACGTGTACACCTGATGTTCGGAGTCTAAACCCGTCACCCTCCCGATACAGCCGTTCCCGCCCCGCAGGCCCCTCCATGAACATGTTCACGCCACCCTTTAGTAGTGGCACCTGCAGCGCGTACCCCGCAGCCGAAAGCGCCTCGCCCGTTGTCGCTAGGACTGCTTCCAACTCCTCGGCTCGCTCCAATTCCTCCAACAGCATCTGGCTCGAATGTCGCTTCACCGCCGGGTGTGCAGCGTCTGTGAAGAAGACACCAAAACGACCCAACAGCTCCTGGAGGAGGGCATGAAAGCCATCTGCGAGAGTACTCTCAGGCCTAAAAGATCCTCGAATCAACTCAATATAACATGAGCTAAAGTCAGTATCAGGAAGGGTTTGTACGAATTCTTCGATGCGATCCCGTCCTGCTGAGCCAATTTGAATCCTGTGAATTGGCGGGTGAACCTCGGAATCCATCTTTTCAAGCTCGATTCGGTGGATCTCATTATCGACACCAATAATCTCGGTATGATTGGCCTCGGCCCAGTCGTGATCCTCGGATAAGACCCAAAATAATGGGATGACCGGCTTGCCGAGCCTCTGCTCCAGTACATCAGCAAGTCGAGCCGCCGTCAAAGCTTTATAGATGTTATAAAGCGGCCCCCCTAATAGACCCGGCTGCTGCCCTGTGGTTACAACATATCCACCCCGCTCCACGAAAGCCTCTAAACGGGTTGCGTCTGCTCCCGGAGGCACCAAGATCGCTTCGACAGCCCGCTCACGTTCTGCGTGTCCGAAACGCCCGTCCACCTCCATTGCTTTCGAACGGAAGTTTTCCAATGAGGAGAAGCTTCCCCGGAAAAAATCATCAGCCCGTCCCTTCCCGGCCAAGTAGTCAGTTACAAGGGGTAGCCCCTCCGGATACCCGACAATGAATTCCATTAGTTTACGGTTATTCGTTAGTTAAGTGATGAGAAAGATGACATGGGCATGGGCTGTAGACTGTCCTATCCCTTGTGATATGGCTCGCCGCGCAGAATCGCCCCTGCACGATAGAGCTGCTCAGTTAAGACGAGCCGAGCAACCTGGTGTGGCAAGGTCATAGGCGACAAGGACAGTCTTCGTTGGGATCGAGCAAGAACTGCCTCCCCCAGCCCATAGGCACCACCAATTATAAAGGCCACGCCCGCCAAGGACCTCAAAGCTCTCTCCTCCAAATACCGTGCGAATTCTCTGGAATCCATACCCAAACCTAACCGAGTCAGTGCTACGATCTCCAGCTCCTCCGGGACTCGAGCCAGAAGCCTTTTCGCCTCTGTCTTAAGGACTAAATCGGGATCCCCTGTAGTACTCCGAGCACCGGAAGAAACCTCTTCAACACCTAGTTTCCAGTAATGCGCTGCACGCTTCTCGTACTCGGCCACACTCGGTGCTAACGGACCCTTCACCTTCCCCACTGCCAGAATTTGGACTTTCACCGGGTGGCCTCCGCCACCTTGTCTAACTCACCCTCCATCTCTTTTCTACCAAACTCCCATCGTACTTCCTGTACCAGCATCCTTATATCTCCAAGCATTTCAGCATACTGAGCCAGCTTAACCGCATCTTTCTCGGTCACAACCACCATTCGCCCGTGAGCTAGTCGGCGCATTCTTTCTATATCGTCCAACTGGTACTCGTGGTGGTCCGGGAAGGACATTAACTCGACGGTTCCTTTGATCATCCTAGCGATATTCTCGC
>DCAD01000016.1:17192-23724 GCA_002311875.1 Gemmatimonadales bacterium UBA1142 | reverse complement strand
ACGGGACACCCTCTAAGGTCGTTCCACGAGACCGGAGCGAGATGGACGATCGCAGTTACGACATTCGGTGCGATCGCCTTAGCCCGAGCCACGACCTCTTCAGCGACTCGCCGAGTTGCTGTTCGACGGGTAACGACAACCGCGTGAGCTCGCTGTAGTGACTGGATCGACTCTCGATAGGGTCCCGTGGGAAGTAAGTAACCAGGAAAAGCATCCTCAGCGGATAGTAATACGATGTCGAAGTCACGATCGATCCTCCGGTGCTGGAATCCATCGTCCAACACCACCACGTCAGCACCACCCGCGCCGGCAAGTCTGGTGGCTTCTAAACGGTCCGAGCCCGCTACCACAGGTGTATCCGGATTCCATCGACTGTGTAGGATGAGTTCGTCTTTTCCGTAGCCCCGACTCACAATTGCTGGCTTTAGATTTCTGGCTTCCAGAGCACGAGCAACCCAAGCTGAGATCGGGGTTTTCCCAGTTCCCCCTATCACAAGGTTACCAACCGAGACGACCTTGACCCCATGAACTTTTTGGCCGCCGACACGGTCATAGTGGGAGTTCCGGATTGCCATCACAGCGCCGTAGGTAGCCGAAACAGGATGGCCTAACATTGTTAGGGCTCTCCTCACTATACCACCTTCCCCTACCCGCCAACGATGTATGAGTCTCGCGTCGTGCAAGATCATGGTCGTTTCACCGGCTCGTGTCCGAGTTGTACTACAGTCTGGGATGAGAAATCCGAACCTTCACTTATTAACCGTCCTGTGTGGGCATTTAATTCTTCCCCAATGTCAGCTGCGATGAGTTCCAACTCTGCTCGGGTAGCGTTCCTCCCTACGAATCGAGGAGAGTGATATTGCAGTCGCACAGTCGAAGCGGGTTTTGGTATGAGAAATCTGTCCCAACTCCTCAAATACCACCCCGATGAAGCAGCCACTGAAATCGGCACTACGGGTAAGCCTACCATCCGGGCAACCGTGAGTGAACCCGGCTTAAAGACACACACGGGACCCGTCGGCCCATCAGGAGTCAGTGCGAGGTCACACCCGGACTGAGCAGCCCGGACCAACCCCCTGATACCCTTCGTGCCTCCACGGGTGAGCGATCCTCGAACCGCCCGGAATCCGTGGTAGCGAATCACCCGCGTTACGTACTCACCATCCCTGTGCTCACTAGTAAGCACAACAATGTCTTCCCGCTGATGACAGTGTATGAGAGGCAAGAGTCCCCCGTGCCAGAAAACAAACAAGATCGGAGTCCCGGAACTCCGAAATTGCTGATAGTTCTCGGCTCCAATCCGCTCCAGGTGGGTCATCGTGAATAAAGAGCGAACGAGGCCTGCACCGAGCAAGCCCGCAAGCTCGAATTTCAGATTGCTCATTTCTTCGACCCTAGGAGCGAGACAGCTAGATTAGCTACACGGTCCGCTGCTCCGGGCAACCCAAGAAGCGGCACGATCCTCGCCAGCTCATCAATCTGTCCCCTGTACTCGGGACTCGTTTGATCAAGGAGGGGGATGAGGTGCTGAGCAATAATCTCAGGTCGTGCATTCTCCTGTATCAGTTCCGGGACGACTGCGTCTCTTGCCATGAGATTCACGAGTGAGACGTACTTCACCCTAAGCATTCGTTTCGCAATCGCCCAAGAGAGCGCGGATGTTCTATAAGCCACCACAAAAGGGGTCCCTTCCAGTGCTGCTTCGAGCGTGGAGGTACCCGATTTCACGAGCCCTGCTCTAGCGTGCCGAAGGAGTCCCCTGGTGTCTTCAACCACGGGGACAGGCAAGCCTTCGAATAGCGTGCTCGGCAACCATTCCGTTCTTGAGACAACTGGTTGCACATTAGGGGACTGTGCGGTCACTAGCTCAGCCACATCCACAAACAGCCGGAGATGTTGCTTGATTTCCTGTTCCCGGGAACCTGGGAGAATTGCAAGAATCGGACGATCAGGATCTAGGCCGAAGCGTGTGTGGAAGTCAATTCTACCCGAAACATTATCAGGGCGATCCAGCAGGGGATTTCCGACGAAAGTCACCTCGGCACCAGCATCAGCCAGGACATCGACCTCGAATGGAAAAATCACTGCTACGTGATCAGTGATCTTAGCCAATCTTTCCGCTCGGCCCGCTCGAGATGCCCAGACTTTTGGTGGGATATAATACAGCACAGGTCGCCCGAATGCGGATGCCATTCTGGCAATCCGCATATTGAAACCCGGAAAATCTACCAGTAAGACTAAGTCTGCATTCAGGAGCAATTCATGAATGCGGCGCTCGAGTTCCCGAAAGAACTCGAGCTTCACGACAACCTCTGCGAATCCCATAATTGCAAGTTGTTCCAGCCCGACGAGGGTCCGAACTCCAGCGGCCTCCATCCGAGGCCCACCCAAGCCCACGAAACGAGCATCCGGGATTTTACACTTGAGAGCTTTCACGACATCTGCAGCGTGTCGATCACCCGATGGCTCCCCTGCAATCAGAAGTACTTCGGTCAAGCTGATACCGCCTTCCGCAAGCTGGTTGGGGCCATGATCGGCCGTAGTTCGCTAGAACTGCCAGCCGAGATACCAGATGACCGCCGCAGTAAGTATCAAAAGCGTGATTAGTTGTCCGGGATGCATCCCCTTTCGGGTGTCGATCCAGTTCTTCTTACGCCTGCGGCGCGTGCGGATCAGAGACATTGCTACGTCGTGACTCCACGTTCACTATCCCGGATAAACTTGATCAAGTGGCGGACCTCCGGTACTTGCTTGAGCTCTAATCCCGCTTTCTCAACTGCTTCGGAGATCGTTTCATCTGATGACTGAAAAATTGCCCGATACGCTTGTTTGAGAGCTCGTCTCACGTCCGATGAAAAGCCTCGTCTTTCAAGCCCCACCGAGTTCAAGCCATAAAGCTTGGGAGGGCTCCCGGCTGCGCGGCAGTAAGGTGGAATATCTTTGGTGATTCTAGATCCACCTCCGACAAACGCATGAGCTCCAATTCGCACAAATTGGTGAATCGGTGTCATCCCTCCCACGATAGCCCAATCCTGGATCAGAACGTGGCCAGCCATGTTTACGGCATTCGCTAAGATCACGTGGTTCCCCAACTCGCAGTCATGTGCGATATGAGTATACGCCATGATCAGGCAGTCACTACCAATCACTGTTCTACCTGAAGCCTGAGTACCCCGGTTGAGCGTCGCGAACTCTCGAATAACAGTACGGTCACCAACCTCAAGAGATGATTCCTCACCTTTGTACTTTAGGTCTTGAGGATCCGTACCAAGAACTGCTCCATTCGCGATGAGGCAATCTTCCCCAACTAGGGTATCGCGCTCAATTAGAACCCTGGGACCGACATTAGTCCCGCCCCCCACTTGCACCCTGGGACCGATGAGTGCCCATGGGCCGACCACAACGCCGTCACCAAGCTCCGCCTGTGAATCGACCATCGCCGTTGGATGGATGCAGGTCTCTCCTCTCGCCCCAATACTCGGTCCGCTCATCTATCGACAATCGTAGCCATCATTTCCGCTTCAGCGACGAGTGTGCCTTCGACGAACCCTTGACCCTTCAGTTTACAGACCTGTCTCCGGAACTGTAGAAGCTCGAGCTCAAAAACGATCGTATCGCCTGGAGTCACTGGCTTCCTCCATTTCACCCGATCAAGCGACATAAAGTAGATCACCTTGTCCTCATGTTTCTCGACCTCTTCCATGAGCAGTAGCCCACCTACCTGTGCCATAGCCTCGATGATAAGAACACCTGGCATGACTGGATGTCCGGGATAGTGGCCCTGAAAGAACGGCTCGTTGATCGTGACGTTCTTGATTCCAACGATGCGTTTGCCCGCCTCGTATTCCGTAATCCTGTCTACGAGGAGCATCGGATATCTGTGTGGCAGGTACTGCATGATCTTGGCTGCGTCGACGATAGCCTCCCTGTTGGTGTCCCTTGCATGAGCTTGAAGCGCCCTCGCAAACCGAATGTTGCCGGCGTGACTTGGACGTTCTGCCACAATGTGTGCTTCTATCCGTGAACCCAGGAGTGCCAGATCCCCAATGAGATCCCCAACCTTGTGACGCAGGAACTCGTTTGGGAAGCGGAGCTCTCCACCCATCACACCATCCTGGCCCAGAACCACTGTGTTGTCGAGTGACGCCCCCAAGGCCAAGCCTCGAGCGTGTAACTCTTCCTCATCTTTCTTGAAACCAAAGGTGCGTGCCGAAGCAAGCTCAGCCTCAAAGCTTTCGAGGTCGATAGTGAACGCTCCCGACTGGCGTCCGATGGCTGCATGATCGAAGTCTATTGATGCCACGACCGTGAGTCCCGGGCTCGTGGTTGCCACGTACGACTGGCCATCTCTACCTGTGGTTGTGACCTCACCTTTCACACGAACAACCCTGGGTTTTACGCCTTGCGATTCAACCCCGGCATCTCTTAAAGCGTGTACATAGTCTTGGAACGATCCATCCCGAATCGGAACCTCCAGGCCATCAAGATCAATGAGCACATTGTCAATTTGAGCTACAGCTAAAGCAGCCATTACATGCTCAACGGTATTTACCTGGGCATCCCCACTGGCGAGAGACGTACCTAACTCTGTTCCCACGACATGGCTTAGTGTCGCCGGAATCTCCGGCCGGTCCTCTAAGTCGAGCCGACGGAAGCGAATTCCTGTACCTACGTTCCCCGGGCGAAGTGTAATCGTGGCGGATTCACCGGAGTGAACGCCTGTTCCGGCCAAAGTCACCTCTTTGCCGATAGTTCGTTGGCTCGATTCAGTCATGACGACGTAAAGTTAAGCAAGAGATTGTTCTGCAACTAAGGCTCCATCTCAACTTCGCCTTCCAAGAGATCGGCGAACACCTCCTCGAGCCTTGTAACTCGTTCTACTAGGGATGGAAGTCGGCTGAGGTTAGCCTGCTTCCTGAGCTGCTCCCTATGTTCACGTGCAGGATGTCCCGAAACGGTTTGTCCGCTGGGCACATCACGCATGACCTTGGTGGCTATCGCGAGCCGTACACCATCTCCGATATCCAGGTGATCACTGACACCTACTTGCCCCCCCATCCACACACCCTTCCCGATCCGGGTTGAGCCCGCGACACCGACTAGGGCAGCAAAGAGAGAACCCGCGCCCACTTTCACATTATGTGCTAGGTGCACGAGGTTGTCTGTCTTGCTGCCACGCCCAACGACCGTATCACCTAGAGAGCCTCGGTCGATTGTCGTATTAGCACCAATTTCAACATCGTCTTCAATGACACAGCGCCCGACCTGAGGAATTTTTAAGTGAACGTCATCAACCGAGGTGAAGCCGAAACCATCAGAGCCAAGGCGAACTCCGGAATGCACGATGACGCGATCTCCGATCACCGTGTTCTCGTAAGTGACCACATGGGGGTACAGAAGACATTCTTTGCCCAACGAGGAATGCCGACCGATCACGCAATGAGCTCCGATCCTACTCCCGTCACCAATCTGTGCACCATGCTCTATAACGGTGTACGGACCGACTGATACTCCGTCACCAAATTGAACACCCTGACCAATAACTGCAGTAGAGTGAACTTCGGCGCAGTGTGGTCGAGGGGGGTGGAAGTGTCCAAGCAATACCCTCAACACCCGATAGGGGTCTTCGACAATCACGCGGGGTACGTTCGTTGCTACATACCCTTCCAACTCCGGAGTCACTAAAAATGATCCAGCTCGGGAGTCCGGGGCATATCGTGCGTAACGTTTCATCGCGAGAAACGCCATCTGGTCTGCATCCGCCTCATGGACGGTTCCGATTCCGGATACGATTACACCCCCCTTGCCCTCCAGCCTACCACCCACGAGTTCCGCAACTTGTCGCGTCGTCAGTCTGGGGGACCCAGAACTTCGTCTTCTATTCTTACTCATAACTCATGTCTACTCGGTGGTTAGATAAACCAAAATCGTTGAACTATGCTCAAAATCACGAAGGGCCCACAGCGCCAGTGACTGCGCTGCGAGCCCTCGTCGGTACGCCTACCGGCTTGTTTTGACTACCCTCTAATTAGCCCCTGGGTTCGCACCTGCGTTAGCCTCCAGCCGTGCGATGACCTCCTGCGTGAGGTCTAGAGCCGGGTCCGCTGATATGATCGAGCCAGCAGCTACATCCAGAATGAGGGAGTAATCGCCCTCCTCACGGATTGTCTCAATCACAGCAGTTATCTCTTCCATGATTGGTTGCACAAGCTCTGCTTGCCGCTGCTGCAACTCCGCTTGCATTTGTTGCGCACGCTGATCGGCCTCCGCCAATCTCTGTTGAAGCTGCGCTTCACGATTGGCCTTGGCTTCGGGAGACAGGGTCAGAGATTGCTGCAGCAGCTGCTGCTGCATGTTCTGTAGCTCAGTCTGAAGGCGCTGCATCTCTTCCTCTGCTGCCTGGCCTTCTTGTTCAAGCTGCGCTTGCGCCTCTGCTGTCCCTGGATGTGCGGCCAAAATCTCTTGGGACTGGATATACCCTATCTTGAGTGTTTGCGCCTCCAAAGACCCGATCACTGGTACACAAACCAGC
>DCAD01000016.1:0-17097 GCA_002311875.1 Gemmatimonadales bacterium UBA1142 | reverse complement strand
CCTTGCCCCATGCGGAAGTGGAGCTGCCACCCGGGCTCCGTTTTGTCGAAACCGTATGCGTAGTCTAGCCCGATCGGCCCGAATGGGGTAATTACCGTTACCGATACGCCCGCACCTCGGAAGAGACGCGTCGGATCAATATCGCTCGGCTCCCGCCAGACGTTTCCGGCATCATAAAACAGCGAGACTCCAAATTGGTCACTCATCCGTAGAGCATACTCTGCAGTCAGACTGAAGAAAGCATCACCTAAGCGCTCAATCTCTGTAATTCCGGCAGTCCGACCTTCCGGGAAAAACCCTTCCGGTGTAATCGATGTCTCATCATATCCCCGAAGATTTTGACCGAACTGCACGCCACCCATCCAGAAACGATCGAAAGGAAATGCACCCGCATCTCCAAAGACGGACCCGGCACGAAGCGTAAGTCCCAATGCAAAGCGAGGTCCTTGGCTAGAGCCTTCACCATCAGCGATCTGGCCTATTGGGAGCCACCAGTTTGCTTCAGTAAGCATTTTCGTGAAGTCCCCATTACCCCCCAAAAGGCCTCCATTAAATTCCACAACCACATTTTGACGGGAACCGATCGTCGGAAAGAGCGGATGATCAAGGGTCTGGCGTGTGACAGTCAGTGACAGCTGGCTCTGTAAGCCCGGGGGCCGACCGAAGAGGGAGGTGTCTTCTACGTCAGTGAATAGCTCGTACTTGGTCTTGGAGATGCTGTACCCAAGGAACACGCGACTCACGCGAGAGTTCGGCCATGGGAACCCGACCCGAGTCGATGCACCAAGACGAGCTCTTCGCCCAGTTGAAAACTGGAAGAAGCGGTCCCGTGAGTTAAATAGTGATAGTGACCCCGACATCAACGACTGGAAAAGTGCAGGATCAGTGTAGCTTGCTTCGAAGCTGTTAAGGAAACGTCCAAAGTCCCAGCGGAGGCTACCCGACTTCGCCTGGCCAAATAGGTTGGGCTGCTGATAACCGATGAAACCCGAGAGCCCATATCCTCCTCCCATGGATGTACCAAAGTTAATCGAACCGGTTTGCTTCTCGACCACATTGAAGGTGATATCAACATCGCCGTCCTCGTTCGGCTGGATGTCGGGGAACGGCATCGGAGCCTCGAAGAAGCCGAGAGAGGAAATGTTCTGATAGCTTCGGAGCACGCGGCTCTGACTGTAGACATCTCCTGGAAGAATGAAGATCTGGTTTCTGATAACCCATTCGTAGGTGTACTCGTTTCCCATGATCGCGATGCGATTTACCAACGCTGGAGTCCCTTCGATTACCTCCCAAACAGCATCAACGGTTGGGCCTTCCCCGTTCGTACCTGATTTCCTATCGATCACTGGATTGATCTGTATGTATAGATAGCCCTCGTTGCGGTACTGCTCCTCCGCCATGAGGACCGCTTCGTTGAAGTTGGCAGCATCGAAGACCTGACCCTCGGCTCCTCCCGAATCTTCGCCGCCAAATCCGAGGCTACTGAGGATACCACCCCCCGCTTCCCTAAAATGAACCTTAAGTTCCTCGGTCGTGAATTGTGTGTTGCCATTCACACGGAACGACCCTAGCAGATACTGCTCACCCTCCTCTACCTCGATCCGCACAATTGATTTTCCAGTGTTTGGATCAACGATTACGGTATCCGAAAGCACCCGAAAATCGAGATATCCACGAGAACCGTAGAACTGTGGTAGCTTCTCTTGGAGGTCAATCTGAAGCTGCGTCGTTTCGAAATCACCCGAGCTGAACCACCAGAATCCTTCGGATTTCGTGGACATCACTCCAAACAAATCGTCCTCAGAGATGCCCTCATTCCCAATGAAATCTACTCGGGAGACGGTAACCCGTTGGCCCTCGATAACGTCTAGTATGAGATCGATTTCGTTAGATCCATTATCAACTGGCACCAACCGTTCCTCAATCTGAGCAAAGGCGATCCCCTTGCCGGACAGTTCCTGGCGGATGTAAGCCTTCGCGTCCAGGATTCTCTGCCGATTGACCGGGAGGCCAACCTCAAGGTTGGTAGTATCCCGAACTTGTCGGGCTGAAAGGCTCTCAAGGCCATTGATTTGAACCGAACGAACCCGTGGGTGTTCTTCAACCTGAATGACAAGCTCAACCGGTGAAGTTCCTCTCGCACGAATAACGATATCGCTGAACTGGCCACTTGCGTACAAAGCTTTGATACCGCGCTGAATGTCCCTGTACGTTATTTCCGACCCCGCCTGAATACCGAATAAGGCAGAAACACTTTGGGCTTGAACGCGCTCAGAGTTGCCTTCAACTATCACGGTGTCTACCGAAACGATGCCCTGCTGTCCCTGCCACCCAGAGAGTGTTAGAGGAAAAGCAGTTAGTACAACCGTGAACAAGGCCGCCGCTACAGCGGTGGCCTTCACAAGGGCAAGTAAACCTCTGAAAGCTCGTCGGATCACGTCTTAGTTGCAGGCTCCGCGCGGAGCGTGAGTCTCCCCCCTGCGGGATCTACATCTACTTCAATCTCATCACCAGCGCTAAACTCGGCCATGAGAATCTTCTCCGAAAGCGCGTCCTCTAAGAAACGCTGAATCGCTCGTTTCAGCGGCCGCGCTCCGAATTTCTCATCATACCCTTCTTCGACTAGAAATTGAATCGCCGCTTCATTCAGGGTTAGTGTCATACCCCCCTCAGCCAGCCGACCTCGTATATCGGCAAGGAGTATGCTGACGATCTCGGCTATCTCTTCTCTTGAGAGTGGGTGGAATACAATTGTGTCGTCAACCCGATTCAGAAATTCTGGATTGAAAGCACGTTCAATCTCCCGCCGGACCTTATCCTTCATTACTTCGTAGCTTGATTTTGGGTCACTTGTCTGGAAGCCGAGCCCACGTCCTTTTGAGATAGCACGTGCCCCAAGATTCGATGTCATTATGAGAACAGTGTTCTTAAAGTCTATTACACGACCGTAGTTGTCCGTGAGGTGGCCTTCGTCTAGCACTTGCAGCAGGATATTGAACACATCCGAATGTGCCTTCTCGATTTCGTCGAGCAGCACGACGGAGTAAGGCCGTCTACGAACCGCTTTGGTGAGCACACCAGAGTCCTCGTAACCGACATATCCAGGAGGCGCCCCGATGAGTCTGGAAACAGAGAATTTTTCCATGTATTCGCTCATGTCGACACGAATCAGAGCTTCAGAATCTGCAAAGAGGAATTCCGCAAGCGCTCGCGCAAGCTCCGTCTTTCCGACACCCGTAGGTCCAGAAAAGATGAAAGATCCGATCGGCCTCCGGGGATCCTTAAGGCCTGCACGACTCCTGCGAATTGCTCGACTCACAGCTTCAATCGCGTCCTGCTGACCCACAATTCGCTTATGGAGGTCATCTTCCATATGGACCAGACGATCTGATTCTGTCTGGCCAATTCTCGTTACAGGAATTCCAGTCCACCGACTAACGATGAACGCGACATCATCCGGTGAGATCTCGGGTCGGTGTTGTTTTCGTTCCTCCTCCCATGCTTTTTGTCTCGCCCGAATCAACTTGCTGAACTCTCGCTCTTCATCGCGAAGTTCAGCGGCTCGCTCAAAATCCTGATCCCCGATCGCAGCTTCCTTCCGTTGTCCAATCTCAGCGAGTTGGTCCTTAAGTCCCTCGACCTCGGGGGGAGGAACCTGGCTGGCGATTCGAGCACGAGCACCTGCTTCATCGATGACGTCGATCGCCTTATCGGGCAGGAACCGATCAGTGATATAGCGGTCAGCAAGCTTAGCCGCATGTTCGAGCGTATCGTCCGGAAGCACGATCCGGTGATGGTCCTCGTAATGACCTCGCAGACCCCGTAGTATCTCGACCGTCTCCTCGACCACCGGAGGATCCACAATCACCGGCTGGAACCGCCTCTCCAGAGCTCCGTCCTTCTCAATATATTTCCGATACTCATTAAGCGTCGACGCCCCAATACACTGTAGCTCGCCACGCGCGAGCGCGGGCTTGAGCATATTGGATGCATCGATGGCTCCCTCCGCAGCTCCAGCACCAACAAGTGTATGCATCTCGTCAATGAATAGGATTACCGTTTGAGCCTGTTGGATCTCGCTCATCACGGCCTTCAGACGTTCCTCGAACTGGCCGCGGTACTTTGTGCCGGCAATTACCGCCGCCATGTCAAGTGCGAGCACTCTGTAATCCTTCAGTGCCTCTGTGACTTCACCATTTGCAATGAGTTGAGAGAGGCCCTCGACAATAGCCGTCTTGCCCACCCCGGGCTCGCCAATTAGGACGGGGTTGTTCTTTTTCCGACGACAAAGGATCTCAATAGCCCGTTCAATTTCTGCTTCACGGCCGATCGTTGGATCAAGCTCATTCTTACGGGCAAGCTCAGTGAGATCTCTGCAGAAGTGATCAAGAGCAGGCGTTTTAGATTTCTTGTCGTCCTGTTTAGCCGACTCAGTACTCCCTCCACCGCCAATCCCTGCTGGCTCAGATATGGCGATATCCGAGGATCCGAGCACCTTGAGAGTCTCTCCCCGAGCTTCTTCCAGCGTCACACCGAGAGAGGTCAGGACTCGGGCTGCGATGCCCTTCTCTTCTCGCAGAAGACCAAGTAGTAAATGCTCAGTCCCCACGTACGAGTGGTTGAAATCCCTAGCTTCTGCCATCGCAAACTCAAGAACCTTCTTCGCGCGAGAAGTATAGGGGAGTTCCCCGAGCGCAATTGTCGCTTTCCCCTTTCGAACCCACTCCTCCACACGTTCATGAATCTGCTCAAGATCCACATTAAGGGTAGTGAGCACAGCCGATGCGACGCCATCGCCCTCACGAATCAAACCCAGAATTATGTGCTCAGTTCCGACATAGTCGTGCTGCAGGCGAATTGCCTCTTCGCGGGCCATGGCTAGAACTTTCCGGACCCGGTCGGTGAAGTTGTAGTTCATTGTCAGTCGGGATTGGTTAGTCGGAGGACTTTAGTTCTGTCATCACGGATTTGGTGTAATATCCCCTTCGGAGGCAAGGACACGCCGTACATAGGCCGCACGGTGTGAGTCCCTCTCCTCTGATTCTAAGTCGCGGCCTACAGCCTGCTCTAAGTGCGCCGACTGCGTAAATATCATCATTTTGTTCAGGGTGTATACACGGAGCCCTGGGAGTAGTTTCAGGCTCAGCCCGAGGCGCACCCCTGACAATAAATTCATCAGTTCCTCAAAGGAAAGAGCCCTGGCGTAACGCAACAGGCCATAGGCTCTCCATATTTTGTCCTCTGTTACCCCTCGAGCGTCTCTTAGCAGCACCTGCCTGGCCTGAATTTCGTACTGGATGACCTGCCTAACAATCTTATCGAGGTGATCTACCAGATCCTCCTCACTCTTGCCGAGGGTAGTTTGGTTCGAGACTTGAAAAAAGTTGCCCACAACCTCAGAGCCTTCACCATAGAGCCCCCGAAAAGTTAGGCCTACCTGAGCGAGGCTCTGCAGCACTTTTCCGATCTCCTTAGTGAGCACGAGACCCGGTAGGTGCATGAAAACCGATGCTCGAAGCCCCGAGCCTACATTGGTCGGACAACTCGTCAGAAATCCGAATTCATGATGGAATGCATAAGGCAGCTCTCGACCCAACTCCTCATCAAGCTCGTCGACGATTCTCCACGACTCCTGGAGCCGGAGACCTGAAAGCAGGCTCTGTATACGAAGATGATCCTCTTCGTTGACCATGACGCTAAGCGGATCACGGTGTGAGAAGTGGACAGCTGTACCGACCGGAGGATCACCCTCAGTCTTACCGAGTAGGTCGCTGGTCACCAATCGGCGCTCTAGAAGGATGCGTCTGGTCCTGGGTCCCAAATCCGGCATTTCAAGTAGTGTGCCGTTCATCAAGCTTTCGGAGCGCCCAAGGACCCCTTTAAAGTTAGCGAGGACAGCCTGTCGATCGTTGACACGGGCTCGAGCTCCAAACGCATGGCCCTGAAGATTCCGCGCCAGGCGTACTCGAGTCGAAAGCACAATGTCGGAGTGCTCGCCACTAGCCTCTAGCCAACTCAGTCCGTAGTCCGGAATCGTGGTAAAATCGTTCATCAGCGACACGGGGAAAGTTCGGGCGTTGGCATAGTTATCAAACCAGTTCTAGGGAATGGATTCGATCTCTTAACTCCGCGGCTCGCTCGAAATCCTCCGCCTCTACGGCCCTGTGAAGCTTTCTACGTAATGCTTCCATCCGCTTCTCCATCTCCGACACTGTTGGGTCAGGAGGTAGGTAAATCTTACCAACGTGCTTGGTGCCCCCGTGTACACGCCGGAGAAGCCGCCGCAAGTGTGATTCGAATGTTTCATAGCAGTGCGGACACCCGAGTCGACCCGTCTCACGAAAAACAGTAAGGGTCAAACCGCAAAACGAGCACTCACTATCCGGATCACCTTCTCCCCTGGGCTCGTCACCTATTTGAGCAAGAAAGTCTGGTAGAGGAGAAGAACCTGAGGGCTCCGAAGTTGTTTCAAGACCTTTTTCTGCAGCACAGTCTTCGCACAGGTGGTAAGAGAACATCTCGTTGTTCTCGATCTGTGTGAGATTAACCGTCGCTGGCCTAGATCCGCAGTTATCGCAAAGGTCGTCAGGCATAGATAATTATAGGTTGTGTGTGAAAACGGTACACCTGGACCTTAGTGACCCTATCCCGGTGCCCTGGCTACCCCTTAGTACCCAGTTCGAGCCTTCCTTCTCGTAAAACAAGCACCCGATCTGCTCTGCGTGCCAGATCCAGGTTGTGAGTTACAAGCACCATCGAAAATTCATGCTCTTCTCGGAGCCCGAAAATCAGATCGTGTAGGCGCTGGCTTGTCTGTGTATCCAGATTCCCAGATGGCTCATCAGCGAGCAAGACAGGCGGTTTATTGACCAATGCCCTCGCCACCGCCACTCGCTGTTGCTCCCCACCAGACAGCTGCCTCGGCTTGTGCGATTCTCGGCCTATCACTCCAACTTCCTCTAAAAGCTCTCTGGATCTATCACGAGCCTCCGATATTGCTACACCAGCTATGAGAGCAGGCATCATCACGTTCTCAAGAGCTGTAAATTCGCGGAGCAGATGGTGAAACTGGAAGACGAAGCCCACATAACGGTTCCTTATCTCGGCTAACTCCTCGTCGGACGACTCAGAAACTGAATTGCCTTCAACAAGGATTCGACCCGAGGATGGGCGGTCGAGCGACCCGAGGATGTGTAGGAGCGTAGATTTTCCCGCACCGCTTGCTCCAGTGATAGCTACCCGTTCTCCGGGAGCAAGATCTAGGTCAATCCCCAAGAGTATGTCTAGTTGGATGCCGTCACCCCCGAGGAAGCTCTTATACACATTCCTCGCGCTGAGAACAGCAGCTCCTGTAGATACCTGATTATTCATGCCGGATAGCATCAACCGGCTCCAACCTGGAAGCCTTCCACGCCGGGTAGATCGTGGCCACAAGAGAGATCGTCACACTCGCAATAACAATCCCCAAAACATCGAGCACCCGGAGGGACACCGGTAGGTGGTCGACGAAGTAAACGTCTGGGGGTATCCGAATAATCTCGAATCGTTCAATCAGGACCGCCGTGCTAACCCCACACACCGTCCCTACGAACGTGCCTGCCACTCCAATCCACGCTCCCTGCAGCACAAAGACTCGCATAATACCCCTACGTGTCATGCCCATCGCTTTGAGTATGCCGATCTCTCGTGTCCGGTCTGCCACGACCATCACAAGCGTACTCACGATGTTGAAGGCCGCAACCAGGACAATGAGGCCGAGGATCAGACCCATGGCGATCTTTTCGAGACGGAGTGCACTAAACAGAGCCCTGTTCGTTGTCATCCAGGATTCCGCGTAGAATGGAAAACCCAGTAACTCCTGAATTTTCCCACGAACCTCGTTGGCAAGTTCGGGCCGTGTGGTGCGTACACCGACCCCGCTAACTACACCGGAGTTTGTGATACCAACAAGTTCCTGAGCTGCCTCTAGTGTCGTGTACACGTTCTGCATGTCGTAGTCGTACATACCGGTTGTGAACACACCCGTCACCTCGAACTGCCGCATGGTCGGGTTAAGCCCACCCATAACGTCCATCTTGAGATTTTCGAATGAGACGACGAGCAGAGTGTCTCCCTCAAAAAGCTGCATCCGATCAGCTAGGCCTACACCCATCAGCAGAGGAGATAGGCCGGATTCGGGTGGCTCAAGGTTGTAGGCTCCCTCAATGATCTGACGCTCCATTTCAGTCGGTGCTACTCGACCGGTATCGATCGCGATCCCGTAGAGGTTCGCGGACTGAGGATACAGACCGTCAGTGCCAGTACGAGCCACCGAAACCTGTGACAAGACGAAAGGTGCAGCTCCCACCACCTCGTCGACTTCCATAACCAGGTCGACGACTTCTTCCCACTCGTGGAGCCGGAGCGTTGTACCAGACTCAAGCACAATGACGTGGGGCGTTGACTCTAGGATCTTGGCTTGCAGATCCTCTTGCATGCCGCTCATTACACCAATAACAACGACTAGCGCCGTGACCCCAACTATTACTCCTCCTAGCGAGATCCAGGTGATAAGAGACAACAGACCACGGCCCCGTCCCGCCCCGAGATAATGGCGTGCAATGAACCAGTGCAGCCGATCACGATGATTCGGATATAGTAAGGGGCTCACTCCTCTGGCCTTAGGATCGGGAACAGTATGACGTCACGGATCGAAGGTTGGTCAGTAATCATCATAACAAAACGATCCACCCCCATCCCCACACCGCCGGTTGGTGGCATGCCATACTCTAAAGCACGTACGTAATCATCGTCGATTTGCTGCGCCTCATCGTCTCCGGCCTCGCGGAGCCCAGCCTGAGCCTCGAACCGAGCTCTTTGATCCAAGGGATCGTTTAGCTCAGAGAATCCATTAAACATCTCAACGCGACCGATATAAAGTTCGAAGCGTTCTGTGAGCCGCGGATCAGACCGATGCTCTTTCGCAAGCGGGCTCAACTCCTTCGGGTAGTCAATCACGAATGTCGGTTGCACCAGATCTGGCTCAATCAGGGCACTAAAGAGTTTGTCGATCAGCTTCCCCCACCCCGCGGTATCAAGCTCGGGTAGTCCCAAAACCTTGGCCTTCTCCCGCAACTCCTGTTCCTCTAAATCGAAGACATCCGCTCCGAGAGCATCAGACAAGCTCCCCACCAGGGGGATACGCGGGAATGGCGGTTCGAAGGAAATCACATCCCTGCCATACCTTACTTCCCTCTCATTCAGTACCTCATCAAGCACATGCCCCACCATACGCTCGACCAAAGCCATCTGATCGTTATAGTCAGAGAATGCCTGATACCACTCAAGCATAGTGAACTCTGGGTTGTGGACCCGACTCAAGCCTTCGTTGCGAAAATCCTTTGAAATCTCATATACCCGATCAAGCCCACCTACTAGGAGGCGCTTCAGATAGAGCTCGTCGGCAATACGGAGGTACATGGTTAGCCCCAGAGCTTCATGTTGGGTTACGAATGGCTTGGCCGATGCGCCACCGTAGAGGGGCTGAAGAACGGGTGTCTCAACTTCGAGAAAACCTTCAGAATCCAGAAAGCTACGCAGTGCTCCGATAATCTTGCTGCGTGTGCCAAATACTTTGCGGAGGTCAGGGTGCACAGCAAGATCTGCATAACGCTGCCGGTAGCGGGTCTCCGGATCCGCAAACCCAGAATGCTCAGTCCACTCCCCGGTCTCGGCATTTTCCTCAACCTTACCAAACGGCAGGGGCCTCAGTGACTTGGTTAGTAGGGTGTAGGACTTCGCTCGAATCGTGACTTCTCCAGTTCGAGTTCGGAAGGTTGGTCCCTCGACACCAATCCAATCTCCGAGATCGAGGAGACCTAGCTCCTCGAAACGTTCATCGCCAATAGTGGTCTTCTTGAAATAGATCTGAATTGAACCATCTACGTCCGCAACGTGAGCGAAGTGACTTTTTCCGTGATCCCTCCAACTCACGATCCGCCCAGCTATCGAAGATCGGTCGCCCTCACCGCCCTCTGCCAGACGCCCCCGATCCTCAAGCGCCTCGAAACTGGTGATGACTTCAGAGGAGCGGTGTGAGGGCACATAACTGTGAGCGAACGGTTCAATCCCTCTCTTTCTGAGAGCGTCCAGCTTCTCCCGCCGCACTCGTAAGACCTGATTTAAGTCGTCCATATGTCTCCAGAGCGGCTAAACCGCAGACGCGGCACCGATCTTCTTCAAGTAAGCCTCAATAAAAGGGTCAAGATCGCCATCCATGACTCCTTGCACGTCGGTGATCTTCAGTTCCGTGCGGTGATCATTGACCATGGTATATGGCTGAAAAACATAGGACCGGATCTGATTCCCGAACCCTATTTCGGTCTTGGTCGCTTCGATTACCGCCCTCTCCCGCTCCTGTTCCTGCAAAGCATGCTGATACAGTGCTGCCCTCAGCATCTTCATAGCCGTACTCTTGTTCTTGTGCTGCGAACGCTCCTGTTGACATGTTGCAACAAGACCGGTTGGCTCGTGTGTGATGCGCACCGCTGAGTCCGTCTTATTCACATGCTGCCCCCCCGCGCCGGAGGCCCTGTAAGTGTCAATGCGAAGATCTGACTCGTCGATCTCAATTTCGATGTTGTCCTCAACAAGTGGGTAGATGAATACGCTCGCAAAGGAGGTGTGCCGTCGTGACTGGGCGTCAAACGGGGAGATCCGTACAAGGCGATGCACTCCTCCTTCAGCCTTCAGATACCCGTAGGTACTCTCGCCCTTAATCTCGAGCGTCGCACTCTTGATCCCGGATTCCTCAGCAGGCTGGAGATCAAGTATCTCAACTTCAAAGCCGCGCCGCTCAGACCATCTGGTATACATACGCACGAGCATTCCCGCCCAATCTTGTGACTCAAGTCCGCCGGCGCCCGGATGAATCGTAACTATCGCATCTCGGTGGTCGTCATCGCCTTGGAGCATCGTCCTAACTTCAAGCACTTCTACATCTTTTTCGACTGATGAGAGCCCACGAGCAAACTCGGCGCCGAGCTCTGCGTCTTCTTCTTCCTCCAACAGCTCGACGAGAGCGGCCAGTTCAGCAACTCGGCTATCCAAGCTTGACCACGGATTGATCCATCCCTTGAGAAGGTTTGACTCATCAATCGTGGCTTTGGCCTGGTCCTGATTGTCCCAAAAACCTGGCTGGAC
Source organism: Gemmatimonadales bacterium UBA1142 (assembly GCA_002311875.1). Lineage (GTDB taxonomy): Bacteria > Gemmatimonadota > Gemmatimonadetes > Longimicrobiales > Gaopeijiaceae > UBA1142. Next base: position 5,916 of record DCAD01000016.1, on the reverse strand, counting down.
CATCTCCTGGTCGAGGGCCTTCAGACGCTCTTGTCGTGAGTCGAGGTCAAAGGTACCCCCTAAGCTCCTGGACCCTCCGATCAAGCTCCTCAAGATGCTGGAGTTGCTCTCTATTCATTGCGTCTGTGATGCCTGTAAGTGACCTGCCGGAGGACATGTCCAGCTAACTCCGAGCACGGAGGGTTGAGTAGTACTGTATTCCGGTGCGGTCATCTAGCTAAGGGTTTTGAGGGTATCCCACTTCTGACAATGAAGTCAATCTTCCCATGCCAGCTTGCGGATAAACGAAAAATCCACATGTCGAGCTTCTTTGTCGACCCGTACGACCTGCACGCATACACGGTCTCCAATTTGGTACCGTCGTTGCCCTCGCTCACCCGTGATAGCGTACGCATCACGATCGAGCCGATAAAAGTCGTCTTGTAAGCTATTCACGTGGACCAATCCGTCGACAAAGTATGTATCAAGCGTCACAAAAAAACCGTAGGCCGCAACCCCCGATATCTGGCCGGTGAATTCTTCCCCGAGGTGACCCTCCATGAATTCTACCTTCTTCAGATCGACGGAGGCTCTCTCTGCTTCGGCAGCTGCCTTTTCTCTCAAGCTTGAATGCTCGGCGATCGATTGGAGTGCACCGAGATCCCCAGCAGTGTCTTCTCTTCCGAGGATGAGAGATTGGACAACTTCCCGGTGTACGACTAGGTCTGGATAGCGACGAATCGGGCTAGTGAAGTGTAAATAGGCTGGTGATGCGAGGCCGAAGTGGCTCAGATTTCGGGTATCGTAACGGGCCTTGGAGAGGGACCGCAGCACCACTCGCGATATGAGAGCTCCCTCAGGGCGGCCTCGTACCTGATCGAGCAGTCGCTGCAAATCCCTGGGTTTGAGTGACCTCCGCTTCGGCAGCCCGTGCCCCACTCGGGAAAGGAGTTTGCGCAGCCCCTCTGTACTCTCTCTCGTGGGAGGCTCGTGGATTCGGTAAACAGCACGGAGTTGTCTGGTTTCCATGTCACCCGCTACAACTTCATTCGCTAGTATCATGAAGTCTTCTACGAGCCGATGGCTTTCAAGGCGCGGGCTGCGTTGGATGTCGACTGGATGCCCTGAGTCGTCGAGAACCACGTTTGCTTCTGGAACATCAAGGTCTAGGGCTCCACGATCGGTGCGTGTTTTTCGTAGGCCTCTAGCTAGATCATCAAGTGTGTTAAGTGCTTTGTCTATCCCCTCACCAATGCGAGCGGAGCCATCTAAAACACCCTGCACTTGCTCGTATGATAGTTGATGACGGCTACGGATACATGCTCGTTCATAGCGATGTCCATGAACTTTACCCATTCCATCCAGTTGTAAGAATAGTGACAAAGTGAAGCGCTCGACTCCGGCTCTCAGGGAGCAAGCATCAGCGGAAAGAATCTCAGGGAGCATCGGGATTGTGCGGTCAACTAAGTATACGCTCGTACCTCTTGAAAAAGCTTCGACGTCGACTGGATCCGACTCGTGAACAAAGTGAGATACATCAGCGATATGGACACCAACTTCGAAGCGACCTTCCCCAAGGGAGACAACTGAGAGCGCGTCATCATGATCTTTGGCGTCTGCCGGGTCGATAGTGAAGACCCGGAGGTCAGTACGGTCTACCCTTTCGACACCAGGCTCAGCCATACCCTGACGGCCAGCCTTCTCGGCGGCGGCACTCACCTCGGGAGAAAAGTCGAAGGAGAGCCCAAACCCGTGGGCCACGGCCAGTACATCTACACCCGGATCCTCGACCTTACCCAGAACCGTCTCGACCCTACCCGAAGGTGGCGCCCTATCCTCGCCGTAGGAATCTATACGCACAACAACAATGTCACCTTCAGCGGCATCAGTCGTGTGGCCTGAAGAGACGACAACCTCCTTAGTTAATCTCGAGTCTAGCGGGATTACGGAATCCCAACGCTTGGAGTGCCTGAACGTCCCCACGATCGTGTCGCGGGCCCGATCAAGAACTCGGACTACCACTCCCTCGGGGCTTCGTCCACGGCTGCGTGACTTGATTCGAGCCAAGACTCGGTCACCATCCATTGCTGTATTCAGCTGGCTCGCTGCCACAAACACATCTGTGGAACCCGAGTCCGGCTTAACGAAACCGTCCCCAGCTCGCGTCAGTGCAATGACCCCTGACTCAAGAGTCATACTATCGGACACAACATACCGGTGGCCCTTGACCCGTTGGATCTTACCAGCTTTCTCAAGCGACGTCAGAAACCGCTTGAACCCATGATATTCATCTGAGGGGATGTCGAGCATTCGGGCTAACTCCTTGGGCTTGAGAGGCCCGCGCTTCGATGACACAAGCGCCCGTAGTACTCGCTCCGTAGCAGCTTGATCGTTTTGTGTCATGACCCGAGTAGTAGTGTAAACTGGGCGCTCCAACCGATACCCCGAGGGCCTCTGCGAGGCTCGAACTCCAGTAGACCCAGTGAGGATGCTCCCCGGGCCACCAGGAAGGCGTCGACAGCCGAGATGACGTGGTTGGCGATAACTACTCCGATCATCGTCGTCGCTTGCCGGAAACGGTCATCGCTTTCCGAGATCAAGCCGGCCAACCTCTGTTGCCCGTCAGGAAGGCCAGACCAATCCCAAAGGAATCCAGGTCCATAGGCTCGCTCTTTGTAGAACTCAAGCGCACGAACGTGATCAGGGTCACCCTCCCCACTTCCACCAGAGGCCAGGAACATATTTACCGCCAACTCCCAGATAGATCCGTTGAATGAGGTGCCGTCTGTTTCCGGTTGCACACCGGACCGGGCCGGATTGGCGTCGAAGGCTCCTGACCGAGTCCACTTAGTGAGTGTTTCATAGTAGTCAAAATCAGCGTCCGCCCGGGCCACCGAATGGAACCGTGCCTCCGCCCATGCGAAATCACGGTAACGATCCCGAAGGCGGGCTCCGGCAGCCTCCCGCTCCCAGAAGAACGCCCATGCAGCCACTTCTAAGACGGCGAAGAACCACTTCCTGTTCTTACCCTGTTCGTGTTGACCCCAACCCGGGAGAGCGAGTGACATAAGCGACTCACGGGCGACGTCTTGGGACTCAGCCTCCTGGTCTGATGATACTGGGATCGCTCGGATTGTTCTAAGTATCGGTACTGCGGTCGGGTTGTCCACCCATCCTTGTGGCGCCTGAGCCAAAACGGGCAGTGCCCCGATTACCAAGCAGAACAAGAGCACTGAGCCGTGGGAAAGCATGAGGTGAGGTGAGTGTACCTAGAAGCGGACGGAAAACGTCACATGGACCGGTTCCGTGTCCCCTGTCAGGGTCGACACGACGAGCGACTTAGCAATCGCTAGATCAAACCGTTCATAAGTTAAGCCCAACCCCACACGTGCTCCATGCTCCTGGTTTAGTTCGCCGATGACATAACCTGCGCGCAAGAAGAGTGCGTCAGCTTCACCTGCGATCAACTCAGTCCCTACGTAGAGTGAGAGTGAGCTCGGATCTCGGAGATGATCCTGTACTTCCACAGAGACCCATCCGGCAAAGTTCTGACTCTCAGTGAAAGAGGTCACTAAGTTGTACGCTGCACCAACACGGATACGAGTCGGAAGTGGGTCGGCTTGCTCGGCGTTCAACACCTGCATGCGAGGCCCGAGGTGAGCTAACATGGCGCCAACCCGCAAGCCTTCGAGCAATCGGCCCTGAACTCCAGCGTCAATTGCATATGTGGTCGCTGTGGTCCCTACGTCCGGGCAGAATGTTCCCCGACATGAGGTTCGGAACTGTATCACCTTGAAGTTCAAGCCCATACTGAACCCACTAAACAAATTTGCAGCAGCCGACGCCACACCCAGGTGGTTACGCACCGTGAACGTTCCCAGAAAATTTCCGTCCCCATCCGTAAGATCCTGGCTACCAACGTCGTGCAGGTAGTAGGAGGCACCGATCGTGCCGACTCCTGGTTTCACGAATAGCGTCGATACTGCTGTCCCCGTGCCGGTGACGTTGTCCCCCCGGAATAGCACCACCTGGCTCTGCCGGACTTGGGCTAGACCAGCAGGATTCCAGAACGCCGACTCGGTGCCCTCCATTGCGGTCATGGCACGCCCAAGCGACACAGCTTTCGCACCCACTGGAAGTAAGAGGAATAGAGCACCTTCATTAGAAGGCACATCGTTCAGGGCCCGCTCATTACCTTCCTGCGCGGAGACCGGAAGACTGACTGCCAGAGACAATGCAACCGTGAGAACCTTAGGGAACACTCGATTCATCGTCCTCGGGTAGGCGGAAGCCAAGCTGGCTTAAATAGGCCCTGTTCTTACGCCATGCTTTTAATGGCTTGACCCATAGATCAAGGTACACACGCTCGTCAAGAAAGTGCTCAACCTTCGTTCTTGCTAGTTCGCCAAGCTCCCTGATCGCTCTTCCTTTCTTCCCGATGAGAATCCCCTTCTGTGACTGTCGCTCTACAAAGATCTGGACTTGGATATAGACCGGGTCTTGACCTTCCCGGAATTCTTCGACTTGGCAGAAAGTCGAGTAAGGGATCTCCTGCTGATAGAGCTCGAAGATCGTTTCCCGTACCAGTTCCGCTACGAAGAAGCGCACCGGGTCGGAGGCGATGTCTTGCTCCGGATACAGAAAAGGCCCGACGGGTAGATCCGCGCGCACCCCCACCAGGAGGGTATCAACACCCTCTCCGGTGAGCGAAGAGAGTCTGTATACCGATCCGACGAGCTCGGTATCGACCCAATTTTCCCAGGCCCGGATGGCTTCTTTATCCGCAATATCCACCTTATTCAAGGCCACATGCAGGGGTGCTGCATTTTCCTTGAGTGCTGTGAGAGTGGAGGCTGTTTCACGTGAGCTTGGTCCTGTAGTAGCATCGACTACCAAGATGATAATGTCAGCCTCAGCAAGAGCTTCCAATGCTGCTCTAAGCATCGTACGCTGCAGCAGATCTCTTACCTCAAGCAACCCTGGCGTGTCCAGAAAAATCATCTGGTCATTTCCGGTTGAAAGTATCCCGGTCACTCGCTGCCAAGTGGTCTGTGCCTTAGCTGTGACTATAGAGAGGTGCTCCCCAACAAGGTGATTGAGCAGTGTCGACTTACCCGCGTTCGGACGGCCCACGAGTGTTATGTAGCCCGCTCGGGTACCTTCTGCAGTATTCGACTCTTCGGTTGTGGTGCGATCTCTGGTCACAAAATGCTGGCCTTCATGCAGTAGCTCTTCTCCGATGCTCAGGTTACACCGCCCTTGTAGCCCGCTAGGAGGATGCAAGCGAGCCACGTTAAACCCCAGGGTTCCAATCAATCAATCGTACAGCCCAGATTAGGCCCTGAACTGGTGGTGATCCTCTCAAAAAAATGGCCCCTCCGACAAACTCGGACGGGCCATTCGAATAAAGCCGGCAGCGACGTACTCTCCCACCGGGCGACCCCGGCAGTACCATCCGCGCAGTAGAGCTTAACGGTCGTGTTCGGGATGGGAACGGGTGTAACCTCTACGCTATAGCCACCGACAAGCGACAGACCGTGGAGATCACCTCCTGCTTCAGTGCGCATGATCCCCTACGGTACCAGTCGATAACAAAGGTCGAGTGTTGTAAGAGCCTTCTGTGATGACTGCCGATTTCAAACAATAAATCGGCATGGAGTGACTGGAGGTAGTAGTCGGTCAAGCCTCACGGGCGATTAGTACGGCTCGGCTTCACATGTTACCACGCTTCCACCTGCCGCCTATCAACGTACTAGTCTCGTACAGCCCTTCTGAGGGTCCGAAGACCCTGGGAGTGCTCATCTCGGAGGGGGCTTCCCACTTAGATGCTTTCAGCGGTTATCCCTTCCCGACGTAGCTACCCGGCGATGCCGCTGGCGCGACAACCGGTACACTAGTGGTCGGTCCTTCCCGGTCCTCTCGTACTAGGGAACGCTC
>DCAD01000017.1:2520-3193 GCA_002311875.1 Gemmatimonadales bacterium UBA1142 | reverse complement strand
GCAGAAGAACGAGCGCAGCCATCGCGGGAAGGCATTCCGGGCTCTCGCGAGTATTCTTGAGAGAATGGAGTTCTAGGAATGCCTGAACCTCACGTGGACCCACTCCGAATTGAGCCAACCGAAGATAGTGAGAGACTACAAGTAGAATGGAAGGATGGTGTCGTCTCAGAGTACGTGCCGCGCTACCTGAGACTGTTATGTCCGTGTGCTGGTTGTGTAGATGAGATGAGCGGTGTGCGAACTCTAGCTCCCGAATCAGTCGATACGGGCATTTATCCAACCGCGATCCATTACGTAGGACAGTACGCTCTGCAGTTCATGTGGAGTGACGGGCACTCGACGGGGATTTACACGTTCGAGTACCTACGAGAGATATGGGATCTACAGCTGGAATCCCAATAGAACCTACCGCTCGAGAACTCCGCGCTTCCTCACCCAGAGGACTATAACCCCGCAGAAGTTGGTAGTACCGATCCCGTGTTCCAGAGGGATCTCGTCTGGGCGTCGGTAAAGCTCGGTTCCCTCTATTTGGCAGGTGGGTGAGTATGCTCATCAGGTCTCTTGAGTTGCCATAATAAACAGATTCTGACTACAAGAGTTCCGTTAAGGCACAGGTTTGGCCAAGACTGATCAGTGGTGAGCCCACGGGTAAGGAGCTTGGGGGACTCAGGGG
>DCAD01000017.1:0-2369 GCA_002311875.1 Gemmatimonadales bacterium UBA1142 | reverse complement strand
ATCTCGATTCCCGAGATCTGATTGAAAGGAACGAGATTTCCGAGGGTCATGCCGGTAGTCCCACTCATGCTTCTTACACCATCGATGTAGATCAAGGGGTCGCACAAGGCTCCACCAATGGTTCGAAGCCGGACTTGGTCACTACCGAACCCAGGAGACTGTACCGATACCCCCACGATATTCCTGAAAAGATCTTCGGTCCTGAATGCTGGAGATTCCTCGATCATGTGGGGTGTAATGAAGTGGCCTAGGCCGCGGTTGAACCGTGCTACAAAGCCGTTCCGCACTAGAGAGTGCTGAGTGATCGGTCGGTTGAACTCGACGACCAGGTCTTCGATTGGGAGTGCGAAAGGATCCATCCGGTACTGGATCGTCATCTCCGCGCCCGGTCCGAGTTCGAAGATTCCAGCTGCCATGGCGCCATATCCGAGCGCGTCCGCGAGCACGATGAAGTCACCCGGTTCGTCAGAGGTGAGTTCAAAGCCCCCGTTATCATCTGAGTAGGTCACATCAATCGTGTCACCGCCCTCGCCCACGAGCACCATCTCCCCCAGCTGGATTCTACGATCGCTTCCAGATTCCATCAGTATTCCTCTGATGGTCTGAGCATCCGCTGAAGACGCCAGGGATAGAGAAAAAGCCGCTAGGATGCTGGATACCGTGAGAAATCGAAGTGCTTTCGAAGTCATGGCAGGTGGGTGAGTTTTTTTTTCATACCTCAGAAAGGTCGAGTTGTTAGTATCCAATTCAACTGATGGTATACAGACCCCTAATGTTAAGATCCTGGTGGGTCCGTGAGATCCTACTCCAGAAGAACGCGCCTTTTTGTCAATGGGGTAAACCTAACTCGTTCCCAGAAATTTCCCACACAAACAGACTAAAATTATGAGCCTCTTACACCAACTAAATCAGTCTCCTCCAGGGTATTCGCGTAGAATCTGACCGACGAGTTTGTCGGGGTTAGCACCCGGTATCGGCTCGAACTTCTGCACCCGGCCCGCAAAGCAGTCAGCCAAAAAAAGATTCCCATCTTGGTCAGTCGTAATTCCGTGCGAACATGCCAGCCTCCCGGGCTGCAGGCCTGGCGCCCCCCAGCTGTACAGGTGGTTGCCTTCGAGGTCGAATTTCATAAGCCGGTTGGTGGGAGCATCTCCAACCCAGATGTATTGATCTGTCGTGATGAGGTGATTGACCATCAAGGTGCCCTGATTGTCCGGCCAATGCGGTGAGGTGAGTGGCCACATGTCTAGGAAGTTTCCGTTCTCATCGAAGACTTGCATCCTCGCGTGACCACGGTCTACAACAAAAACCCTGCGGTCCGCGCTGATCGCAATGCTATGCGGGGTTCTGAACTCGCTAGGGCCTGGGTTCCGTGGGTCAGCGGGTGCTGAGCCCCAGTCCATGAGGAAGTTGTCGTCCGAATCGAATTTGGCTACTCGTGTGCCACTGTAGCCGTCACTAATGAAGTAGGTGCCGTCTGGTAGCCAAGCTATGTCCGTCGGACGGTTGAAGTTGTTAGGCCCACGTCCAAGTACGCCTAGCTCTCCCAGGGTATGAACGAGTTCGCCTTCGTATGTGAAGCGGTAGATTACATGGAGCTGGTCATCGATGATCCAGACATGTCTGTCCGGATCATATGGACTCATCTTGATCTGGTGAGGCCCGCGCCCGCAGGGTAGCTGAGCAAAGAGTGCGTCAGCATGTGGCCATTCGTCGACGAAGTTTCCATCTCCGTCCACAATGAAGATCGAGTGTTCGAAGCGCCGTTCCCATCCGCGGCGATTGCTGGTCTCCCGACATGTGGCGCTGATACCGTCGGTATTGCCCGTTGCATTACCCACCAAGTTGGTACCCCCGTAGGGTGTCCACGGCGCCGCTCCTTCAGGGAGCGGCAACTCGCCTCGCATAGCCACCCAGATCCTGTCTGGTGTCTCTGCATAGACTCCACCCATAGAACCCCAGGTCCAACCATCATGAGAGTGACGATCATCGGGCAACGGCTTGGGCCAGTCTTCGACTACCTGGTAGTGGCCGGTGGGCCAGTCTTGGTGGCTCCAGCGAGTCGTCCCATCGGCCTGAGCCTGTCCAGGCTCAGAATCCCCAACTGGCGTGCAACTCGCCGTTAACATGAGTGCCGTCGTGATTAGCATAGTCGAGCGAACTGTTCTGTTCACAGGACACCTCCCACTGTTGGAATCCCGGCGTTGCCCGACTCGCTCGCTTTCTTAGACGTATTTTGTCGGTTGCCTTCCAAGCAGGGTATGGGGAGCAGGTAATGCTAGCAACCTACAGGAATCGTTAACCTAGTGAGGATTTGTGATACATGTTGAGTAGCCATTCCAGCTTCTCGTACTAGGCATTGAATGGTG
>DCAD01000052.1:63496-92726 GCA_002311875.1 Gemmatimonadales bacterium UBA1142 | reverse complement strand
TCACTACTCCTTCAGACTTCTCAACAGGGGTCGTAAGTAATTGTCTCACCGTACTCCAACCACTCCCCACAACTCTCTCCGTCCCTGTAGATCCCCTTATCCTCTAACTGACCGTTTTCGTAGTAGGTCTCGTCTGGCCCACCCGGACACCCGATCCCTGTCACCCAAGACCAAAAGAGTGACCCCACCACCAGAGAATCCGGTTCATACTTTATCTCCTAAGACGATCCATCTTCTCAGATTTACGTTCTCCTCCTGAGAAGGACCAGTTTCACCCTCCGGATGACCCTCAGATATCCACCTTATCCAGTTGGATAATGTGGATAAGATTCAATAGTACCAACGGTTTTCGGGTGACTTAGGGGTTGATCCAGTAGTTCACTTTAATCATCAAGACATTGTCTGCAGCAATGTTGAACATGTCATCTAGATCTCTACCCAGATCGAAGGTCCCGACCCATGGGTATACTCCCTCCTGTCCGTGACCCGTGATCGAGTTGATCCGACGCTGTTGCCACACGAGAAACAGCGTTGCTCCTGGCCTCCATTCCCACCGAAGTACAGCATTCCCAAGCAAGCTTCGGTAGCTAAAGTCCCGGTCGGAGATCCGGAAGCTGCCAGCGGGGCCTGCTCCGTCAGGGTCGACATTGTAACGCCCATCTTGGTCCTGAATTACCGTCCCTGAGTCTGTGCCATATTTCTGGAAGTCAAATGTTCCAGGGGATCGGAATTCTTTCAGCCCACCGTAGTCTCCGACTGAGACGAAAGGCTCTACATACAACTGAATGGAAAGCCTGGGCGAGAATGTGGCGTTCACTCTAGTCACCATCGAGAACCGTGTCCGTTCTAATTCACCAAACACATACCTGGACCCAAAGGTTGCCACAGCGAGGGGGTCCTCAATCCGCTGCATGTATTGAGCTGTTGAATACGACCTGGTATAGGATGGGCCAAAACTAAACTGGAAAGTCTCCCTGACACGTGCATTCAGGTTAAGCTGCACACTCCTGTTCCAGTCCCCAGCATCGTTCGAACTCCATGAGTATGTGAGCCGGTGGACCACCGCTTTTCTTCCGTCTGAATTGAGATTGAAGTTCCCAGCAAAGCTGCTCGGCGAACGCGCCATCGGCCCACCTCTGGTCAGACGATCATTGTCCGTCCAGGGGTCGACTTGGATCCTCAGCGAAGTACGCCAATAGTTAAGGAACTCCAATGAGAGGCTGCTGTTCACGTTCGCGAAGACACGCTCGCCGGTGAAGTTCCAGACAGCGTCGGGGCTCATGCTGACATTCCAGGACCGCAGAATTCTCCCGGGATCTATTTCATTGAACTGGTAGTGTGTATCGAAGAGGATGCGGTCCGCGTGCGACTGGAACCCGATATCATTGACCTCGAAACCAGGACTCACGAACGCGATGCCGTTCCTCATCGTGAACGTGCCGGCCTGTTTTCCAATGTACCCCATCGCGTAGAAACCCTTCAGCGACGTGGCAAATGGATCCACATCAACATGTTCAGCGTCCGGTCGTTGATAGTAGCGAGCTGATGCCCGTTGCGTGCGCAAGATCTGCTCCGCATCACCACGCACATAGCTACCAGCGAGCGCTCCGCTAAAAAGCCACATACGGTCGGTCGATTCGTGGGCAAAGTCGATTCCGCCGGAGTACGCGGAAGAATGAAGTCTGTCTGCGAGTGCTGTTCCCGAAAGGTCACGGTTCAGTGCTGTTCCTATCACCCCGAACCGAGTAGCCCCTCCCTCGACCTGGCGTCGTAATCTCATAATGAAATTATTGGCTGCAGGCTCTACCAAGATTTCGTGAGATCTCCCATCAGTAGTGATATAGGAACCCGTTTCCTTCCCGGTAACTGCTTCTATAATACCCAGCGACCAACCGTTACCCACTTGACCCGTAACTTTTGCTGCGCCGAGGATGGTGGTGGCATTCGGTACCTGGGAAAAGACTGCATCCGAGGCAACACGACCTCTCGGTGAGCGGCCGATCCTTCGGGAGTAGGCTAGCTGCGGAGGCCGCCCGACGCTTCCCATTGGTCCACCTTCACTGAAGTTGAATATGCCCGCTCCTTCGACGAAGAAAGCACGGCGTTCAGAGAGGCGTGTCTCGAAAGCTGTGAGGTTGATCACCGCTGGATCTAGCTCCACCTGCCCGAAGTCTGGATTGACTGTCGCATCTAAGGTCACGTTGGACGCAAGTCGATACTTGAGATCCAGACCGGCCCCTCCAAAGTGATCCGCTCCACTTCGATAAGGGTTATCGAAACCCACATCAAGAGGTTTCTTACTCTGCAGGTACTCCCCACGAGCGACGACATACGGGAGCAATTCCAATCGCTGGCCAGGCTCTATCCCCGTGATCCCATGCAGATGAGCAAACCGAGAGACTCCAGAACGCTCTAGGTTCGGAGTAAACGGGAAGGTAGCATTCTCTTGATTCCGATGAATGTTCCGTTCGATCTGGATTCCCCAAACCTGCTGTTCTTCTGGGCTAAACCGGAGTTGACTGAAAGGGATGCGCATTTCTACAACCCACCCCGAATCAGAAACAGAAGTCGCCAGTTCCCAAACTGGATCCCACGATGTATCACCTTTACCAGTCCCATTCCTCCTTACCGTTGCATCACCTTTCACCCCGGAAGGGTTTGTCCAAAAACGGTAACCAGTTTCGTGGTCGTGATAGCTGTCGATCAAAAAGACAAATGAATCTGAATCACCCAATTGAGCATCACGACGCGCTAATCGAGTTGTCACTGGGTTCCAATCGCTAAGGTGTGCACCGATATAGATCGCATCTTCGTCATAGATGATGCGCACCTCAGTCCTCTCGGTTACGGGTTCGCCCTCGAACGGTAGTGTCTGGAGAAACTCTGAAATCGGGGATGCTTGCAGCCAAATCTCTTCTTCGAGAAGTCCATCAATGGTTAAGGATTCACCCGTTTGAACTGCTCTGGCGACCGGTGCCAACTCATGATCATAACCACCTTCCACATCACCAGCCTGCCGGCCTCGCTCAACCTGTAACGCCGATGCTGGCGAAGAAATCAGAGCCAGGACACCGAACAAGGAAGAGGTGACCAGCAACCGAGACCGAGAGCGCACGATCTTATCGATATGCATGAGGGTGAGCGTCAGAATTTTGTTACAGTGGGCTAAGTACAATATGAGGGTTTACCGAGCAGTAATGGGACTCGGCGGCGGAGAACCTCCAACCGGTAGACCTGTCTGCGCAACCTATCACAGCAGTCGGGAACTCCTAACCGCTCAACTGTCCTAGGTTCATGGTAACAAGTTGTGCAAACTTCATTTTAACTAGGCTAGATTTTTTGGCATGACCACAGGTTTCTCACTTATTGCAGCCGCTGGCTTCTTTGTCGTGCTGGGTTCAATGACCCTGCTTTGGCTCATCAGCTTACGACTCAAAGACGCTAGCATAGTAGATCCATTCTGGGGACCGGGCTTTGCAATAGCAGCGATGACCTACTACCTCGTAGACGGCAGATACCCCAACCGCGGCACTCTCGTCTTGGGCCTTGTCACTCTCTGGGCGACCCGCCTCGGCTACCACCTATATGTGCGTAATAGGCGGGAGGGTGAAGATCCGCGCTACGCAGCAATGCGAGAAGCGCGTGGAAAGCAATTTCCGTTGATTAGCCTCTTCACCATTTTCTGGTTTCAAGCGTTCCTGCTTTGGGTCATATCCTTGCCAATTCTGGCTTCTATAGCTTCGCAAGCATCCCTCGGATTCTTTGATTTTCTTGGGACGATTGTGTTCTTGATCGGGTTGACAATTGAGTCGGTCGCTGACAACCAACTGGCTCGCTTTCGGGCTGCGCCGGCCAACAGAGGTCGCGTACTCGACATCGGCTTGTGGCGTTATAGCAGGCACCCAAACTATTTCGGGGAAGTCGTGCTCTGGTGGGGACTCTACTTACTGGCTGTTAGTGCTGGGGCGTATTGGGCTATCGTCAGCCCGGCTCTGATTACTTTCCTGCTTCTGCGCTTCTCGGGGATCCCGCTACTTGAGGACGGGCTGCGGGCCTCAAGGACTGGATACTCTGAATACATCAAACGAACCTCTTCGTTTGTGCCTTGGCCCCCTAAAACTCAGAGCACGCCCACCGACAGCTAGCTGGAACCGCAGGAGCAACAATACAACGGGGTGTCCGCCGGCTACCTAGTGTAGATGACGATTGCTCCGTTACCAGCAATACTCCCGAAACGAAAAGCCGCATCCACAGGGTTCAGCACCTCAATCCGGTCGATAACATTCGGATCTAGGTCTAAGAGAATTAGCGCCGGATCCGGAACGGGCACGTTGTTGATAAAAACCGCGGCAGGCGCACAACCTTCACCGCCAGAGCGCCGACTCACCTCGACGCAGAGTCCCGGCATCATCCCCCCTGTGAACTCATTTACAACCTGGACCTCCCGGATGCGAAGGCCGGGCGCTTGAACATTCCTCAGTAGGTCAACCGTTGCCGTGACACGCGGCAGGAGTGCCTCAATCTCCTCACGAGAGATGAAATCCCGACGCCCATCATCGCCCAGGAAACTCGTTCGGCCGAAGCGGGTCCTTGTCGTGACGACGAGGCCGTCGATCTCAAGAGCTTCGACCGCTAGGCGCACTTCAACGTCGACCACCTCTTGGCTGAAAATCGTCACGGAGTCTATGCGTTGTGCGAATGCGATGTGGTTTGTCGTAAACAGATGCCTGCCAGGAGGCAAGTCATCGAAGATAAACCGCCCTTGCTCGTCTGTGAGTGCTCTGCTTGTCGTTCCGAGAACCGTCACCTCCGCCCCAGGTACCGGGTTTCCAGTCGTGTGATCCTGCACGTAGCCACTGAGTGTCCCTTCTTCAGATACTAGCATCACAAGATCCTGGATCACGCCCGACCCAGTTTCCACAGTCATTACAACTGTTCTCCCCGAACTTCGACCAAAGTGAGGTTGGATACTGATTTCTCTTTCGGCCGGCACTGTGCATAGCCGGAAATAGCCTTCCTCATCTGTATGGACCTCCGACGGGGTTCCGGTGCCGAAACCAGAGATGCCTGGGGTCACAGTGACCAGTGCCCCAGGCATTGCTACGCCGGTGAGTGAATCCGTCACAATCCCGGAGACTGCGCCATATCCAGTTCCGGGTTGCTCGATCATACACCACCCCACGAGGAGCGTTGTCTCCGAAGGCACCGCAAGCTCGACATCCGTTGTCTCACCACCCCGGAACCTGATCTGCCGTGATGGGGGGCTCACCCCGAGCTCTTGAAGCCGTGGGTGAAAGAAAGACACCCAGTGCGTTCCTGCCGCAACACCGTCGAGGGTGAACCTGCCGTCGGAGTCTGACACGGTTGCAGCTTTCGTGCCTATGACTCCCACACGAGCGCCGGCGAGCGGCGCCATAGCTGTGCTGTCGTAGACGATTCCACTGAGGCCCGCCGTATCCTGTGCTCCCAATGGCATCATAGAAACCGCAGATACGCTCACCACAACAGCGAGCACTCTCGGGAAGCCCAGCACGAAATTCATCTGATCCCTGATACCTTCACAAAGGTAATCCCCTACCCCCAGTTTGGCCTCCGGAAGCTACGTCGGCCCGTTACTGTGTGACCGATTCTCGTTGAATTCGCCAAGGAAGTCACTCCCTAAGGCTCGAGTGACCAACAATAGACCTAACAGCCGAACAAGCACCGGATCCAGAAGATAGTACCAGAGCACGAGCCCTAGGGTTCATAGTCCACTTATAGTTGAACGGGCTCGGGACGCCTTGCTATGTCATGGACGGACTGGTTAGCCCCAGATGTCGAAGAAATCAACTTCCTCGGATGCCTTAACCTGAGCCGGAGCTGAAATGCTGACGGTCAAGTAGCGAAGGAGAAGGTTGGTGGCCTCGCTAACTAAGATTTCGCGTGGTAGCGGACCGTCGTCAGCCGACCTGTCCGCCTCAATCATACCTGCCGTCGCTAGGAGGCCGAGCCGCACCGCAAGCTCCGGATCAGGGTGCGCTATTTCGTCCCGCCGTGCCAGCAAGATCTCAGCCACATCGCCTATAACCCGACTTCGAAAGGTATCATAGGCGACCCCACCTCTCCCCTTCGCCCGATCCAGCGCCCTCATGTAAACAGACCGCGATTTACCAGCATCCACCAACAGCCTTATCGAACCTTCGGCGATATGCTGCAAGTCGATTCGAGACCAGTCACGAGAACTCAAGGCATCGTTCCAGCGATCGAGCGTTTGATGCCACACCCTTTCAGCGAGGTAGTCCAACAGGTCCTCCTTCCCACTGAACCGAGCGTAGAAGGAGCCTACCGACGAATTCGCCCTCTCGACCACCGCCTGAACTGTAAGCGCGCTGGAGCCATCTACTTCCAGAATCTCTAACGCTGCTTGAATAATCCGTTCAAGCGTGCGCCGTGAGCGTGATTGCTTAGGTGGATTGAGATGAGCGTTACCCGACACGTACCTACTCACAACGAAGAAAAAATAGAATCGTTATTCTATATACGTTGTGGGCAGGCAGCCCGCAAATCTCTAACTACTTAAGAGCCACGGGCTTTTGCCGTGTGAGGGCTCGCGGGCCCCGCTTATCTGCCTGTATAGATAACTCTTCCATCTAGATCGTCTGGCGCTGCTATGCCTGCTAACCGAGCGAGTGTCGGGGCAAGGTCAATGGTGTAGGCTGGTGACTCAGATACTCCCGCCCCAATGCCCTTACCCAGGAGAATCAAGGGGACGTGTCGATCGTACCAGTAGACCGTTCCGTGACTAGTCCCGTTCGCTCGGTATAGCAACTCCCCTTCCGCATAGCGAATCTCGACACCATACCGGGATAGAGAGCTATGTGCCCGCCCAGGATAATGCGAGTTACGGAAAAATATGGCGAACGAGTCAGCTGGCTCACCCATGGTTAATTCCCGATGGGTATATGCTTTCGCCACAGTACCTTCGGCCTCTAGCTGTCTAGCAAGTCGTTCGGCAATCTCCTCCGGAGACCCTCCCTCCGCTAAGGCAGCCTGCAGGGCCCTAGTACGACCGCGGGACTTCTCTCGGGCATCGATACGACTAGCTGACGTATTACCCCGCTCCTGCTCGTACTCGGGCATGGTAGCGACACCGTGGTCTGCCGAAAGGCCGATAATCCACTTGCCTTCGCCCACGTTCTCATCGAGATAGTTGAAGAAATCACCAAGGAGGCGGTCTAGGTGCATAAGGTTCGAGAGTTGCTCCTGACTGAGTGGCCCGAACAGATGCCCTACATAGTCTGTCGAGGACAACGCGAGACCGAGGTAGTCAACATTTCCGCGTTGTCCTAGATCGAGCTCTTCCATCACCGTCTTGGCCAACGTGACAACCGCTTCATCAGCCTTTGGCGAGTCAAAAGCCCATTCATTGTGGACTGTTTCCTCGACGGAGCTCACGTGCGGGAACGTAGAGTTCCCTCGCCGTTCATAGGGGGCGAAATCAGGGCGACCGAGGGACTGAAACTCTACGGGAACATCGTTCTCCCATATGGTGTCGCCGACCAGACTAGGCATCACTTCGTCATTGAAACGTTGTAACCAACCAGGATATGCTTGAGCGTAATATTGTGAGGTGATGAAGCGAGCTTCTTCATGGAGTAACCAATAGACGTGAGAGTCCGTCCTCCCGGCCAAAGTGATCGCCGCACGGTCCTTCCCAGATATTGAGACCGTTCGAGCATTCATGTCTGCCGAGCGCACCCAATCCGCTAACCCCTCCCTTAGCAGGTTCTTCGGCGAGCGGCCAGGGAGTCGATCATCGTTCTCAAAACCCAGGATGGGGCTGTCCGGATCAGCAACGGAATAGGTTGAGCGCCACTCGTCCCCTACAAGCTGTGACCAACTGTTAGCAACGATCCCTGAACGAGAGGGCAAGACACCAGTGGAAAGTGACGCATGTCCTGCAGCGGTGTGGGTCACTGCGAAGGGGTGCGATGCGTTCGTATACCGCTGCCCCTCATCCATTAACCGCTGAAGGCCACCAGAGAAGGCCTCCTCATAGCGCTCAAGCAGGTCGCCACGCAGCTGGTCCACCGCAATCAGGATGACCAGAGAGGGTTGCTCCTCTGCCTGGGTACACCCTTGGCCAAAACCCAATACAGCTGCAAGCACAACACTTCCAGCAACTTGAGACATTCCGATATCCGGTTTGTTCATCTCAACCTTGTTGGCATTCTAAGGCCTGCCACAATAACGGTAGTGCCCTAAATCACAACCGTTATGCCATAAGCCGGTCTCGCCTCAGTTTTGACATTTGTTCTACTTCATATTCACGAACGCGCTGTTGACACTCCACGCACACAAATCTCTATTTCGTACCCATCCGTGTAGCCATGCGTGGTGCTAATCCGGCGTAGCTCAGTTGGTAGAGCAGGTGGCTGTTAACCACCGGGTCACAGGTTCGAGTCCTGTCGCCGGAGTTCCTGAGCGCCCTAACCCTCAGTCCGACTGAGTCTTAGGATATGCGGCGGGCGATCCAGATAGTCCTGTAGACAGCCGTACCCATTGCGCCGCCGGCTACCAGTATTAAGGCGGCCGCTAGAGGCATCCCTGGGTCGAGACTGCCCTGCTGGCCGATAATCGGGTCAAGAATACCGCCCAGGCCTACCAGGAGCAGGCGCTCAGCCCGCTGCATGATCCCCACCTTACATACGACTCCGATGCTCTCTCCCCTAGCGCGCGTGTAGCTGACTAGTAGTGAGCCTCCTAGGGCCAGCGCGACGATGACCGTGAGAGCTTCTGAGTTGTGGTAAAAAACCGCGAGTCCCACGAACGCCCCAACCTCAGTGAATCGGTCAAGCGTAGAATCGAGGAATGAGCCCCGTGGTGAAGCCAGCCCCTGGGCTCGAGCGATCCTCCCGTCCAGGATATCGACCGCGCCACTTAAGAGGAGGAGCCAACCACCCGGGTTGAGGTTGCCGGTCCCGAAACAGAAGCCAGCACTGACTCCCAGAAGCACGCCGAGAGCGTTGAAGGCAGTGGGTGGAGCTTTAACCCGAACTGCTATGCGCTCCACGGGACCCAAGAACCAGTACAGCCAACTCCGCACAAAGGAGCCGAGCACAAACCCCCCCCGGTCCCTGATTTCATTCAGGTCTTCCCGGCGACTGGCACCGCTAACAACATACGCGACCACGGAGAGAAGAGATGCCCCCAGGACGATCGTTAGTTCCAGAAGCTCGGAGGTCAAAATAATCTGGCCCTATAGGCCCTCAGGTCTGCCATGTTAAGCGGGACGCTGTTCGACTGCCCACTGATGCTCACCTGCGAATGTCCCTTCCAGGCCTAGAGAGAAGAAACTTGATGGCCCTAGGCCAAAGGAACAGGAGCGGTAGCCGGCGTTCGGGCCAAGTGAGCTCGATTGTCTTACCACTGTGTCGCTCTGCCTTTCTCACGATATATGGCAACCACTTGTCAAAAGTCACGGTGTGCTTAAGGGTCCGCATTCCATTCCTCACTTTGGACCGCATGAAGTGCCACCTCCAGCGGAACACCTCCCAAGCAGCAGGAGATGAGGTTAGGCGGTATTTTCCTGCCTTGGCCACCATGAGCCCCCGCCGCTCTGCGTCTGAAAATACTGGCCCAAGCACCTTGAGAAAGTGACCTGCTTGAGCCTCAAAGGTGTGTTGGTGTCTGTCAGCGGCTTCTGGACGAAACTCCCCACTGTAGCATACTTCAAGTATCCGGCGACCCAATCCGTCAGCATCGACCGGCTCAGTGAGGTAGGGTGCCATCCACGTGAGCACACGACCTCTCGCACCCGCCATTACAGTTTCCACCCACTCGCGGTCTTGATCCGAAGCGACCCAGACAAACGCCACTCTCTGAACTAGCCTACCGAGTAGATAGTGATCCCTTGGCTGCCGCCCTAGGGCACGACTCAGGTGAGGTCGATTAACCACACTGCACTTCGCAATTCTGCCCGCGTCCTCCGGGGGTGAATACGCTATCACATTAGGAGGTAAGATGTGTGCCATGATCGACATTAGGCTCACCGATTTGCGCAGTTGCCCCACGTCCTTGAGGGCGGCATAGAATCCACGGTAGTCATCTACTAAGACAATGAAATCGTGGGCGCTATATCGGTCTGGGTTCGTCCTGTGTAGGTGCGAGCCGTATAGAAGTATGCATCGCACGTGCCCTCCTCCCGCGCTCGCTAGTCCCCCGGCTAGTTCCCTCGCACCAGCCAAGCCAGATACTGCACCATCCGTCATGCGACAGAACCCTCACGCATCCGGGCAAGGTGACCTATCATCCGCTCACGAATTTCTGCGATAAATGGCTTCGGATCGGCCGTAGGATCGTCCCACTCAAACATGTCCACGAATTCCACTTCGCCATTCATCTCGCTGATACCACTCAGGAAGTGAGTGAACTTGGCATACTTCCAGAATCCATCTCCAACGAGAACATAGACTTTCCAGGGCCGAGCCTGGAGGATCAGGCTGAGGCCAGCTTTCTTGAATCGTCCAATCTCCCCATTCTTCGTCCTCGTCCCCTCCGGGAAAATCGCCACCGGTAACACCGAAGTACGGGCGACCTCACGTAGATTATCTTTCATTCGCATGGTTTCTTGACGGTTTGCCCTAGGGTCGACCACTGGGTATTGATAGAGCCTGATCATGTGCGAGATTAGCGGGATCCAACGCCGGTATCGCTTGCGAGTCACAATCAGGGGATATCCACCCGACACTGATAAACATACCGTCGGAATGTCTAGAAGGGATTGGTGGTTCATGACTATGAGGACTCCGGGCTCGCAAGGGATCTGAGGTGGTCGAGCGATACTCGCACCACCTAGGAAAACCAGAGGCCTGCTCGTGACCCAGGCCATCGCCTGTATCCAGGCTCCGAGAACCCGTACACGGCTCGAGGGCATGAGCCAAACCCAAGGTCCTATGAGAAACCGCTGTACCAGATCACAGAAGACCAAGCCCAAGATCACGGTCAGGAAAGATACCACCCCTCGCAACTTCAAATGAGTCGCCTCCAGAGACAGAAAGGGCTTCGTAACGATATGAAGCAGACAGGAAACGCTAACCAGTCCCGCCGACAGGCATCAAGGCGACCAAGAGTATGAGTCTAACAGATTACACTTACTACGGCTTCCGAAATTGCGTCGGCGCATTTTTCGAAATGCCAACCTCGGACGCACGCGCCCTGCTCCCTGCGCATCTTGAGCCACTTGAGATACAGCATACCCGAAGTATTCTCGCCCTGACCGCATTTCAGTTTACTCAGAGCGAGGCGGGGGAGTACGAGGAGATCGTCTTAGCAGTGATCGTACCCCCGATGATCAAGGCAGATAGGCAAATTCCAAAGGCTGCCTTTTATCCTTTCATAGTCGGAACCTCAACCGAGGCATCCCGGCAGCACGCGATCGAACGATGGCACCTTCCGCACTACATGAAGGATTTAGAGATAGTGTTCTCTGAATCTGAAGCACAGATGGACGTGAACGTCCGTGATGGCAGGGACGCAGTCCTCGACCTCACGGTGACCAAACATGATTACGTACCATCGAGACACCTCTACAATGCGTTCACGGTCGAGGATGGTGGAGACAGGCATTTCAAAGCAAACATCTACATGGAAGCGCCCCACTCGGAGCACGAGGAGGAGCAGGGCTCACTCACGCTCTATGAGCATCCCATGACTGAGGGCCTGACCCTGGACGATATCAACGCTTATCCCTTCCGTGAGCAGTGGTATGAAGAGGGACTCCAAACGTTCGAACCTCTTCTGACACTCTAGCCTCAATTCCACCCCTCAGACGGACGCTCAGTGAACCGCCACTTTGTCATCTTCAATCCGGCAGCAGGCAGAGGCCGTGGCCGGAAAAGGATCGAGATCTATCGGAGACTCCTGGCTGAGCACATAGATGAGGTGACGTTTGCTGTAACGACCCGGCCCGGAGAAGAGCGTGAACTCGCTGATCAGGCAATCGAGGAAGGCTACAACATCATCGTAGCTGTTGGGGGCGACGGCACCTGGGGTAACGTTGCTGATCGGCTCGCTGACAACCGCCGCAAAAACTTGGCGCTTGCGCTCCTCCCGAATGGAACTGGCAACGACTTCGCGAGAAACCTTGGATACGATCCTTCCAATCCCAAACAAGCAGTGCTCACTCTAGCAGCAGGACACATTCGGGCCGTGGACATGGGCCGAGTGGAAACCCTCAGCGCGGCCGAGAATACACCTCACGTTATGGAGCAGCGGAACTTCCTGAACCTGATCGGCTTCGGTTTTGACGTAGCGGTCATCGACGCAGCTGCCGATGCGCGATTCTTAAGAGGTGAACTGCTTTACAAGATCACCGCGCTTCAGCAGCTCTTCCGGTTCCAGGGAATCCGGGTGAGCATAACCGGTGATCAGGGTGAGGCGCGTGACAGGCTTCATTTAATGCTGACCATCTCAAATGGTTGCTTCTTCGGGGGAGGGTTCCAGATTGCCCCTGACGCAACCGTCCAGGATGGCCGCCTCCACGCTTGCTGCATCCAGGATGCACCCGCCCTTACAAGGCTCAAGCTCTTTAACAAAGCCGAGCGTGGTCTCCATGTCGGCTCGGCTCAAGTTGAGATCCTAACTGACACGAGGTTCCGCCTGGAATTCGACCAACCGCCTCGCTTCGAGATGGACGGCGATGTGAGGCAGGCCGCAGACAATACCGTCGAGGTAAGTGTGTTGCCGCAGGTATTACAGGTGGTGGCACCCGAGAGACCCTGAGGCCTACTCTTTCCTAAGACCGCCTTCGCCTAGGTGCCAACGTTCCTCTGCCAACCATTTTGCATCCTCATCATCATGGCTCACAAGGACAATCGGCACGTACCGTTCGAATGCCCAGTCACTTACAAGCTGTGATAGTTCTGCCCGGAGAGGCCGGTCAAGCGCTGAAAAAGGTTCGTCAAGGAGCAAAAGCCTCGGCTTCGAAAGCAGTGCCCGCCCCAGGGCTACTCTCTGGCGCTCTCCTCCCGAGAGTCTCCTGGGCCGACGGTCCAGCAGGTCTTGGATCTGGAGTAACGCCGCCGTCTCTGAAACCCAGTCGGGTAACGCCCCCCCGTAACTGAGGTTCTGCCGGACGGTGAGGTGCGGGAAGAGAAGGCTCTCCTGAGGGACCCAGCCGACCCGCCGGTTCCACGACGGGACCCATGTTCCGTTCGAGCTGTCCTGCCAGCAATTCTCCTTGACTACGACAATTCCATCCGCTCGGCGCTCGACACCTGCCAGGATTCTGAGCATCGTACTTTTTCCGGATCCTGAGGGACCCACGACCGCTATTCGGGAACTTTTTGTATCAAGCTCCAACCTTAACCCCCCACTTGTAATGGAGATCTTAAGGTCGAGGTTCAGGCGGAAGTCAGCGTCAGCGGGCATATCTGTCTTCCAGTCGACGTTTTTGTCTCCTTGAGAGCGTCTCGAAGCCAAGCAGAGCGAGTAGTGAGATGGCCACACTTGCCCCTACTAGCACCCAGATCGCTTCTCTTCCGGACGGAGATTCCAATAGCGTGTAGACCGCGAGGGCAATTGTCCGTGTCGAACCTTCAACATTGCCTGCTAGCACGACTGTGGCCCCAAATTCACCGAGCGACCGCGCAAAAGCGAGGACTGCACCAGCTGCTATGCCCGGTAATGCCAACGGAAGTGAGATACGAAAAAACGTGCTCCAAGGAGAAGACCCGAGTGTCCGGGACAGCTCTTCATACATCGGGTCAACCGCCTCGAAGGCACCGCGCACAGAGATCACATAGAGTGGTAGCCCAACAACCAAAGCTGCTATCGAGGCCCCAAGTATGGTGAAAGGCACTGGGAATCCGAGCGACGCGAGTAGCCCTCCCAGGGGAGTCGAGGCACCGAGCACACTCAGCAGAAGAAAGCCAGTAACTACTGGCGGTATAACGAGAGGGGCCATAACGACAGTGGAGAGAACTGCTTTGCCGGGAAAATCACGGCGGGCGAGTAACCATCCGAGTCCAACGGCAGGGACAAGGCCCACCAAGGTTGCTAGAAAGGCAACAATGAGCGAAAGGCGTATCGCAGATGAAAAGGATGCCGCCAGATCGTCACCTGTGCCTCCTCCGGACAGATTTTGTCCCGTTCCATCGTTTACAGTGGGTCGCGATGGAGCGAAACCCTCTGCTCTGAGGATAGCCTGTCCTGAGTCTCCCAAAACGAAGTTCACGAAATCAGCGGATAACTGGTCATGCTCCGTCGACGCTAAGGGGACCGCCCAGTATTCAGCTTGTCGATATTCCGGTTCTTCGAAGACGAATGCTATCCGGACAGATGGCTCTGCTTCCGCATCCGTCCGGTAGACGATCCCCACAGGGACTTCACCACGTGCTACCCATTCGAGGGCCCCGCGGACTGAGCCTCCGGTTACTATACTCCCATCGAGTTCTGTCCAAACTCCTGCTTTTTCTAATGCTTCTCGTGCGTACCTACCAGCGGGTACGTTTTCACCAGCAAGTGCGATCCGCTCAAACCCAGAGAGCATACCAGGGTGCACTGGAACAGGAGTGTCCACAGAGACCACAATTACGAGATCGTTAGCTGCAAAATGGACGGCCCTGCCGGGAGACACCGCTCCTCGCTCCTCAAGCCACTGGATCCACTCAGGGTCTGCGCTAAAGAAAACGTCCCCAGATCCACTTTGTGCGGCCTGGACCGCAAGTCGAGATGTGGCGGCAAATGAAAATGCTAAAGAGAGACCACCGGTCCTCTCCCATTCATCTCCTATTCTTGGCAGAACATCAGCGAGACTCGCTGCAGCAAGTACGAGTAGGACCGAATCTTTAGACTGATCTGTCCGCCAGGCACGTTCGCTCCATTCAGCCCCCATCAGTTGCATAGGGACTAGTGGGGCCACCAAGCAAACAGCTACAAGAACGCTTTTTCTGCTTAGCGCCCGGAGTGAGGGTGGCCGAGGCAGGGCCCAGCACGTGCTAGTCTTGGCTTTATGGAACATGGGGCCGGCAGGGTATCCCTAGGGGTAACACTGAGGCAAGGTACTCGCCTTGCTCAGGCAGTATCTTTCTGCGTCTTTTCTCGCCATGTCACCGGCACCTAAGAACAGGCCAGTATCCGAGACCCCCATCACAGTCCGGAGTCCCGAGCTTGATTCTTTCGGACATGTGAACCATGCCGTCTTCTTGAACTACTTGGAGCACGGCCGTTTTGAAGCCCTTGAGCAAGCTGGGCTCTCGTGGTCCCTATTGGAAGAGACTGGTTGGAGCATCTTCGTCGTGCGGATCGAGGTAGACTATCTGGAGGAAGCAAGGCGAGGAGAGCGGCTCTTGGTCAGGACCTGGGCACAAGCCTTTCGCCGGACCAGCATGGTCCTGGCCCAGGAGATCGTGCGTGAAGGAGCTCCCGAGCGTGTTGTGGTACGGGCTGCGGTGACCGCCGTCTGGGTAGGGCCGAAGCAAAGACCACAACGTGTCCCAGAAGAGATCAAGAAGGGCTTACTCGGAACTCTGGACACCCCACAGACCTTGGACTAGAAGATAGAGTGAGCACCCGGGTAACCTGGATCGGGAACGACGTTGTAGACCTCCAAGATTCTGGTCTCGACAGAAAACTAGAGAGTCGTCGGTTTTTGGAGCGTGTGTTCACAAGTTCCGAGCGAGCTTCCATCGCCAAGGCTGGGGAATCCGAGGTCGAACTTTGGTGTCTTTGGGCCTGTAAAGAAGCAGCATACAAGGTCGCCTCTAAGGTCCTCCCTACTCCTCCAGCCTTTATTCACCCTGCCTTTGAGGTCTCATGGACAAAGGTTCTTGAAAAAGAAAACCCCTTTATCCGGGCTGGAAGTGTTCTCTATCAAGGGGCCTCGATCCCTGTGTCCGTAGACCTCTCCAAGGGTGTCCTTCACGCCTTGGCCTGGGTGGGTGACCTGACTGGAACGACTGAAGAAACGCCGCCAGCGGGGCTATGTCGTACCCTCGCCCGACTTGACGAGCCCAGAGCGCTGTGGTCTGCCACGTATCCTGAGTTGATCGAAGAATTCACTGAGGAGGAACGTACCGGAGTCCACTCTAGGGAGTCGGCAGCGGTCCGTATTGGAGCAAAAGCGTCTATAGCCGATGTGATCAACGTGCCTTCTGACCGTCTCCAAATTGTTCGCCCTCGGGGTCCGGCTGGCCTGGGCCATCCCCTACTGCTTGTCGACGGAAAGCCCTGCAGTATAGATATCTCTTTTTCTCATCATGGGTGCTGGATCGGCTGGGTGTTCCTTGAAATAAACGAACCTTAAAGAAAGCAGGCGGAGCACCGGAGACTTGCATCTACGAGAAAGCCAGAACACTGTGCCGGCAATGACCCATCGAGATCAGTTGAAGCGCTTGTTGCTAGAGCGGTCTGTACGTTTCGGTAACTTCATGCTCGCCAGTGGGGCTAGCTCGACGTATTACATCGACGCTCGCCCTACAACGATGAGCGCTGAGGGCCAGATGCTTGTCGGGCAGGTGGGATTCGACATGGTGCGGGAGAGCGGCCTTGAGCCGACCCACATTGGGGGCCTCACAATGGGGGCTGACCCCATCTCTTACGCTATCGCTCACCGAAGCCACCTAGAGGGCCAACCTATAGATGGGTTCTCGGTCCGGAAGGAGGCCAAGCACTACGGGACCGGCAATCGTATAGAGGGTGGGCTAGATCTATCTTCTCGCTGTCTCGTTATCGAAGATACGCTAACTACCGGAAAGAGCACCCTTGCAGCGATAGAAGCCTTGCGGGAGCACGGAGTAACCCTTGTCGGTGTCTTGGCGTTGGTAGATCGCTCAGAGAACGCTAAAGAACTCTTTGGTGAAATTGGCCTTCCATTACTCTCTGTCTTCTCGGCAACAGAATTACTGGAGAAGACTTAGCCATAAGACGACAGCGGGGCCTGGATAGGACATAAATTTCTGGCTGGGAAGAGAGCTGCTTCTGGCGATCCATCTTCCCCCTCTAATCGAGTAGCCTCAGGGGCATTACCAAACATAGATAGTCTAAGTTCTCTGCCTCAGAAGGCACTATTGTTACAGCCCGTTCAGGTGCCTTAAAGGCGATATCCACCTCATCCGTAGGCATATAGCGGAGTACTTCAAGTAGGTAATTCGCATTAAAGCCTATCTCTATCTCTTCCCCTTCATAGCCAACTTCAAGTTCATCTTGTCCCTCTCCTAAATCTGGGGTGAGAACATTTAAGTGGAGTCGTCCAGATTCAAACTTGAGCCGTATTCTGTGTGTCTGGTCAGACGCCACAACCGCCATTCTTCTTACCGCCGACTCCAGCGCCTTCTTGTCTACGGTCGCTACTTTATCGTTATCACGAGGTATGACTTGGTCATAGTTTGGGTATGTTCCTTCGATTAGCCTGGTGTAAACCTCAGCTGCTCCAGCTCTGAAGCCCAAGTGGTTTCCGCTACGTGCTACCTCAAGCACTTCATCTTTCTTAAAAAGACGTTGTACCTGCTGTAGGGCACTAGGCGGCACTATAAAATCTGCCGAAGAAGTGTCACCTGACTCCGCAGGAACACCCATACGAGCAAGACGATGCCCGTTTGTTGCAACCATCCTCATTGCTCCATCACGGAGTTCCCATAGGACGCCGTTAAGTATCGGTCTGCTCTCTTCATTAGAAACCGCAAAAGACGTGTGGTGAATGAGACGGTTCACATCTGTTCCAGTTACTCTCCACCCTTCATCAAAATCAACTTCTGGTAGCGTAGGAAATTCATCAGCCGGGAGGCCATTTAACTTGAAATGACCCCTACCGCTCTTC
The DNA here is from genome assembly GCA_002311875.1 of Gemmatimonadales bacterium UBA1142. GTDB lineage: Bacteria > Gemmatimonadota > Gemmatimonadetes > Longimicrobiales > Gaopeijiaceae > UBA1142. The sequence continues at coordinate 74,929 of DCAD01000052.1, read as the reverse complement.
AGTTCAAGTTGACTCCCCATTGTAGCTAGTTCCACTGGCTGATCCGGCAATTCTTTTGTGATGTCTTGAAGCTTCTTACCAGGAGCAGTCAAGCTACCTTCTTGCCTCACATCGGCTGGTACTTTTATCCGAACTGCTACATCCAGATCTGTACCACTCATCCAAACACTTCCGTTCTCTGCCTGGAAAAGGATGTTCGATAGAACGGGGAGTGTCGTCTTAGAGGGGATACTGGCTGATACCGATGCTAGGCCACTATGGAGGTTCTGCCGAGTGATTGTGAAGTTCATTTAGACGGTTCCTGAAACGGACCGAGGAGATTTCAACATTAGCTAGATACTATCTCTGTTTACTTAAGAAAAACATAGTAGTAGTAGTAGCTGTGGAAGTGTGGATAAAAGAAACTAAAACAAGCCAACTTTATAGGTCCTACCATCATCTACACCCGTGTTATCTCAAGTGGAAAAGTGCTTATTTTTTGCACCAGTAATCTGGAAAACAAGCGTCAAAAATGGCGGCGTGGATAAATCATCCTTTTTCCACACGTTTTCCACAGACTAGGTTGAAGAACTATCTGTTCCCGAGAAGTCTTGTCTCGCAGCATCTACTAACTCCCGGAAGACGGGGTCCCGTTCCATCTCTTCCTCGACCTTCCGTATAGAGTGAATCACGGTTGAGTGATCTCTTCCTCCAAAGAGTTCTCCAATCCTTACGAGTGACATGTCAAGAGCTTCTTTGATGAGGAACATAGCGACCTGTCGAGGGACGGTTAGGTCTTTGGTTCGCCGCTTTGAAGCGAGGCCTTCAGCTCGAACTCTCCACCTACGGGCAACGATTTCGCGGATTCGTTCTGGGGAAAGAATTGGCCCCGTTCCTCGTTGCTGGTCCAAGGTGCTGCGGAACGCTGTTTTAGCCAATTGGGGAGTGATTTCCCGGTTGGTTAATGATGAATATGCCAGGAGCTTGATTACGGCCCCTTCCAGTTCGCGCACGGAAGCGGTGCAGGAGTGGGCAATGAACTCGATCACCTCTGAATCTAGGCTGAAGCCGTCATCGGCCGCCTTCTTTTGCAAGATGGCCATACGAGTCTCATAGTCCGGCGGTTTCACATCCACTACCAAGCCCCACTCGAAGCGGGATACGAGTCGGTTCTCGAGGCCAGAGAGTTCTTTCGGAGGCCGATCGCTTGTTAGAACGATCTGGCGTTTTGCGTCGTAGAGAGCATTGAATGTGTGGAAGAACTCTTCCTGCGTCCGTTCTTTGCCCTCCAAGAAATGGATGTCGTCAACGAGCAGTAGGTCCATCTCCCGATAGTGCCGTCTGAACGCTGCCATAGTCCCTTGCTGGATCGACATAACGAGCTCGTTCATGAACTTCTCCGAAGAGACATAGCAGACACTTCTTAGGGAGTTCTCCTTCCCCACGTAGTGACCGATAGCATGCATCAGATGTGTCTTTCCAAGTCCTACTCCCCCGTAAAGAAATAAGGGGTTGTAGGTTCTCGCGGGCTTGTTAGCTACTGCCCTTGCAGCGGCTGCAGCGAGCTGATTATCGGCCCCGATAACGAACCGCTCGAAGGTGTAACGGTCGTTCAGCAGGGGCATCGCATCAGGGTCTGCAGAAGTAGGTGGACTCACCTGGTCCAGGGTCTCCTCAATCTGGGGTGTGGCAAGATCAATCGATGGGATTGAAGTCGATGAAACAACGCCAGAACACGAGACCGTGATTTTGATTGGCTTGCCAAGGATTGCTTCTGCGGAAGCCGCCAGAACAGGCCCGAACTTGTCCTCGAGCCACTGGACATGAAAACGGGACGGCACCTCAAGCTGCAGTTCGTCCGAGGTGAAAGCGACAGCCGTGGCTGGCTTGACCCATGTCAGATAGCTGTGCTTAGGAACGGAGGTCCGGGCTGACTCCTGGATCCGGACCCACAGTTCTAGGGCAGTCAGTTCCGCCATGTCTCTTCATTAGCGCCGGTAACCGAGGGCGGTGAGAGGTGGAGAGAGACTGGTGACATGGAGTACGGCGGGCCTACATCATTCGAAGGTGGTACCTGCGGGTGGAGCTGCTCGACCCGGGGGCGCCGAACCTACCAAGCGGATCTAGAAAAATCAAACCTCCTCATTCTGGTGCCGCTTCAGGGAGTTTGTGCAGGCTCTAATATGATCACCGTTGACGCTTTCTCGCCGGCTCGGCTATCTTTTTAAGCTCGTTTCTGGACGCAAGCTATAATGGATTGGGCTACTCCCGATGAAGCCGACATACAAGCCACGGAACCGCAAGCGGGTCAACAAGCACGGATTCCGAGCCCGGATGAAAACTCGCGGTGGCCGAAGGGCGCTCAATCGCCGCCGAAGGCGAGGTCGCGCTCGGCTCGTAGTGTCAATCGGCCGCAAGTAGCAGCGACCACGAAGCGTTCAGAGCACCTTCCTAGAAGCGTCCGGATTCGGCGGAGCAATGAGATCCAAGCGCTCCTGGAGCAGGGGAAGCGGAAGAGCACCAGGAATTTTGAGGTTTTTTTTACAGCCTCGCCGGCTTCTTTTTCCCGGCTCGGCGTGATCGTGCCGAAGCACGGACAACGAATTGTGGACCGGAACCGGCTCAAGAGGCGTTTGCGTGAAATCGGGCGGCGGTCAGTGCTCCCTCACTTGAACTCGAGCGGCTGTGAGGGAGATGTGCTTATCCGGGCCACACGGTCAGCGTATAAAGCAAGTTTTACTGAGCTCGAGACGGAAATAAACGAAGCGGTGGAGGTGCTTTGCTCGGAAGAATCCTGATTGGGCTTATCCAGGGCTACCAAGTCGGAATATCAGCCTGGACCCCACCGACATGTAGGTTTTTCCCTACCTGCTCGGAGTACGCGATTGAGGTGATCCAAGCACATGGTGTCCTGAGGGGCACCTGGCTCGCATTCCGCCGATTAGGCCGCTGCCATCCGTGGGGCAGTTTCGGTCCGGATCCCGTGCCACCAACTGAAGAAATGAACTCGGCTGAGAGAGTGTGTGCGACAGAGACGGTTAGATGACTACCCGCTTTTTCTTTGCAATCTTTCTAATGCTCTTGGTGATAACCGGGACGAACATACTCTTCCCGCCGGACCCTCCGGATGCGGCTTCGTCCGTCAGTGATTCGCTGGTCGTAGCACGTGAAGTCGAGGAGCTGAGTTCGCGCCTCGATACAGTTCAGGTCGTAGCTCTCATCGAGGCTCTTCAAGAGGCGCTTGGCATCTCCTCACTGGAACCGACTAGCGTTTCGCCCGCCGAGGTGCCAACGATGCCAGAGATTGCCACATCGCCGAGTGAGGAGGATGAGGAGCCCGAAACGGTAGAGGCCGAGGCACTGCCAGAAGAGAGACGGATTGTTGTATCCGGGCCACTCTATCGGTTCGAGTTCTCCAACTACGGTGCAAGGCTGCACGCAGCAGAAATGTCCCAATTCGAGGCATTAAACCAGGACGGCCTCCTCGACTTGATCCCGCCTGGGGCAGAAGGGTATCTAGGGCAGAAGCTGGTGGTTGGATCCGATACCCTGGACCTGTCGCGGGTACCGTTCGCTGTCGAACCGGAAGGCGGTCTGTCGCTCGAAACCGGTGCGGCCGCAAGCAGGCTACGCTTCACGTACCAGCACCCTACAAGCTCGTTCAGGTTCGAGACCGAGTATGAATTTAGTCCGGACGAGTACACGATCCGGGTCCGAGGCAGGGCGTCGGGTCTTGATCGACCTCTGCTCTTGACGGACCTAGGTGACGGGTTGGCGTTCACCGAGGCAGACTCTGCGATGGAAGCACGCGAGATGGGATACGTGCACAACCACGTTCGGGAGGGCATCCAGGAGACGGTTTTAAGGAAGGTCGAGCCAACGATTGTCGAAGGGCCGCTGCTGTGGGGGGCGCTTCGCAACAAGTTCTTCCTTTTGGCTATGCTTGCCAGCGAAAGTAATGAGGCCGCCACGGAAGAAAGCTATCTGGGGGGGCTACTGGTTGAAGAGGGTCGTCTTCCCGGACGGTTCCGCGTGACTGCTTCTCAAGTGGTTGGAGCCGAGGGCGAATTCGCGTATAGGCTCTTCCTGGGGCCTCAGGACTACGGGCTGCTGGGTTCCCTGGGTTGGGATATGCAGGACATAAACCCTTACGGATGGAAGTGGATCCGGCCAATCATGAAGCCATTCGTTTCACTGATCACAACGATCCTCATCTATGTCCACACCCGCTGGAATCTGGCGTACGGGTGGGTGTTGATCTTGATTGGTGTGGGCATGCGGGTGCTGCTGCTCCCACTGACTCACAAGTCGATGAAGGCTCAGGTGAAGAACATGGCCGTGCAACCTCTCCTGAAGGAAATCCAGACGAAGTACAAGGACAATCCGGAGAAGCTGCAGAAGGAAATGAAGAAATTACACACGGAACACGGCTTTAATCCGTTCGCTGGATGCCTCCCCATGCTTCTGCCAATGCCGATGCTTTTCGCGTTTTTCTTCGTGTTTCAGAGCACAATTGAGCTGCGCGGTGCAACTTTCCTATGGTTACCTGATCTGTCGACGAAGGACCCACTATACCTGCTGCCCGTCTTCCTGGGTGCTTCGATGTTCTTGCTGCAATACGTAAGCTATAAGTCGATGGACACTCCGAATCCTCAGATGAAAATGATGATGTACATGATGCCGCCGTTCATGATCTTCATCTTCGCGAACCTCGCGAGTGGACTGAACCTTTACTACGCGACTAGTAATATCGTGATGATCCCTCAACAAATGTGGATCGCCAATGAGCGAAAAAGGGTGAAGGGCAGGACACCTCTTGGCCGCTCCCCGCCAGGTCCTAGCGGATAGGCTGCGCCTAGGCGGGCCCAACCGCTCTTTTCTAGGGAGTCTGACGAGCGTGGACGTCGACACGATCGCTGCCATTTCAACCGGACCAGGTGCTGGTGCTATCGCTATGGTCCGCGTCTCGGGCCCAGCGGCAGCTGAAATACTTCTCTGTCTCTCGCCAGCGCTTGAGCGGGCCCCAGCGCCGAGAACGGCGAGATTGGTGGACCTCTGCGAGCCAGATGGTGGAGAGATCATCGATAGGGCCATCGCCACTTACTATCCGGAGCCGGCAAGCTATACCGGTGAAGATGTCGTTGAGTTTGCTTGCCACGGAGGTGCTATAGCTCCCCGTCTTGTTCTCGAGGCCTGTCTGGCGGCTGGGGCTCGGCAGGCGGAGGCTGGTGAGTTCACAAAGAGAGCTTATTTGCGGGGAAAGCTCGATCTTGTCGAAGCAGAGGCTGTTTCGGACCTGATCGATGCTAGAAGCCGAGCCTTTCATCGTGCGGCGCTCCGGCAAATGGAACGCGGACTATCGACCAGGATCATAGGACTCCGCGAGGGCTTGGTACGCCTAGAGGCACTTCTGGTCCACCATATCGATTTTCCGGAGGAAGACGATCCACCGGTAGCATTAGATGTGATTGCAGAAGAAGCGGCTGGGGTTGTCGAAAAACTGGACGCACTGCTCGTCACAGCTCCGGAAGGGGAACTTCTTCGTGAAGGAGCGCTCACTGTGTTTGCCGGCCGGCCGAATGCGGGGAAGTCTTCCGTTTTCAACGCACTCTTAGGTGAGGAGCGGGCGATCGTCACGGAAGAACCTGGAACAACTCGTGACGCGCTGGAGGAGACGGTACAGCTAGGAGGCTTCCCCTTTAGGCTGGTCGACACCGCGGGGCTCCGCGCATCTGAGGGGCGTGTGGAACAGCTCGGCATCGAAGTAGCACGTCGGTACCTGAAGGGTGCCGATATCGTGCTGTTCTGCATTCCGGCTTGTGAGGAAACGTCAGAAGAAGACAGGAGCTTCCTTCAAGAGATCACCGCGCCTGTCGTTCTTCTGGCAACGAAGGCTGATCTTGTAGAGGGTTATCAGGGGGACAGTACCGGACTGTCGGGGCTAGCCGGAGCAGTACGGGTATCGGCAATAACAGGGCAAGGACTTGACCAGATCCGTCAGCTCCTCCCAGAGCTGGCCTACTCGGAGCTGGTCGATAGCCAGGGGGACGAGCCAATCCTCACACGCCAACGGCATGTCCGCTTGCTTAAGACGGCGCGTTCGGAGGTAGAACTCTTCAGGAGCTCCCTCGTGGGTGGGCTCCCGCCGGAAATAGCGTCGACCCATCTTCGGCCAGCCGAGACAGCGCTGGAGGAAGTTCTCGGAGTGATTACTGTTGACGACGTCCTGGATGTAGTGTTCCGAGAGTTTTGTGTAGGAAAGTGAAGGGGCGAGTATAGATGGCCGTAGACCGTGCAGACGAACCAGTATTAGAGTCCACTGACCAGGGATCTCCGAACGTCCAGGTCCGGGCCTACCGCGTTACAGGTAGAGTACAAGGTGTGGGCTTCCGGTGGTTCACCCGAGGCGTGGCGGACGAGCTAGGGCTATCTGGGGCAGTGCAGAATTATCATGACGGTTCAGTCAGAGTTCATGCAAAAGGAGCACTGACAATGCTTGATCAACTAGAAGCAATGCTCGCAAGAGGGCCAGTCGCAGCACGAGTAGAGGCTGTGGAGAGAGTAGAGCCATCACAAGGATCAACAACTGATGGCTTCCGGATCGAACGGACACGATGATGGAGGTGAGATACGATGTAATCGTGGTGGGAGGTGGGCACGCTGGTGCTGAAGCGGCTTCCGCTGCTGCCAGGGCAGGAGTGAAGACTGTGCTGATTACACCGGACCTCAGTCGCATCGGCCAGATGAGCTGTAATCCGGCCATCGGCGGTATCGCCAAGGGGGTCGTAGCACGTGAGGTGGATGCGTTAGGGGGAGTCATGGGCCGCGCCACGGACGCTTCACGCATCCAATTTCGTATGCTGAATCGGTCGAAGGGTCCAGCAGTTTGGGGTCCGAGGGCGCAGTGCGACCGAACCCTCTATCCGGTAGCAGTGCGGCGTGTGCTTGATGAACTCGAGAGCCTGGACCTTTTTCAGGAGATGGTGAGTGACCTGGTCCTTGAAGGTCCTAAGGTCATAGGAGTTCGGACACGTGGTGGGATCACTTTTTATGGCACTGCAGTTGTCATTACCACAGGCACGTTCCTTCGGGGTCGGATTCATATGGGGCAACAAACCGGCATTGGAGCCGGCCGGGCTGGTGAGGCACCCTCGGTTGCTTTGGCGGAGGGACTGGAAGGCCTCGGGCTCGAAGTAGCTCGATTCAAAACTGGAACGCCACCACGCATCGACGGTCGCTCAGTCGACTTCGATCGTGTAGAGCGCCAGGATGGGGACGACGTAGCGATCCGATTCGCTGCTTATAGAGAGGAGGAGGTTCCGGACCAGAGACCGTGCTGGGTCACGTGGGCATCAGACGGTCTTAAAAAGGTGGTTTCTGATAACCTGCACAAAAGTGCTCTGCACGGTGGTGAAATATCCGGGCGGGGCCCTCGCTACTGCCCCTCAATTGAAGACAAGGTTGTCCGATTCCCAAATGCTCCCCGGCACCAGGTTTTTCTAGAACCAGAAGGGCTACATACAACCGAGTTGTACGTGAACGGGTTGTCGACCTCGCTACCGATCGATGTGCAAAGAGAATTTCTACAAACAATTCCTGGCCTGGAAAACGTCGTGATGACGAAGGCCGGCTATGCGATAGAATATGACTACTTTCCGCCTCACCAGCTTCGCCACTCGTTGGAACTCAAGGCGATCCCTGGCCTCTTCTTCGCGGGCCAGATCAATGGAACAACCGGATACGAGGAAGCAGCAGGGCAGGGCGTGGTGGCTGGCATCAATGCTGCCCTTAAGGTGCGAGGAGAAGATCCCTTTGTGCTTCGCCGCGACCAGGCCTATATAGGCGTTCTGATTGATGATCTGGTGACGCGGGGTGTCGACGAACCGTATCGGCTCTTCACCTCTCGGGCAGAATTCAGGCTACTTCTTCGTCAGGACAACGCTGTACGCCGGCTGGGACCTGTGGCCCGGGATCGCGGAATCCTCTCAGCAGAGCAAGCCATCGTGCTTAACGATCGGCTTGGTCAAGAAGAAAGGGTTATCGCTTGGTTCCGTGATACCACCCTTACGCCAGCAGATGTCGATCCGCTTCTGGCTGAAGCAGGGTCGGAGCCACTGTCTGGGCCGGTTCGGGCGATCCAGCTTCTGAAGAGGCCAAGAGTGCGAGCAAGAGATTTGCTAGGTGCGAGCAGTGTCGATGTTGGAATGGTGGAGAAAGACTTAGCAACTGGAGTACTCACGGCCGTGGAGGTGGAATTGAAGTACGAGGGGTATGTGGGACGGGAGCGAGAGCGAGCTTCTAGGCTAGAAGAACAGTCTAAGTTGTTGCTGGACCATGATTTACCTTATCACGAGTTTGTCACACTTTCATATGAATCACGGGAAAAACTGTCTCGCATACAGCCAGAGACGTTTGCTCAGGCAGCGAGAGTTCCGGGAGTGTCGCCGGCCGATCTACAAAATCTGCTTCTAGAAGTCCGGCGAAACCGCTCTGAGAAATGTGTAGGATCATAAGTCGTTAGCACTCACTGACTTATGTGTGTTGTATACGCTTTGTTTCACGTGAAACAGTTCCGGAGACAGGCTAACTCGGGCTCACCCGAGCTGACGGCTACTTACGGAGGAGCTCGAAGTGGACGAGCGCAGGGTCTTCCGTGCCGTCAAAGTTAAAGTCGAATTCGGTGTCCCCGTCTAGGATCAACAGGGAGTCTCCGACAAACTGGTACGTCGAAACCTCATTCTCCTTTGTCGGGAACTCTCGATTGAGGGTTACCGTGGTGGTGGTTACTGAGATCGTACCCATCTCCGTCTGTCCGAGGCCAGCGTACACCAGGATCGCCGTATAGCTGCCACTGGGCTGAATGTTGAGGTCAAACGTTCCGCCGAGTTGAATGAGGTCAATAGAAACCTGTTCTGACACCGAGCTCGTCAAGACAAATGCCGTTGCCTTCCAATCGCCTACGAAAGGCTGGATTAGGGGGTCAGGGCCGGTAGCTGCTGGATCACCGCACGCTACAAGGAACAATGAGAGCAGGGACAATCGCCTAATTAACCTAGTTTCCATCGATGTTCTCCGGTTTCTTGCATTTCCCCACTAGTGACCATGTTCTAGTACCAACGCGCTAGAGAATGTACTCAGCGTAGCATGAAAGGCCGAGGCTCGGTCGCGAATCTGCTGGGGTTGGCTTTCGGGCTTACATGTCATACTGATATATTCTTCACCCTCCGGCTTCGGTCAAGCAGGTTTTTTTTGGGTTCCCGAGGATTCATGTCGCACGTTATAGCGCTCGCTAATCAGAAGGGTGGGGTTGGTAAGAGCACGACGGCGATCAATCTTGGTGCTTCCTTGGCTGTGGCTGAAAAGCGCACGCTTATTGTCGATATTGACCCACAGGCAAACGCTACGAGCGGTGTCGGGCTCGAAAATAATGGAGAACATGCGACCATCTATGACATTTTGGTCGGAGCGAAGGCCATAGAAGAGGCGGTTGTCAGGGAAGTACACTTCCCGTGCCTAGATGTTATTCCTTCAACGAGGGATCTCGTGGGGGCGGAGATCGAACTCGTTAATGCTCCAGATCGAGAAATCGTTTTTCGAGATGCGCTCGCCCCAATTCGGGATCAGTACGAATACATCCTTATAGATTGTCCGCCTTCCTTGGGGCTTCTCACACTTAACACACTTACCGCGGCAGACTCAGTGCTTATCCCGATTCAATGTGAATTCTACGCCCTAGAGGGCATGACTCAGTTGCTTAATACTGTTCGGCTGGTTCAGAGAGCGCTGAATCCTAGGCTCCACATCGAAGGGGTCCTACTAACGATGTTTGATGGTAGACTGAACCTATCGAAGCAAGTGGCGGCAGAGGCGCGGGAGTACTTTGGGGCGAAGGTTTATCGGACAGCGATACCGAGGAATGTCAGGCTCGCGGAAGCGCCGAGCTTCGGACGACCGATAGCGCTCTACGATATCCTTTCTAAGGGTGCAGAGGCCTATCTCGAGCTTGCTCAGGAAGTGATAGCACAGAGAAGTAGAGTGACCGGGATCTCCCGGCCAGTGCTTGCGGTATGACTCACGACCGGCTTGGTAAGGGACTGGGAGCGCTTCTCGGGGATTACTTAGAGCCAGAATTGCAGCCCGGAGAGGTCCGAAAGCTGAGGATCGCTTCGATTTCGCCCAATCCGATGCAACCGCGTCGTAACTTTCCGCAACCCGAACTAGAGGAGTTAGCATCTTCGATCCGAGAGAACGGTCTTCTGCAGCCACTCGTTGTGCGCGTAACCCCAGGAGGTGCTGATCGCTATGAGCTCATAGCCGGTGAACGACGACTCCGGGCGGTCGGAATCCTAGGATGGGATGAGGTGCCGAGCATTGTGCGGGACGCGTCGGATAGGACCCTCCTGGTTCTGGCGCTTGTGGAGAACCTCCAGCGGGAGGCGCTTAATCCACTCGAAGAGGCTGAGGGGTACTCGGCTCTTAGCGACAGGTTCGATATGAAGCAGGGCGACATCGCGGCCGCCGTGGGCAAGGACCGTTCGACCGTCGCGAACTTGCTCAGGCTTCTGAAGCTACCCGTGTCAATTCGCAGGTTAGTCGAGAATGGGAGCTTGTCGGCCGGCCACGCTCGTGCCCTACTAGCTGTTGGTGATCCAGTTCGTGCAAGCGAAATAGGCCGGAAGGCGGCGAAGGAAGGTTGGTCAGTGAGGGAGATGGAGCGCCGGGTAGGCGGAGTTTCCCGAAAGAAGAGGAAGCGGAAGAGGGGTGCGGCCGTAGATCCCATGTTGAAGGCTTTTGAAGATCGACTAAGGGATTATTTTTCCACTCGGGTGACGATCCGGCAGGGGAAAGGCGGTAGGGATACCATAGAAATTCAATACCACGGATCTGAAGACTTTGAGCGGGTATACGAGCTTATGACCGGCCAGGAGCTCTCCGAGGTTGATGAATGAACCCAGCACGTAACCGAGACTTAACCATCATGGTGGTCCCGGAGGACGGGCGAGCAAGCCGGACATACCGTTTGCCCTATAGATGGTTGCGTTTTTGGATTGCCTTCGGAGTAGTCAGTATCGTTGGGGTTACGGGGATGGCCGCTAGTTGGTGGTATCTTGCAGCCCGTGCTTCTCTGGTTGACGGACTGGAGCTACGGCTGGAAGCGATGGATCGTGACCGAGTTCGCCTTGACGAGATAGCTGCTAAATTAGCGGTGGCCGAAGCACAATACGAGCGTGTTAGGGCTCTAGTTGCTCCTGAGGTGCTTCCTGACAACGGTGGTTTGTGGCTTCCGCCCGCCGGTGGTGCCAGTAGCGATCGTGGGTCAGAGAATCTGCCGGTAGCTGTTTCCACGCTACCTACGGTGTGGCCGTTGACGGAGAAAGGCCTTGTCACGCAAGGGCTCCTGGATGGCGAGGAGGGGGAGCATCCAGGTCTGGATATAGCAGTACAGACTGATTC
>DCAD01000052.1:46863-63386 GCA_002311875.1 Gemmatimonadales bacterium UBA1142 | reverse complement strand
GATCATGGATCAGGGTACACTACTGTTTATGCGCATATCTCGGCACAGTTGGTCGTGCAGGGCCAGCGGGTTCGGGAGCGGGAGGTGATCGCATTGAGCGGGTCGAGCGGACAATCGACCGCACCACATCTTCACTTTGAGATTCTCCTGGATGGGAGTCCTGTGGACCCACTCAGTATGGTCCAGCAGCCGAATTAGTGCCGATATCAATGCTTGCGGCTACTTTGTTGCTTCGGAAACTCCGAGAGTGAAGAGGTGCCGATGGCACGTGAGCGAAGCGGTGACAAAACATCCCCTGAGTCGGTGATCTCAATCATTGGACCTGGTATGACGGTTGTGGGGGACTGTGAAACTGAGGGATCGATCCGGATTGAAGGACGAGTTAACGGGAACGTGCGCGCAGGAAAGGCGGTGGTCGTTGGTAGAGATGCCTGGGTTAAGGGAGATATCACGACCCAGGATGCCGTTTTATCGGGCAGGGTTACCGGTATTATTCTGGCAGGATCACGACTCGAGCTACAAGCAACTTGTCGGATCGAGGGAGATGTACATGCTCGCCGGCTGCAGTTACAGGAGGGTGCGATTCTGAATGGCACAGTAAATATGAGGGACTCTTCGGAACGCGGCGAGGGGAGTAGCGGGCAGGAGCCTGGGCCATAGCTAAATCGTGTCCGGCAGATGGCCCTAAGCTTGGGATGATCCAAGAAGCCTTTTTTCTGCCGAGAATCCAGGTAAACTGCCGTAGTACAGTGGCTTAGAAAGAGATAAGCCACTCCCCCTGGGTTGCCTGATGGTGATGGTCTTTGGTGCACAGGATGCTTTGCGGGCCTGCTGCTTTTCCGCCTGAGGGGGAACAAAAGTGAAATTAGAATCTGTATTCCAATATCTTAATGGATACCTGTCTGTAGAAGGGTACCCTGACTATCCTCACGCGTTGAATGGGCTGCAGGTGGAGGGGCCGGAAGAGATTGCGCATGTTGCTGTGGCAGTGGACTCGTCCGAGTGCACGATCGCTGAGGCAGTAGAGAGGGGAGCCGACCTCTTGATCGTGCACCATGGGCTTTTTTGGAGGGGATTGGAGCCCGTGACGGGTCGACACTTTCGGAAGATACAGAAGTTGATCGAAGGCAAGATTGGTCTGTACTCCTGCCACCTGCCGCTGGACAGCCACCCGGAAGTGGGAAACTCCATTCTTCTGGCGAGAGCCTTGCGTCTGGAGATAGGAGGGCAATTTGGGGGGTACGAGAACGTTGATGTGGGTTGGTGGGGAACGAAAGCGGATGGCATGACCAGCGGGTCACTTTCCGCGGAACTGGGGCGAATCCTTGAGGGGGCAGTCCACGTCATTGAGGGTGGTCCTGAAATGATCGAGAAGATCGGTGTGGTAACCGGAAGCGGGAGTTCCTTTATCGAAGAATCCGTTGCTCTAGGGCTCGATGCCCTCATTACAGGGGAGGGAAGTCACCATGCCTACTTCGAAGCGATGGAACTCGGAATAACTGTTTTTTTCGGGGGGCATTACGCGACAGAGACTTTTGGAGTGAAGGCCTTGGGCGCGCACCTAGAAGAGCGGTTCGGTCTAAGCTGGGAGTTCTTGGAGCAACCCACGGGGCTCTAGGGCAACTCGTCTGCAACCATGCTTGATTATATCCATTAGAATCTGCTAGCGATTCTCCAGCATTGCGTCGCGGGCAGCTTTGAACTCTTGGTCCGCATACCAATTCGGCCAGGTCTCATCATCGGCAAGTTCTAGTAACACTCGGAGCATTAACGTTCCCTGCTGGACTGCCCCATCGAAGACAAACTCTTCAGTGAACTCATCGGACGGTGCATGGTATCGGTTGGCGGTGTAGTCAGCCTGGAGGTCGTCCCCCCAGCCTTCTGGTCGGCCACGATAGTCGCGACCATGCTCGATCCAGAGGGAAGGGATGCCTGCCTTCGCAAACGGAAAGTGGTCCGAGCGGAAGAAGAAACCCTTCTCTGGCTCAGCGTCGGGCTTCAAGGTGAGGCCAAGCTGAGCGGCGTGCGGACGGACATAGTCGCCAAGCCCGCTTCGTTCCTCTCCGTGGACAATGATGTCATCGGTGGCACCCCAAAGGTTAGCACCGTCCAAGTTTATCTCTGCTACGGTCTGGTTCAGGGGGTATATAGGGGAGCGCACATACCGTTCGGCCCCTAGGAGGCCTTGCTCCTCCGCAGCGGTAGCGATGAATAGGACAGAGCGCTCAGAAGGTATCGGCTTACTGGAGGTAGCGCGGGCCACTTCGAGTAGTAGCGCGGTGCCGGAAGCGTTGTCGTAGGCACCGTTATAGATGGAATCACCATTAATCGTCTCTCCAACACCGAAGTGATCGTAATGGGAAGTGACAGTAAGGTACTCATCAGGTCGGGTGGCGCCGCGCAGGAGAGCGACAACGTTTCGGGTCTCTACCTCACGGCTGGTGCTCTCTACGTTTGCACTCACTGTGATGCCTGTCTCGACTGCGGTGAACCCTCGGATCGCAGCTCTAGTTTTGAGTTCGTCGTAATCGTAACCTGCGGTTGCCAGGACACTCTGGGCGACCTCTACCGACACCCACCCTACCATGCCCGCTGGCTGTCTTTCCGAGGGGTCTGGGGGTAGAGCGAACTGTTCACCGGACCAGCCACCACGCACTACGCTCCAGGGATAACCTGCAGGTTCAGTCTCATGGACGATCAGGGCACCCAGGGCGCCTTTTCGGGCCGCCTCTTCATACTTGTAGGTCCAACGGCCGTAGTAGGTCATCGCGACACCACCGAAAAGGTCTGGTTCGCTAATGGACGCCGGCGGGTCATTTACTAAGATCAGGAGGTACTTCCCCTCAACATCAATGTCCTGAAAATCGTTCCACTGATTTTCAGGAGCGACCGTACCGTAGCCGACGAAGACAAGCTCAGCGTCACCGCCGATTCTGTCTGCGGTAGGGTCTCCCGCATTGAGTACGAATTGGTCTAGGTATCTGGGGGTGACCGAACCCCCTGTTCCCGAGAAGGAAAGCCTGACTGTTACTGGATCTGTAGTCGTGCCGACCATGGGTACCTCTTGAAAGTACGACCCTCCTGGAGCTTCCAGGCCGTACTCCGCGAATCGGTCTGCGATGTATGCTGAGGCCAAGTCCCCACCAGGATGTCCTGGTCCCCTACCAAGGAACTCATCTGACGCGAGAATACGCATGTGATCAGCGATCCTCTGACCCGACAGTTCCGGGATCCCAGGTCCCGACATGGTTGTGATGGAGTCCGATGCTGGGCCGCACGCAGCTGAGATGCTTATGAGGCCAACGAAAATGTATAGCCAACGCATGTCCATCTCCGGGTAGGGTTTGGGGGAAGCCCGAACTTTATCAATCCATGTGCGACTGAGACAAGCAGGATCAACTGAAAGGAGTTTCCGGCAACCGAGTCAAGCGAGGGGTCCGGTTCGTAAGTTCATCGGAGCGCATCTGATGCATAGCCATGCATCAGAACTAGTAGGATCATGAAACACCGGACACGCGGATTGCGTTGCCGCCCTGTGGGCACTGCGGTACCATCTCCTGCCGTGGCAGAAGCGATGGTTGGCCTCGGAATCGCCGGGCCCTCTTCGTAATGAAGGAGTTTCAATGACTCGAGTTCTTATCGCGTTTCTTACTGTCTTTGTGATCCTAGCTCCCTCGCTTGCAGCGCAAGGTATTCCATCTCCCCAGCAGTATTTCGGGTTCGATATGGGCTCAGACCGAAGGCTTGCCAACTGGGACCAGCTGACCTCGTACTATGAAGAACTTGCGGAAAGAAGCCAGCGCGTGATCGTAGACACGCTCGGAATGACAACGACCGGGCAGCCTTTCGTAATGCTCACGATCACGAGCCCAGAAAACCACGAGCGACTAGACGAGCTACGAGAGATGCAGATGAAGTTGGCAGACCCGCGGATCATCTCGAGCGAGGCAGAACTCACTCAGCTTTTCGACGGTGGTAAGGCTGTTGCTATGATCACTCACGGGATCCACTCGACCGAGGTTGGACCGAGCCAGATGGCGGCACGACTGGCTTACACGATGGCCTCGTCCAACGAAGAAAGGATCCTTGAGATCCTTGAGAATGTGATCTTCCTTCAGATCCCGTCGCTGAACCCAGATGGTCTCCAGTGGGTGAACGACTGGTATAACGAGCACGTGCGGACACAGTACGAAGCGGCGCCGCTTCCCTGGCTCTACCACTTCTACACGGGACATGACAACAACCGTGACTGGTATGCGTTCACGCAGGACGAGACAATTCTTACTGTAGGAGCCCAGAATGATTGGCATCCCCACATCGTGCATGATGTCCATCAGATGGGAGGGAACGGAGCAAGGATATTCTTTCCACCGTATATAGAGCCCTGGGAACCGAATATCGATCCGGCTCTGACAACTGCGGTAAGTCAACTTGGCACCTACATGGCTGCGGAGTTAACAGCTCAAGGGAAGAAGGGGGTCGTCGTGAACGCCCAGTATGATGCCTTCACTCCGGCTCGGGCCTACATGCATTATCATGGTGCCGCTCGGATCCTTTCAGAGACTGCTTCGGCACGGATTGCTTCACCGACTAACATCCCTCCTGAGGCGCTAGGCCCTGGCCGTAACTTCGACGCGAGCCAGCGGTCTTGGAATTTTCCTAACCCCTGGGAAGGTGGTGACTGGGGCTTACCGGACATTGTTGACTACCAGTACTCCGGGGCCTTGGCGTTGCTCACGAATGCAGCTAAGAATCGCCGCTTCTGGCTAGAGAACTTCTATGGCGTCAACAAGCGCGCTGTAGACAAGTGGGATGCTTGGCCGGACGCTTGGATTATTCCGGGCAACCAGAAAAATGAAACCGGTGTCAATTATGCACTGAGGGCGCTTGTGATGGCGGAAGTAGAAGTTGCTGAGGCGCAAGAAGCTTTTTCGGTGGACGGAATGAACTTCCCGGCTGGGAGCTATGTCATCCCAATGAATCAACCGTATGCGGGCTTTGCGAATTCAATGCTGGAGGTACAGCACTACCCGGATCTGCGCGAATACCCGGGTGGACCACCTCAACGTCCGTACGATGTAACGGCACACACGTTTGGGTATCTATTCGATTTTGAGGCCGTAGAGGTCGATGGTGACTTGAGGGTTGAATTGTCTGAGCCCATCGCGGCACCAGATTTCGATTTTCATCTGCCGGCGCACCTAAGCGGGGCAGACGCACCGCGTGTAGCGATGTACAAGTCATGGCAGGAGCCGATGCCAGCAGGGTGGCAGCGCTGGGTTCTGGATGAATACGACATGGCGTATGACACGCTTCATGATGCAGATATTCGCAGTGGGGCTCTGGACGAATACGACGTTTTCCTCTTCCAGGCCCAAGAAGCGGGTTCTATCAGGAATGGATTCCGCTCTGGAGAACTGCCTCGCCAGTATACGGGTGGCTTGGGTGACGAGGGGATGGAGGCGGTTAGCGCGTTCGTTCGGAACGGAGGGCGCGTTATAGCCATTGAGGCTGCAACAGACTTTGTAGCCGAACTGTTTGACCTCGACATCTCTAATCTGACTTCGGGTCTTCCAAACACGGATTTCTACATCCCTGGATCAATCCTGAGGCTTGAGCTCGATTCGGCGTCGGAGATCAACGAGGGCATGAGAGACGAGATCTCTGCGTGGTACTGGCGGAGCAGCATGGCGTACGAAGTCAATGATCCGAGAATTCGGATCGCTGCTCGCTACGGGCAAGGTGACCCTCTTCTCTCAGGCTGGGTACTTGGTGGACATCACATCGCAGGAGAGGCAGCTGTCCTAGAGGCGAAGATTGGTGAGGGTTCGCTGGTCCTGTTTGGTTTCCAGCCTAACTACCGCGCGCAAACCGTTGCGACGTGGCCCCTGCTGTTTAACGCGATGAGGAAATGACCGCTCTAGTCTGCCCTAAGTGTGGTGAGACTGCGTCAGGAAGCTTCTGTCAGAAGTGTGGAGCTAAAGTCCAGGGTCGTTTCTGTCAGAAGTGTGGAGCCCAGGCTAGTCCGGCGGCGCATTTTTGTAACCAATGTGGAAACCAGATCGCTGTGAGAGAACATCGGGCCGCAGCTACTGCCACACTGGGGGGCAAGAATCTCCCTTGGTGGATTGCGGGTGCCGCGATGTTCGCACTAATCGTTGTACTGGGGACACAAATGGTGCAGCCAGGAGGGCCTTCTATGCCGACGGCAGCCCCAGTGACAACCCAGTCCGGTGGGGGTGCAGTGACCGGTATGCCTCCTGATTTATCAAGCATGACACCCGTGGAGGCAGCGGACCGGCTCTTTAACAGAGTGATGACAGCAGTTGCCGCCGGGGATTCCACTGAAGCTCAACAATTCATGCCGATGGCTATCGCTGCGTACGACCGAGCACGGCCTCTGAATACCGATGGCCTTTTTCATCTTTCGATGCTCCAACGTACGGCGATGCAGCTCGAAGCTGCTCTCGTGACTGCAAGGGAGATTCTGGAGGCTAATTCAGACCACCTGCTCGGGTTGAGCGCTGCAGCAAAGGCAGCCGTAGAGCTCGGTCGTAGCGATATAGCTGCGGTGTACTATGAACGCGTGCTCGACGTGTATGAGTCACAGATAGAGCAGGATATTCCTGAGTACGTGGATCATGCTCCGATCACAGATAACCTTAGGTCTGAAGCGGAAGCGTTCCTAAGCGGCCGCTGAGGCCGGGACCAGGAACATACCGAGGCTCCCGAGGATGCGAGTGTTCCTGACGGGTGGCACCGGCCTTCTTGGCTCGCACCTAGCCGAAGAACTCCGTTCGGTCGGGTACGATGTAGTCGCTCTTAATCGACCCGGATCTGACGTGGCATTTCTCGAGGCGCAGGGGTGCACACTCGTAGAGGGTGATGTGAGAGACGCTACAGAATCTCTTGCTGATCTGATGGCTGGGTGCACACATCTCGTGCACTCTGCTGCGATCGTGTACGGTGGTAGCTGCTGGCCGAAGGTCCGAGCTGTAAACGTTGATGGGACTCGAAACGTGCTTATGGCTGCGGTGAAGGCCGGAATAAACTTTGCGGTGCACGTTTCGTCAGTTGTAGTCTATGGTACAGTAGAAGTGACTGTGACGGAGGACACCCCGCTCGATGCTGACCTACCAGCCGGGGATCTTTATGCCCGCTCCAAGCGGGAGGCGGAGGAGGTAGCACGAGAGATTGAAGAGGAGCACCGTATTCCTCTTTCAGTAGTACGCCCATGCGCAGTCTATGGTGAGCGAGATCGTCTCACTGCATTGGCGGTGGCCAAGTTCCTAAAATTGCCAATCGTGCCGCTGTTAGGTCCGGGAGAAAACACCATTCCAGTAGTTTATTCGGGGAACGTGGCTCAGGCTCTGCGTCTGGTTCTTGAAGCAGCCCGCGGGGGCACGACATATGACATCGGACTCGACCTTCCACTCACCCAAAGGGCGATGCTTGAGCACCTCGCTGCTGGCCTTGGGAGAAGGCCGATTTTTCTGACTGTGCCAGCAGGTCTAATCCGGCGAGCAGCCCGGCTACTCGACGGCCTAGGAGCATTCGTCCCGGGGTTGAATCATCTATCAATCGCTAGAGTGGCTGAGTTCGCTCTTGGCGAAAACCCCTACGCATCGAGGCGACTTAGTGAAGAACTAGGCTGGGATCCAGCTTACGATCATAAGGACGCTCTCGAGAGGACCGGGCGGTGGCTTACCGCCCACACCTGAGAATAGTCATGATACCCCAAGATATTCAACGAGGATGGTTATGAAGGAGAAACACACTGAGCCCAAGGCGGACAGATTCCGCGAGCGTTCAACAGAAGATGAACGACTACTTGAGCGTGTGGAGGACCTCCATGCAATGGGCATGGATGCATGGCGCGTCTTTCGAATTATGGGAGAGTTTGTGGAAGGTTTCGAGGAGATGTCTGAGATTGGTCCTGCGGTCTCAATTTTCGGGTCCGCTCGTGCTAGCCCTGACACTGACATGTATCAGGAGTGCGTAGATACTGCTCGTCTCCTTGGGAAAGCAGGGTTTGCCATTATCACCGGTGGTGGCCCAGGTATGATGGAAGCCGCAAACCGGGGAGCGAAGGCAGGGGGTGCCACATCGGTCGGATGCAATATCGAACTCCCCTTCGAACAGGAGAGTAACGATTTCATCGATGTGTCAATCGACTTCCGATACTTCTTTGTTCGAAAGACAATGTTTGTGAAGTACGCAGAGGCCTTCGTGATTTTCCCAGGGGGTTTCGGGACTATGGACGAACTCTTCGAATCGCTTACGCTCATTCAGACCCATAAAGTCAGACACTTTCCTGTTGTGCTTTTTGGATCGGAGTACTGGGGAGGCCTACTCGATTGGCTTCGTGGCACGATGGTCGCTGAGGGGAAGATCACCCAAGAAGATCTCGACATGATCTTTGTCACGAACGATGCGGTAGCTGCGAGGGACCATATAGTGACAGGCTATCAGAAGCGCATAGCAATGCGTGATGGTACCCCCCTCATGGACAAGAAGAATCCGGGGTGATCACTGGGACGTTGCCGATCGTAGCGATCATTGGGGTGGCGACGTTCTTGGCGTTCTGGCTCGATTATTCAATACCAAGCCTCTCCAAGGTTGGCGCATCACTGCTCGCCCTAATTTTCGGGGCGATAATTTCCAACTTGGGCTTGGTACCAGCTTCGTCACCCGTTTATGATGCGATAGCCGGCCCAGTCACGATGCTGGCGATCGCATGGCTCTTGTTAGCGGTCAACTTGAGCGATCTGAAGCTTGCTGGACCGAAGATGGTGGCTGCATTCGGTATTGCTGTTTTTGGTACTGCCCTGGGTGCATTTTTCGGGGCATTCTTGTTTGCAGGGGCACTTGGGGAAGACACTCGGCGGCTTGCTGGGACCCTTACCGGGATGGGCCGGAAATATCCCCGCAGTCCTCTGGCTCACTACCCTCGCTCTCATCCTCGGACATAGTCAGCGGTTTCGGAAACCGGAAGGTGCACTCCAACTCGGGAACCTAGCCCTACATGTATTCTTCGTAGTGATTGGGATTTGGTCACGAGTCTCCGAGATCATAGCGGTTGGGGCAGGTGTGTTCCTTTTATACGGTCGTAGTCGTAGGCCTGCACGGCCTGTTCGTGTACGGGTTGGGACGCGCGCTAAAGTTTGACGTAGGCTCGCTCTCTGTTGCATCACAGGCGGCAGTCGGTGGTCCCCGTCTAGTGCCCTCGCCATCGCCGTGTCGCGCGGATGGCCTGGGCTTATACTTTCAGGCATTGTCGTGGGGCTAGTTGGATACGTGGTAGGTAACTACCTCGGCTTTAGTATCGCGTACCTCGTGCGAGGACTTGGGGTTGGTCTCTAGGGAGACAAGCCAGCCCACCTCCTTGTAAGAAAACCCTTCCCCTGGCTACCTTTTTGGGCCCTGCGATCAGGGGTTGTTGGGTACTTGGCTCCTACTGGCCTCCCTGCAACATTATGCACCTGATCGATTGGTGACACTGCGCCTGCTCCCGTGCTGACCGCCACGCCTCGGGACGCGGGCTGGAGGATGACCGTGGTCACTACCACGAAAGATAAGCGACGTGGTTACGCCCCCTCTGGGAAAGATTCAGGGGTCGTAAAGCCCAAGGGAACACCTGATATTCGGGCTCATGTGGGGCTAGAAACGGTCGATATGCGGTCGCGTAAGCCGGAGTGGCTAAAGGTCCGCTCGCCTGGTGGCTTAAACTATCTGAGGCTGAAGCGGTTGATGCGGGCGGAAGGCCTCCACACAGTTTGTGAGGAAGCAGGCTGCCCTAACATCGGAGAGTGTTGGGAAGCAGGTACCGCGACATTCATGATTCTAGGGGATGTCTGCACTCGTGCTTGTAAATACTGCGCTGTAGCCCATGGGATGCCCACTGATCTAGATCTCGATGAGCCGCGCCGTGTTGCGGAGACCGTGGCCCGTTTGGGGCTAGAGCATGTGGTGATCACAAGTGTTAATCGTGATGAGCTTCCAGATGGTGGTGCTGGGATCTACGCGGAGACCATTCGCCGGATTCAGGAGCTTGTTTCTTCCTGCTCAGTCGAGGTCCTCATTCCGGATTTCAAGGGTGATGAGGAAGCACTTCGTTTGGTTGTTGATGCCAGCCCCGCGATTATTGGGCACAACCTTGAGACAGTGGAACGCCTGCATCCAGATGTGCGCCCAGGTGGTCGCTACTGGCGCTCGATCTCTTATCTGGGTGCTGCCAAGCGGCTCGATCCAGGAATACTGACCAAGACAGGGATAATCCTAGGGATGGGTGAACACTTCTCCGAGGTCACGCAAGCGATGGCCGATCTTAGAGCAGCGGCGGTGGACATCCTCACGTTAGGGCAGTATCTGAGACCATCCTCTATGCATATACCGGTTGTTCGCTGGGTAAGCCCGGACGAGTTTGCGAAGCTCAAGCGGATCGGGGAAGAAGAATATGGGTTCAAACATGTGGAGTCTGGGCCACTCGTGCGCTCAAGCTATCACGCTAAGGAACAGGCTCGAGAAGTGAAAGCTGGAAGCCCGGGGGTGATCCAGGACGTGATTGAAGGCGATATCCTCGCACCGGCTGAAGTCGACTTTGGGTTCGTTCAGCTCGAGATCGGCCGGCCTGGTAGCCCGGTCCAGGGAGGCCGACATGGCTGAGGTCGAGACAAAGACGAACCGTGGTGCCAAGAAGAAGGACGTGCTTGCTCAGCACGGAGTGACAGAGGAGCTCGCACTTGAACTTATGCAGGACATGCTTCTGTACAGGCGCTTCGAGGAGAAGGCTGAAGAAAGTTATGCGATTGGCAAAGTCGGAGGTTTCTGCCATCTCCACATCGGGCAGGAGGCTGGTGCGGCAGGCGTGATCAAAGTTCTCCAGTCAGACGACTATGTTCTCAGTGCGTACCGATCCCATACACAGGCGATTGCGAAAGGGATTAACCCTAAGGCAGTCATGGCTGAGCTTTATGGTCGTGTCGGTGGTACTTCTGGTGGTAAGGGCGGCTCGATGCACATTTTCGGTAGTGATGTCCGCTTCCTCGGAGGCCACGGCATTGTTGGAGGCCAGGTCCCTATAGCCACTGGTGTCGCTTGGAAGATCAAGTACAGTGGGGAGAATACGGTCTGCGTATGCTTTATGGGGGATGCGACTGTGAATCAGGGGGGCTTCCATGAGTCGCTCAACATGGCAGCTCTATGGGAACTCCCCGTGATCTACGTGGTCGAAAATAATGAATACGGTATGGGCACAGCTTTCGACCGGGTCTCGAAGACCGACATTTCAACAAGATCTTTGCCCTTTGATATTCCGTCCAGTTCAGTGAATGGTCAGGATGTACTCTCCACGTACGAGCATTTCCGTAACCTTACTGAGCAGGTCCGCGCCGGTGGCGGTCCTCGCTTGGTGGAGTTGCGTACGTACCGATTCCGTGGCCATTCCATGTCAGATCCAGTCTCTGGCACATATAGGTCCACCGAGGAGGTAGAGCGCCACAAGGAGGAGAGCGATCCGATAGCGATTCTACGCGACCAACTTTTCGCTGCGGCCGTCCTTGATCAGGACACCCTTGGGGAGATGGATGCTAGGGCCAAGAAGATAGCCGCCGGGGCCGCTGATTTTGCTGACGAATCTCCCGTGCCTGAGCCCGAGGCACTTTATGAGAATGTTTGGGCGGAGCCCAACTCTCACGGTCGCCTCTTCTTCGACTCTCGAAAAGTATGATGTCACTACCAGCCGCTGACCCTATTCCGGTTGGAGGGTCTTTTTAGATGGCTACTATGACTTATCGCGAAGCGCTGAACGAAGCACTGCGCGAGGAGATGGACCGAGATCCTGATGTTTTCCTCATGGGTGAGGAAGTCGCTGAGTATGATGGGGCGTATAAGGTTTCCAGGGGCTTACTGGACATCTTTGGGGAACGACGCGTGGTGGATGCACCGATCAGTGAACTAGGCTTTGCCGGCCTCGGCGTTGGTGCGGCGATGGCAGGACTCCGTCCGGTCATCGAATTCATGACTTTTAACTTTGCTTATTTGGCGCTCGACCAAATCATCAACAACGCGTCGAAGATATCCTATATGTCAGGAGGACAGTTTAAGGTGCCGATCACGTTCCGTGGCCCAAACGGTCCCGCGTTGCAGCTTGGAGCTCAGCACTCTCAGGCGTGTGAGACGTATTTTCTACATGCTCCTGGATGTAAAGTTGTTACACCCGCCACGCCTGCTGATGCAAAGGGTCTCCTTAAGGCATCAATCCGCGACGATGATCCGGTAGCGTTCATGGAGGGCGAACTGCTCTATAACTTTAAAGGGGAAGTACCAGAAGACGATGACTTCGTCATACCACTCGGTGTCGCTGACCTCAAACGAAAAGGCTCCGATGTGTCAATTATTACTCACGGGAAGATGGTGCATGTCGCCCTTCAGGCTTCAGGTAAGCTTGAGAAGCTGGGGGTTGAGGTGGAGGTGCTCGACTTACGCTCGGTTCGACCTCTCGACGTGGACGCGATCCTTGAGACAGTCCAGAAGACGAATCGGGTAGTGTACCTAGAGGACAATTGGCCTTACGCGGGCACAGGAGCACAGGTCGTCTCGATCATTCAAGAAGAAGCTTTTGACCACCTGGATGCTCCGGTGCTTAGGGTGACCCAAGCGGATGTACCGATGCCGTATGCTAAGAACCTTGAGGCCTTGGCCAAGCCGACTGTCGAGCGAGTTGTCGAGGCATGCAACAAGGTGCTCTACCGGTGAAGCACATGGTTCCTGTTTCGCTGCGACCTAGCCCGAGAAAGGGGTACCTGCCGGAGGCGGGTTACTACGCCCTTCTCGAAACGGTCAGGAGATAAGGGATATGGTGACCAAGGTCCATATGGAGGCGCTCTCTCCTACCATGGAAGAAGGCCAGCTTGTCCAGTGGCTTAAATCCGAAGGCGATGAGGTTTCCAGCGGTGATATCCTTGCTGAGATTGAGACGGATAAGGCCACGATGGAGTTGGTTGCACGAGGCGACGGTATTCTCCGAAAGATCTTCCTGGATGCAGGGGGTGTGTCGGCGGTCGGCTCTGTAATCGCTGTAATCGCGACCGCTGATGAGGATATATCAGGTGTCAAGGGAGCCTTGGGTGGGGATGACACACAGGAAGCTTCGTCAGAAGAGCCTACGGAAGCTGAAACAGTGGTCCCTGAAGAGCCGGAGGCGGCTACCATTTCAGAAATCACGACTCCCACACACAGCGGCAGCAGCGTTAGAGCGTCCCCGCTCGCCCGCAAGCTAGCGACGGAAATGGGTGTGGATCTCCAGGCGATTAAGGGCTCTGGCCCAGGAGGGCGAGTTGTTAAGCGAGACCTGGAGGGGGTGAAGACGCTTGATGTGACTGCGGCTGTGGCGGCAACATGGACATCCGAGGAGAAGGAATACGAAGACGTACCGACTTCGCAGATGCGGAAATCGATTGCGAAGCGGCTTGTCACCTCCATCGGTCCTGTGCCGACCTTCTATCTTACTGTTGAGGTCGACATGAATCGTGTGATCGAGGCCAGAAAGAGCATGAACAGCATGCTCGATGAAGATGGCTTCCGCATTTCGGTTAACGACATCATCCTCAAGGCGGTGGCTGCGGCACTTAGGCAGAATCCGAACTGTAATGCGCAGTGGCATGACAACTTTGTGCGCCGCTTCAACGCGGTCCACCTAGGCGTTGCCGTTGCGATCGACGAGGGACTGATTACACCAGTTATCCGGAACGCACATGCCAAGGGGATCATGCAGATCGCCTCCGAAGTGCGAGAACTAGCTACTAGGGCCCGGACCAAGAAGCTCATGCCTGACGAATACACTGGCTCGACGTTTTCAGTGTCGAACCTTGGTATGTTCGGCATACATGAGTTCACCGCAATCATTAATCCGCCTGAGGCAGGGATCCTTGCGGTAGGCGGTATTGAAGAGACTCCGGTAGTGGTTAATGGCGAGGTCAAAGTATTACCACGCGTAAGGATTACGATGAGCTGTGACCACCGTGTGATTGATGGTGCTCAGGGTGCACGCTTCCTTGCTACGCTCAAGTCGATGCTTGAGGAACCGGCGGCCATTCTACTTTAGCCTGGTGGGTCTTGGGTGAAGTTTAGTAGCCTGTCAGGGTTTCGTTTACGTAGGAGGCTTCCGCTGTCCAATCGAATCGAACGACTACTGGCTGTGATGTGGCTCTCAATCATCGTCAACGCCTGTCGTCCAGTGCCTGATCCTGCAGACCTTGTCCTGATTGGTGGCCGAATTATCACCCTGTCTGACCGGGGTGTAGTCGAGGGTATCGCCATCCGCGATGAGCGTATCGTTGCGGTGGGATCAGACGCAGATGTGCGCCAATATCTAGGCCCGGAAACGCACGTTATAGAGCTGGAGGGTCGCTCGGTCATTCCCGGCCTCACTGATAACCACTTCCATGGGATAGGAGGTGGAGTCGGAGTCGATCTTTCGAAAGCTCGTTCGTTACCAGAAGTTTTGGGTGCAATCGTCGCCCGAGCTGTGGATACGCCTCCGGGCGAGGTGATCATAACGAATAGTGATTGGCACGAAGGCCAACTTGTCGAGCAACGATTGCCGTACCGTGATGACCTGGATCTAGCGACTCGGGATCACCCGGTCGTCGTCATCCGGGGTGGGCATGAGTATGTGTTGAACAGTACTGCACTCGCGTATTGGGGAATCGATGAAGGAACCCAAGCGGTAGAAGGTGGTCGGATTGGCAGATACACAGATGGTCGGCTCAACGGTGAACTCGTGGACCGCGCTAAAGACCTAGTTCGACTCCCGTCAGAGCCAGCCCGAAGTCGTGCAGAAATCCAAGATGAGCTCGTGGCGAGTTACAGTATTCTCAGCAGTCGCGGGATTACATCGATCCGCTATCCGGGAGCCTCTCCCGACATGTACGACATGCTTGCAACCCTCCGAGAGGAAGGCCGACTCAACGTGAGAGTCGATTTCCTGTACCGTGGTCCAAGATCCGGCTCACCGGAGGCGTTGGAAGAGGTGATCAAAGAATGGGTTCAACCAGAAAGTAATGATTTCTGGCTACGAGTCGGCGGAGTGAAACTCGGAGTAGACGGTGGCTTCGAGGGCGGGTTGATGAGGGAGCCGTACGAGGAACCCTGGGGAGAGGCCGGGACATTTCACGGACTGCAAACTGTGCCGCGCGAGGACTTCTTCGAGACAGTCCGGGTACTGCACTCAGGCGGGTGGCGTGTCGCGACACACGCGGTAGGCGATGCCGCCATCGATTTGGTGCTAGACGCCTATGAGGCTGCAGACGCTGAGTTTCCGATCGCTCCAGCCCGCTGGGTTATTGAGCACGGTTTTATACCCCGCAACGACCAGTTTCCGCGTATGAGAGATCTTGGCTTAGCCGTCTCGGTACAGGATCACCTGTACCTTGCTGCACCCAGCCTCATCGAATACTGGGGACAGGAGAGGGCTGCATGGACAACACCCGTTCGGGCTTACCTCGACGCTGGGATTCCGCTCTCCCTGGGTACAGACTCTCCCGTTGTCCCCTATGACCCATGGTGGGCGCTCCACCATTTCACCACGCGGGAAACAATCAGCGCCGGTGTAGTAGGTGCCGATCAACGAATCTCCCGTGAAGAGGCCCTCCGCTCCGCCACGGAGGGTTATGCCTACCTCACGTTCTCAGAACAAGACAGGGGCTCACTCGGTGTCGGTAAACTTGCAGACTTTGCGGTGACAGCCGAGGACTATTTTGCCTGTGAGGATCCGTGCCTCGAAACGATGTTGATTGACATCACTGTCGTGGGTGGCCGAATAGTTTGGGAACGGTAGGCGCGCGCTGTTCACTCTCGCGATCCAGGTCCTTTGTACCATAGGTTGAATATCCCCGGCACCGGATAATTCAACTCACAGCACAAGGGGTTCAGATGTTTGCTCCCAATCCCAATCCTCGAGCGCTTTGGTTCTTGTTGTTAACAACAGTGGCTCTGCCGTCCTTTGCGAGAGGACAGACAGGCATGGAAACCGAGAAGCTCACACTTGAGATGTATCTCGATTTCGAGAGTGTCTCGAACCCCCAGATTTCACCTGATGGCGCACGGATCGTCTACACTCGTGGGTGGGTTGATAAGATGAACGACCGCCGCGAGTCGTCGATCTGGATCATGAATGCTGACGGTAGCAAGAACCATTTCCTTGTTGATGGCTCGGGACCGCTATGGTCTCCCGATGGAACACGGATCGCGTACACTGCTACAGGTGAGCCGGAAGAATCACAGATCTTTGTTCGGTGGATGGACGATGAGGGAGCAACGACTCAGATCACTCGTCTAGAAAAAGGCCCAGGGGGAATCGCTTGGTCACCCGATGGAGAATCGATCTCCTTCTCAATGAATGTTGACGCTGAGCCGGGCTGGAGTGTAACCCCCCCAGGTCGCCCAGAGGGTGCTACTTGGACCGAAGGTCCGAAAGTGGTGACACGGGCGGATTACCGTCAGGATCGACAAGGCTTCATCGA
>DCAD01000052.1:25552-46776 GCA_002311875.1 Gemmatimonadales bacterium UBA1142 | reverse complement strand
GGTGATTGGAATCACTCAACCGGACGTTGGACCGCAGATGGAAGGGAACTCCTGTTCTCCTCGTTGCGGACGGAAGATGCAGAACTCTCGTGGCGTGAATCTGAAGTCTACTCAGTAAACGTCGATACAAGAGAGATCCACCAGCTCACGACCCGACGCGGGCAAGATACAAATCCACTACCGTCACCCCGAGGTGACCTGGTCGCGTATCGCGGTAGCGACTTCAACACCGACACATACCGGAACTCCGGCGTCTATTTGATGAATCGAGACGGCTCTAACTCACGCCTCATTTCAGGTGACTTCGACCGAAATATCAACAGCATGGAGTGGGCGCACGATGGGAGTGGAGTATATGTCACTATCAGCTATCAGGGTGCCCGGAATGTGCATTTTATATCCGTTCAGGGAGAGGTCAGCGAAGTCACTAGTGGTGCTCACATGCTCGGACTTAGTTCGTTCACTGATGAAGGATTCGCAGTAGGTACACTCTCGAGTCCTCAGGTACCAGCTGACATTGTCTCGTTCGATCTCGACAGGCCCATAACCTTCCAGCAACTAACTCGGGTCAATGACGACATTATGACGGGTGTTACGCTCGGCGATGTCGAGGAAATCTGGTACGAGTCACTTGACGGTTTCCAGATACAGGGCTGGATCATTAAGCCTCCGGGTTTCGATCCGAGTGAGAAGTACCCTTTGATGCTGAGCATTCATGGTGGGCCTCATGGGATGTACAACGTAGGATTCAACTTTGCCTGGCAGGAGCACGCTGCAAACGGCTATGTGATCCTTTATACCAACCCGCGGGGTAGCTCGGGGTACGGCAGCGCATTTGGCAACGCGATCAAGAACGCGTATCCAGGCAAGGACTTCAACGATCTGATGAATGGTGTCGATCAATTGATCTCGAGAGGGTATATCGATGAGCAAAATATGTTCGTCTATGGTTGCTCAGGTGGGGGAGTACTTACTTCCTGGGTAGTGGGGCACACCAATCGTTTCGCCGCCGCTTCGGCTAACTGCCCAGTCACTAATTGGCTCTCGTTCGTAGGTACGACCGACGGCATCGGTTGGTACCGGAACTTCGAGAATTTCCCCTGGGACGATCCAAGCGAACATCTTCGCCGATCACCGCTGATGTATGTCGGTAACGTTACGACACCGACGATGCTGATGACGGGCGTGGATGATCTCCGCACCCCGATGCCACAGACTGAGGAGTACTATGCTGCGCTGAAGGTAATGGGCGTGGAAACCGCCATGATCCGTTTCAACAACGAGTGGCATGGTACATCCAGTACACCGTCAAACTTTCTCCGCACCCAGCTGTTTCTCAGGGAGTGGTTCAAGAAGCACGAACAAGGGCGTAATGTCACGTTCTGACCTACTTCTGACAGAGGTTGAAAGTCGTAGGGGCCGGTGCTATCGCACCGGCCCTGCTTTCTTGTGATCCAGGTATATCAGGCACCTGATCTGCAGTCCGATGGTGTTCACTTTACCCCCCCTCCCACTCTGTCTACCTTCGTAACCTCTAGGAATCGAAGGTCGTCCAGAGGGCATTGTTTGCCCCTTTTTCTTACAGAGAGACATCTTGTCCGACAAGAAAAGTGAGCACTTCGACCTCATTATCGTGGGGAGTGGGCCGGGTGGTTACGTAGCCGCAATCCGTGCCGCGCAACTGGGCTTGAAGGCAGCGTGCGTGGAGAAGGACGAACTCGGGGGTGTCTGTCTCAACATCGGTTGTATACCGACCAAGGCTTTACTTTCGAGTGCTCTACTGGTCAGCGAGATGGCCGGTGCCCACGAGCACGGCATTATTGCGAAAGAAATCACCTTCGATCTTGGCCCTGCTCAAGCCCGTAGCCGTCAGGTGGCCGCTCAGATGGCGAAAGGCATCGCCCACCTCTTCAAGAAAAATAAGGTCACGCACTTACGGGGCGTCGGTCGGCTCAAGGGTCATGGAAAGATGGAGCTTGAGGCCGGGGACGGATCGAGGACCATCTACGAAGCTGACAATATCATCTTGGCCACTGGATCTAGGCCTCGTGACTTGCCTGCGTTGAAAATTGATGAGGACCGGATTTGGTCTTCGACCGGAGCGCTCAAGCAGAAGAAAGCACCAGCGTCGTTGTTCATTGTGGGAGCAGGCGCGATCGGGATGGAGTTTGCCGATGTGTATGATGCCTATGGAACGAAGGTCACGGTGGTTGAGGCGCTAGACAGGATCCTGCCGCTCGAAGACGCAGAGGTCTCAAGATTTATCGAACGCCTGTACCAGAAACGTGGGGTGGATATCCATACCGGTGCCCGGTTCAAGCAGGCTAAGACCAGTAAAAATGGCGTTTCCGTAACCTTCGATAACCGGAAGGGTGACGAGCAGGTCCTGGACGTTGATTATGTTCTGTCTGCTGTAGGACGAGTTCCAAATTCTGAGGATCTTGGTCTCGATTCAGTAGACATTGAAGTAGACGAACTCGGTTTCGTGTTGGTCGACCAGCACCTGTCAACGAACGTCCCAGGTCTTTATGCAATCGGTGACGTGGCAGGCCATCAACTCTTGGCACACAAGGCCAGTCACGAGGGGATCGTTTGTGTGGAGCACATAACCGGACTCGGCCATGGAACCGTGGACTATGATAACGTGCCGAATTGCACCTACTGTCACCCTGAAGTTGCGTCCGTGGGGCTCACAGAGGTACAGGCGAAAGAGATGGGGTATGACATAGAGGTGGGCAAGTTTCCCTGGGCTGCAATTGGTCGAGCGGTTGCAGCTGGACATTCTGATGGCTTCGTAAAGGTTATTCGTGACAAGCAGTTCTCAGAGATTCTTGGTGCGCATATCGTAGGTCCTCACGCGACTGAGCTGATTGCTGAGTTCGTTGTCGGACGACACCTCGAGTCAACTGTTGAGGAGTTAGAAAAGGCGATGCACCCACACCCGACATTGTCGGAAGGGGTGGCCGAGGGTGCGCTCGCATCACTGGGCCGGCCGATCCACATCTGAAACTTGGGCGCTACTGAATCCAGGACTTACCGTTTACTGGGTTTCAGTGTTGGTTGGGTTACGCGTAGGAACGGTCGCGACCGTTTTTCTCATTTGGGTCGTAAGTCTCCCGTCAGTTCGACCTTAATTCCCCGGATCTCTAGAATCCGCAGCAGAGCTTCACCGATCTTATTGTTTGGGGTTGATGCACCGGCGGTGATTCCTAGATCAAACGTTCCGTTGGGAAGCCAATCCTCATCCACGACCTCTTCAGCACCTGGGCTCAGGTCAACCTTGTGGCTAATAGCGCCTGTCTCGAGATCGATACACGAGGCATCCTGAATGTGGAACGTATCTGTGTGTTGTCGGCAGAGGTGGGCGAGATGGTTGGTGTTTGAGGAGTTGTAACCACCGATGACAAGCATCAACTCAGGAGGGTCCACCATCATTTGCTCTACAGCATCCTGACGCTCCTGCGTGGCAGAGCAGATTGTTCCGAAAGACTTGAAGTGGCCAGCAGTGTGCTCTTCACCGAAACGCTCGGCGATGGCTTCGTGAATCTTGGCACCAATCTCCATTGATTCACTGGCCAACATCGTTGTCTGATTAGCGACACCAATGCATTCCAGGTCAACTTCCGGATCAAAGCCGCTCGAGGTCTTCCTCTTAAAGTGAGCCGTGAAATCCTCGGTGCTTAGATGGTCCGGTCGACGGGCGATGTAGTTACACAGGAGATCGGCTTCGTCCATATCTCGAACCATGAGATATTTGCCCCCTTGGTGCTTATTAACCTGCGATGCTGTCGCGCGGGATTCCTCGTGCGTGTACTTACCATGGATGACTGCTGTGAAACCATCTCGTGCGTAGTTCTCAACACGTTTCCAGACGTGGAGCACTGAGCCACAAGTAGTATCCACCATAATGCACCCGATTCCTTGAAGGGTCTCAAAATCGTTCAGGGTGACACCAAAGGCTGGGAGTATCACAACGTCTTCTTCGTCCACGAACGAAAAGTCGAATACGCCCATACCCTGAGGGTAGATAAAAGAGATCCCCATTTCCGTCATGCGTTGGTTGACATAGGGATTGTGAATGATCTCGCCTACTAGGTAGATCTTCTTCCTTGGAAACTTATGAACGGTTTCGTAGGCGTAGTCGACAGCCCGGTCCACGCCATAGCAGAAGCCAAATTCTTGAGCCAGGCGCACGGTGATCTCACCAAAGGTATCCCTGTAACCACGTGCTCGAATACGCTCCACTAAGGCGGATTGGTATTCAGCATCGATGAGGGGCTTCATTTCCTTCTTGAGACCGAAGCCTTTACGAAAGTAGGTCTGTTCCATAACCGCTTTACAATGACCTTGAGAAATCGATGAGGTCGGGTACCCCGTTTGTCGTGGACCGATCCCGAGAGCTGTTTTCGGGATTGAGCATTCCCGGGAATTGTTGAATCGCGGGGAGGTGTTGGGCAACCCGTATCCACTGGGCTTACAGTGGTGTCACTGCCGGCAGTCCGGAACCCAGTACCTGGTCATGTGGGTACTAGGCTGTATGGGTCTACTCGGGCGCCTCGCCCTCCTTTTCGTAATCATACCGATCGTAGAGTTGATGATTCTCATCGAACTCGGTCGGGTCTTGGGGCTCTTCCCAACGCTTCTCTTGATTCTCTTAACTGGAGTTGGAGGTGCCATTCTCGCACGTCTTGAAGGGTTGAGGGTCTTCTTTCAGTTCCGGGATGCGATTGTCCAGGCGCAGATTCCCGGCCAGGCCATACTCGATGGGCTGTCCGTGCTCATTGGGGGAGCGTTCCTGATCACACCCGGGGTGCTTACTGACTTTCTGGGATTTGCTCTCCTCTTACCTCCGTCTCGGCGCTGGATTCAGCGTCGCCTGCGGGCTCGCCTCGAACAGCAGATAAAGGACGGCACAATCCATGTGGTGGGTATGGGGCCGGGTATCAGATTCAGATCCGGTTTTTCGGGTTCCGCGGCGCGCACTTCCTGGAGACCAGGAGAGGGCAACCCGAGGGCGGAGCATGACGCAGAGTCGCGTCGCTCTCGGGAGAACGAGATCGTATTCAATCCGGAAGAGGAGTAAGCACTTACAGGTTCGCCAAATCGAGGGTCGGGAGCAGCTTGGCAGCTTGGCGGTGCCGCGTCGCCTGCTCGTATGCGTAGGCGATGCGGATCAAGACTCCTTCACTCCAGGCTCTCCCAAAGAAGAGGATTCCGGCCGGCAAGCCATGCACGTATCCGTTAGGAACCGTGATGCTTGGGTAACCCGCGATCGCCGCGGGCCCAGAACTCCCATTGCTAGACACATCTCGGTTCACGAGATCAATTTTCCAGGCCGGGCGCGTTGTCGGTGCAACGATCGCATCAAGCTGATGCTCCTCCATAAGTGCATCGATTCCCTCATCCCGTGAAAGGCGGCGGGCGAGTTCTTTCGATACGAGGTATTCGCTCGAAGTCAGAGGACCCTTTCCTTCAGCTTCGAGAAAGGTTTCCTGGCCGAAGTAGGGCATCTCTCTGTCGGAGTCGGCTTCGTTGAAGGCAATGATATCGGCCAAGGTGGCCATCCCATTAGGTCTGCCCGACATTTCTAAGTACGCGGCGAGATCAGCTTTAAGCTCATAAAGCAGCACCTGAAAGGAAGGAGCGCCCATACTCACTCTCGTTGAAATATTTGCCGGATCTACGATGGTTGCCCCTGCCGCCGCCATTGAGAGAATCGCGTCCTCCATGAGTTGGTCGACACCAGGCTGTGCGCCGAAGTAGCTGCGCTCAACTCCTATTCGTGCACCGCGAAGTCCGTCTTCATCAAGAAATGACGTGTAGTCGGTGCCGACGAAGTCTGCAGAGGGAGTACTCATGGGATCACGTGGGTCGGGCCCCACCAAAGCGGTGAGCATTGCGGCAGCGTCGGTGATGCTGCGGGTCATCGGACCGGCAGTGTCCTGAGTGTGAGAGATCGGGATAATACCAGAACGGCTCACCAAGCCGACGGTAGGCTTAAGGCCAACCACACCGTTCACAGAAGATGGGCATACTACCGAACCGTTAGTCTCAGTTCCGATTGCTCCCGCACAGAAGTTTGCGGAAACTGCGGCACCCGATCCGGAAGAAGACCCGCACGGATTACGATCTACCGCGAATGCGTTTCCACATTGTCCGCCGCGGCCACTCCAACCTGAGCTTGACCGAGATGACCTGATGTTTGCCCACTCGGACAGGTTGGCTTTCGCTAGAATGATTGCTCCGGCCTCCCTCAGTTTTGCTGCTACAGAGCTGTCTTCTGCTGCGATATGACCTTCTAATGCATAAGATCCTGCAGTAGTGGTCATTAGGTCTGCAGTGTCGATGTTGTCCTTCAGCACGATCGGAATGCCGTGTAGTGGGCTTCGGACTCTTCCATTTACTCGCTCTTCATCCAAGCGAGTGGCGATTCCAAGTGCGTCACCGTTCGTTTCGATGATTGAGCGAAGCTTGGCTCCGTCGCGGTCTAGGGCTGCTATTCGGTCGAGGTAAAGCTGAGTGATCTCAACGGAAGTTCGTCGGCCCGAAGCCATGTCGTTTGCCAGGCTGGTGAACGTGGCTTCCTCGAGTTCGAAGGTCTCATTCACCCACCAGGGGCGTTCGTCGCTCTTGGTTTCTTGGCGGTCCCGAGGTTCGCACGCTGCTGCCGCTAGCGCGGCCGTAGCTGCTGCCCCTACCCCTAGGCCACCCAATTTCACGAATTTCCTTCGACTGAGATCGGTCACGTTGTTGGCATGCTTCGAATCCATCCTGTCCTCCCCGAGTTGCCACTTCGATAATCAGTGGCTGGCAAGCTGGTGTGCGATCAGGTGTCCGAGCAAGCGGAGGATGAAAGCAGCCGGGCCTTGGCCACTTTCGAGAAGTACGGATAGCTTTTGCTCTTCAGTCTTACCTCCTGACCTAAGTGACCATGAGTCAAGACATCTTGTTTCTCGAACGTCTACTTGATGCGGCAGGACCGTCAGGATTCGAATTTCGTGCTGGGCGCGTATGGCGCACCGAAGCGTTGACGCTCACCGAACAAGTAGATGTAGATGCTACAGGGAATTCCTTCGCTGTGTTGAACCTGTCCGGCAGCCCACACGTCATGCTTGCAGGACACATTGACGAAATCGGACTTCAAATCACGCATGTGGATGAGGAAGGGTATCTGTATGTGGCTGAGATCGGTGGTTGGGACCCCCAGGTCCTAGTAGGTCAGCGAGTCACCATACTAGCAAAGGACCTTGAAGTGCCGGGGGTAATCGGGAAAAAGGCTGTCCATCTCATGACTCCTGACGATCGTGAGAAAGTATCGAAGACGAGACAGCTATGGGTGGATGTGGGAGCTTCTAGCCGAGA
This sequence comes from Gemmatimonadales bacterium UBA1142, assembly GCA_002311875.1. Taxonomy (GTDB): domain Bacteria; phylum Gemmatimonadota; class Gemmatimonadetes; order Longimicrobiales; family Gaopeijiaceae; genus UBA1142. Next base: position 39,414 of record DCAD01000052.1, on the reverse strand, counting down.
GGAGGTGGTCTCACTCGGAATTCGGGTGGGAGATCCTATCGTGCTAGCGCAGAGCATGATTCGTCTAGCGGGGGATCGGATCGCGAGTCGGGCGATCGATAACCGGATCGGGGCCTTCGTCGTTCTGGAAGCAATTCGTATCCTATCAGATGATTTGCCCGCTGCGCGAGTGACGGCTGTGGCGACCGCACAGGAGGAGATCGGACAAGGCGGAGGTGGTGCCAGGGCGAGCGCCTACCAACTCGAGCCGGACGTTGCAATTGTCGTTGATGTAACGTTCAGTACGGACGTGCCAGATGTAGAGAAAAAGGAGTTGGGTGAACACAGGCTAGGTGGTGGCCCGGTATTGAGTCGTGGTTCAGCATCGAGCAACTCCGTCTTCGAGATGCTTGCGAGTGTGGCGGAAGAGGAAGGGATCCCCTACACGATCCAGGCTTCACCGAGGTCTACACGGACAGACGCAGACGGAATCCATCTAACAAGAGGGGGTGTCCCCACAGGCCTTGTTTCAGTGCCAAATCGTTACATGCATTCCCCGAATGAAGTTGTGAGTGTCGACGACCTGTTCAGTACGGCGAAGCTAATCGCGGCGTTTGTTCTCAGACTGACCTCAGAGACCGACTTCACACCCAGGTAAGCGGATACCGTGGCACCGTTGACGCTTTCCGGGCCCTCATCTACCCTTCGTGCCCTACCGTCGGGGGTGTAGTGTCACCGTCGGTTCACGGGGTGCCGACGGAAAGAATCCTCAAGACGGCCCCTCTCACCTGACTGCGCCAATGCGGTCATGACGTTCTAACGGATGTGACGGAATGCCTCTAGATGCCGGACAGTTGGTTACCGAGCTGCAAGAAATGCGTGATGCTGGGCACCTCTCTGACGCGATCCTGCGCCGTGCCATTCGATCCATTGGGGAGGCCGATGACCGCTACAGTTGGGTCGGAATATACCTTTTGAACGAAGCGGAACAGGAACTTTGGCTCCACAATTACGTTGGTCCTGGAACGGAGCACGCGAAGATTCCGGTAGGCACCGGAGTGTGCGGTCGTGCCGTAGAACAGCGCACGAATTTGAACATTGAGGATGTGAGCGCGGAGGAGAACTACCTAGCATGCTCACCGGACGTGCAATCTGAGCTTGTTGTTCTGATTCGGGCCGGATCGGATATCTTTGGCCAAATCGATATCGATTCTGACGAACCCGCCGCCTTCACAGAAGAAGACGAGATTGCCATCATAGGCATTGCAGACAAGCTGGCGGAACAATTGGCTGCAGAGCGGCGTTAGTGGGCACTGGGACCGGGTCCTGACGCTGCAGCCTAACTGTGTACATGCAGGGAATGCGGGGCCATTCACACTTGATGGGACTCGGACCTATATAGTGGGACGGGACCGGGTCGCGATAATCGACCCCGGTCCGGATGTGGAGAGCCATGTCCGGGCGTTGACTTTAGCGGTTGAGCTTAGCTATGACCGGAAGATCATTCTTACCCACGGTCATGCGGATCACGCAGGCTCAGCGAGATCGCTTTCGGTAGCTATTGGTGCTGAGGTGTGTGGGCCGAATGGTATCGAAGAAGTCGATCACATAGTCGTCGACGGTGACGTGATCGAAACTGACGAGGGGAACTTGATTGTGGTCCACACACCTGGTCATACAGAGGAGCATTTGTGCTTTTACTGGGAAGCGCAACGAGCACTTTTTGCGGGCGACCACCTCCTGGGCAAAGGTAATACGACATGGGTGGCTGATTACTCCGGCTGTGTATCTGACTACCTCAACTCTATTGATCAACTGCATGCACTCAATCTCGCGATTATCTACCCTGCTCACGGTCCACCCCTGGAAAACCCGCCAGAGGCATTGGCCCGCTTCGAAAGTCATCGCCGAGCTCGTATCGGACAGGTTGAGGAAGCCTTGGAGGAACACCCGAGCCTGAGCACCGAAAAACTGCTGACTTTTGTATACGGTGACACTCTTCCTCCCGGCATGGAGCGCGCGGCGGCTCAGAGTTTGGAGGCGCTGCGGGATCACGTACGGACTTTGGGCGAAAGCTGAGAAGGAACGTGTTGCATGCCGACTCGCGGGGAAGGTATCCTCGAGCATGACCCGGCCCCTCCCCTCCGCTGTCGTCAGTGATCTTTCTGAGATCGTTGGCAGGCGACACGTCATCACAGATCCTGACCGTCTGCTTGTATACGAATCGGACGGCTTGACCGCGTATCGGATTCCACCGCGCGCAGTAGTTCTTCCTGCTTCGACCGAAGAAATTTCTGCTGTAGTTGAAGTTCTGCACAGAAAGGGTGTAGCGGTGATTCCGCGCGGAGCAGGTACAGGACTATCCGGCGGAGCATTGAGCACCCCCGGCGGTGTCATAGTGGGTATGGCTCGTATGAACCGTATCCTGACGATCGACCCAGAGAATAGAATTGCGCGTGCTCAACCCGGTGTCATTAACGCTCACTTGACCGAAGCTACCAGCCCCTACGGTCTCTATTATCCTCCCGACCCGTCCTCTCAGAGCGCGTGCACGCTTGGCGGGAACGTAGCCGAAAACTCAGGGGGTCCACATTGTCTGAAATACGGTGTAACTGCCCGCTACGTCACCGGTCTCACGGTGGTACTCGCGGGTGGTCGTGTCATGCAGCTTGGCGGCGTAGGACGAGATCCCTACACAACGCTGGACTTGGTTGGCCTCTTCGTCGGCTCTGAGGGTTGCTTCGGGATAGCGACTGAGATCGAGATCCGCCTACTCCCGATTACGGAAGGTGTGCGAACTCTTCTCGGGATTTTTGAATCAGTAGAGTCCGCAGGCCGAGCAGTCACTAAGATCATAGCCTCAGGCTTGATGCCCGCGGCTGTGGAGATCGTGGATGGACCTACAATCCAAGCGGTAGAAGCCAGCGTGTTTGCTGCTGGCTACCCTCTTGAGGCCGGAGCTGCTCTCGTGATTGAGTTCGACGGTACCGAGGCCGGGCTCGACTTAGATGCTGACCGAGCCGAGGGATACTGTCTTGAGGAGGGAGCTATCGAAGTCCAGCGAGCTACTGATCCAGAACACCGCACGAAGCTCTGGAGGGCCCGCAAGAAAGCATTCGGTGCGATGGGACGGATCGCTCCAGACCTGCTCGTTCAGGATGCGACCGTACCTCGGACCAAGCTACCCGAAGTTCTGGCAGGTATTGATGACATCGGGAGCCGATATGGCCTAAAGATAGCCAACGTATTCCATGCCGGTGACGGTAATCTCCATCCAAACATCTTGTTCGACCGCCAAAACCAGAAGGAACTGGAGCTTGTTGAGCGTGCTTCAAAGGAAATCATGCAACTGTGCGTGGACGCGGGCGGGACGATAACTGGAGAGCACGGAGTTGGCTTGGACAAGCGAGAGTACATGACACTCGTTTATGGACCCGCTGAGCTGCAGGCGATGGCAGCGGCGAAGCAGGTTTTTGATCCTGACTCACTGTTTAACCCCGGAAAAGTACTCCCCGAAGTGGAGGGAGCGGAGCTGGGTGTTGCTATGAAAGCCTCAACTGTAAGCTAATGAGGGTCGACCCAGCTGACTCTCTCTCTGAGATCCTGCCGGCGGAGGCATTTGGCCATTCCGTTCCTGCAAGTCTCTCGGCTGCGTTACGCACGGATGTGGAATCGGTTGTCGCGCCTGGATCTCCAGAGGAAGTGGCGGCTCTACTTCGATGGGCGTCTAAGACGGCGGTTGGGGTGGTGCCCGTTGGAACAGGCGCACACACGTATCCGCGTTATCCGAGTGATCCCTTCGTAGTGCTCACGACATCTCGGCTCACCGAGATCGGTCACTACGAACCGGCAGATCTCACACTAACCGCGAGCGCAGGAGCACGGGTCGGGGACCTATCGACTGCAATGGCTGTTCATGGGCAGTGGCTTCCCTTCGATCCACCGGACGTACCCAACAGGACATTAGGAGGACTAGTGGCAGCAGGGCTGAGTGGCCCGCTCTGGGCAGGTTACGGACAACTCCGGAATCACGTTCTCGGAGCTACCGTAGTATGTGGGGATGGCAGAGTACTAAAACTCGGCGGAAGGGTTGTGAAGAACGTAGCGGGTTTTGATATCCTCAAACCGATGGTGGGCAGTCGTGGGGACCTTGCCGTCATCACTTCCCTCACTGTCAGGCTTTTCCCGTTACCGGCTGTGGATCGGCTCCTCATCGTTGAAGCCTCTGATATATCCGAACTCGTATCCACAGCCAGAGCCATTGCCACGGCACCAGTTATGCCAGCTTCAATCGTTCTAAGTTCCACCTCGGTCGGGGGGAGGCTGCTGGTGCGCCTACATGGTGTTAGCGACTCGGTAGGAGCGGATCAGAGACGTTTGGAAGAGCATACTAGTGTCTCTTTCGATATCAGGAATGTTTATGAGTTAGGGGATTTACTAGAGGGGGAACGAGATAGAGATATTACTGGTGAGTTTGCTGTGCGGTTATGGGCTCTGCCTTCCCGCATAGACGAGCTGCTTGTTGCCGTTGGGCAGATCCCAGGAGTGAATCTGACTGCAGATGTCTACGGTGGTTCGGTTCGGGTTTATCTGCCGGACAACCTTTCGGACATCAAGTCCGTTCTTATGCGTCTCCGGGAGGATGTCGAAAATCTCGGTGGTACTATTCGAGCACTCCGGGTTCCTGCTGAGGTGGATGCTTTCTCATATTTCACTAAACCCTTAGTGGATGAGCGGGAACTTGCCACGGGTCTGAAGCAAGTATTTGATCCACATGGTGTACTTTGGAGGGTCGAGTGACAGTGGCGCACATTCACGAGGTGCTTGGGCGGGCCCTGGAGGCACAGAAGGAACGTCTACTTCCTTGCGTTCATTGCGGGTTCTGCCTTCCTGCCTGTCCTACGTACAACCGCCTTGGGGATGAGGCGGATTCCCCGAGGGGTCGGCTTCACCTTATGCAGGCAGTCGTCGAAGGAAGATTGGAACCTGCTTCGGAAGCATTTAGGACACACATTGACCGCTGCCTAGGTTGTCGTGCTTGTGAGCCAGTTTGTCCCTCGGGAGTGGAGTATGGGACCTTACTTGAACTCGCTCGAGAGACGGCGACCAAAGCCGTTCCACAAGGTCTACTTACGCGGCTTTTGCTCACGGTTTTGGGTACCCGGTTACTCCGAGGCCCCTTCTTCCTGATAGGACGCCTGCTTAGGATCACCAGACTTGCTGCTCTCGGAGCCGCTACTCTGCCTTCAGTTGGCCCTTTTCGCGCTGCCCGTCTTATCCTCGCGATGTTGGCGTCGACGATGCCTTGGCGACCAACCTCTTCGGAAGAGGTCGTGTCAGAAGAGATGGCTAGTCAAGCTCATGAAGTGATCCGAAGAAGCCGGGTCGCTGTACTCTTGGGTTGTGTGCAGGAAGGACTGTTTGCACGCATCAACCGCGCGACGGTGCGTGTTCTAGAGGCGAACGGTTACGACGTGGTAGTAGTCGAAGGTCAGGACTGCTGCGGAGCTCTGCATGCGCACGGAGGGGATCTTGAGGGTGCGCGGATGCTTGCCCGCTCGAACATAAAGGCGTTCGAGGTATCCGAAGCAGATCTTATCGCTGTAAACGCTGCGGGGTGTGGGGCAACCATGAAAGACTATGGGACTCTGCTTGAGGGTGATCCAGACTTCGCCCAAAGGGCTGAGAAGATAGCGTCTTCCGTAAGAGATGTTTCAGAAATGCTCGCTAGTGTGGGCCCGCGAATGGGTGCCAGCACTCCTTGTAGGATTGCGTACGATCATCCATGTCACCTACTGCACGCCCAGGGTGTGGAGCAGGCCCCGCTGCGTGTTCTACAAGCCGTACCGGATGCCGAAGTTCAGGTAGTAGCGGGGGCGGAGGAGTGTTGTGGGGGTGCTGGGATCTACAGTATCACCCACCCTGAACTCGGCGGATTGATTGGTGGCGACAAGGTATCGGCGGTGCGGGCTTGCTCTGCAGATGCAGTCGCCACGCCCAATCCCGGTTGTATGATGCAGATTGGGGCTGGCCTCCGGCTAGAAGGTTCTGAGGAGGGTGTCGTTCACCCGGTTGAGCTTCTTGATGAGAGTTATCAGAGGGCAGGATTTTACAGAGCTGGAGGCGCTGAGTGAGCGAGGCGATGGATAGGGCTAGGGCGATTTTGGCTTACCTGGAAAATGAAGTAGACGCGATGGTTGAAATGCTTGTGGATCTCGCGTCCCATGAATCACCTAGTGACGTTCCTGACTCCCAGGCTGGAGTTCAGGATCAGCTGACCAATTTCCTTAAGGAAATGGACTTCAAGATTCGCCATGTGCCGGGACGAGAGACCGGGGGGCATCTCTTAGCGGTTCCCCGAAATCGAGACCGGGGATTACCCGTCCAATTGCTGGTTGGTCATACGGACACGGTTTGGCCGATCGGGACTACGGATTCCATGCCAGTTGTGGTAGAAAATGGAATTGTTCGCGGTCCGGGCACGTTCGATATGAAGGGTGGCATCGTCCAAGGGATTTTCGCTCTCCGCGCCGTCCGAGCTCTAGGCTTTGAGTTCCCTGCTGCCCCTGTCTGGTTCATCAACTCCGATGAGGAGATTGGCAGTCCAGAGTCCGGACGATACGTGCGCATGATCTCTAGAACTGCGGTGCGGGCTTTCATTCTTGAGCCCGGGTTGGGTATAGAGGGAAAGCTCAAGACAGCCCGAAAAGGTGTTGGGCGCTTCCATATACTCATCCACGGCAAGGCGGCACACTCTGGATTAGATCCCACAAGTGGTGCTTCTGCCATACAGGAACTCGCCAATGTGGTACATCAGCTACACAGCCTGACTGATCTTGAGAGGGGTATTACCGTGAACGTTGGCGTGGTTCAGGGGGGTACACGTGTCAACGTCAAAGCGGCCAAGGCAGAAGCGGAGGTGGACGTTCGCATTGTGTCCATGGATGACGGGGAGGCGGTCACTCGCGTGATTCGAGGCCTAACCCCAAAGACGCCGGGTACATCACTTGAGATTCGGGGGGGTATCCAGGCTCCCCCACTAGAGCGGACTCCTCGAAATCGCAAGCTCTGGGAGGCTGCTCTCGCCGCAGGAAGGCGACTCGATATCAAACTGGAAGAGGGTATCTCGGGAGGTGCATCTGATGGAAACACGACAAGCCAGTATGCCGCAACGCTCGACGGCCTAGGGCCGCTCGGTGACGGTGCCCATGCTCTCCATGAGCACGTTGTCACCAATGCACTACCAAGACGCGCGGCACTATTAGCTGAACTTCTGCTTAGCCCCGTCACGTCGGGTGATAAATGGTAGTGGGTCGAGAGGCTGGTACACACACCATTCGCCCGTTTGAAACCATGCAGGAATTCCGGAGCTGTGTCGAACTTCAGGAGCAGACGTGGGGGCGTGGTTTTTCCGAGCGAGTTCCGACGGCAATTCTAAAGGTTTCTCAAATCTTGGGTGGGGTCGCCGCTGGTGCATATAGTGAAAACGGGGACCTGGAAGGGTTCGTATTCGGCATGACAGGGATCAGGGATGGTGAACTTGTGCACTGGTCAGACATGCTCGCGGTTACCGAGCACGCACGTGATGCTGGTTTGGGCACTCGACTTAAGGCTTACCAACGAGAGCAGGTGCTTGCGCGGGGTATCGAGACAATGTTCTGGACGTTCGACCCTCTGCAGTCACGTAACGCCTATCTCAATTTCGCAAAACTAGGAATCGTCGTCCGTGAGTACGCCGAAAACATGTATGGAGAAACTGACTCTCCGCTCCATCGAAGAGTAGGAACTGACCGGTTCATAGCTTCATGGGAACTCGCGTCAACTCGTACATCGTGTCGACTCGCAGGGGGTGAGCCTCCAACTCAGCCGCCGGGGCGAGCTGTAAGAGTCCTGTCTGAAACTGGCGGTCACGCTCTACCGCAGCCTGGGGTACCGGATTTGTTCAGTGAAGAGAAGGAAATTTTGGTCGCGATTCCAACAGATATCGTGGAAGTAATGGACACAGAGATCAGGGTTGCAGTACGCTGGCGCGAAGCTACACGAAACACTTTGGTCCACTATCTGACCAAGGGCTATGAGGTGCAGGAGATCTTCCCTGGAGAGCGAACCTCGGACTATCTGCTAGTAAACCCTGGGATGCCATGACCTTACAAGGGGTCGCCAACTAGGTGGGATGGAAACAAGTAGCCTGAGCTGTTTCACTCCTTGACGTTGCAGAAACCAACCGAACGGAGATCGGATGAAGATCGAGCGAGCAGTTCTTCGGGAACTCCCGCTTCGCCTGAGAGAGTTCTTCGAGATTAGTAGTGGGGGTCAACAGGATCGACGTATACTCCTGCTGACTCTGGCCACAGACGGGCTTGAGGGCTGGAGTGAGTGCGTCGCAGGAGAGCATCCGTCTTACGCGTACGAGACTACCGAAACTGCGTGGCATGTTCTGACAGAGTACATCCTTCCTGAGATCATAGGGCGTGAGGGCGACGTGCCAGAGAAACTCTTGGACCCGGTTCGTTGGGTTCGAGGCCACCAAATGGCAAAGGCATCTGTCGAGATGGCAGCCTGGGACTTAGCAGCTCGAGCAGAAGGCATCTCACTGTCACAGAAGCTTGGGGGCGAGCGTGAGGTTGTGCCTGTTGGGGTCAGCGTGGGACTCAAACCGACAGATGAGGAGCTCCACGAGCAGGTCCAGGGCTACATCGAGGACGGCTACGCTAGGGTGAAAATCAAGATCAAACCCGGCCGAGACATCGAGATGCTCGCTGGCTTGCGGGAACGCTTTCCAGACATCGCATTCATGGCCGACGCTAATTCTGCGTATTCACTGGCTGATGTTGACAAATTAAGGGAACTGGACGCACTCGGTCTGATGATGATTGAGCAGCCGCTATCGTATAACGACTTTCTCGATCATGCTCGCCTGCAGGCACAGATTGAGACACCGGTGTGCTTGGATGAGTCGATCAAGTCAGAGGGTGATCTGGCCCTTGCTCTTCACCTCGGGAGTTGCAGGATCGTTAACGTCAAGCCAGGGCGAGTGGGAGGCTTCGCTGTAAGCCGTCGGATTCACGACACCATGCGTTTAGAGGGTTTGCCAGTCTGGTGTGGTGGGATGCTGGAGTCAGGAGTCGGCCGTGCACACAATGTGGCACTGGCGTCGCTGCCAGGGTTCACGCTTCCGGGAGACATCTCGGCGAGCCGTCGCTATTGGGAGCGCGATATCGTATCGCCTGAGTTTGAAGTAGCGGATGGGATGATGAAGGTTCCTAGGGGCCCGGGAATTGGGGTCGACCTAGATATAGAACGCATCCAAAGCTTAACGGTTCGCGAGGCGTCCTTTGGCTAAGTCAGTCCTGCATGCGGCTCGCTGGGGACAAGAGGAAGATGGCGTGCGCCTGCCTTGAGAGTGTTGCGACTACTGACCAGGTCGTAGGTCGACGGTTACTTGTACCTGTATGTGACCCATGTCAGCCCGGTCTCGGATGGCATCTCGAACCCGTGGCTCGAGCTTCTGGTACGCGGCGAGCACGCCACTGCGGAGTTCTTTACGGAGGACCCTTAGAGCGTTGACGTCGGCACGGCTAGTCTTGGTCTCCCTCTTCGCATCCGCGATCTCGTAGGGGCGAATCTCAAAAGGGGAAACGCCGACATCGTCGAATCGCTCATGATCTAAGTACTGGACCGAGATACTCACGTCCCCCCGGGCATGATGGTGGTGGATGTCGCCCACGGCTTGGAACCGAGCAGCCAGTCGGCCCATTTCTGAACGTTGTGCAGCCTTGGTGTAAGCTGTCTCCAGTATCGCAAAAATCCGCTTGAGCCGCTCGGACGTTGTGGCATCGACGTCGGGCATCTCCGTCTCTAAGTCTCGGCCGAATGCTTGTCGGTCAACCTGGTAGCGAGCGCTCTCGGCATCGCGATTTCTAGCTCGATCGATGTTGTCGAGAATCCGGTCTGGATTGGTCCGGTAGCTCATACAGTGGTCGGGGGAAGCAGTTTAATTGAAGGTCTATTAGGACATTTAAACATACGGTAACTAGAGGCTAAGATGATACAGGGTCGCTATCGAACGGCCAAGGACAGGGTACGCAATGGCTCCGGGTTAGAGTACCGTATTCCATGTGGCGAAGATGCCGGCGGCTCCCTCCCTCCCGGCAGTGAAGCGTCGAATATTTTGGCCTGAGCTGAAGTATGCAAAGGGCTGGGTACTGACTAGGAGACCACACATGGACCAGACGGGGCAAAAACCTACTGGTAGCGAGCAGACGGATTCGGTAGATGTCGTCACGATACCCGGAATCCATAGGCGTTTCCTCGACACATTCTTCAGTCCCGCAAAGATGACCGCGTATCTAACGGCCGAGCCCAGGTGGGTTACGGCGCTATTCCTTGGTGTAGCGCTGACTGGTCTGCAGGTGAGCCTGATTCCATCAGAAATTTGGGAGAGCTTGCTGCGGCAGCAATCGCTGGCCCAAGGAGGGAGCCCATTTCCGATGCCGGCATGGCTTATGGATTCGTGGGGTATCCTAACCGCAACAGTAGCAGCGTTTTTCGTGTTAGTTTTTGCAGTGGTTGGAGCAGGGCTCCTCTCGGTCATCTTTGCTTTCATCCTGGGAGACGAAGGCAGCTACAGACAATACCTTGCGGTTACCGCCCATGCGCTCTTCATTCCGGCGCTTGTCGGGCTGCTTATCACCCCCCTTCGGATAGCGACTCAAGACCCTCAGTTAACCCTAAACCTTGGGAGTTTCTTCTCCTTTCTTCCCTCCGGGTACTGGCTTGGGGTACTTACAGCCATGGACTTAACTCAGATATGGTCGTCACTAGTGATTGCTCAAGGCGCCCACAGCATCGACAGGAGGCGAAGCTTCAGGAGTGCCGCGGTGATCCTCTTGGGCATGATGTTCGGCATGGCGCTCCTCGCCGGGCGCTTCATGCCCACCTGAGCACTAACGTGTGAGTACGCCCCGCCCGAAGGCGATCGCCTGGACGATCGCGGCCGTGTCGGCCGTAGCAGCGACATTTCACCTGTATGCGGCAGGGTTTTCACCGTTCACGGCACTCATCCAGCGGCCGGTGCACCTAGCACTTATGGCCACACTGGGTTTCTTGGGCGTAGGTGTGCAGTTCCAACAAAGCTCAAGAGGGGCGGAAGCGGTTGATCAAAAGATAGGGCCACCCCGCATTGGGTGGCTCAATTGGTTGCTCGCTGGCCTATCGGTTCTGGCGTGTCTCTATCTTGCCTCGGAGAGCCAGGAACTTGTACGTCGTTCTGGTAATCCCACGCGCCTCGATCTGGTCGCTGGCGCCGTGACCGTCGTCTTAGTTCTGGAACTTGCTCGTCGAGCAACCGGGTGGGGTCTTGTGACCGTGTGTATCATGGCGCTGGCCTACGCGTTCAGCGGTCCGTATCTCCCTGGGTTTCTGGCCCATCGAGGCTACGGAATCACTCGAGTCGTTGAGCAACTCTTCCTCTCAACCGAGGGAATTTGGGGCGTGCCGCTAGGTGTCTCTGCGGACTTCGTTTATCTCTTTGTTCTCTTCGGCGTGGTGCTGGATACGGCCGGAGGAGGTGCACTCCTCATCGCGTTAGCAAATAAGGTAGCGGGGAAGACGCGCGGGGGCCCAGCCAAGACGGCTGCTGTCGCGAGTGCTTTCATGGGTTCACTCTCGGGTAGTGCTGTCGCCAATGTCGTAACGACCGGGACGTTCACTATCCCTCTTATGAAGCGAGCAGGGTTCCGGCCGTTCTTTGCTGCTGCGATTGAAGCAGCAGCAAGCACCGGTGGCCAGTTAATGCCACCCGTCATGGGGGCTGGAGCCTTCATTCTCGCTACGTGGACGAACATCCCGTACTTGGAGGTCGCGGCTGCAGCTATCATCCCGGCGATCCTCTACTATGTGGCCCTCCTGGCGGCTATCCATTTCCGTGCTTCCGCGATGGGAATTGAGCCGGCCAGGGAAGCCAGTTCTGAAAAAATAGGCGACAAACTGCATCTATTGCTGCCGCTGGTGGCAATTGTTCTACTGCTGGGGATGGGGCGCTCACCGATGAGGGCAGCTTTTTGGGGAGTTATCTCAGCTTTAGTCATGGCGTTTCTTCGTCCTGCCACGCGGCCGTCATTGTCCGAATTAGGTGATGTGATGGAGCGTGCGGGGCGCGGTGCAGTGCAGGTTGCTGCGGCATGCGCTGCAGCGGGTATCGTAGTGGGCGTAGCATCACTAACCGGGATCGGCCTGCGGATGTCAGAACTCATCGTGACGGTTTCGGGGGGTAATCTTTTGGCGGCACTAATGCTTACAGCCATGGGCTCAATAGTCCTTGGTATGGGGTTACCGACAACGGCTGCATATGTTGTGCTTGCAGCTCTAGGTGCCCCGGGGTTGGTGGAACTCGGTGTTCCTCTGCTCGCCGCCCATCTGTTTATTTTTTACTTCGGCTGTATTTCCAATGTGACACCTCCGGTCTCTTTGGCGGCATTCGCCGCGGCAGGGATCTCCGGGTCGCCGGCACTCAAGACGGCGACGGCGGCTGCTGTACTTGCAGGCGCAGGATTTCTAGTTCCGTTCATGTTCGTTTACGGACCTCCGCTCCTACTCATCGGGACGCCATTCGAAATTCTTGTGGCCTTTGTCACAGGGGTAGTAGGGGTTATCGGTCTCGCATCCGCTGGAATGGGGTACGCTCGCCGACCACTCCGAGTCTGGGAACGGGGTCTCGCAGCTGCCGCGGCGGTCGCATTAGTCTTGCCAGACCTAGCCACAGATGGGGTGGGGTTGGTCGCATTAGCCTTCGTCTTTTCCTCACGTCATTGACCCTAGCGCAAAGCAGTGTTTGTTAGTGAGGATGAAGGTCAGTGCTGTGGAATGATTCAACTGAGAGTTAGTCGATTGAAAACACTCTGGAAGCAAGCTGTCTTCTTCCTAGCTGTGGGCGTGCTTGCAGCGGGTGGATGTGGGGACGGGCAACAGTTCTTGTCATTGGGAACGGCTGGAACCGGGGGAATTTACTATCCCTTAGGTGGTGCACTGGCGAGCCGCATGTCGTTGGCGGATTCTACGAGGCAGTACACTGCAGAAGTCAGCGGCGGGTCAGTAGAGAACATCAACCGGATTGCGGCGGGTCAGATGGACCTCGGGATGGTTTTGGCAGTGACTGCATACCAAGCACAGCGCGGCTTGGGTGATTGGGAAGAGGCCGTACCCGGGCTCAGGATCCTTGCACCACTTTACCCGAACCTCACACACGTGATGGTCCCGCGGAATTCCACAGACACGGGGATCGGAGACCTCGCAGGTAAGCGTGTCTCTGTTGGTCCGCCGGGAAGTGGTACCGAGCAAATGGCCCGCCACCTTCTGGCTGCGCATGGCTTATCCTACGAAGACGTGGAACCCCGGTACCTCTCTTTCAGCGAGTCCTCATCAGCGCTCCGGGACGGAGCTATCGATGCCGCGGTAATCTCAGTCGGTTACCCCGCGGCTGCGGTGCTCGAGGCGACGACGACTGCGGGTGTACGATTACTTCCGATCGACCCCGAAGTCGTTACATCAATGCAAGAGGAGCATCCTTACTATACAGTTGCTGAGATCCCGGCCGGAGCCTACCCGGGCGTTGATGAGACCTTGCAGACTGCGGCGGTCCACAATTGGATTGTTGGTATGGATACACTAGAAGATGAGGTGGTCGAGATCTTGTTGGACATTCTCGCGAACGACCGTGCATCGTTGGAACGAGTGCACGACATGGCTACCCAGATCGACCTTGCTCGGCTTGAGGACCCACCAATCCTCCTCCACGCAGCCACGGAACGTTGGATCTCAGAGAGATAGATGCTTTTCGATAGACCCCATTCTTATAGCGTACTTCTCTCGGTCGCAGCTTTGTT
>DCAD01000052.1:22831-25478 GCA_002311875.1 Gemmatimonadales bacterium UBA1142 | reverse complement strand
GAGATGCCGTCTCCGTTGAAAGTAGCGAGGAGTTAGCGAACAAAGCTCTCGACTCGACACGGAAGCTTGGACCGATTGAGATCGACGGTCGTATCGACGAGCCAGATTGGGTAACCGCAAGAGTCTTTACAGGATTCACCGCGAAGGAGCCGGTAGAGGGTGAGCCTGCGAAAGATGACACCGAGGTGAGGGTTCTTTTTGGGGATGGGGCGATTTGGATTGGCGCTCGGATGTGGGACTCTGAGCCAGGGGAGATCGTCTCGCGGCTTACTCGGCGTGACTCGGATGGTATCTTCGACCGGTTCTCCGTCCATCTCGATCCGAACCGAGATCACCTGACCGGTTACATCTTTTCGGTGAGCGTGGCAAATGTTCAGCGTGACCACTACCTGTACAATGACGACAAGCTGGATGACGCTTGGGACGCAGTTTGGTTGTCGGCAGTGCAAAAAGACGAGAAGGGTTGGGTCGCGGAGATCCGCATTCCGCTCTCTCAGATTCGTTACGAAGCAAGCGATAGTCCCCAAACCTGGGGTATCAATTTTTACCGGAAGCGCATCGCCAGCGCGGAAGAATCCTACTACGCTCTCCTCTCCAAACTCGAGAAAGGCATTGCAAGCCGAATGGCACAGATGGAAGGCGTCGTTGTCGATCGCCCGTCCCGGCGCCTTGAGCTCCTGCCCTATGTTGTAAGCAATTACCACAGTGGCCCTTCCACGCCCGGTGACCCTTTTTTTGACGGTACCGCTACCAGTGGACGAATCGGCATCGATCTTAGCTATGGGCTGGGAGCTGCGTTCACTCTAGACGCCACGATTAACCCTGATTTCGGTCAGGTTGAAGGGGATCCGGCGGTGATTAACCTCAGTGCGTTCGAGACATTCCTTGGTGAACGCCGCCCCTTCTTCGTCGAAGACGCGCGGGTCTTTGACTTCATCCTGTCGGGCAAGAATAATCAGCTTTTCTATAGTCGCCGGGTCGGGCGTTCACCCCACGGGCGTGCTCCGTACGAAGCGGAGTACAGCCGGGTTCCGGAGAATGCCACGATTCTTGGTGCAGCCAAGCTTTCCGGTAGAACGGCTGGAGGGCTTTCGATAGGCGTTCTTGCGGCTGTCACAGGAGATGAGTACGGGGAGAGCGTTTTCGCTGATGGATCACGAAGCGACTTTCTTGTTGAGCCTCGTTCCGAGGTTGGAGTGCTGAGCCTTGCGAAAGACTTCCGTGAGGGAGCTTCACAGATTCAGGGGCTCGTGAGTGGTTTGCACCGACAGCTCCCCGGCGACGGATCCTATGACTGGCTTGCATCCTCGGCTTTCAATGGCGGGCTTCGTCTAGATCATCGGTGGCGAGACGGAAAGTACGGAGTGCTCGCCTTTGTGACCGGGAGCCACGTACGGGGAGCGGAAGAAGCGGTCACGCGGCTTCAGAGGGCGAGCAACCACTACTTCCAGAGGCCGGACGCGACGCGCGTTTCACTCGACGAGACGGCGACGTCAATGAGTGGACTCACCTGGCGATTTAATCTCGAGAAACGTGAAGGAGAGCACTGGACAGGACGTGTTTGGACTTCCCAGGTCACTAGCGGTTTCGAGATCAACGAATTGGGTTTCTACCCGACTGCCGAGCGTCTCCACGCCGGCGCAATCATCAACTACAAGGAAATTGTTCCCGGACGATTATTCCGCAGCTATAGCTTCGGCGGAATCACGTACCACAATTTGAGCCACGAGGTACTTGACGATATCTGGTCTAGCGGCTCATGGCGTGATGCCTGGATGCGCGGTGTCTTTACCGCGAACGCGAACGGCAAGTTCCTCAACTACTGGAATCTCCGCACCAGTGCGACGTACACACCTCGGGCAATGAGCCGCTCAGCGACGCGCGGGGGTCCGATGATGGTGAGGCCCGGTTCCACTAAGTGGTCGGTCAACCTGAGTAGTGACCGGCGCAAGGCCGTAAGTTTCGGCACGCATTTTGAGATGGAAGACGACCGAAGGGGTATCGGGGGTGGTTGGACGGTCCGGAGTGATGTGAGAGTTCAGCCGTCTGAGAGACTTCAGGTCGTAGTAACCCCGAGGTACAAGGAGGACAATTCAGGCCACCAATACGTTACCGAGACGCAAACCTTGCCCTACAGCCCAACGTTCGGTGTGCGCTACTTATTTGCTGACCTGAACCGGCGCACTATCTCGATGGAAACTCGTCTCGACTGGACGTTCACGCCCAAGCTCTCGCTGCAACTTTTTGCCCAGCCCTTGCTGTCATCGGGTGACTATGTGCAGTACAAGCAACTTGCTGCTTCTAAATCCTATGATTTTCTGGAATTTAGTCCTGGCGTGGGCTCCGCTACGGAGGGGGGTGTTGCGTGCCCTGGAATCTGTGACCTGGATGGTAAGCAGCATGTCGACTTCGATGGTGACGGTGCTGCGGACTACTCCTTCGGCGACCGCGACTTCAATGCACGTTCCCTTGTGGGCAATGCTGTGCTGCGCTGGGAGTACAGGCCGGGTTCGACACTCTTCGTGGTCTGGCAACGCCGCCAGTCTCATCATGCGTTTGTTGGTGATTTGAACTTTGAGCGGGATGTCAGCGCCCTATTCGAGGCTCCTGCTGACAACCGATTCATCATCAAGATGAACTACTGGTT
>DCAD01000052.1:292-22720 GCA_002311875.1 Gemmatimonadales bacterium UBA1142 | reverse complement strand
CAGTCGATCTCTTCTCTGACAGAGGACGATTAGATCTTATGACAAACTCTGATAATCCCCACTTCGGTCTTTACCGTCGGAGACTGGGGTATGTTTTCGTTGTGGTATCCCCAGTTGTGTATTTACTGAACTTCACCTTGTGGGGGTTATCCCACCAATGGTGGGGGACCCTCCTCTTTGGTCTAGGTCTTTTCATGGTGTGGTACCACAGGAACAAATAATCAAATCAGTGAGATGATTAAGAGGTTTTTGGTCTGGAAGATCAAGATGATTAAAAGGTTCTTCGTTTGGTTGTTCCAAGGATTCGGAGAATGAAAAAATCTGAGAGGGAGTTTGTCGAGAGAATATTTGGAATGAAGAAATTTGGGTATTTCTTCGTGTTCCTCGGGATTTGGTTCGTCCTTGATGCGATCAGGACATCCGGATCTGAGGTCTGGACCGATCCAGGATTCTGGGTGGGATTTCTGATGGTGTTGGTCTGGAGCCGTATCCTGGTCGTTGTTCAGAAGAAAAAATCAATCAACCAACTCCAGGAGAAGAAATTCTCCGGAGAAGAAGACAGTTCCAGATACCAAGAACAAGAAGACGGATCATTCAGGGAAATGACTCAAGATGAGTGGGACCAACGCATGGGTTCGGATTCCGGAGAGTAAAAAGATACGTTCTCAGATGAAAATCGTACTGTATTTTATCGTTTTGATTGTGTTTTTGGTTCTTTTGAATTCAAATAGGGCGAGTGGGACCAACTCATGAGTTCCGATTCCGGAGAGTAGGATGAAAGGCTTACCTTGGTGGATAGCTGGCTTGGTGGTGCTGATAGCCCTCCTGCCCGGTATCTGGAAGTTGGTCGTTGGAATCGTAGGATTCGGCGTGGTAGTCAACCGTTTTCTGACACGGTTCATCGGGTTAATGGACACGGGAAGTCGCGTTAAGGCGATGGTGGACGAACTCAAAGAGAACGAAATTATAATCGAGGACTCTGAGTAGGTTTGCTCAGATCACGTGTTCCCTACCAGCTGCTTAGGTAGTCGAGCCTAGTTCTGTCCAGGAAATCCGTCTTTCGGCATGTTCGGAATAATGCGAAGAGCATTCTCGTAATAGACCTTTCGCAGCACCTCATCAGGTAGTCCCATGCCATAGAGTTTCCAGAAGGCGTGGTAATCACGGTAATAGTCGAAGTACTCATCTTCTGTCTCGAATACACGCCAATAGTAGGAGTACTCCTCAGGCTGAAATGAGTCCTTACCAAATAAGATGCGGTCCTGGTATTTGACGAAGAAATCCCGGGCAAAACGCGGTTGTCTTCCCAGGTCGTAAAGCACCGCACCGACCTCGGCGTAGACATTGGGAAAGCGGTCGAAGAGTTCGCCCAGCCGACCTAGGTCTTGGGTATACCAACTCATATGGGCTAGCACCCAGGTTGTATTTGGGTGTTTCTCTAGCATGCGATCACGTTCCTCCATGAGTTCGTCGAATTCCGGGAAACGTGAACGGTTGTTGAAGCGACGGTTGGGAAAGAGTGCCATTTCGAGCCAACGCTCATTCTCAAAGTCGAGGGGTTCGAAGAACTCTGCCGGGTCGCCTGTATGTACAAATACCGGGATCCCCAATTGGCCGGCGGTCTCCCATACAACATCGAGTTCCGAGTCGTCCATCCGCAGTCGACTGCCGTCGGCTTTACGTGTGAGGAGGCCAAACCCTTTGCCAATTTCACCGATACCCACTGCTCCGGTAGTGACGTCTTCTTCTAGCTGTGATGCGATCCGGGGGCCGGAGCCAGGTCCAACGTTGCGGAGATCGACTGTGGTAAAGAAGACGAACCGGTCTTCCTGTCCGGCAGCGCGTACTGCCTGGATCTGTCGTTTCAGCACCTCACCAGAACTCCCTCGAGCCTGGACTATGACCTGAAGGTTCAGTGCGTCCATTGCCGTGACGACACTCTGGATGGTACTGCGGCTATTGAGCACAGGAGGATGACCGTGGAAATCCACGGTCGGGAACTTGGCTCGCGGTACCTCGTGTTCCGGTACGATCAACGTCGATAAAGGCTTGTACTCCAAGATCGTGGGTGGTGGAATCTCAGGGGTCCGGTTCCGTCTGGGGATCTGGGCCTGGGCCTGTTGATTCACAATGAAAAGCGAGAGGAACAAAATGAGAGAAGCCAAGCGCATCTTCGCAGCTCCGGTGGTATGGATATGGAGAAAGTGCAAACACGTACTTTGGCTGAATTGCCTCACTGATTTCAGTGGTCTACTGCGATTCCCATTACTTCAAAGCGTGCACCGCGTAGTAGGGTGCCCGACCCGAGGAAGGCCCGTGCTGGGAATTCAGCGGAGAAGTAAGTCCGGTACACTTCATTGAACGTGTCATAGTATGCAACATCCGAGCAATAAACCTGAACTGACACGAGGTCATCCATGGTCATCCCGGCAGCCTGAAGTTGGTCGCGTATGTTGTTCAAGACGTTCCTGACTTCGGCGTCTGGAGTCGTGGGCACTTCACCATTTGCGTCCAACCCGAGCGTACCTGAGATGTAGAGTGTGTTTCCTGCGAGTACTGCGCCGCTAAACGGGGCACCATTTTCGTTCGCAGTACGAGGATTGATGTAGGTAACCGCCTCCTGGGCAGCGAGGCTAGCTGAGGACAGTCCGAGAAGGATAGCAAAGAACGTGAAGGAGGGTAGTTGGTTTCTCATGACACTGGACCTGAGGAGAGGAAGGATTAGCTGCATCACTGAGGATGCTAGAAGCCGGAGGTACCTGATGGCAACACTATCCGGCAGTGGAGAACAATGCTTCTTGGTATAAGGACCCTAGACACAGGTACGGCGGTATCAGTGCAACTCTTGCCCAGATCCGGCATGTCTGCTAGGCATGCCGGATCTTGCTCGAGGTCAGCTAGTCAACATTTCTTAATTTCTGTGCTTGGGGCGAGAACGGTGACGTCGACTCACCGCTTAGATATCTGCTGATGAGGATTCTAGGAATAACGGGAGGTTCTAGAGATGTGCCCTTCAAGAAGCCATGAGGACCTTCCGTGAGTAACCGCACGGGCGTTGTCCTGTTGGGGTTCGGGGAGCCGGAAGGCGTGGACCTAGAGGAGGTCACACGTTTCTTGGAGCGCATTTTTCTGGCAAACGCAGGATTGGAGGCTGATGTCCCGGGAGGTGCTGAATCCAGGTCGCGGTTCTTGGCCGATGCTCGAGCGCCGGCCTTGACGGAAGTATATCGGGCTATAGGAGGATCCCCTCTAATGACGCAACTGCAGGCCAAGCGCGAAGGTTTGGAGAGAGAGTTGGCTCGGCGTGGTCTAGAAATCCCTGTGACGTTGGGTACTCAGTTTCTGACTCCATCAATCGGTGACGCGGTTGGATGGTGTCGGGAGCATGCGATCGAACGGATAGTTGGCCTCACTACGTATCCAGTTTGTGGGCGTTCTACGACAGTAGCTTCCCTCGAGGAGCTTTCTAGAGAAGTGGAGGCGCGGGACAGTTTTGCGGAAATCATCGGAGTCGGGGGATGGCATGCTCATCCGGGTTTTGCAGCGGTTTGGGTGACGGCGATCAGGGAGTATGCTCAAGGCGAAGGAGTGCAATTGTTGGAACCGGGTTCACTCCTCTACTTCAGCGCACATGGTACCCCTCTGAAGTATCTGGAGCGGCTACCATACACGGAGTATGTAGAAGCTCTGTGTTCCACAATTGCCCATTCCCTCGGGGGTGTAGAGCACGTCCTCGGTTATCAAAACCACGGAAATCGCCCCGTCCCGTGGGTAGAGCCGGATAATGAATCGCTCATGCCTAGCCTGGACGCTGATCAGGTCTTGGTTGTGCCGATTAGCTTCATTCATGAGCAATCCGAAACACTCTCGGAGCTGGACCAAGACCTCGCTGATCTCGCGAAATCCCGCGGGTTAGATTTCTATCGTGTGCCGGTACCTCATGATGCACCGGCACTGTTGGCTCTCATGGCAGATTTAGTAGAAGCAGCATTGGATTCCCCCGGGACTGAGCTCTTACGGAGCTGCAACTGTAACCCGGGCGCGTGGTGTACAAATGGAAGGGCGAATGGATTCTGAGTCTAAGGGGGTCTTGAAGTGGACGCTCTGGAGTGCTTTACTCTCGTTCGCCGCTTTCGCCGCTGTCACGGCCACGCAGGCGGTGGCTGAGGGGGGGAACCCCATCGACCACTGGGGCGTGATTGTCGCACTTGGTGTCATCGGCGGTACGGTCGGCGGACTCGTCGGCCCCATGATTCGCGGCATAAGCTGGCGCTTCAGGAAGCGTTGAGCGGATCTGTCGCCGAGTCACGGGAATCTTTACCCTACCGACCATGCCAAACCGGATATCCACAGGCGAAACCAGTGCTACGCTTCTAGTACTAGGTGCGAGCCATCACACGTCCACGGTGGATCGGCTCGAATCCTTCGCACGCGGTGCGGAACGGTTGCGCCGACGATTTGAAGACTCCTGGGAGGGTGGGTCGGAGCCTCCCATCAAGGAAATGACAGTGTTGGCTACCTGCAACCGAGTGGAAATTTACGCGATCGTGGACCCTGCTCACGAGGATACAGCGGCTCGCGTGATTGCTAGTGAAGTTTTCGTACACGCCGCGTCAGTTTGCTCTGACGTTTCCTATCAACTGAGGGATGCAGACGCCATACGACATCTTGCCAGAGTCGCTTCCGGGTTGGATTCCGTGGTTGTAGGTGAGCATCAGATAAGTGGTCAAGTGACCCGTGCGTTTGTGAGACCTTCCAGCTGGAATGGCGAGGCGAGTGTCTTGAGGGGTGTTGGTCGGATCGCTGCTCGAGCAAGCGGACGTGTCCGCCATGAAACGGAACTCGGCCGTCATTCTGCAAGCCTGGGTACCGTCGCGTTGGATCTCGCCAGGGACGAGTTGGGTGACCTGGAAGGAAGAGACATCGTTGTTGTTGGTGCGGGCAAGGTGGGCAGCCTGGTGTGCTCAGCGCTTGGCCGTGCAGGTGCTTCACGGATTACGGTTGTAAACAGATCGGTGCAACGCGCTCGTGAGATAGCGGAGGGAATCGGAGCTGAAACAGCAACACTCGATAAGCTGCCTGAGCTTCTTGAGAGGGCCAGTGTGGTGATTACAGCGACTACTGCGGAAGAGCCGACGATCGATGAAACTACTGTAAAGCAGTCTCTTCCAGGCCGAGCAAGTGCAGCGGGGCCGCTCTTGATCATCGACCTCGCAATCCCCAGGGATGTAGACCCAGGCGTCGCAGAACTTGAGGGGATCCGCCTGCTTACACTCGATGATGTTAAGTCACGTTTGGATCGTCACATGTCCCTCCGGTTAGGGGAAGTCGGTCCCGCGGAAGCTGTGGTTGATGATGTGGTGGATGCTTATCTGCACAGCTCGGAATCAGCGGAAGTGGAGGGCTTGATCACTCAGCTGCGACGTACTGCTGAGCAAATCAGAGATCAAGAAGTAGGGCGGTGGCTTGGA
The DNA here is from genome assembly GCA_002311875.1 of Gemmatimonadales bacterium UBA1142. GTDB lineage: Bacteria > Gemmatimonadota > Gemmatimonadetes > Longimicrobiales > Gaopeijiaceae > UBA1142. Next base: position 17,249 of record DCAD01000052.1, on the reverse strand, counting down.
TCAGTTGACGGGGCCGTGAGCCAAGAGGATGTGGACCGCCTGACTCGGTCCATCGTGAATAAGTTGTTCCACACGCCGATGGTGCGATTGCGCGGGGCTGAGGAACTCAATGGTCGCCAGACCGACCTCTTGAGTGCCGTCAGCGAATTGTTCGATCTGAGTAAGCCGGGCGAGCCCACCCTGCCAGAGTAACAGGCTTTTGCCCTCCAATAGGGTGCGCGTTGGAACGCGTGGATCGATCTTGGCGATGTGGCAGGCCCGATGGGTCACTGAACGTCTGATACGAGAGATGCCTGACTGCTCGGTCGAGATCGTGAAGATCAGAACTCGGGGTGATCAGCATCAAGATCTGACGAGTCTTCCGGGCATGGGACACTTTACCTCGGAACTTGAAACAGCTTTGGTTGAGGAGCGCATCGACATCGCGGTCCATTCGCTGAAGGACTTGCCGGTAGAGGATAGCCCGGGAGTAACGGTTGCGGCCGTGCCGCTACGTAATGATTCGAGCGATTCACTAGTCAGCGCTAATGGAGTGCCGCTGATGTCCTTGGGACGGGGAGCCCGCGTGGGGACTGGAAGTGCTCGCCGTGCTTCGCTTCTGCGGTCCCACCGCCCTGACCTTGATGTGGTTGAGATCAGAGGCAACGTCGAGACCCGGATTCGCAAGGTAGATGAGGGGATGTATGATGCCGTCGTGCTAGCCACTGCGGGCTTGGTTCGACTCGGACTACAAGATCGGATTAGTGAGAGATTGGGAGTCCACGAATTTCCGCCAGCGCCTGGGCAGGGAGCGCTGGCTGTGCAGATGCGGGACGGGGAGTCTGAGCTGCACCGAGTGGTCAGAGGTTTGGATGATCTCAACGCTCGCGCAACGTCAGGAGCCGAGAGGGCATTCCTTAGAGGCCTGGGAGGGGGATGTACCCTCCCAGTGGGGGCTCACGCATGGCGAGAATCGGGTAAGCTGAAGCTGCTCGGGTTCGTCGGGTCAAACAACGGAGAGTCGGCTCTGCGGGCGGAAGTTATGGGTGAGGATCCCGAGGCACTGGGAAAAAGACTTGCAGAGCAATTGCTGAGCGTTGGAGCCAGGGATCTACTGTAATGGGAGGTGTAGCAGGGGGGCCCTTGATGGGAAGGCGAATAGTAGTAACCCGCCAGGCCGAACGGGCTGCGGCACTATCAAATAAACTCGAGGCTCTGGGGGCCCAGCCGATTCTCTGCCCTACGATCAAGATCATCCCTCCGGCTTCTTGCGTAGAAATGGACACGGCGATCTCGCAGATAGAGGCTTACCGGTGGGTTATTTTCCCTAGCACAAATAGTGTGCAGAGTGTTTTCCAGCGAATGTTAGAGACCGGAATTCCTACAAATCGGTTATCGGAAGTTCCGGCGGCAGCAGTGGGACCAACGACACAGCGAGCGCTAGAGGCCAGGGGCGCAACAGTGGCTCATATTCCGGACGAATACTCAGCAGAGCGCTTGGGGGAGACTCTAGATCCAGTGGTGGATGAGCGGATCTTGGTCATGCGGGCTGATATCGGGGAGCCGACTTTGGGGGAGATCCTCACCAGGCGTGGTGCTCAAGTCGATGAGGTTGTCGCCTACCGCACTGTAACCCAACCGCCTCCAGTGATTGCGGTCATGGAGTTGAAGCGAGGGGTCGATGCACTGACGTTTACGAGCCCTTCAACTGTCAGGGGGTTTCTTGAGTTGGGGCCAGGGTGGCGAAATCTGACCGCTGGTGTGATGATCGCGACGATCGGCCCGCTGACATCGGCCGCGGTTAGGAAGGTGGGCTTGAAGGTGCAGGTTGAGGCGGATGAACACACGATGGGGGGGCTCGTGAGCGCACTCGTTACTGAGTTCACAGGTAAGGCTGGTAAGTGATGGATACATCATTCGAACAAGACAGGTTGGTTAGGTCAAAGCAGCAGACGGATGGTCCTCATCTGGTTCATCGCTTGCGTCGCCTGCGTCGTACTCCCGGACTCCGGGCACTCGTTCAAGAGACTCGATTGACGACTGACGACCTCATGCTTCCGCTATTCGTAGCGGACGGCAGTGAAGAGAGTGAGCCGGTAGAGTCGATGCCAGGGGTCTTCAGAGAATCGGTAGATATAACCGTCAAGCGAGCCCGTTCTGCCACCGAGGTGGGCATCCGAGCGGTGATCCTCTTCGGAATACCGGACTCGAAAGATGCTATTGGAAGTGGGAGCCATGATCCTGAAGGATCTGTCCAACGTGCCGCGACGGCTCTTAAGGAGGAGTTACCAGACCTCGTTGTGGTTGCGGACACGTGCATGTGTGAGTACACAGATCACGGCCACTGCGGGCTCTTAGATGATCGGATGGACGTCGACAATGATGCGACACTGGAAGCCCTTGCAAAGATCGCGGTCTCACAGGCAGCGAGTGGTGTAGATTTAGTAGCGCCTTCGGGTATGATCGACGGACAGGTAGGGGTGATCCGAAAGGCGCTTGATGAAGCGGGTCATGAGCAGGTCGGGATCTTATCCTACTCGGCTAAATACGCGTCCGCCTTCTATGGCCCCTTCCGTGATGCTGCCCAAGGCGCACCGTCGTTTGGTGACAGACGGGGCCAGCAGATGGATCCCTCAAATGGTTCCGAAGCTGTCAGGGAGGCCGCTCAGGACCTAGCCGAGGGAGCGGATCTTATCATGGTGAAGCCGGCGCTTGCCTATCTGGATATCGTTCGGCGTCTCAGAAAGAAATTCGAGGGTGTGCCACTGGTTGCTTATAACGTCAGCGGTGAGTACGCGATGATTAAGGCGGCAGCTCAGATGGGATGGTTAGCCGAGCGCTCAGTGGTACTCGAAGCTCTGACTTCAATGAAGCGGGCTGGAGCAGACATCATAATCACATACCACGCGATGGACGTTGCACGATGGATTCACAAAGCATCCTAAGCCACTTCAGCATTTTCGCCTTCAACTCGTCCTTCTGGGCATTGTCTGATAAGGAACAGATGGACGTTGCTAGGTCTTGGCGCGCAGCACTTCCCACGATGGCTGACTCGGTCCACCTGTATCGCACGGGCGGAACCCGGACCAGTGGTGACGTGCTCGTTTGGAGTTCGCTTCCGACCGCAGACACTCAAGCTCCAGCTCGCTTCTTCGAGAGATTCCTTGAGGTGCAGCGACCATATCGCAGCTATGTACGTGTTGTGGATGTGCTTTGGGGATTCACTCGGCCATCGCAATATGCTCGGGGTAGTGCTGACAGGGAGATTGATCCAATGACCAAGCGTTCCCTTCCCTACCTGATTGTATATCCGTTCGTCAAAACGCATGAGTGGTATCAGCACTCCGTCGAAGAGCGACGGAGAATGATGACGGGACATATTCGCATCGGGAAACAACACGAGGGCATCGACCAACTCCTACTTTATTCGACAGGGCTCCAAGATCAGGAGTTCGTTGTGGCCTACGAGTCAGCGGATTTGAGTGCGTTCTCTGCACTCGTCGTGGATCTTAGGATGACCGAAGCCCGTTTGTATACGGAGCGTGACACACCGGTATACGTGGGGATACACGTGTCCCCGGACGACCAGGGAATGAGCTGGTTGTGACTCCTCGCTTGGTGCGTGCATGCCGAAAGGAAGACGTTGACCGAACACCCGCTTGGCTGATGCGGCAAGCCGGTCGGTATTTGCCGGAGTACCGAAAAGTTCGTGAGACTCACTCCCTGCTAGATATCTGTGCAGATGCAGAACTCACATCCCAGGTCACGCTCCAGCCGCTGGAGCGCTTTGACCTTGATGCTGCGATCATATTCGCGGACATTCTGCTCCCCCTCGTGCCGATGGGCATCGATCTTGATTTTGTCCCTGGTAGGGGTCCGGTAATCCGAAATCCGATTCGCTCTCCGTCGGACGTAGCTGCCCTCGCGCCTTTCGATCCACGGGACCATCTGAGTCCGACACTTGAAGCGATTAGCTCAGTGCGAGCAGTAGTAGCTAAGGATGCTGCGGTCATAGGCTTTGCGGGTGCACCATTTACCCTCGCGAGCTACCTGATCGAGGGTGGCCCGACCAAGAACTTCGGGCGAGTGAAGTCTTTCATGTCGAATGAGCCGGCAGCGTTTCTTGCGCTCATGACAAAGCTTAGAGAAGTAGCTGGAGGATGGCTGACAGCACAGGCGGAGGCAGGGGCAGATGCTCTGCAACTCTTTGATACCTGGGCTGGCTGGCTCAACCCTGTCACGTATGAACAACAGGTTCTGGCGCACTCTAGATTTGTCTTTGATAGTCTGAAGGAGACGAGTTGCCCCACCGTTCATTTTGCGGTTGGCGCTCCCCATCTCATAGAATTGCTATCACGAGCCGGGAGTGACGTGCTCAGCGTAGACTGGCGTCTTCCGATCGATGAAGCCTGGAACCGGTTTGGAGTCGACTGCGCTATTCAGGGCAACCTCGATCCGACGGTACTGCTGGGCTCGGAGCAACACATTTTTGAGGCGGTTACTGACGTGATGCGGAGAGTGAACGGTCGCCCGGGTCACATCTTCAACCTGGGACACGGGATGCTTCCTGAAACCCCACCACACGCTGTGACCATAGCCATAGACGCTGTGCGTTCTTACGAGGCCGCAACTGCGTGACAGCACCCCCCCGTGTCGTTGTTGTGGGTGGTGGATTGGCGGGACTCACTACCGCATTTCGGCTGTGTCAGCTTTCGAGTGAGCGTAAGAAGACCGCAGTGCCACAGGTCATTTTGGTGGAAGCCTCAGGTCGAATTGGGGGCAAGCTTTGCACTGAACGCACCTCCGGTTTTGTCGTAGAGGGTGGTGCCGACTCTTGGGTACCGCAGACCGGAGAGGTGGAATCGCTCGCAGAGGAACTCGAGCTAGATCGGCAGATTCATCCGGCAGCTGAGTGTTCAGTCCGGGCTTATCGCCGCGATATAGATGGCTTTGTGCCTTTCTTGGGCGAGGGCGGGAGTCCTGTCGGACGTCCTTCTTCTCTCCTGTCCAATCCCGCACTATCTCTCTTGGGCCGGGTGAGGGTGAGGCTCGAACCCCTAATGCCCAGGCGGGCCGGGGGGGAAGATGAAAGTGTTCGAAGTTTCATTCAGCGTCGGCTCGGAGCTCGAGCCTATAGGGAAATCTACGAGCCGCTTCTCGGGGGAATATTCGGTGGTGACCCGGCTGAACTAAGCGCTCAAGCGACACTAGCACCCCTAGTGCAGATTGAGGCTGACGGTGGCAGCCTGCTCCGGGGTCCGATGCCTCGACGACATGATAGAAATACCATGCGTCCTCCGATTCTGACTTTCTCTGAAGGAATGGCATCACTTACCGAACGGTTACACGGTAGGTTGGGAGAAGATCATGTCCGGACTTCTACCCGAGCTATTAGGATCTCCCGCGATTCCGGGCAATGGGTAGTGCGAATGGATAGTGGTGTGGAGGAGAGATGCGACGTGGTGGTAATGGCGACACCTCCTTCCACCGTTGGGGACGTGCTTCGCGAGCTGACGGATATTCAAGGATCAGTGCCCGAGGTTCCTTCGGCCCAAACCACTGTCGTGAACCTGGCGTACCGCAGGTCGGCGATCAGTCACCCCCTAGATGCGCACGGCTACCTTAATGGGAGGGGGGTCGGTAATGGTGTGTCCGCATGCACATGGTCCTCTGCAAAGTTCCAGCATCGGGCCCCCTCTAATCAGGTGCTTCTCCGGTGCTTCATCCGCGCGGCACCAGCCGATGGTAAGGACATGGTGCCTGAAAACCCAGAGGGGGCGGTGGCACTCGCCAGAGATGAGCTCGCTGGGAGCCTTGCAGTCACTGAGGCTCCGACTCAAACCTGGGTACACAACTGGTCGGTTCCTGTGTACCGGGTGGGCCATACCCAGCGAATCAGTGCATTCCGTGCCCGGTTAGCTAAGCTACCAGGTCTCTACTTGGCTGGGGCTGCGTACGATGGGGCTAGTATCGAAGCTGTGATTCGCTCGGGGGTACGTGCCGCCGCAGCAGTCCGTAACTCCGATATTGTACAGGAGATGTTATGAAGCAAGGTGGGGGCACTAGTTCCAGAGCGCTTTATGAACGTGGCCTCAAGGTCATTCCTGGAGGAGTGAATTCACCGGTTAGGGCGTTTGGGGCCGTGGGTGGTGTGCCGGTGGTTTTCAACAGAGGTGAGGGTCCTTATTTGATGGATGTGGATGGGCAGCGATTCCTCGATTTGGTGATGTCCTGGGGAGCTATCATTCTTGGGCATGCACATCCCATGATCGTTTCGAAGATCACGGAAGCGGTCAAATCGGGAACAAGCTTCGGGGCACCTTGCCCTGATGAAGTGAAGCTTGCCGAGCATATCTGTGGGGTGGTCCCGAGCGTAGAGCGCGTGCGGATGGTGAGTTCGGGAACGGAAGCTGTGATGAGTGCGATCCGACTCTCAAGGGCTTACACACAGCGCTCGAAGATCCTGAAGTTCAGGGGTTGCTATCACGGTCACGCGGACGCAATGCTCGTTCGAGCGGGATCCGGGGTGGCGACACTCGGTCTGCCAGATTCGCCCGGCGTTCCACCTGGTGCAGCTGGGGACACACTGGTGGCGCGCTTTAACGACCTGAATTCGGTTATTGGACTCTTCGATGAGAGCAAGGAAGACATAGCGGCGGTGATTGTAGAGCCAGTCGCGGGAAATATGGGGATGATACCCCCAGCTAAGGGTTTTCTGGAGGGCCTTCGGTCGCTCACCTCCGACCGAGGGGCCTTGCTCATTCTTGATGAAGTAATGACCGGCTTCCGCGTCGGACCATCTGGGGCACAAGGTCTTTACGGGATCGCACCTGACCTTACGACCTTCGGGAAGGTCATCGGCGGCGGTTTCCCAGTGGGAGCATTCGGTGGCCAAGCAGAAATCATGGACCAAATGGCGCCAGCGGGGCCAGTGTATCAGGCGGGCACTCTGAGTGGTAACCCGATCGCTATGCGGGCTGGCCTGGCCACACTGGAGTATCTTGCGGATCCTTCGGTCTATCAGGGCCTCGAATCAATGAGCTACGCATTCGCGGAGGCGCTCGCGAGTGAGGCGGAGCGAGCTGGAATAGCGCTTCAGACGTCAGTCGTCGGGGGGATGTTTGGATTCTACTTTGCTGAGGACACCGTCAATTCTTGGGAGGAGGCAGAGACGTGTGACCGCGAGCGCTTTGCTTCCTTCTTCCATGGAATGCTAGAGGCCGGTGTGTACTTACCTCCTTCCCCCTTCGAGGCATGCTTCATCTCGACGACGCACGGTGACCCTGAGGTCGAATACTTCCGGACTGCGGTTAGAGCGGCAATGAGCATACTCTAGATAGGAAAGCTGGAAATCTCGTTGGGCGGGGTCATCTTGTTATGCACCCCACCACAGTGGTAGGATTTCCTGAGTTCAGAGCCGGATCTGACATGAAGTCGGACCGGACTTCCATGGAAGGTTGCCTGGGAAAAACCTAGGCTGCTTTTTGATCCCGAGCCCTAGGAGGTTATCGGTGGTTGCCTGGCTTGTTCCAAGCGCACTGTTTTGGTCTCTCGCCGCGCTCTATGTGGGTGGAGCCGCAATTAAGATCGAAGGTGGTGGTGGAGGTCGTCAGTTGTTGGGCCTTCTCCTGCTCTTTGCATCGTATCTGGGCGTTTATGCGCTCGGCCGGATGTTTCTCACTGGATTTGCTGGAGCCGCTCTTGGTGGGATCGTCTTTCCCGTCCTGATCGCCTCGATCGCCATACCGACGCTAACCAAGGTGATGTTCAAGCTTGTGGGAGTGAGTGTCACCCGAGTGAACCCTGGTGCCACTCACTAATTAGTTCTGGAGTATCTCAGAGTGGATATTTCTCTTGCCGCAGTGTGGGTCCTGGGCGGGCTCGTGCTTCTTCGTTGGATCATCATAGGGCTCGGAAGTCTGTTGGTCTTACGTTCTGCTCGTTCTTGTCCGGCTTGCTTCGAACCGACGGTAGCTGTGCAGCGGAGGATCCTCACGATGCTGGTGCGTGTAGCGGAATGGCGGTGGTGCCCCCAGTGCGGATAGGAAGGCCCTTCACGGAAACCTGAGAGGAGTCCTTGGACAACGAAGAGCGCCAGGTTGCGGGCCTGACCGTACAGATTGACCGACTCATCTGCGTGGGCTTCGAGACATGTGTAGAGGTCGCGCCCGAGCTGTTCGAGATGGACGATGAGGGCATTGCGGTCTTCGTCGCCGATACGGACGAGGTCACAGCCGAGACTGTTCTGGAATCGTGTAGGGAGTGTCCGGTGGACGCGCTGGTCGTCCTGGACGCCTCAGGCGATCAGATCCATCCCTGACGGCGATCGACACGATGAGCGACACCACCACCGATGCGGGCGCGCCGATGCAGGAAGGGGCTAAGGCCCGAGAAGTACGTGGCTATGCCGACGTGTCCGGTCCGACCGAGTCGAAGATGGTGGAGCAGATCGGGAGTCAGGTCGCTCGCCTGAAGGCGCGTCTGGCCGATGTGGGTGCGGTCGTCGTCATCGCGAGCGGTAAGGGCGGGGTTGGAAAGAGCGCGGTGACCGCGAACCTGGCGGTGGCGCTTGTCGCCCGCGGTGCCCGAGTCGGCGCGGTGGACGCCGACCTGAACGGCCCCTCGCTCGGCCGCATGCTGGGTCTGCTCGGTAGCCGGCTCGAGGACCGTCCCGACGGGATCGTGCCGGCCAGGGGGCCCTCCGGAGTGTTGGGTATCTCGACCGAGCTCCTCATCGAAGAGGGCGCGCCCTTGAAGTGGAAGGGGCCCGACTCCGACAAGTTCGTGTGGCAGGGCGTAACGGAGGCCGTGACACTCAGGGAGTTCATGTCCGACGTGGTATGGGGCGAGCTGGACTACCTGCTCATCGACATTCCGCCGGGCACCGACAAGATCGGGAGGTTTCTCGACCTGGTGTCCGAGCCGGACCAGGTCTTGCTCGTCACGATTCCCAGCGAGGTCGCGAGCTCCGTCGTCTCCCGATCCGCGACCCAGTTGAAGGAAGCGGGCGTTGCCTGCATGGGCGTCGTCGGGAACATGTCCGGCTACGCGCAGCCGGGCGGCGGTGACCTACTGCCGCTGTTCACCGGGCCTGATATCAGCGACGTCGCGGAGTCGGCCGGTCTCGAGTTATGGGCCGAGATCCCGTTCGACCCTGCGTTTGGGACGCTCACGGATCAGGGCGCGCCACCGGGGTCGGACGGGGACTCGGCGGCGGCGCGGGCATTTGCTGCGCTTGCCGAGCGTGTCGAACAGGGCCCCGGCGGTCGGGAGAGCCAGCGATGAAGTTCCTGTGCATTCCATGCGACGAGGTGATGAAGTTCGCCGACCGGGATCTTCCGGGAGACGGGACGATCACCGCGCTCTTTACGTGCGGGGCGTGTGGGCGTGATATGGCGATGCTCGCCAACCCGATGGAGACCCAACTCGTATCGTCACTGGGTATCGAGATCGGGGGACGGACGGTCCCAGAGCAACCGTTCCAGCAGACGCGGAGCAAACTCGAAAGTCCCAAGGACGATGCGTTCGTCGAGGCGACCGCCGGGGACGCCTCGATCGACGCTGCCGTGAACCCTGCGGAGGCGCCCGCCGCGCGCCTGTCCGTGACCTGGAGCGACGAGGCGAACGACCGACTCACTAACGTCCCGAAGTTCGTGCGCGGGATGGTGAAGCGGATCTACACGGACTATGCGCAGGAGAAGGGCATTCCCCTCATTACGCCCGATGTGATGGACCGAGCGAGGACGGATCTCGGTCTCGAAGGGATGTGACGGGGCAGGCTGAGGCGTCGGGAGCTTCCGAGGGATCCCCAGTGGCGCCGCTGATCACCGCCACGGGTGTCAGCTTCCAGTACGGTTCTGCCCAGCCGGCGCTGTCGGGCGTCGATCTGGAAGTGGCTTCCGGGGAGATCGTCGCGCTTCTGGGCCCGAATGGGGCGGGAAAGAGCACACTGTTGCAGCTTCTTCTGGGAGAGCTCGTCCCCACGGCTGGCTCCGTATCGAGTTGGGTTGGGTCTGAGGCACGGGTGGGTGGTGTGGGGTACGCGGGCGAGGAAACGGCCCACTTCGACGCGCTGACCGGTCTCCAGAACGCGCGCTTCTTCGCGCGCGCCTCGGGGCTGCCCAGAGGCGACGCGGCCCTAGCCGTCACTGGGCTGCTGAAGGCCTTCGGGCTCGCGGCGGAGGCCGACAAGGCGGTCTCGGCCTATTCGTTCGGCATGAAGCGGAAGCTGCTGCTGACCGAGGCGCTCGCGCACGCGCCGCGGCTTCTGCTCCTGGACGAACCGACCACCGGTCTCGATGCTGCGTCGCGCGATGCCCTCGAGGAAATCCTGAGGGACCGCTGTCGTCAGGGGGCCGGCGTGGTGCTGTCGAGCCACGATCTGGCCTTCCTCGACGGCCTCGCGGATAGGATCGTGATCCTGCACGAGGGAGCCGTCGTCGGTGCCGGTCGGCCCGCCGACCTGCTCGAGTCACTCGGAACAGCCACGCGCTTCGAGATCCTCCTGGAGCATGACCTCCCTGAGCTGCCCGAGTATTTCGGTGAGGGGGTGACGCTGGTGGACGAGGGCGAACCGCTGGTGTTCGAGGCCGCTCGGGGGCAGGCGGCCCTGCCAGATCTGTGCGCCGCGCTCGTATCGGGCGGGGCGAGCATCTCAGGGGTGAGTGTCCGCGAGCCGGGGCTCCCCGAGCTGTTCCGGCGACTGACCGGGCAGGAGTTCAGCCGGTGAGCCTCCTCATCGCGGAGGTCGAGCTGCGGATCGCGCTGGCGCGCAAACGGCTCCTGGTCCTCAACATGCTGGTCCCACTCCTCCTCGTCGTTCCGGTCGTCCTCGGCGCCGCGCCGGCGTTCCACGCCTCTGCCGTCTACGCTGTCCTATTCATGCTGTTCGGGACGTTCGGCTCCGCGATCCCCCTGGTGAGGGACGCTGAGATGGGCCTGGTCGGAAGGATCTTGCAGACCGGTATTCGGCCGGGCGGATTTCTGGTTCAGCGAGCGGCCGCCGGGTGTACTGTCGATGCGGTGCAGCTCCTGCCCGCTCTCGCCGTCGCAACTTTCGGATCGCTGTCTCTCGGCGGCTTCCTCACGACGTTCGTCATCATGTGGGCCTCACTATGGATCGCGAACCTGCTCGGAAACATCGTGGCGGGCATGGCGCGGTCACTGGCCGAGACGGCGCTCTTCGCCGCGGTCACGGCTTTGTTCATGCTGCACTTCTCCGGCGTGTTCAGGACCCCGATGCCCGGGACGTTCTGGGGCATCGTCGAGGCCGCCAGCCCCTTCAGAATCCTCCATGAAACGTTGCTCGGCATGTCTGTGGGCGCGTCGGTGGAAGGCGCATCGGCTCTGATCGTTTGGGCCGTCGTTTTGCCGGTGCTGACGCTCGTTGTGGCGCGCCCCATCGCGACCTCCCTGAAGGCGGCTACCCGGCAGTAGAGGGACCCGAAACGACCGTGTAGGCTGCGCCAAAAAAAGGGCCCTCAGGGGCGCTTGTACCATAGTTGCACAAGAGCACGCACATTTATATAATCCGCGTCGTTACAGGAGGTGGAGCGGTGTCGCGGTGCGCCAAGACCCTGCTCCGAGAGGAAAAATTCGAGGTTGCCCATCGAGAGGCCCGGCGGCTCGCTCCACCGGGCCGTTAGCACATAAGAGGGACGCACATGTACCGAGAAATCCTGGTCCCCGTCGACAACTCCGATCACTCGAATTGGGCCGTCGCCAGGGCGATCGAAATCTGCAAGCGTGCCGAGGGTCGAATCACCGGTAACCACGTGTATGCTGCGCGTCTCCATGATGTACGGTTCCGGCAGCTCGAGACAGGCCTCCCCGCCCAGTTTCAGTCGGCGAAGGAGATCAAGCGTCAGCGGAAGATTCATGACAAGCTGATCGAGAAGGGCCTGCAGCTCATCTCGGACTCGTTTTTGGACGAGACCGACAAGCTCTGCAAGGCGGAGGGCGTTCCGCTCACGCGGCAGCTCCTCGAGGGCATCAACTACGAAGAGATCATCCGTGAGGCCAACGGCGGCGAGGGTCGACTCCCGAGCTTGATCGGCTTCGACCCGAACATCGCCGACAAATACGATGGCGGAGACAAGGTGCGTGGTGACGTCCAGATCGACGAGAAGGGTCGGATCATCGCTGAGGACGAGGACAGTGATGAGAAGCTCGCCGGGTCCAGCGGCCGACTCTACGACCTGTTGGTCATGGGCGGGCACGGAATCGGTCAACAGGAGTTCTCGCAGCTCGGCGGCGTGATTAGCCGGGTTCTTCGCAGGGTCGAGAAAGACACCCTCATCGTGAGGAACGGCGAAGCGCTGGAGGGTGGCAATTGGATGGTGTGCGTCGACGGCTCAGCGTACAGCTACAAGGCGATGCGACTCGCGCTCGAGATGGCCAAGGAGTACGGCGCCAAGCTGTACGTGTGCTCGGCCTTCGATGTCGAGTACCACCACGTCGTCTTCGGCAACATCAAGGATGTCCTGTCCGTGGCAGCCTCGAAGATCTTCAAGTTCGAGGAGCAGGAAGAGCTGCATAACAACATCATCGACAAGGGCCTGCTGAAGCTCTGCAAGGCGAACATCAAGCGCGCTCAGGCGTTGGCTGAGGAGTTCCCAGAGGTCGAGGTCGAGACGCAGATCCTGATCGGCAAGCCGTTCGACTGCATCCTGCGCTGGGCAGGCGAGATCGAGCCCTCGGTGCTCGTGATTGCGCGGCACGGCAGCCACCGCATCGACGGTACGGACCTCGGCTCGCAGGCCGACAACCTGATCCGGCTCACGAAAGCGAGCGTGCTGCTCGTGGGCACGCAGAACGTCGATCCGGAAGAAATCCCCTGGATCGAAGAGGATGGCGAGACGGGTCTCGAGTGGGGCCCGGACGCCGAAGTGCGCATCCTCAGGGTCCCTCCCTTCGCGCTGGGTATAGCGCGGCGGGCCGTGGAGGAGTTCGTGCTGGACAACTACGGCGCGGGCGCCAACGGCACCTACAAGGACGAGCGACCTCGTGAGGCCGTGAACGGCAAGCTCGCGTCCAGCGTGAACGGCATCACAAATGGAGATGGGGCGGCCAACGGCAACGGAGCATCGGCTCCTGACACGAACGGTGAGGTCCAGGTAGCAGCGGTGCCGCCTCTGGGGACGAACGGCCTTCCCATGGTCACGAGCGAGCGGCTGGACGAGGCGATCACCAAGCTTCTCCCGACGCACATGCAGCTCATCATGGGCATCGGCACCGCCGAGGAGCTCGCGCTCGCCGAGGTGAAAGCCGAGGAGGCCATGAAGCGCACGCTCGTCGAAGGCCACGACGCGGATCCTGAGCCCGAGACGCCCATGATCTCGGAGAAGTGCCCGTACACCGGGCACGTTTCGAGCCGCGAACGGCTTGCAGGTGATCCTGTCGTGTGGACCGAGGAGGCACGGGGGCGGCTCCAAGCAGTGCCGTTGATCGCGCGGCCGCTCGCGCGGAACACCGTCGAGCGTTTCGCCCGCGATAACGACTTCTGGCGTGTGACGACCCTGGTCATGGACGAAAACAAGGAGGCCATGATCGAGGCCGACGAGTTCGACATGGACACCATGCTCGTCATGTTCCGTGAGCTCCAGGCGAAGCAGCTGCGTGCTACGGCGGAAGGCGTGGACGGCCTCTCCGACGAGATGCGGAAGTTCATCGAAGAGGCCAAGGCCAGCGGGGTGACCCGGTGTCCGATCCGGGACGTCGCGGAGGCCGCCGACGACTGTCCGGTAGATTTCAAGACCGCGACGCCGGAGGAAGCGAAGGCGGCGGTCGAAGCGTTCATGACGGACCAGGACGCTGGGGAGTGAAGCCAGACACCTTCCCGGGTAGTGCAGATTCGGCCATGAGAGGGCCGGAGGCGCTTCCTGTTTTGGACTTCCCTGTGGAACCAGCTCATCTGTCCCAGAAGCGTGATCCCGAACTCGAAGCTGCACAGGTCAACACTGCGATTCCCCATGTAGTGGCATGGAATATCACCCGCCGCTGCAACCTCGAGTGTTCACACTGCTATATATCTGCCGGCTCTTGGCAGAGTGCGGAGAGCGAGCTTTCCACGAAGGAGTGCCACCGCGTGTTGGATGACGTGCTTGCGGTGAACCCATCTGTGCTTTTGATCCTAAGTGGTGGAGAGCCATTGGTACGAGATGATCTTGAAGAAATAGCAAATCACGCAGCATCAGCAGGAGCGACAGTCGTCGTGGGCACGAATGGTATTGGTCTTACCAATGAGCGCATTGAATCTCTTAAGGGAGCAGGTGTGCGGGGTGTCGCGGTGAGCATCGATTCGTTGAACCCGACGTATCACGATCGCTTCCGGCACGGCACGGGAGCCTTGTCCGCAACGCTTAGTGCGGTAACGCGTCTCCGCCAGCAAGGGCTGGACTTCATCGTCCAAACGAGCCTCACCAGGGGGAACCGCTCCGAGCTTCCAGAGCTCGTGGCGTGGGCTGCGGAAAACGGTGCGGTATCGTTCAACCTGTATTTCTTAGTTCCGACTGGGCGTGGCGAGCGCATGGAAGGTCTGTCCCCTTCGGAGAATGAGGAGGTTCTAGCCGACCTAGTGGAACTGGAGCGGGTGTATCGGGGCCGCATGATGGTTCGCTCCAAATGCCAACCTCAATTGATGCGGCACGTGATCGAGGCTGGCGGAGAATCTCCGCTACTGAACTATGCCACGCGGTGCCCGTGCGGAGTCCAGTACTGCCGGATTACTCCTGAAGGCAAACTGACCCCCTGTCCCTATATGCCAGCCGTGGCCGGGGATCTGACCAGGGAGTCATTTGGGGATGTTTGGCGAGAGTCGTCATTATTCGAGGCATTACGGGGTGGTGCGCTCTCCGGTCGCTGCGGTCGCTGTGAGTACCGCGGAGTTTGTGGTGGTTGCCGCGCGCGCGCGTTCGCACAATCGGGTGACCCACTCGGACCGGATGAATCATGCGCTTACGATCCGCCGGGAGACCGTCCGTTGGTGGAACCTCCTCAGCAGATGACGTATGGAGGAACGGCGACCCAGGGAATGCCCTGGACGCCAGAGGCCGAAGAACGCATCTCCCGGGCTCCTAGCTTTGTGCGTGGTGTGGTAACGCAGCGAGTGGAAGACTTCGCGCGCAGGCATGGCTACACAGTGGTTGACCTTGAGGTGATGGCTGAGGTGCGGCGGAAGATGCCTGTGGATTTCTCTAAGCGGTTGCCCTTCTTCTTGAAGGACTCTAAGAGCGCACCAGAGCATGTCGAGACGACAGATGCTTGAGCGTGGTCGATGGTCCTGGCTACGCACGATCTTACCGGTCGGAGTGGTGGTCGGGATTGGGTTGCTTGCAATCGCGATGGAGCCATTGGCAGCGCAGAGTTATACACCCCGAGAATACGGTGACTTCCCCATCATTGGGAGTCGTGCTGCGATCTGGATTGCAGCCCAGCTCCACCTCTTTTTCGCTGCGTTCGTGCTTGGTGTGCCGATGTTCGCGGTCGTCGCTGAGGCCATTGGGATCTTCAGTTCTGATGATCGATACGACAAGCTAGCGAAGGAGTTCACACGGCTGTTGCTGGTTTCTTACTCGGCGACAGCGATGTGGGGTGCGGTCCTCGTCTTCGGGCTGATCACACTTTATCCCGGGTTATGGGGCTATCTATCAGAGATCTTTGCCCCGTCGATGTGGGTTTACGTAGGGATTTTCTTCTTCGAGTCGTTCACGCTTTATCTGTACTACTACGGTTGGGATCGTTGGAAGAAGGGCCGAGCGAAATGGGGTCACTGGAGCCTCGGTATCCTTCTCAACATCTGGGGCACCGCAGTGATGTTGATCGCCAATTCATGGCTCACGTACATGATGAGTCCACCTGGCGAAGTCACTCCGGATACCGCTCCAGAGATGGTACAGTTCTGGAGTGCATTTGCGAACGCGACGTGGATGCCGATCAATATCCACCGGTTCATAGCCAACATCGTGTTCGGTGGTGCGATTGTTGGGGCTTATGCTGCCTTCCGCTTCCTTTCAGCGAAGACTGATGAGGAGCGTGCCCATTACGACTGGATGGGCTACATCGGGAATTTCATCGCGATCAGCGCGCTCATCGTGCTCCCCTTCGCCGGCTACTGGCTTGGCCGTGAGATCTACGAGTACAACCAACAGATGGGCACCACAATGATGGGCGGCTTCATGAGCTGGCTTTGGGTCGTGCAAGCCTTCCTGATTGGCGTCCTCTTCCTCACGGGTAATTACTACCTCTGGGTGGGGATGGGCCGGATTCCAGGGGCAGAACGCTTCATGCCGTACACGAAGTGGATGTTGCTCGTTCTCCTGATTGGCGCGGCCGTTTGGGCGACGCCACGAAACATGATTGCGAACCGCGCTGAGATTACCGCAATGGGAGGCCAGTTCCATCCATTCTTGGGTGTTCTTGGGGTGATGAGTGCCAAGAATACCGCAGTAAACCTGATGATCTTGACGACGTTCCTGTCATTCCTGCTCTACCGTAGGGCCAACAAGAAGGCGGTCGTGTCCTGGGAAAAAAGGGGTACCACAATCCAGGGAACCCTTTTCGTTGTTGCTGCTGCTATAGTCCTTTTCTACGGGGTGTACGGGTACTTCGTCCCGTCGATCGTGCGGATCGGATTCAGTGTCTATCAAGTGCTTGCAGTGATTTCGGCAATCATCTGCGTCGTTTTGATCGATATGTTCATGATGCGTGGTGCTGAATCGCGGGGAGAAATCCGCTGGGGAGAGATGCCAGAGCGTTCGCAGTACGCATTGTTTATCCTCGCGGTCACTTTTACTTGGCTCATGGGGTTGATGGGCTTTGCCAGGAGCGGGATCAGGCAGCACTGGCATGTGTTTGAGGTCGTGCGAGATACAAGCGTTGACGCTGCTACGCCGGCGCTCGGCTACGCATCGATCGTGATTTCAGTATGTGTACTCATCTTTCTCAGCCTAGTGACCTTTATTTTCTGGGTTGGCGGTTT
>DCAD01000052.1:0-238 GCA_002311875.1 Gemmatimonadales bacterium UBA1142 | reverse complement strand
GCTGAAAAACCTGTGATCTCGGGTGTGGGAGGTGGAGCAACGGGTTCAGCTCCAGCGGCCAAGGACCAGGAGGCATAGGATGACGAACATCAAAATCCTTGGTGTGGTGATCGGCACTATTTCCATCTATACATGGATCGCGAACGCGATTCCGCAGCTCGAATCAGTGGTGCCTGAAGAGCTTAGCTTTTCCTCTGATGTTAGCGAAGCCGAGCTCGTTGCAGCCGGAGCGGAACTC
>DCAD01000028.1:605-3799 GCA_002311875.1 Gemmatimonadales bacterium UBA1142 | reverse complement strand
ACGCATCTCCCGAACAATCCCGAGTGAGTGCTTCACACCGTTCAGGAAGTCTGGGTCACCAAAGTTGATGTGCTGCGCACCCATGTGCACAAGGTTGTCGATATCTGCGAGCACAACTTCCCGCTGAACTATTCGAAGCCTTCCCTCATAGACAGCGGGGATTGGGCAGTGGCGGCACTTGTGAGCACAACCGCGGCTCGCTTCAACATATCCCACGTTCCGGAACTCTCCCTCGGAGGTCCTCAGGCGGGCATACCTCTCCAGGGGAGGTAGTAAATGTCGCGCCGGTGGAAGGAAATGCTGTCGAGACAGGTTGGGTGGACTGCGCAGCTCCGCTAAAGAGAGGCCTCCGGGGTGGGGTGGTCCATTTTCCGCCAAGCGGTCGACGTGCTGAGTTAGCGGCGTCTCAAATTCACCGCCGATCACGCTGTCGGCTACTCCTTCGAGGAGATAGTCCTCGTTAAGAGAAGCGTAGAGCCCGAAGTAGCAGATGTGGCACTGTGGATTCAACCCCCGGGCCATCTCACCGGCTTTGACACCGAGTCGGATTGCCGTGTGCATGGGAGTCGAGATCCCGACAAAGTCGGCTCGGCGGACCTTGGCCTCGTCGAGAGTCTCCACGGCGAGATCCAGGCATTCCACTTGATGGCGGCCTCCAGCGAGTAAGTGTGCACCAGCGGATGCCACTCCGAACGGCTGATGGCCGAGCTCATAGCAGGAGATGAGGAGCACGTTCATTACCAAGGATACCTCATGGCGGTACACAAATCCCTACTTCGATCGTCAGATTTGAGTGGGCGTTCCCGACGTGGGGGAACGCCGGGTTTAGCTGTCACTTGCCGGTCCCACAGTCCGAGGCGGCCTTAGAATCGACCCATAGAACCAACGAGTGCAAGCAGTCAGCGGTCATTTCGAATGCTTCGACAACGGGGATGCTAATCAAGAATAATTCTTCTTGTCAGCAATGTACCTTACAGAACTGACGATGGGCAGGCGAACGTGCTTGGGATCGATCCGCTGTCTGGCGGGCACCGGTTGCCGCTCAACCGGAGGGCAGCACTGCCCAAAGCTGCAGCGTCAACCACCCCGCGTGTGCATCTCGCGGTGCGGGTTTTTACGTAGAGCCTTGATCTGATAGAGAGGGCCTCGCAAGTCTAGCGCCTTCCGATCCTCGGCTCCACGATCGGCACGATTTGTCCACCCGCGCGCTATCAGCGACCCGATCTCGTCTTGAGAGGCTCCCTCTCGCAGAGGCCGCCGAAGGTCGATCCCGTGGGCCCCGTACAGACACAGGAACCACATCCCGTCGGCAGTAAGCCTGCTCCGGTCGCAGGCACGGCAGAATGGTTCGGTTGTCGAGGCGATGATACCGAAGGTCGTCCCGTCGGGCAGCGCATAGCGGTTTGCCGGAGCCGAGCCGCCGTCGCGAAGCGGTTCGATAGGCCCATAGTGCCTCGCCAGCCGGCTCAGTATCTCCCTACTCGAAACGACCATGTCCATCGTCCACCGCGTTGCGCCGCCCACGTCCATGTATTCGATGAAACGGACTTCTGCGCCCCTATCTCTGGCGAAGTCGATCAAGTCGGTGAGTTCGTCGTCGTTGTACCCGCGCATGACCACGGTATTGATCTTGAGGGGTTTCAACCCTCCCTCCGCTGCGGCATCTATCCCTTCGAGCACCTCGGGGAGACGGTTGCGGCGCGTGAGCTGCTCGAACCGTTGCGGCCGTAGCGTATCCAGGCTCACGCTGACCCGGTCCAGTCCCGCGCTCCGGAGTGACTCCGCCTGCTTCGCCAACAACACACCATTGGTGGTCATGCTCAGGTCACCAACGTCCGGGTTTGCCGCTAGCCGCTTCACCACATCCACAACTTCGCGGCGGAGCAGTGGCTCGCCGCCTGTAAGCCGCACCCTGTCCACCCCAAGCTCGCTGAAGACATCGACAAGATCGCCGATCTCTTCGACAGTGAGGATGTCGTCGCGGGGCAACCAGACATACTCCTCCTCGGGCATACAGTACTGGCAACGCAGGTTGCATTTGTCGATCAGTGAGACCCGGAGGCTCTTAAGAGGCCGCCTGAACGTGTCCAGCACTGTGCGCCTTCTCCTCGGTATCAACTGCCTGGCCGCGAAACTTGAAATGAAACGCCGCCGTGCTTCGTGGACGGTGAATCTTCCGGATCGGGACCCGTGTTCAGCGCATGGAGCGCTAGCAGCACCCGGTCTAGAATATCCGACGGTTGATCACTTCCCATGTTCTCGTCGTCCACGACTTGAAGTTGTAGCGCGTCGTATTTCCACCGACGAAAGACTTCGGTCTTTTGTTCGCGAGTCAACTCGTCCCGTTTAAGCACATCCTCGGGACCAAGGAATACAAGTGCCGGATTCAGCAGTGCTTTCCTGAGATCGATCTGTGTTTCGCTGTTTGCCACCTCGCAACGCTCCGACCGAGGGGAATTCGATTTTCTTACGTTATCCATCTCTTATACCCAACACGAATTGGGGAAATTATGGCACTCCCGGGGCGTTGTGGGTACTCCTCGGCACCGGTCACGACCGGCGACAGTCACAGCTGTGGAGTGACGACGGCGTTCAAGCCCATCGTGGACAACATCATTGCCAGTACGGCTCTGTACTGGGCCGTTGTGATCTGTTTCTTCGATCGGGCTGTCCAAAAGACTGGTAAAACCATGCTTACGGCGATGGTGATTGCTCTATCGCAGATTCTACTGGTCGATTTCAACTATGTGATAGCTGGGCGTCCAGCCATAGAACCGGCTTTATACAGTGTTGGCATACTCTTTGTCGTGTGGGCGGCAGTCGCATTCGTGTACGACAAACTGTCTGAGACGTCCTAAGCTCTATTTTCACACGATAAATCACTAAGCTGTTAAAGGGGTCTTAGCTGGGGATCCGGCCAAGACCCATTTTGTAGTCTTTTTCCTGAGAGAGCAAGCACTGTTTTGCGCGTTCGATGTGGTGCTCCCGGCTCAGTTGCGGTCCTGCGGGGTGGGGGGAGAATGAGTATGAGGCCCTCGGACCGGGAGAGCCTGGTCTAACGGAGCCCACCCCGCCCTGTGTCCGCCCTGTGTCCCGGAAGGCGGCGAAAGATGGCGAAATCGGGTGAGAAACCGGCGGAAACTTGGCGTAGGTAGGCGAAGATCGCCGGTTAGGGACTTCTGGTATCGGGTCTG
>DCAD01000028.1:0-598 GCA_002311875.1 Gemmatimonadales bacterium UBA1142 | reverse complement strand
TTAACCAGGAGGTTGGTGGTTCAAATCCACCCACACCAGTAGTGAAAGAGGTTGCCCTGCAAGGCTTTATGGCCTTGTGGAGCTTTTCTCTTCAGGTCCAAATCAGACGATTGCATCCCGATTACATCCGGCGAGAGTACAAGAAAACACGGCCCCGTGTCATTATCCGGCCTCCACCACCGCCAAGCGTGGTCGCTCCGTCTGCCTGTTGATAGAGCCGCTGGACGGTTTCACTGTCTTCCATCCACCCGCCGCTGCCACGTCCTGGACGGGTAGATCCTTGCGCTCGGTCGCCCCCAGTGACCGATGCGCAGGTATGCCCACTGAGGACCAACAAGCGTGTCGTCCTTGACTGCGATGCCGGGTTAGCGACCGATAAGGGCCGGCCGCGACAGCGTGTAAGAATATCTAACATTATTGTCATATATCATATATTATGTTAGATATTATCTCACCACGGAGAAGGAGCGGGATGACCAGGTATGGCCGAAAAGATGAAGGATATCGGCAGTGTTCTCCAGGAAGCGCGGACGTCACGCGGTCTCACCCAGGCTGACATCGCACCTCAGCTTGGTGTATCGCGAGCCACCGTCGCCCA
>DCAD01000053.1:3645-37307 GCA_002311875.1 Gemmatimonadales bacterium UBA1142 | reverse complement strand
GACCGGCGTTTTCACCACATCATTGACCCTCGGACCGGTTACTCGCCTAACCAAGCAAGCGCCGTGACAGTTGTCACGACCAGCGCGATGGATGCTGATGCCCTCTCCACTGCAGTCATGGTGCTTGGTCCTACAGAGGGTTTTCAGTTGATGAAGAACCTCGACGACACGGAAGGGGTGATTGTCACGAAGGAGGGTAGGCAGATGAGGACTCCGGGCTTGGATCACTTCGCACTCTGAGTCGATCTACTTCCGGAGTGGGCAGACTCTCCTGATCTTGCGGAGAGGAGACTAAACGGTCACGATGGCCAGTTCGGGCAGGTAGAAAATTGCCCGTGTGCTACATCATTGCTTGGGGAAGAGTGTTATGAGAAAAGAGAAGTCTTTGAGTTCGCCTCTGTCAGGCTGGGTCGTGGCGTGTGCAGTCGGGTTGATCGGCCTACTCTCGTTGCCGGCGCCGGGTGCTGCCCAGTTGACGGGGACCGAGAACGGAAACTGGACCTACCTTGGTGGTGATGCCGGGCATGCGCGTTATACGCACGGTGACGAAATCACAGCTTCGAATTTTGGGGATTTGGAAGTCGCCTGGATTTGGGACAACGCGAGTTTCGGTGCTAGTACGCATGGGAATACGGCTACCCCGTCTTACGTCGATGGGATGCTGATCACGGTCACCAACGACCGTCGGCATGTAATCGCTCTTGACCCGGTGACGGGTGAATTGAAGTGGACTTTTACCGAGCCGCATACCTTCCGCTATGAGTACTCAATGCGGAAAGGGTACGGGAAGGGAGTTGCTTACGCTGAAGTTGACGGGCGAGGTGTAATCTTCATCACCACTCCGGGATTTTTCCTTCATGCATTGGATGCCCAGACTGGTCAACCGCTAGAGGGTTGGGGTGAAGGTGTGCCGATCGACGGGTTCCCAGCTTCAGGTAGTGTGGATCTCGTAGCAGATCTTATTGAAGATTGGGCTCCATGGGAGAATTGGGGCCAACCTTATGATCCTTATCAGGGGATCCCCCTTGAGATCGGGTACATCACGAGTTCCTCGCCTCCAATCGTAGTCAACGACGTTGTGGTTGTAGGTAACTCAGCCGAACAGGGATACAACCAGACTAGAACAGAGATGGTTCCTGGCGACATTCTCGCGTATGACGCTGGGACGGGTGACTTCAAGTGGAAGTTCCACGTGATCCCGCGTCCAGGTGAGTTTGGTCATGAGACCTGGACAAATGATGCCTGGCAATACACGGGTGATATTTCTTCTTGGGCACCGATGTCTGCTGATCCAGAGTTGGGTCTCGTATACATCGTTACGAATGGACCGACAATCGATTACTACGGTGGCTTCCATCCAGGTGAGAACCTGTATAGCACCAGCATAATTGCTATCGATGTTGAGACTGGTGAGCGGGAATGGCACTACCAGTTTGTTCATCACGATATCTGGAACTACGACACACCTATGGCGCCGGTGCTGATGGACGTCACGGTTGACGGAGAACAGATCCCAGGTGTCTTCCAGGCCACAAAACAAGGTTTTGTATATGCGCTTAATAGAAGGACAGGTGAGCCCATATGGCCGATACCGGAAGTCGCGGTTCCTCAATCACTGGTGCCAGGTGAGACGCTTTGGCCGACCCAGCCGCACCCGACGAAACCGGCTCCTTTTGACCTTCAGGGCCGCACCGAAGATCACCTCATTGACTACACGCCTGAGATCAGGGCAATGGCTTTGCAGATCGCTCAGGAGAACAACTCTTTCGCCCCGTTGTTCAATCCACCGACGCACGTGGGTAATCCCGCTGGGGCAGCAAGGGTATGTCCTGGGGGCGGGGGAGGTGCAAACATCACTGGCCCAGCGGTGGCAGATCCGCTGTCGGGCGTGATGTATGTCACCTCTCAATCGGCTTGTGGAACAGCATACTTAATGGCCGGGGCTGAATCGCCATTGGATCAGCAGCTTCAGACAGGGACAGTCCGTTCAGACTGGGCGCGGGCCACGGGGGGTGGTCGAGGTGGTGGCTCCGGAAGAGAGAACATTGATGGTCTCTCAATCTGGAAAGGTCCAGTCGGCCGGATTACGGCGATCGACATGAACACGGGTGATCACATCTGGATGATCCCTAATGGTGATGCTCGCCAAGCGCAGCAGGACGGTATACGGGACCATCCTCTGCTTCAGGGTGTCCCGGGAGTTCCGACGAACCCAGGCCGTTCAGGGCACTCAGCGATGGTGGTAACACCAAACTTGCTTTTCGCCTCGGGTCAGACCTCTGATGATGAGTGGAAATTGTTTGCTATAGACAAGAGAACCGGAGAACGGGTTGGGGCAGTTCCGTTACCTGGATCCACCCGGTATGGGATGTCCAGTTGGGTTCATGAAGGCAAACAGTACATAATCATCCAGCTAAACAGCGGGTTGGCGGCTCTGGCTTTGCCATAAGGTCCCAAGCCCAGTATCAAGAATCCCCCGAGGCCTTTCTGGTCCCCGGGGGATTCTTGCTTTGGCCAATTGTGAGAGATGGACTGAGAGATACTTCCCGAGTCTAATTTCGTGTTCTTTCCGCCTCACGCTCCTGTGCTCTGGCACCCCTCAGTACATTTTCGAGGCCGTAGTTGCCCTCGTGGCAAGCATACTCGTAAACCAAGCCATCCAGCCTCTTGAAAGGAACTTCACCACCCCACTCGCTCTCATATGAATCGGGGTCGATGACGGTGAATTCGTAATTGAGCGTGGACTCGTCGGCTCGGGTGAAACGCTCGATCACTTTGAAATTTTCTGATCCTGTCGGAACTAGCCACGAGTAAGCGTTAATCTGCTCAAGAGGAAGGTTCGTGGTTTCAACGACGAGCGTGTCCCCTTCCCAGTGGCCCCACGAGTCTCCCATCCATGGGCGCATGTGTTCCGGCAGAGGTTGCTTGGTCTGACCGAGTCGGATGATCCTCACGTCATGAACCATTTCCGTCATAATCATGACGTGGTCAGGCGTTTGCACGATCGTGTAATTGTTGTTGTAAAAGTAGTTGGGGAGCATCGGTGGTCCGCCGTTGAAGCCGAAAGACATCAGGCAGCGTTCCCCCAGAGGCCGGCTCTCCGGATTATCGAACTCTCCTAATTGCCGGCTGCGTACAAAAGCTTCCCCGATACGTCGCTGTGCGGCGGGTGTCAAAGCAGGGATCCGGCCGTTCTCGGGAGATGTTACCAGCGAGCTTCTTTGTTCTCCGTTAAAGACCGCAACATGGTCGCCCGCGTCGATCCAGAAGTAGTTGTAGCCCCCTGTTCCGCCAGAAGCAGCGTCAAAAAGTACGTCTCCAAGGAAGATGCCCCCAACGGGTGGAGCCTCACGGTCTGGGTCGCTATCAGCATAGCCTTCCTCTATGAATTCCAGACGTCGCCCCTCTATCGCAGCAACCTGCTCAGCCGTCAGCACCGGCCCCAATCCACTGGGTCGTTGGATGGGGGTGATCGTCGCGTTCGTCCAATCGCCTTGTATATCAGGATGCCCTTCTGGTGTCCTTGGTAGAACCCATTGCTCTCCGCTTTGGGCCTGGGCCAATAACAAAGCGGGCGCGGTGGAGGCCAGAGTCACGATTGTCACGGCCAAAAGGGCGATCGTGTGGGCAGGTCGAATGCTCATACCGCCGCCTCCAACGTCGGATAGGTTTATCGCGAAGACGTTCTTATACATCAGCTACCTGGAATGTGCTGCTCCCGCAACAATGAGGCCAGCGTAGTCTGGGCACGTTCTAGCCATCGTCCGGACTCAAGCGGACAAGCATCTTCCCGAGGTTGTCTCCCCTGAACAGACCCATGAAGGCCTGTGGAGCACTCTCGATACCATCGTGCACCGTCTCGGGGTGCCTGATTTTCCCCGCCGCAATCCAAGCGCTCATATCACGGGCGAAATCCGGAAACCGATCGTAGTGATCGGTCACGATGAATCCCTTCCACATCAACCTTTTGGTTACGACCTGAAACAGGTTCGTTGGTCCGGGTGGAGATTCGGTGGCGTTATACGTGGAGATGCTACCACAGGCGATGATACGCCCGTGATCGTTCATTCTCCACAAGGCCGCCTCTAGGTGCTCCCCTCCCACGTTGTCAAAGTAAATATCGATTCCGTTTGGGCACGCCTCTACGAGAGTTCGACGGAGATTTTCAACGGTCTTGTAGTTTAGGGCGACGTCTACCCCTGCCTCTTCGGTAAGCCACTGCTGCTTCTCTGGGGTACCCGCGCTTCCCACCACATTGCATCCTTTCAATTTAGCGATCTGACATACTAATGACCCGACCGCTCCCGCTGCCCCCGACACAAACACTGTTTGCCCCGGCTGTGGGTTCCCAATATCCAGCAACCCCACGTATGCGGTCAGACCAGGCATCCCCAAGGCACCCAGGTAGCTGGACAGTGGTGCCATTGTCCCGTCGACCTTCTGGAGTCCGGTTCCGTCAGAAATGTAGTCTTCTCGCCACCCGTTCATGCTGAGGACGTGGTCGCCAGGCGCAAACCCGTCATGTACTGAGGCTATGACCCGTCCTACGGCTCCTCCATAGAGTACTGAGCCGACCTCGAATGGCTCTACGTAGCTTTTTCGCTCGATCATGCGACCACGCATGTACGGATCAACGGACATATAGAGATTCCGGACTAAGATCTCTCCCGGTGCTGGGTCACTTAGGACCACTTCCACCAATTCGAAATCAGAGTCTACCGGCATCCCAATAGGTCGCCGCTTCAGGCGGATCTCGCGACTAGAGTGTTCACCCACATTGCTCTCCTGACGATTTGGATGGTGGGACACGGTCTTGGAATATGTCAGCCAGTGTTGATGAGCGTGCCGTCACGAGTATTCCAACTGCCCACCACGAGCTTGGAAGGAGTTGAGCAAATTTTCGAGGCCGAACCTCAACTCTTCTCACTCAGCGGTGAGCCACTGGCGGTCCCACCAAGCACAAGATTTGAACATCAAGCATCTTCCCGAGGCTGCAGTGTTTGCATCGCTTCTGGACTCGACCTGCGCCGCAGCGAGACCTCCATCTGGGGTCGTTGCCACCACCACCAGCGCCGCTCCGGTCCCTTTGAGAAACTCGCAACGGGAGACCTCGTTCGGGCGCCCGGTTTCTTCCTTGCTCATCGTATCTCCTCCAGCAAGAGGAGCATCACATGGCGGTCGCGGTTGGTCCTCCCCGTCGCTAGAATTGCGACCGCCTCATCTTGCGGCAAGTACGGGTTCGGCGCGATTCATGAGGTCACGTGGCTTTCACTACCATTGACATCGGATGTGGAACCACCACCGATTGCCCAGATTCCCGACATGTATCCTCTGTGGGTGACCAGAGAAGATGTAACTTCATCGTAGTTGAGGAGGATCGAACATGAGGTTTCTAGTGATGGGCGGTGTGGCGCTCTTGCTCGCAGTACCAGCTCAAGCGCAACTGGCATCGCCGAATGCGGCTGGTGTGTCATTCGCGCACGTGCATCTGAACGTCGCCGACATAGAAGTCCACAAGAAGCTTTGGGTCGATCACTTCGAAGGTGTTGTGGTAGAGAAGGGGCCACTTACTACGGTGAAGCTCCCAGGAATGCTTGTTGTGCTTACCGAAAGGCCCCCAACAGGTACCTCCGAAGGCAGTGTGATGGACCATTTCGGCTTCAAGGTCCGCAATATTGCTGAGGTGCTAGCGGCGTGGCGAGCAGCAGGCCTGGAGGTCCAATCAGAATTCACTGGGGCCGAGGGTTTTGACAACGCGTATCTGATTGCACCTGACGGCGTAAAGATTGAGCTACAGGAGGACATAACGCTCTCCGTGAAGGCTGAAGCCTACCACGTCCACTTCTTCACAGGCGGACATATCGAGTTGATGGACTGGTACATCGACATGTTTTCTGCAGTCCAACGAGCACGCGGCACGCACCCCAACACTGCGGATGTACCTGGGATCAACCTCAGCTTTAACGGCTCTCGTGCGGAGCGTGTACCCACGCAGGGTAGGGCGATCGATCACATCGGCTTCGAAGTCGACAACCTTGAAGCCTTTTGCGAAATGCTTGAGGCCCGTGGTATCACATTCCAAGTCGCGTACAGAGAGATCGCGAGTATCGAACTCGCCATCGCCTTCTTCACGGATCCTTCGGGAGTCCGCATAGAGTTGACCGAAGGCTTCGACAAGTACTGATGGATAAAAAACTGCACCTGTTGGGATGACTGAGGTGCCCTGCTACCGCAGAATCCTGCTTGATGACGGCAACATGAACACGAGGATCGTCCCATGCGTCTAAAGAGTCCCATGCTCTCGATGGTTATGGCCCTTATGATGGGCTCCTGTTCGGCTACCGAAGAGCCTCGCTCGACCGCCCCCGTGACATTCCAGGCGCATGATATTGCTGAATATCGTGGCGGGTACGCAGTTGAAGTGGCCGATTTCAACAGTGACGGCCTATTGGACGTCGTCGCCAACTCTACGGGCAATCCGGAGCTCGTATGGCACGAAAATCCGACGTGGGAACCCCATGTGATCGTAAGTGACACTAGGGGCATAGTGAACAAGGCAGTAGCTGACATCGACGGGGACGGAATCCCGGAGGTCGCGATCCAGAGCTCCTTCGCAATGCAGGCCGCCAATAGCGAAGGAATCAACTGGGTCGCGAGGAGTGGAGGGAACCCGGAAGGAGATTGGGATGCGCAGCCGATCGATAGGTTCGAGACGTCACATCACGTTGTATGGGTGGACCTAGACGGGGACGGGGAGCTGGAGCTTGTGAATGCCCCACTTATCGGACCAGGGAGTCTCGCGCCCACTTATGACCAGGATAGCGCGTCGGTCTTTTGGTATGGCCAGGCAAACTGGGATCGCGGGATCATCGCCGACGCGGATATCCCGGGAATCATTCACCGTGTGCGGAAGGTCAGCTGGGATACCGGCGGCCGGGATGAAATTCTCGTCGCGAGCTTCGAGGGGATTGGGCTTTATCGGGCCCAGGGGATGGGAGATGCCATGACATTCGAGAAGGAGTTGATCTCAAGAGGGCATGTTGAAGCGGCCCCGAGGCTCGGCTCCAGTGACGTCGGCAGCGGGATGAGCAATGGGCAGCGGATTCTGGGCTCGGTCGAGCCGTGGCATGGGAATGAAGTGGTCGTCTACACCGAGTCTGACGGTGTGTGGAACCGTCGTGTCATCTATGAGGGAGTCACGAGTGGCCACGAAGTGGTTGTAGTGGACCTTAATGGTGACGACCGAGCAGACATTGTTGCTAACGACAATTCACGTGTGACCAGTAATCGTCCGAACGCGACTCCCGGCGTCCATGTCTTTTTCTCACCGGAAGATCCGGCAACAGGCGAATGGTCGTATTCACGGATCGAGAGCGAAGCGGCTATGAACGGTTGTGTCGCAGGAGACATGAATCAGGATGGCTGGATTGACCTCGTCTGCACCGGCGGCGGCGGTGTCATCCGCTGGTACGAGAACCTGGGTCAGCAGGACTCGCCGAGGTAGCCACCGCCACCGCAGTACCTGACATCCTGAAGTTGGATGGATAGTCCGTCTGGATCACTGAAATAAAGTTCCGGTGTCCCTTCGGGGGCGCCACCGCGGTTCGGCATGCGCATCGACACCCAATGTCTGAGGGGGCCTGATCCCCCTGGGCCCGTTCCTCTGGGTTGGATTCCGTGTTCCTCCAGGGCGCTTTGGATCCGTTGAACATCAAAGTCCTCAAGCGTAAGACAGGCATGGTTGATCCGAGCCGGTGCAGCGCTTCCTCTGCCTGCTCTTCCAAGTGAGATGAACATGAGGAAGTCCGACCCCTGACCTACGCCTAGCAAGGGAGAGGCGGCTTGAAAAGCCTGAACGTCCATACCGAATGTCTCTTGATAGAACGCATTTGTGCTCTCGGGATCAGACACATTAATCGTGAGGTGACTTAGACCGATGAGCTCAAGAGACCCTCTGCCGGGTGCGGGCTCCGGACGAGTACAGTTATCGCCAAGCGGTCCACTGCCGCCACAGTACTTCGGATCCTGCAACTGAATGATCAGCCCATTGGGATCACCCAAATAGACTTCTGAGGTGTTCCCTCTTGTCACAACCCGCACTCTCAAAGGGCCGCCGCTCAAGCTTTCGCCTACCCCACCTCCTGTGATCCCATGATCTACCAAGGCCTCGACTACTCGGTCGACGTCAAAGTCTTCCACTGCCATGCCAAAGTGATCAATGCGTGGTGTTGCCGAACCCGTTTCGGTGAGCGCCAGAAAGTGTGGTCCGTCACCCAGGCGCAGCAGGGCTGATACCCCGTGACGCGCCTGTACGGACAACCCGAAGAGCTGTTGATAGAACGCGAGCGAACGTTCCACATCCGATACGGCGAGGGTGACCTGTTGCAGCCCTACGACCCTAAGCGGTGCAGCCCGGTGTTGTGTTAGCAGGCGCGGGGTGAGGGCAAGGCCTGGCAGAGAGAGCAGCATAGCCCGGCGGGTGATACCATCCCCGTTCCCGAGAGTCATCTGGTTATTGTCACTCTCGTTCATGGTTTCCTCACTCATCGGGTACACTGCTGGGAGGCCCCAGGGTTTTGGCGAATTTTTTCAGATTACGCGGCAGAACCTCCCCCGCGTATATGTTCCCCTGGGCGTCCACTGTCACACCTTCAGGCAGGGTCTCGGAGATGAAATCTATGTCTGAGAAGTCACTAGCGTTGGCTATCACTATGCCCTCTCGCAACTGGTAGTCAGCGACGTAGACCACATCGTCTTGGGTGATGTGGATTCCACTCGCCATAATATCCGGCCACTCGGCAAGGTAGCGTCCTTCTTGGTCGAACACCTGGATTCTTTGGTTGACACGGTCACCGACAAAGAGTCTCCCTCGCGAATCGAAGGCGAGACAATGAGGTTCGTTGAACTCACCTGGTCCGGTGCCCTCCTGGCCCCATTCCATAAGAAATTCCCCATCACTCGAATATTTCACGATTCGGTTATTTCCATGGCCATCCGCGACAAAGATCTCACCGTTCGGGGCGACTGCGATGTCAGTCGGACCGCTGAACGTGTTCGGTCCGTCTCCCGCGACACCGGGAGTGCCGAGTGCCATCAAGACCGTCCCATCCGGGCTGAACTTGACGACCTGCTGACCCCTCCCTTCTGCACCGCGCGCATCCGTCGTCCAGATGTTCCCGTCAGAGTCCAAGAAAAAGCCGTGGGGCCATACGAACATTCCTTCGCCCCAGCTATCAATCAGGTTTCCGTCTAGGTCGTATTTCAGTAAGGCCGGTACGTCGTCTCGCCCAATGCAGTTGCTGGCAAAACATCTTTGGAAGACTAGAAGGTTACCTCCCGTATCAATTTCTACGCCGATGGTTTGTCCCCAGGCTTCAACGCCTTCAGGCAGCTGTGCCCAGCCATCGACCAAGCTGTACGACACTTCCTGGATTTGATCCTCGCTGCAGGCGATCGAGATAGCGACCACGGTGAGTGAGAGAAGTATTAGTCCTGCTCTGTGTGGATTTGACAACACCGGTCCTCCATTGCTAGCGGACCCTCTCGTACTTCACGAGGGTCTGCCCAGGTACATGCGCTCCATAGACATTTCCGATGCGATCTGCTGCGACGAATTCCGCATCACTACGGATGAATGCGATCACTTGGCCGGTATTTGCATCGCCGACCCGGATTCCCCTAGTCCAACCTTCGCCCCGGCGGTCGGCGTACCACTCCGGCAACGCTGCCGTCTGCGTGTCGGTCACATACATGATGTCATTCCCGTCAATATAGATGTTGCTGGGCGGACCGAAGTGCGTCCATTGTTCCAAGAAGACCCCGTCCGGGTTGAAGATTTGGATGCGGATGTTACGGCGATCTCCGATAAAGATTCTTTGTCGTGAGTCCATCGCGATAGCGTGGGCATCGGAGAACTCACCAGCAGCAGGCCCGGGGCCTGACGTGCCCCAAGTCCTCACAAATAGACCTTCGGCGGTGAACTTAACCACCCGGTTATTTCCGTCCTCTCCGTGACCATCCAAAACGTAGATTTCGCCGTTGGGAGCAGCCAGCACGTCTGACGGTCCATTGAAGCTGTCCTGGTCCTGGGGTCCACCGGTGACACCGGCGATGCCTAGGGTCATCAACACCGTGCCGTTCGGGCTGAGTTTGAACACCTGCTGTCCTTTATCCTCAGCCGCCGCCGCTTCTGCGCGCGCTCCCGTTGGTCCATCAGTCACCCAGACATTACCGGCCTGGTCCACATGAAAACCGTGTGGCCACGCGAAGAGTCCAGCACCGAAGTTGGTCACCAGATTGCCCTCAAGGTCGAACTTGAATACGGGATCCAAGTCCGAACCTAAGCAGTTGTTCGCACCGCACCGGTCGAGTACCCAGATGTGTTCGCCGTCGGGGTCAGGGAAGACACCAGTCACGGCACCCCACTCCCTACCCATAGGTAGGCTGGCCCAGTCATCAATGGACCGGTACTCCATCCCAGATGATTGGGATGTCGTGCAGGCCATGACTAACGGCATGCATAGAGCGCCCAGAAAGCTAAGGGTCACTTTCCAATTGAACGCAGAACCCGTGAGTAGGATTACCTTTGAGGTCAACTCAGAACTCACCAAGCCGGAAGACGTAGAGCGCGTTGTGGCCGCCCGGACTCACGAGGTCTGGAGTTAGGAAGTTACCGATTCGCCAAGGGCTCCCTCCTCCCCTTCCTGTTGGAATCCCGAAGTACTGGATGCCGTCGATTTCGAATGTCACGGGAAACCCCTCGACGCTACTTGCCAAGCGGCTCTCCCAGAGTGCCTCGCCCGTCTCTACGTCGTAGGCCCTGACCCAACGGTCGTAGTCTCCCACGAACGCTACGCCACCTCCCGTGGTGAGAACCCCCGTGAGGAAGGGAGCCTTCTGTTCAACACTCCAAACCTCTTCGAGGGTGTTCACATCATACGCGGCCAGTTTCCCGAACAGGTCTTCTTTCCCGGGCATCGACATCCACATGCGTACTGCTCCTGATCCGCCGCGTCCGGCCTCGATGGTAATATCTTGCCCGGCAATCTCCATACAGCTCTGGCTCAATGGAGCAATCAGTAGCCTGCTTTCAGGGTGGAGAGCTGTGCTGGGCCAGTTATGCCCCCCGGCCGTTGAAGGACATACGGAGAGCCAGTCCCCGATACGGGCCTCCCGAATATCCCTGCGGTATCGAACGGCCCCAGTCTCACGATCGAGGCTCTCGAAAACGTTCTGGAAGACGGTCTCGGTAAGTCCTAGAAAGGACCCATCACGGCGATCTAGTTTCCACAGAATACCACTCTTTCCGATAGATAAGTGGACCGGGATGCCATCTGCGGTAGCTAAGACTTGCTCGAAGGCTTCGTCCATGTCCAACGTCTCGCCTGGAACGTGTTGTCGGTACCAGACGATCCGGCCGTCATCGACGTCCAGTGCCAGTGTTGAATTGGCATAGAGGGTTGAGTCAGCAGTGGTAAGCCCTCGGCTCGCTGCCACCCAAGGCTTGGCCTGTGCTGTACCGAAATACACGAGGCCAAGCTCTGGATCCCAGCTTCCCGGAATCCAGATGTCTGCCCCACCCCGCAGTTCGAAGGGGAGTCCTCCCCACGTGTCACCTCCGGGTTCACCGGGACGTGCGACCGTGTAGGTTCGCCACAGCGCCTTTCCCGTTCGGGCGTCATGGGCGGTGATAAAGCAACTCTCTTCTTGAAGACGAGTGCAGCCACTGATTCCGGCGATCACTTTCCCGTCGGCAACGATTGGGCCGGAGGTATAGGAGAAGCCCAGATCGTGGTCGGCGACCACAGTCTCCCAGCGGACGATGCCAGTGCGAGCGTCTAGTGCAACCAGTGTGGCATCGGCTGTCGCAACGAAGACGAGATCCTCCCAGAGAGCCAGGCTCCTGAGGTGGCCTCGCCCGATGCTCGTTCCCTCTTCAAATTTTCGGCGATACTCCCAGAGCAGGGTTCCATCTGTCCCGTCTACCGCCTGGATCACGTTCGCCTGATTTGGAAGGAAGATGATACCATTCCGAACGAGGAAAGACGGTTGGCTTATGCCAGGTTCCATCCCCCACACCCAGGCGAGCTGCAGCCGGTGAACGTTTCCGCTATTTATCTGACTCAAGGGACTGTAGCCTTGAGCTCCCGGTGTACCTCGCCAGTGAAGCCAGTCCCCCGGCGGCGGGTTGGCCAACTCTGTGTTAGACACTGACGTAAAGCGAGACGCTGTGCGATATGTACGGGTAATGCCGGTGGAGGTCTCGGAGGTTTCTGCCACCTCTGGTGCAGCGTTTACGGCCATGCCAGAGGGCCCCGTTCCGATCCTGCCAGGGACCGGTGGACGGATGGTGTTGGCGACGCCAGTTCGCTCTGCCGCCGCCCCGGCGATTGTTTGCCCGAGTGACCCGAAGCTCAAGTCAGCGTCACCCGGAGAAATCCCGTTCTCGCGCAGCAAGTAGGCGGTCACTGCGGTGACTTGTTGATCGGTCACCGAGCGAGGGTCTTCGGGGGGCATGGTCTCCCGGATCAGATCCAGAAGAGCCGATACTGGACGGCTTGCCCAAATCCGGCGAAAGCTTGGTCCCGCTAGCTCGGGAGCCTCGAACGAGCCTCTTAGACTGGCGAGATGGCAGTCTGCACAAGCCTGTCTGTATACAGCACTGCCAGCTTCTGCCTGTCCATCGGTATACGTCGCTTGCTGATTTTCCCCCACGCCTTGGCCTGAAGCCCAAGCGCCTGGCACGATCATGGGACCAGTCAGCAGACTAAGTGCGAGGGCTAGCCGGCGTGCAGGCATCAGCGCAGCGGGAGCGAAGGGTTTCGGAGTCAAGCCTTCACCTTAGCGATTCTTTTCCGATCC
Organism: Gemmatimonadales bacterium UBA1142; assembly: GCA_002311875.1. Classification (GTDB taxonomy): domain Bacteria; phylum Gemmatimonadota; class Gemmatimonadetes; order Longimicrobiales; family Gaopeijiaceae; genus UBA1142. The sequence continues at coordinate 24,446 of DCAD01000053.1, read as the reverse complement.
GCCTTGGCCTTGCTGCGAGACGAGCTTTGCTCTTCGCTCAGCGGTGAGCCTCTCGAATTCCTCTTGTTCCAACTCAGTGATTCCAACCCACATGTGGGACATGTCGTCAACACCTCTCCTACCGAAAACGACCCATTGCTCGGGGTCAGGATTGAGCGGGTTGGCCGCGCTGTTATCAAAGACGGACGTGAACAGGAGCACCGTACCCTTAGGCAGTAGCGGCTTTTGGTCCAACGCGAACTGGTAGCTGATCTGCCAGATGTGTTTATAGTCTGAAACCTTGCCTAGCACTTCCCTTTGACCATCCGGATAGATCGCCTCGATCGACATTTCCTTGCCCCGCATGTGCATGTGGGGTCGGAAGCTGTTGATCAGCGTCGGTTGGTCGAGAACGTGGGCACCCTGTAGGACTTGCTGCCCGTGTGGTGGGATGAGGATGTCCCCGCCTCTGGGCATGCCACCCATGCGGTCCACCCTCATCAGAACCTCCCCGCGGGTTTCCAGCGCTGGCTTTTCACCTTCGGGGTAGAACCAGAGCCCGACCTCTACCACGTCTTGCGGTGCACCCACGCCGACCGGGAAGTAGTGCAGACTCCACGTCACATCAGCCTCACCCGCCGGAAAGAGCATTCCGATATCGTCGGGGAAGGTTTCGTAGCGCTTACCAACCCCGTAGTGCGCGATTCCGATGTTTCGGCCTCCCGCGCGGAGGGTGGCATGACCATGGTGGACGACCCGGAGGCCCAACGGCCAGGACGGCTTGAATTCGTACGCTTTGATCCAGCGGCCTTCGTCGAGCCCGGCAAAAGGCACGGTGGGGCCCCACCACTGATCCTGACCATTCTCAATGACGTCGTAAGGCGTGGACCGAACGATCAGATCGGGTGGACGGCCAAAGCTGTTCTCTAACTGCCACGCGCCGCCCTCTGGAAGGTCGGGTAAGGGTGGTATGTCCGCTTTGTCACCCATCGGTGCGCCGTCGTCCACCCAGCGAACGATCGTCTCGATCTCTCCGTCGGTGAGGGAGTAGTCGTTTTCGTAAGCCTGGATCCCAACCGTGCGATCGACGTGCCACGGGGGCATGCTCCGCGACTCCACCCTGGACCGTATCCGGGATGCGTAGCGTCTGGCATTCTCGTAAGTAAGCAGGGACATCGGAGCGAATGAGTTAGGCCGATGACACTCGACGCAACTCTCATAAAGGATCGGTGCCACGTCCTTTGCGAAAGTGACTTCCTGCGCGGGCACAGGGTGCACTTGGAGTGCCATCAGAATTGCGAATGCCGTCGTGACAGCCCCGAGGCTGTAGATTAACTGTCTATGGCCTGAGATGTGTCGGGTCATGACTTGCCCCCCTCCCTTTCTAAACAGGGATGGAATGTCGCGCTGCTGGTCATCGGGTGACCGTGACCGGAACATACCCATTCGTCCAGCAGCAGTGGTATTCGAAAGACGTTGTCGAGTAAATCGACTGCACCCGCACGAGGTACTCGCCGGGTTCACTGAATCTCGCCGTTATGGTACCTGAGCCCGTCGATTGGTCTACCTGGATCTCTGCCTGGCTGAACTCGACTTCCCCAGGTCCTTGGTGCATGCTCCACCCTACCCAACTTCTGGGGGCCGGGTGATCAACCCAGACCGTCAGTTCTAGGTCATCTCCGGAAGCCACGGTGCGTGGCGGCGCGATGAAGCCACTTCGTCCTCTAAACTCAGGGCCGTCCTGTTCCAGCTTCAGCACCGGCGCTATGACACCCCGTGCATCCGCGTCTGGTTCATCCAGTACGTAGGGCGGGATCACCTTGCCGGGAGTCGACAGCGCTTCGCCTCGGCCACCGAGGGTCCACACGACCCGCCCCTGACCGAAGTCTCCGGGCACCGTGACAGTGAAGACGCAAAAATGCCGCCGGTAGTTCGCCTCTGGCACACGGTCAAAGTGCGTCGGTTGCATCCCGTCGAACTCTTTTGGCTCGATGAAGTTGTTCGGCCCGAGGGGAATGTCGACGGCTTCATCGGTGTTGAGGTTGAAATACCCGAAGCATATGTCGGATGTACCGTCGGCGTTTTCGTACCAGCCCTCATAGAGTGGAACGACGGGCTGCCCGGAACGCCGCAGCACCTGCTCGTTAAAAGACCGCTGTTCGAGTGGTATGACCTGACCCTCGATCGGTGTCCCGAAGACAAGTGCGGCACCTATGAGGGTTACCGAGGGACACCACCAGCGCATGTCTAATCCTCCATAATCTGACACTCAGAACTGAAGCCAGATTAGTACCTCGTACGAGGGGAAGCCAGGCAGAGTGCTCCCCTGGATTTGATCTTGGGACACTCCCTCGGGGTTTGAGGCTATGCTATGAGCTTAAGCCGTAACTGTTATTCGAGGCGCGCCGATCCTGGGCATCGCCTGGCCCTATTCAGCAAGAACAGTAGGTCGCTAGGGAGGTCTGGTCTCATCGGTCGATCTCCAGGTGTTGCGCGACCTCTCTCAGAGCATCGATCCCCTCCACATCGTGAGACAGGAGGGGGATCTGCACACGAGGGAGCTTGGCGAAAGCTTTCTCTACTCGCTCCAGGTACTCCGCTTCCTGCGAGCGTCTGCTCTCTAGGAACTCTCCCAAAGTCTGATTTTTCGGGAGAATCCGATTCACCACCACCCCTGCGACGGGAACTTTGTGGCGTTTTAGGACCTTGAACATTTTCTCGCTCTCGAGAATAGGCAGTTTTTCCGGGATGAGAACGAGTATGAAGGCAGTCATTTTGGGATCGAGCAACAATCGTCGCGCGCGGGAAAACCGTTGCTGCCGCTCCAGCAGCACCTCTTGGATTTTCTGAGTGCGCTCGTCCGTGGCCGGTTCCTTAACGTCATCGAACCAGGCAAGCTCGTCGCCTCTAGCTTCTTCCCGCCCTCGGAGTCGGTCCACTGCCTTCCCTAGGGATGCCGATCGCTCCCGACTTCTAAGAAGCCCTGTGGTCCAGGCCGCCATGATCTCCGGTAGAGCAAGGAGTCGCAGTGTATGTCCCGTGGGTGCCGTATCGAAGATGATGCGGTCGTGAGAGGTTGGTCCTTCCTCCATGAGGCTTGTCACCCGGTCCATCAGGGCGGCCTCCTCGGCTCCAGGTGAGTGGCGGGTGAGCTCTATCTGACGCTCAATCTCCGAATACATCGCGGGTTGCACATAGTGCCGCATCGTGCTTTTCACGCGAGCTAGGTACCTCTGTATCTCCTGTTCCGGGTCGATCTCCAGGGCGTGAAGCCCAGGGATAATCTCTCGTTTTTGGTCACCCACAGAGGTATCAAACAGATCACCCAGGGAGTGAGCAGGATCGGTCGATACTAAGAGGATCTGCTCTCCTGATTCAGCCAGATGCAACGCAAGAGCTGCTGCCGTGGTGCTCTTGCCCACGCCACCCTTGCCGCCAACGAAGAGAATCGAGCGGCCCTCTAAGGGCAAAGAGTTCACGGGCTCTAGATTCCCTTAGCAGCAGCGAAAGTGCTCGAGCGGAGAGTGATCCATACCCATGCGGAGGTGCCACTCATGAAAGCCCTCGTACAAGAGAGGCAGTAGCTCCAATGTGTAGTAGTTCGATGGATTTTCGATCCCCATCATTTCCGAGAATACTAGGAGCATAAAAAGGTCGTCCTCTTGACGCCGCTCTCTAGCTAGGGCCCCCCGGTGACGTACCACGTAGAACTCGTGTAGTAGTTCCCCAACCCGCCCTAGCCGGTCACGCCAATCCACTAGTGACCTCCCCCCGCGCGGTTGAGTGGATCCCCTAGCACCTCTTTCAACTCCGAAAGCTCTGGCCACCGGCCTCGAGCAAGAAGGCGCCCATTCACGACGACCCCGGTAACTGGGATGAGGAGGAGGGTCCGAAGGGCCTCCCAAACGCTCAGGCTGTGAGCACGCGCGTCACGAAACACGAGGACAAAGATGGCAAAGAGATTACGGGGATCCACCACGTGAACCTCAACCGCGTCACCGTAGCGAGATCGCAGACCACGGTAGAGTGGACCCATGGCCTCCATGATCGCACGCCGTTCTGGGAAGCAACGCTCGCCCTGGCGCTGCAGGAAGTCCCCTTCTAGACGGCCACAGCATCCGGAGGAAGACATCTGACGCTCCCACTCCCGGATCAGAATGACGCTAGATTGTCCCTTAACCCCACTGTTCGGCATGATTTTAGGCATTGCATGCCACCCCACGTTGGGGTTGCCTAGGCGCTGCTCTCCCTCGATTCACTAGCAGCTTTCCGGAGCGCTGATAGCGACTCCAGCCCTACCCAGATTGCGGTTACTAGGATCACAGCGTCGAGGCCAAGGAGGAAGTACTGTTCGTTGTCGTAAAAGCCACGAAGCTGTGTGAGAAGCGCCCAAACCGTCATGAAAAGAAGGAAGCTAAATGGAGCGAGCGTATATACGGTCGGCCTTCCCTGTTTCAGGATGAAAACGCTCAGCACCAGAAGTGTGAGTGCTGCAAGAAGCTGATTGGTGGTGCCGAATAGAGGCCAGATAATGAGACCGCCCTCTCCTCCGCCACCCGAGCCGAAGGCTAGGGCCAGGCAGCAGCCAACAGCCAATACGGTTGATAGTCCTTTACCGGTTAAAACGGGGATGTCATAAATCGTACCCCACTCCTGGACGATATACCTCAGCAGCCGGACACCAGTATCCATCGTCGTAGCAGCAAAGAGAATGGCCATCACAGCCAGCAGAGTCCGGCCAAACGATTCCGAGATCCCGGGAATACTAGCGAGAATCCCTCCTCCTCCCTGGACGAACGCGTCTATCCCATTCGTGGCGAAAGACGTGTAGTAGCCCTGCCAATCCCCCAGCGTAGCAAAGCCTGCGGTGCACGCGATGATTGCTGCAAGCGCGAGAGAGCCCTCTCCGACCGTGCCCAAGAAGCCTACAAAGCGCACGTCTTGCTCATTGTTGACCTGCTTCGAAGTGGTCCCGGACGACACGAGCCCGTGGAATCCCGAGCACGCACCGCACGCGATGGTCACAAAGAGAAGCGGAAATATCGGCGGCACATCGTCGGGAACCGATGGGTTGATCATTGGTGCTACTACCTCGGGTCGAGCTAGCAAAACTGCGAGGAAGAAGATCCCTAGCCCAATGAAGAGTTGAAGGCCGTTTATATAATCCCGCGGTTGCAGTAGGAGCCAAACTGGGAGTAACGAGGCGATGGCGGCGTAGGTGAATAGTATGACCACCCAGATACCAGCAGGGCCCAGTCCGAACATTGACTCTGGGAGGCTGAGAGGGATCTGGTTCCCCACGAGCATTGACGCATAAAGGAGAGTTACTCCGATAATAGATGGCCACAGGAGCGCAACACCCCGACGGTAGAGCAAATAGCCGATGGTGATCGCGACCGCGATGACGAACCAGGCCGGGATAACGCTGGTTGGGTGCTGAACGAAGAGTCTGGCGATGATGATGGCAAATACAGCGTTGACCATCAGAAGAAGCAGGAAGATGATAATCATGAAGAGAGAACGGGCTCTCTTGCCCACGACCGACTCGGTTAGCGCCCCGATGGATTTGCCTTCGTTCCTCACGCTGGCCCAGAGCGCTCCGGCATCGTGAATTCCTGCGAAGAAAACCGTTCCGAGAGTTATCCATAGGAATGCGGGTAACCAACCCCAGATCACGGCGATTGCTGGGCCCACGATCGGAGCAGCGCCTGCTACCGAGGTGAAGTGGTGCCCCCAGAGTACCCACCGGTTCGTGGGCACAAAGTCTACACCATCCTCTTGGACGTGTGCGGGCGTGCGGAATTCCGGATTCAACTGGAAGATCCGCTCCGAGATGAAGCGTGAATAGACAAGGTACCCTACAGTGAACGCTCCGAGGCCCGCCACCATCAGATACAACGCGTTCATCTATTCCTCCGTCCCAATCGTTGCCGAACCCGCCGACCCCACTGAATTGTAGTGCCGAACGAGAAGCTCCCGACAGCCGGGAGTCGGAGGATTATCCGGGACCGGGGCAAGTGACGCAAATAGGAACCATGCAAATTGCGTGTTCTACCGAGGATTGTCGGGGCGTTGACTACACCGAAGTTAGCTTAGGCAGTGTGCATATTATCGTGCTGAGCACGCTCTCGATCTCCCTGGGAAGGCAGTAGCTCGCAGGCCGGATTCGTAGTCAACATGGTAATTCAAAGGCAACTTTCCTGAGAACGAGCATGGAACTTTGATGTCGATGCGATTGATGAGGTGTATCCGCAGCCTGGTGGTAGCGACCACGCTCATTTCACCTTGGGCCCTCTCGGGGCAGGAGAGTGGCTTTCCGTATGCAATCCAGTCTTGGGCCATTAGGGATGTCCCTACCGGGATCGCCTACGTATCGGCCGTGACGGGGCTCTACTTCTTGGGAGGGCATCGGGCAAACCAGGCCAGGACGTTCACAGCTGCCGATCTTGATTTGTCCGGAGAGGTTTTGTTCTTCGACAGGTATGCGACTCGGCAATGGTCTGACGGATGGGATTCCCTCAGTGACCAACTTCTGTGGGGGCTGGGTGCCGCCACAGCAGCATCCTTTGCAGTTGTCCTATCTGAGCCGGAGTCGCGATCCGGAACGGCGGTGCAAAGGAACACGGCCACTCTAGCTTTCATGGCGGCCGAAGTTCTTCTGCTAAACAAGGGGTTAACAGACTTTGTGAAGGGAAGCGTCCGGAGGCGACGCCCATATGTCTACAACCAACAACTCAGCCTTGAGGAAAAGCTAAGGGTCGCCACGGAAGAGGACGACGTATTCCTATCTTTTTTCTCAGGACATTCGGCTGCTGCTTTCTCAGCAGCAGCTTTTGTGTCGACGGTATTTGCGGATGTAATTGATGCGCCGCGTTGGGTGGAGGGCCTAGTGTGGGGAAGTACGATGTCCGTGGCGGCTTTGACGGCATACGCGAGGGTAGCGGCAGGTCGTCATTACCCTAGTGATGTGATTGTGGGTGCGTTCGTGGGTGCTGCGATCGGCCACCTCGTTCCGCGAAGTCATCGCCAAGGAGGTGATGTACAGATACGGGTCCTTAATCATGGTTACGGGGGCGTCGGTCTTGGGATTCAAATCCCGATGAACTGAAGAATGAGCTCTGGAATTGCTTCCTGGGGCGCTTCGTCACGCGGTTGCCGAGGCAGACAGCAAGCCTAGTTTTCTCTGTTAGGAGAACTAATGCGAGCTTTTCAAATTTCATTTTTCTTGACCTTGGCGGGTGCCGGTACTGTCGTGTCTTACGCCTGTACGAGGCCGGACCCCGAGGTCGACGTATCGCTGGACGTATCCTTGAGGGACGGACCGTATGAGGTGTACTACGAAGACGGTCAATTGGAAGAGAAAGGAGCCTACAAGGGTGGGGAGCGGGATGGCTCTTATGAGAGTTACCATCAGAACGGTCAGCCTCGGATCAAGGCGGTCTACAAGGGCGGGGAGCGGGACGGACCGTATGAGGTATATAACGAAAACGGTCGTTTGACCGAACAAATGATTTACAAGGGAGGGGTAGCTGATGGACCGTTTGAGAGGTTTTACGGGAACGGTCAGCTGTGGATTACAACGAACTACAAGAACGGCCAGTTCGATGGCCCGTATGAGAGGTACTGGGATAACGGTCAGTTAGAGGGCAAAGAGATCTACAAGGCTGGAGAATTGGATGGACCATCTGAGCATTACTACAGAACTGGCCAGTTGTGGGTGAAGTTGCCGTATCAGGATGGGAGATTCGACGGTCTGTATGAGCGGTACTATGAGAATGGTCAGCTAGAGGTCAAAGAAACCTATAAAGATGGCCAATTGCACGGTCCGTCTGATAATTATTACAGCACCGGGCGGTTATGGATGAAGATTCCGTCTAAGGATGGGAAATTCGATGGACCGTTTGAGAGGTATTACGAGAACGGTCAGTTATTCGAGAAGGGAACGTACAGAGTGGGTGAACGGGATGGGCCTTACGAGAGATATAGGGACAACGGTCAGCTAGAGGGCAAAGAGACCTATAAGGCAGGAATGGCTGATGGGCCTTACGAGAGATACCACGAGAACGGTCAGCTGTGGGTGAAAGGGACGTATAAGGCGGGTGAACGCGATGGGCTTTATGAGAGTTACCACGAGAATGGTCAGTTGTGGGTTAAGGGGACGTATAAGGCGGGTGAACGCGACGGAGCTTATGAGGTGTATCGAGAGAATGGTCAGTTACAAGAGAGTGGTATGTACAGGGCAGGGGAGAGGGTGGGTCCTGGGATGCGGATCCAGACGGGCTGAAGAAGGCACACTGGCATCGCTTCTCAGGGCGCTTCGTCATACGGTTGCCGAGGTAAGCCGTAACCCTAGCTTTCCAGGTTAGGAGAACCTATGCGAACCGTTCTAAGTGCTTTTTTCTTGACCGTGGCGATTGCCGTAGCTGTGGTGTTTTATCTATGGTCAAGACCTGACCCCGCGGTAGACGCAGCTTTGAATGAAGCACTCATTAAAGAGTTGCGCACACGTGGGTACACTGGGCTAGTCGAAGAGTCCTTGGAGGAGCGTCTCGGGCGGGCAGTCGACTTAAGGCTAGCCGATGTAGGGCGCTTCCTTTTCTTCGACCCTGTGCTTTCGTTAGCTGGGGACAATAGTTGTTCAGGTTGTCACGGTCCCAATGTGAGTTTCAATGACTCGAGGCCGATCTCGATAGGGGTTGGCAATAATGGTGTTGTTGGTCCCGGCCGGCGCGGGCCGCATAACCAGCGTCGTGCTCCGTCTCTTATCAATGCTGCATTCTACCCTCGCCTCATGTGGGACTCGCGATTCACATCTACTTCTTTTGACCCGTTTAACAACGCACAGGGATTTCTTTTTCCTGAACCCGAAGGCAGCTCGTTATCACACATGGAACACCTTCTCGGTGCCCAAGCGTTTACCCCTGTGGTAAACCGAGTCGAGATGGCTGGCTTCCAGTTCTCAGGTGATAACGATGCGATGCGGGATGAAATTGTTCAGCGCGTAAATGCTATCGATGAGTACCGTAGGCTTTTCGGCGAAATTTTCGCTGATATTCGTGGCGGTGTGCCCCTTCGCTACGAACACATCGCTCTTGCTCTAGCTGAGTTCCAGTTCACGCTCGTTAGAGCCGATGCCCCGATTGATCGTTTTGCTCGTGGTGAAACCGATGCGATGACAGTTGATCAAAAGCGTGGTGCACTTTTGTTCTTCACTCCAGATGTGCGACCACCTGCTTGTACCGAGTGCCACAAGGTTGATGCTTACGCAAATGAGATGTTTAGTGATTTTGAGCCACACGTGCTTGCTGTGCCTCAAGTGATACCAGCGTTTCGCAATATGCGGTTCGACGGTCCGGGTGATGACGAGGACTATGGATTAGAGCAGCAAACAGGGAATGAGGCAGACCGGTACAAATTTAGGACCTCTCCTCTGCGAAACTTGGCCTTCCAGCCAGCTTTCATGCACAACGGTGCTTATGTGTGCTTGGAGGATGCCGTCCGGCATCACCTTGAAGTTTATGATTTTGCCAGATCATATGAACTCGACAAGCTAGATCCTAACTTACGAGCGTCAGTCGGCCCTGTGGAACCAATGCTAGGAAGGGTCCAGGAACTCATCAATTCGTCCCGACCACTACCTGACGAAGAGTTTGACCAAGTCTTGGATTTTGTCCGCAATGCTCTCACCGACCCCGGTGCACATCCCGATTCCTTGCGCGTTTTGGTGCCAGCATTCTTGCCTAGTGGCCTTCCTCTTCACCATTTCGAATGGGGCATCCAGTCGCCCAAGGGGTGCTAGGACCCAATAGCGCGGAATCCGCGCTATTGGGTCCCCATCCATGGGGCTTTCCCGCTGTCCTCGCGCACCACCACCACCACCGGTATGATCAGATCTCCATACGCCGCCCTCTGTGGCACTGAGGCAAGCATCATGAAGCGTTTTGCCAGCACTTTGATAGTTCTTGCCGTATTGGTTCCGGGTTATGCAACTGCCCAACAAGAGGAATCGTATGACTACTGGCGTACTCAGAGGGACATGGTCCGCTATGGCCAGCAGGCGATCTTCATGTGCAATGGGCTCTTCACGTCGAACCGCACAATCGATCAGGTATTTGAACAAGAACTTGCGTACCTGACTCAGCCCGTAGGGACGCCTGACGGTGGGGACTACGAGATTGACCGGGTCCGCCGTGCGGTCGCGATCGGTGCCCCTGGAGGAACGCCGGTGATGCGTGCTGCGTTTCGAGAGGGCCTTGGATGCATAATCCTGGCACCGGACCAGACATTCGAGGATATCGAGAGCCTTCCGAGGCTAGATACTCCGCCGATAGAGGGTGACCCGGATAAGATCCCGTGGCCCGACGGAGACATGATCAAGGACCAGCCACTTTTACCGAATGTGAACGCTGCCATACTTGAGGACGCATCCAACTGGGCCTTCAAGCGCACATCACCGGAGCAGGTGACGCTTAGCCTCATTGTGGTACATAAGGGGCAAATCATTCATGAGCGGTACGCACCTGGTTTTGATGTTTCTACGCGGACGAGGACATGGTCGACCGCGAAAAGCCTTGCGGTGACGCTCATTGGGATGCTGGCTGACCAAGGAGAACTTGCGCTCGATGAACCTCTCGGCCTTGACTGGTTTCCCCGTGCCCAGTCACCTGAGACCGATCCACGCAACGCGATCACGCTTCGGAACGTCCTAAACATGTCCAGTGGACTTTATACGGTGGACAATCGCGGGCTTGAATACGCGACTGGCTCTGGAATGTCCTATTGGGCGGGGGCGAGTTCCGTACGGGGTGCATTGAGCCGAGCGCTCTTTCGCCAACCCGGTACGATGTGGGACTACGAAAACTACGATACGCTACTCGGCGTCTACGCTATGAAGCTTGCTCTCGGCGACGATCAGAAATATTTGGAGTTTCCGCGAGCTGCGCTTTTCGACCGGATTGGGATGCGGAATACGCTTGTTAGTGTGGACCGTTTCGGGGACTTTATCTTGAGTAGCCAGGTCTACACGAATGCCCGTGACTTGGCGCGCTTCGGAATGCTGTACCTGCAAGGTGGCGAATGGCATGGCGAACGTCTTCTCTCTGAGGATTGGATCGATTTCGTTCGCACTCCCGCAGCAGCGACGGTCGGTCGTGGTAGCCAGTATGGTGGCCAGTGGTGGCTTGTGCCTGAGGGTCGTAACGACGTTCCCACGGACGCATATTCCACTGCCGGGAATCGTGGACAGTACGTTGTAGTTGTCCCTTCGCATGAGCTTGTCATCGTGCGGCGCGGCCTCGACTATGGCCGGCAGGGCTTCGACCGATGGGATCTGACCAGAGAAGTACTGAAAGCGATAGGAACCATCTCGGACAGCAGGTAGGAGAGAGGACCGTAGTAATACCAGCTGCGAGTGTTGGCTCAGGGACCGTGTACGCAATTGACTGTGTCCGGGTCCTGCGTTTTTCCGCCGCGATTGGATAAGTTCCTGACCCCCACAACCCCTTTATTCCGAGGGTAGGCTGGCCCCTGATCGGTATGTTCAAGACAGGTTACATCTTGAGTCGCCGAGCGGACCTGGTGTGGTTCCTAGGCCTACCGTTCGTGGCGGTTCTAGTTGCTCTAGGTTTCCAGCGCTGGCTGCCGTACGTCGCCGTCGCATCTATCAACTTGTGGATTACGATCCCCCATCACTACGCGGGTTGGGTTCGTTCCTACGGGATGCCTCAAGTCTGGGAACGCTTTAGGGAACGGATGATCGTTGGACCCTTTCTAATCCTCGCTCTAACGGGTGCGGGCCTGATCTGGGCGCCAATCACGCTACTTCTTCTAGTCACAGCTTGGGATCACCAACACAGTGTGATGCAGCAGCACGGCCTGTCTCGGGTCTACGACTTCAAGGCGGGAGCTGGTTTGCCGTCCACTGGTCGCTTCGACATCACCCTACATTTCGTGCTTTACGGCTTCATGTTTGTGCACGCACCGATGTTTCGCTTCCTGTGGATCCGAGAGATGCACAGGATGGACATTCCAGTATCAGTCGGGTTTGTCGAGGGTCTCCTCGCCGCCAGCTGGATCGTCTTGATTGTATATCTAGTCATTTATGCATGGCATATACGGCAGACGGTCTCGAGTGGCCAGCCAATCAACCCGATTAAATACGCGTTCATCGGCGCCAGCTACTTCCTCTGGTACTTCGTTGCCTGGAACACGAACTCGATCCTTCTGTATGCGGTTGCCCACCGTATTATGCACGGGGTTCAGTACATCGTCATGGTGTACTCCTTTATGCGGCGCACTGCGGATCGTCCAGCAGCAACGCCAGGATTTTGGAGCCTGGTGGTTGGTCAGGGGAAACTGCGTTGGTTTCTTGTCGGAGGAGTTGCCTACGCTGTTCTATTCCAGCTCTTGATCAACTACCCACTTGATGAGTTCGGCTTCGGGGTAGTGAACTTTGCGCCGTATCCGGCAATACCCCAGTTCAATCTTCCAGCCCTCGATTACGAGGCCTCGTATGGACTTTTCTCCCAGATGATGGTCTATGCCTACGGAATGATGCACTACTACCTGGACTCATTCATCTGGAAAGTTCGTGATAAACAAGTGCAGGCTGGACTCTGATGGCTGTCCTACAGAGATACCGGATGTTGGTGATCGTCTATGTGATCGTTCTGGCCATTGGTGCGCGTGAATACCTTGTCTCACGCTCTGGCCGGACACTCGAGTGGATTGGCGGTTGCCAGGCGTCAGCTGCTGCTTGTCCAACCACAAGTGCGCAAACATCTGGGTCTTCGGACGACTCATTATTCTGGACGCGGCACGCGAAAATGACCGAGGTGGTCGCTCAGCTTAACCCAGACGACCCCGATACCTATTTCTTGCTGGGGATGCAAGCACTTTCAGACGGAGATGTTGAGGAGTCGATAAGTCGACTCGAAGAGGCGCTCGAAGTAGGTGTGAAGCATAACAACTATTTGCTGCAGTACTATGCTCAGTACGAGTTATCACGGGGTGCGGACTGGCGTCGGGTGAACCTTGCTGTGAACCGTTGGCGTACGAACCATCCGTTCTCGTCGGACCCGCTCACGATTCCTCTGGGTGCCGGACCGGCGACCCCTGAGGACGAAGATGAGATGCACGAGGCTCTCGGGGCTATCCCGTGGGTGGCGGGTTCGCAACTTGAGTCTTTCGTCGTCGAGGACCAGCCGCGGTGGCAAATGTCACTGACGTTCCGACCTGGGAAGACTGTAGATGTGAGGCAGGCGATTGAGGCGGTAACCCTTGTATCACTCGCTCCAAATGACCGAGAGCGCTTTCGAGTTCAGTGCAGTACGCTAGTTGATTGCACGATGGTGCCGCGCTGAGGTCCCTCACTGCCTAGTAAGCGCCTAGATTCCACAGCGTATTGGCAGCTCAACCGGACAAGATTCTATGAAGAAGACATGGTTCACCCTTTTCCTGCTCGTAACAGTGAGCGTTCCTGGTCAGGACATTGAGGGCCAGACATTCCCGACTGATGATTTGGTCATCCAGCATATGTGGGAGGAGGGCATGGGGGGTGGATCTCAGGTTGTAGATTTGGCTCAAGCACTTCTCGATTCGATTGGCCCTCGACTCATGGGTTCGCCTGGTTTCGATGCTGCTGGTGACTGGCTGATGTCCAATTACACGGCCTGGGGTATCAACGCAGAAAAGCAGGTGTACGGTACCTGGACCGGGTGGGAACGTGGCTACACCCACCTCGATCTCGTCGCACCGCGTAAGCGAACACTGGAGGGAATGATTCTCGCCTGGAGTCCGGGCACCGAAGGCCCGATTGAGGGTGAGGTGATTATACCGCCGCTGTTAGCGAATTCCGACGAATTCGAGGCGTGGTTGCCCCAGGTTGATGGTCGAATCGTGGGGATCTCTTTGGCAGAGCCGACCTGCCGGGAAGACCAGTCTTGGTTGGATCACGCGACACCGGAGTCTTTCCAGGAAATGAACACCGCTCGCGCTGAGGCCCGGCAGGCATTCGCGATGTCAACGCGGGCTATGGGGCCTGGGGCCCCGGAGAGGATCGCTGATGCGGGTGCGATCGCAGTTCTAACTGGGCGTTGGTCTGCCGGTTGGGGTGTGGACAAGATCTTCAGCTCTCCGACTGCAGATATACCGGGGGTCCATCTGAGCTGCGAGGATTACGGCCTCGTCGCTCGGTTGGCGGAGAGGGGGCAGTCGCCGAGGATCCGGCTCGACGCCCAGGCCGAGTTTCTAGGTGAGGTTCCCGCATTCAACGTCGTTGGCACGATTCCCGGCACCGAGTTGCCAGATGAATATGTGCTGCTAAGTGCGCACCTCGACTCATGGGACGGCGCCTCAGGTGCAACCGATAACGGTACCGGTACAATCATGATGCTCGAGGCGATGCGAATTCTGAAGGCTGCGTACCCAAACCCGCGTAGGACAATCATGGTCGGACACTGGGGAGGGGAAGAGCAGGGTTTGATCGGATCAACCGCATTTGCTGCTGACAATTCAGAGGTTGTTGACGGGCTACAGGCCGCGTTCAACCAGGACAATGGGACCTGGCGGATTGATTACATACGGATGCAGGGGTTCATTGGTGCCGGAGCGCATTTCGGCAGATGGTTTTCAAAAATTCCTGTGGAAATTACCGGCCACATAGAACTGGATATTCCCGGAGTTCCAGAGACTGGTGGAAGCGATCATATGTCGTTCATCTGTAAGCCCGCTCCGGGATTCCGTCTCCAGTCGAACTACCCGGATTATCGGCAATACACCTGGCATACCAACCGGGACACGTTCGATAAGGTCGTTTTTTCAGACCTGCGTAATAACGCGACGCTTGCTGCGATGCTTGTATACCAGGCGTCGGAGGATCCGGAGCGAGTGCCCTCGGAGACTCGGGTTTTGCCCACCGATCCGCGGACGAGTCAACCTGGACAATGGCCTCAATGTCGGCCGCCGAGGCGCAGCCCAGGCGGTGAAGCACAAGCTAGACGACTTGGTCTGATGCCGTATTAGCCGTCGTAGCAAATCCGGTAAGTCTCCGAGGCTTGATTGTCGGTCACGATTAGTGACCCATCCGGCAGGACCACTAGATCCACGGGACGACGATTGTAGTTGGTGTTGTCCCTGGGCATGAAGTTGTCTGCGAACACTTTTTGACCTTCACGCCCCTCGCTAGTCCGTGGTCGCGCAACTAGCCTTGCCCAACCCACATTGGGTGTTCTTGGACTTCGGAGTTATACGCAGGAGACACAGAAGATGTTCAAACGGTCTATTCTCATCGTTTCCATACTTTTATCTGCGGTTGGCGATTCAGTAATCGCACAGCAGAGGGGTCTGCTCACGCCCAATATGGCGCTTGACGTTATGTCGGGCAGTATTGCTGATGTCACATCGGATGGTCGGTGGGTGGCAGTCACTGTACAAGCTCGGAGAGACCGTACTGACGTCGATCACATGCGCTTCGGAGATCCCACGTACGTAAGTCCTGCAAGCACACGTATACTCCTCATCGAGACAACATCTGGCGATCAAGAATGGCTCTACGAGGGCCCAGTTCAGGCTAGAGAGCTGACGTGGTCTCCTGACGACACCCAGCTTGGGTATTTCTTGATGGTGGGTGGTCAGTACCAGCTTAGGGTATACGACGTTGGATCCGGAAATACACGATCTGTTAGCCTTCGCACCACCAAGGATATCTCATCTAACTCACCCCTTGTTTGGGCACCTGATGGGTCGTCTGTCCTTCTCACACTGAGGGCGGAAGGATGGGCGGAAGAGGCACAACAAGCATTCGCTGTCATGACCTCCGGTCCAGTCGTTGTTCAGGATTCACGCAATGACTTTCTGGCTTGGGACAGAGTTCGAAACCTCGCCAACCGACAGGTACCGGCGGTCGTGAGTGTTAGTAGTGGATCGGTCGAGGAAATCCTCCCCGAGGCAGATGTGCAGGGTCTCCGATTCGGGGAATCGGGCGACTTCGTGACCTATACCGCCGTAATGCCCCTAAAGACAGCTTACGAGAGGAATGAGGGCACAGAGTATGAGATCCTCAAGTTAGTGCTCGACGGATCGGAGCCAGAATCAATCGTAGCTCCAAGTGAGCGTCGTACGAACCCAAACTGGAACAAGGCTGGAAACGCTTTCGTTTACGGTGAGGAAGGAAACGTTTTTCTGAGGAAGCTTGAAGCGGATAGTGCCACCAATCTTACGGAGCAACATCGAGTCGTCGTATCTCAGGACGATTCTACCAAGATGAGTTTCTCACCCGTGAGGTGGAGCCCTGACGGCGGAAGTATCCTGGTGAGATCTCAGGAGGGATGGCATCTCCTCGATCCAGATGACGGTGGCCTTGAGCTTGTTTTCCCCCTCGAAGAGGATGAGGAGTCGCGCCCTTCCCGATCCGTCCAATGGTGGAGTGAAGACGGCCGCTATATCTACTTCACGTACTCAGCTAGTGACGGATGGCAGCGAGGCCTGAAGCGTCTTGATCATCAATCAGGTGACGTTGAAATCATGGTTCTCGATGAAAACCTTTACCGCTCCTTCAGCTTCTCCGATGATGGGGGCACGATCATCTATCGTATGTCAGATGGTAACCGTCCGGATGAGATTTGGGCCGCTAGTGAGGACTTCAGTCAGCCCAAACAGTTGACTGACCTCAACCCTCAGCTTGCTGATCTTCCACTCTCGAAAACCGAACTCATAGAGTATCTCGATGTCGACGGGAACACGCTTTATGGGATTCTCTATTACCCCGTCGGCTACGAGCCCGGACGGAAGTATCCGCTTGTAGCGGAGATCTACGAGCAGTTCTTCGATAACGGGTACAACGAGAATATGAACCTCATTACCGCTCAAGGATGGTTCGGGTTCAGGCCCTCTGTGCGATTTGAAGAAGGGTTCCCGGGGGAGGCCTGGCTCAAAGCGGTTCCGTCTGCGATCAACAAGCTTGTCGACCGAGAGATCGTCGATAACGACAAGATCGGCGTGTATGGCCAAAGCTACGGTGGTTACGCTGTGAATTTGCTGATTACCCAGACCGATCGCTTCGCTGCTGCAGCCAACGTGTCCGGCAAAGTGAACATCGTCTCGTTCCTGGGGGATAGTCCCAGGATCACAACTCGGAACTATCGCGCTGCCGAGATTGGTCAGGACCGTATTGGAGCCACCCTCTGGGAACAGCCACAGAAATACATAGAGCATTCGGCGATCATGTTCGCAGACCGCATCGATACGCCACTACTGATGCTTTCCGGTGAAGGAGACTGGAATGTGCCTGCAACAAATCAACGTGAGATGTACTATGCGCTTCGTCGGCTCGGGAAAGAGGTTGTGTGGGTTAACTACATGAGCGGAGGTCATGGGGCAGGGCGGGCCAGTTCCGCTGAGGATTTCGTGGATCATTGGGAACGGATGTTCGACTGGTTCCGGGAGTACTTCGAAGAAGCGAATGGGGAGCGACCCGTTTCTCAGGGCGGAACCTGAGATTGGGCGGGTGAGAGATCGTTTGCTCTGTCTTTGAACTCGGCTTACCCGCTGAATCTCTCGCCGAACCTGAGAAGTACCGAACTCACGTTGCCCCGGAATAGCGTGACGATGTAGAGCCTGTCGTACTCCATTTCAGCGATCGGGGTGCCCGCCTCTCCACCTAAAGCTTCAACGAAACCCGGTGTCGTATTTGAGTGCCCCAAAACCAGATGGCGGCCGGGAGTAGTAGCTATAAGAGCTGCTACTGCGGTCAGGTCGCTGGCGTCGTAAGAGTCGATCGCTAGGCCGGTAGCTTCTGCTGTGGGTTCACCGGTCGAAAGTGTGCGCTTATAGTCGGTCGAGTGGATATGTGTTAGCCCGGCATCGCGGAGCATCTCGGCCAAAAGCCGTGACCGTGCCCACCCAGCCTCGGAAATCGGGGGATCGTCCGTGCCGTCCTCCGCGCGCTCAGAGTGTCTCACGAGATAGACAACAACTGCTTCCTCCTGACCAGTGGCGCCGAGTGGGGTGATGACAAGAAGGACTATAGCCCACAGAAAGTTTAGACGACGCATTGAGGATCTCCTGCTGGCTTGATCAGAGGGGATCGTGTGGCCCAAACCCCCTGAAAGTCAAACGCCCCGGACTAGCTGGGATGCGTCGGTCGGCCCAGCTGAGGACACCAGAGGGGTTGGGGGTAGGTGAGTCCATTAGTTAGAATTCAGATGAGCACGTGAGTGAGGATCGCCGGTGGCTTAGGTCACCGGAGGAAAGTCCGAGCTCCGCAGGGCAGGGTGCCGGGTAACGCCCGGGCGCTGTGAGGCGACGGAAAGTGCAACAGAGAGCAGACCGCCGATGGCCGCTTGCGGCACAGGCAAAGGTGAAAGGGTGCGGTAAGAGCGCACCGGGCTTCCGGTAACGGGAGTCGCAAGGCAAACCCCACCCGGAGCAAGGCCAAATAGGGGACAAGGAGTTGCTCGCTCCTACTGAGTCCTGGGTAGGCCGCACGAGGCTGCTGGCGACGGTGGTCCTAGAGGAATGATCC
Source organism: Gemmatimonadales bacterium UBA1142 (assembly GCA_002311875.1). Lineage (GTDB taxonomy): Bacteria > Gemmatimonadota > Gemmatimonadetes > Longimicrobiales > Gaopeijiaceae > UBA1142. The sequence goes on along the minus strand of DCAD01000053.1, from coordinate 5,947 downwards.
TCCCCCGCGAGGGGACAGAACTCGGCTTATTTCGCGCGCTCGTCCGACGGCGCCCGTCACCCTTCGGTGGCGGGCGCCGACCTATTCCCGACCCGGGTTTCAGCTTGACCGGCAAGGTGGTTACGCGATCTTGATCCTCGAACGCGCCCGTAGCTCAGTTGGATAGAGCGCGTGCCTCCGGAGCACGAGGTCACAGGTTCGAATCCTGTCGGGCGCACTGCTGAAAGGCTAGTAAACACAAGGGTGTCCGGCCCTTCTGTGTAGTCGGGGTCACCGGGGTTCTTAAGGCCACGTCGCCCATAAGTCGCCCAAGAAATCGCTTTCAAACTGATTTCCGGAAATCGGCGCGATTCTGCCAGTGGACCCCCCCCTATTTCACCGCACCCACCGCTGGACTATACAACACTGTATTGCTCGTCCGGTGTGATATCTACGGTCGTGCTAGGCGAGTGCCATCACTTGCTCTGAGGAGGCCAGTCCTTACCTGGACCGATGTGCTTCCAGCTCAATTTCGATCATAAGCTCGGGCAGGGCGAGGCCTTTGACCTCGAGCCAGCTTCCCGTTGGAAACTGCTTCGTGTAAATCGAGTTCCGATAGGTAGAGACCTCGAGAAATCTTGCCATGTCGGTCGTATAAACGTTCTCGACCACCACGTCGTCGAAGGTATAGCCGTAGTGCTGCAGAACCTTGTCCAAATCGGAGTAAGCGTTCTTCATCTGCTGCTCGAGATCGCCGACGGCGGTTGGGGTTCCGGCGTCGTCCATGCTCACGGCGCCGGAGATCTTGATGTCGTCACCGATCTTCACGGCGTGTGAGTAACCGTAGGCCCTTTCGACCTCCGGCCGCAGAAGAAAGTACTCCGGAGCTTCCGCATCGACCTGTTCTTCTTGCGCTGCCATGATGACTGCTTCGTCCGGCATGTCCATCGACTCGGAGCTTCCGTCGTCTGCTGCAGTGCATGCGGTAATAGTAAGAATTGATAACAACGAAAAGAGTTTTCTCATGATACCTCTGGATATGGAAATTCTGCTGCGAAGGCACGCGGATGCCTCGAGTAACAGAACGCAAAGATCGGAGGGGGTGTAGGCCAAGCGCAACAGTGATGTTTCTACTAGCGGCTAGCTTGGGATTCCACGTTTTGCGTGTCCGATGTGACGCTCCCCAATACATTATGGTCCTACAGAGTTTGGAGGCTGAACGATTAAGACCGAGTTGCTTGTTGGTTCCGGGGAGTTCTGGAACCGTTTGACCGACGACCTGGAGAACGCGAGCCAGCGCACGTACCTCCAGACCTTCTCCTTCGAGGGGGATCGCGTCGGCACCGCGCTTGGCCGCGCCCTGGAGCGGTGTCCCGCCGCCGACCGCCGCCTCCTTGTCGACGGCTACAGCCTACTCTATCACAGCGATCGAATCATTCCGGGCCCGGCATGGCTCAACCGAAGCTTTCGCCGCGAGGTCAAGCTCACACACTACTGGGTGCGGCGACTCCGGGATGGAGGGGCCGGCGTGCGGTTCGGGAATCGGATTGGTCCGACACCAGTGAAGCTGATAAGACGGAACCACAAGAAGCTCGCGGTGATCGACGACCGCATCGCCTACTTCGGCGGTATCAACTTCAGCGACCACAACTTTGCGTGGCACGACATGATGTTCCGCGTGGAAGATCCCGACTTAGCTCACTTGATGGCGCTCGACTTTCGACGAAGCTGGGGGGGTGATCCGGTGGCTCTCGACCGATGGGTCGGCCCCCTCCGAGTAATCTTGCTGAGCGGGCGAGGGAACGCGAACGGCATGCGCCCCATCCTCGAGGGGATGTCGAGTGCCCGGCGATCGATCGACGTTGTCAGCCCCTACCTGTCACACCCGTTCACAGAGCACCTAGGTGCCGCATGCCGGCGGGGTGTGCGGGTTCGGGTGCTCACACCGCGTGAAAACAACAAGGCCAACCTGGCTCGGCACATCCTTCACACTGCGCACCTGTATGGCTTCGAGGTATTTCACCACCCGCACGGGATGAGTCACATGAAAGCGATGCTCATCGATGACGAGTTACTCGTCGTCGGCTCGAGCAACTTAGACTTCATGGGCTACCACATCCTAGAGGATGTCCTCGTCATGACCCGGGACCGAGCGATGGTCGACGCCTTCATCAAGCGGGTGTGGGAACCCGACCTCGCCTCCGCTTCGCCGATATGCGTGCGGCCAAGCGCCGGCACGCTTCTCGGACATGCAGCGGTACGCATAGGGGCATTAGTCGCGAGTGCGTTAGCCCTCCCCTGAGGAGACAGAGTGTGAGATCGA
>DCAD01000053.1:0-3589 GCA_002311875.1 Gemmatimonadales bacterium UBA1142 | reverse complement strand
CGGAACAACCTGAGTCGCCCGCCTCTGCTGTCGACGGCGTTCCAAACACGATTTGGCTCGTCGTCGAGACAGAAGCCTCCCTTCCTGTATCAGGCACTCCTAGGGCAGCTACCAACACTCTTTTGGGCGTCCGATGTGACGCTCCCGGCTAAGTTGCGGTCCTGCGGGGTGCGGAGGCAGAATTAGGGCATGAAGAGAAACCTGCTACTCGTGTTCGCCGTTCTTACCACCAGCTGTGGTAGTCCCCCTCTAGAGAATCGCCTCACCTTAGTGATTGCAGGGCAAGCGCTCATCAAGGTCGACCCTAGAACCATCTGGTCCTCACCGTTCACGAGCGTTCGCCCATTCATCGAATCGTCCGACCTTGCGTTCACGAACTTCGAAATGGCTGTGAGTCCGCCGGACACCCGCTGCGCTGTCCCTGGGGATTATGTGACTATCACCGGCGAACCCTCCCTTCCGCGAGAACAACGCCCCGGAAACACCGATGCCCCGCATGCGGTTTCTGCCGATGTCATGGAGTTCCTTGCGTCGATTGGGTTCCAGTTGATGTCCTTGGCGAATAACCATGCGTGGGACCTGGGGAAATGCGGGATCATCGCAAGCATCGAAGCGGCGAAGAAGCACAGCGTGGTACACGCAGGTACGGGCTTATCGGCCGCGGATGCTTTGGAGCCCGCGTACATTGACATCGAGGGCACCACATTTGCTCTTGTGGCGGCGACGACGAGTCGGGACGAGCGGGACCTCTTGCTGGACAACGTTAATGGCGTCTGGACCGGGTATCAGGGGGACTGGGATCGCAACGTTGCCGCCGTGAAAGAAGCTGCGGCCAACGCGGACTTCGTCCTCTATTACCAGCACTTCCAGATCGACGAAGGGGACTTTGAGGACGTTAATGAGGGGGAGCAGAACGAGGATGGCCACTTCTACATAGACAGTGTGCAAGCATGGCAGGACTCCTTTGCCAGGGCCATCATCGATGCCGGCGCCTCCATGTACCTGGGTCACGGGCATCGCGGGTTCGACGGAATTGAGATCTACCGGGGCCGGCCGCTAATTCGCCAATTCGGCGGCTTCGCTTACCATGCGATGCGGGACATCGGAGGTTATCCGGGAGAGTACGCCTTCTGGGGCCTTCTCGGCGTCCTCTCCGTAAAAGATGGCTCCGTCACTCGCATGGAGTTCATCCCCCTTGTCCTAAACGAAGGTCGGGACCTGATCGATCAATACGGTCACATGGAATTCCTGCGGCGCCGTGGCATGCCCGAGGTCGCGACCGGAGAGCTGGCGGACTCGATCCTGCTTCGCCTTCACGACCTTTCCGAGGGTTATGGCACTGAAATCCAGATCGCCAATCAGCGAGCAGTTCTTGAGATCCATTCTGGCGGATGAGAGGCATGGGAGTTGAGAGGAGGGTCCTGGCTTGGCCAGGGAGAGGGTCCGCCGGCGCAATATTAAAGAAAGAGCGCCGATGAAAGGCCCATCGGGAAGTTGGTTTGTTGATCAAGTGGGAGAGGGGAGGGTGAAACGAACTCTTCCTAGCCCCCCGGGCCTCGAAGGCGGGAACTAGCCCCCAGTACCCCACGCCCCCCCTATTTCACCGCACCCGCCGCTCACCTATACAACACTGTTTTGCGGGTCCGTTGTGACGCTCCCACCTAAGTTGCAAATCTGCGGGTCGAGGGGCAGAATTAAGTGAGCGCTACCAGACTTGGTGGTTGTTGTGGTTAAGCTGTAGTTCAGTCACTCCTAAACACGAGCGAGGGTTCGTCATATGCTTCAGAAAGTACTGGGATACGGAATGGTAGCTGTCTGTCTGATCGCAACGTTTGCCCCGGAGGCGTGGGACCACTACGCACTGGTTCTAGTGGCGTTTGGTCTGATCGGCGGATTTATGACTCCGATTGAAGACGTTGCAACTCGGGTAGCTTATTACGTACTGGCTGCGGCACTGCCCGGGATTGCAGATCAAATGGATGTAATTCCAGCGGTTGGGACTTACCTGAATGGCTTCCTAGATAACTTGGCCGTCTTCCTCGCTGGTATCGCAATTGCGAGCGTCCTCCTTGCTACATACAACAACGTGATCGCAGCTGGAGACAACTAAACACGGAAGCGAGTCGCCCCCCACTGTCTCAACGACCAAGATTTGGTACCCAAGAAAAGGAAAGAGAAACTCTGCTCTGAATCTCGGGGTCACATGTTGAGCTTGCCGGGCTAGTGCTGTAAGGTGGGGTAGTAGGGTTCGCTCCCAATTCCACGGGGGACTCATGAGCGTAGAGAAGATCCGGGCTTCGACGGTCTCTCAGCTTGTATGCATCTTGGTCTTTGCCAGCGTAGGGACGGCGCAGACGAACAATGGGGATGTATTGGCGTCTAACGCCGTAGATGCTGCCCCTACCTTTTACGCGGATGTTCTGCCGGTTTTCCAGAAGAACTGTGTGGACTGTCACCGTCCGAACGCACCAGATGTCGGTGGAATTACGGCCCCGATGTCACTGATGACCTATGCAGAATCCTACGGATGGGCTCCTCGGATCAAGCTGGCGCTAGAGAGTGGCTACATGCCTCCATGGGGTGCTCACGTTCAACACAAAGGTACTTTTAAGGACGAGCGCTATATCGACGATGCTGACAAAGAAACGGTAATCACTTGGGTGGATGCAGGAGCTCCGGCAGGTGTGACTCCGGCAAAGAAATTGCCATCGGAGTCAAGCACAGCGGCCGAAGATGCGCAGGGGGGATCAGCTAGAGGCCTCACAGGCTGGTGGATTGGAGAGCCCGATCTCGTCGTTGAGTTTGAAGGACCAGTACACGTACCTGATTCCGTGCAAGATTGGCAACCCACATTCCATATGCCGGTACCGGAAGGCGCACATACTGAAGCAAGGTGGATCTCGAAGGCCGAGCTTCGTCCCGGAGGCCCGTGGGTTCACCATATAGTGTCTAGCCACATGGGAGTCGGCGTTCCCGGTCGTGGGCCGTTCACGTACCCCGAGGGATGGGGTGTTCTACTTCCTGAGGATCCGTACATCACCACAAATATGCACTACCATAAGACCCCAGGTCCGGGCACGGCCGTGGAAGACCTGACTAAGGCAGGATTCTTGTTCTACGAGCCGGGTGACGTGATCGACTACGTAGTTGACACGGACCTGAACTTTACGACGCGCTTTGTAATTCCTGCCGGTGATCCGAACTACGAGGTCAAGCATCAGCGGCCGTTTGAGGAGGATACCTACCTCCTGTCACTGGGACCGCACATGCATCTTCGTGGTAAGGCGATGAAGTACGAGCTCGAATATCCAGACGGTAGGATAGAGACGCTACTGTGGGTGCCGGACTATGACTTCAACTGGCAGTTCCTCTACGAATATGAAGAACCGCTTTTCGTTCCTGCCGGCTCAAAGCTTCATATGACTTGGTGGTTCGATAATTCAGCGGGAAATCCTAACAATCCTGACCCAGCGGCGGAGGTCGTGTACGGGGCGGAGACCACGGATGAGATGGCGAATGCGCGTATCTACTTCGCCCCAGCGACCCCACGAGGTATCGTCGTAGGAGAGGAAATTCCTGAGGAGCTTCT
>DCAD01000038.1:348-3546 GCA_002311875.1 Gemmatimonadales bacterium UBA1142 | reverse complement strand
CACGGAGGGGGGCTAGGGGCTGTCCCTACGAGGGACGCTCCTAGCCTCCTCTTACTGAAGTGCGCCCAGCAGGATTCGAACCTGTGACCTCGTGCTCCGGAACCACCTGAGGCTAGAGGATTAAACGCCTATCCAGTAGCTCATCTTGACCGCGAATGAGTTGTCCCCGGCGGCACCTGCAGATCGGATAAGATCGTTAAGAGTTGCTCGAGTGCCCGACGCTAGCTCACGAGAACGGGCTTGCTGCCAGACAAGAAAAAGGGTGCTTCCTGGACGCCACTCCCAGCTAAGCACGAGAGTGCTCCTAAAAGAACGCAAATTGAAATCTTGGTTTGGGATCGTAAACGTGTTCGCGCCGTCCGTGACCTTGAGGTTGCCGCTTGGTAGCCGGTTGATCGTAGTGCCGTCAGTGCCATATGTCCGCAGATCGAGTCCCTTAGCTGCCGCTAACTCACCGATGTCGAAGTAACGGCCACTAGCTGCGAACGGTTGGGCATACAGCTCCAAATTCAGATCTGGCTGAAGCGTAAAGTTCAGCCGGGTCTCGAGGGCGAGTGTGGTACGGTCGGTGTAGCCGAAAATGTACCGACCACCATACGTAGCAGCAGTGCCTCCGCCCATTCGTGTGACATATTGGCGAGGGTCTACTTGTCGCTCGAAAGAAGGAATGAACGAGACCTGCCAACGTGGAGCTGGCACCAAGGACACCTCTGCGTTGACGCTTCCACTCCAGCCCTCTATTTCGTCCCGTCCGTAGGCACCACCAATACTCCAGCGGGTCTGCGCTGACGCGTTGCTTCGGATACTGAGTGAGGTGTTCCAGTCTCGGGGTGCCTGCATCGATGGGCCGCCACGCGTGAGCCGCGCGTTCTGGCCGCGGAGTCGAAAGCTCGTAGACGCTCGAGCAGTCCAGAAGTTGTTCAGTGTGAGTTCGGTATTGCCATTGAACCTGGTCTGCTGCCTGTCGCCCCCGTAGTTCCACTCGCTGGTGTGTCCAACTGCGAAGGAATAGCCTCGAAGTGTACGCCCAGGGGCTGTTTCGCGGTACGTAAGGCCTTGCCGGGCTTGCACCCCGTCCGCAAAGCCAAGGCGCCCAATATCGCTGAACGTAACGTCGGGTGTTTCAGCATCGAAGAAGACATCCCAAAGCCAATGTTCTCCGCTGATTTTTCGTACCAGAAATGTGGCCTTGCTTCCAGACATGGAGGTTCTCGAGGAATCCACTTCGATGTAATCGGCGTCAGGTCGTTGCAGGTATCGCTCACTTCCACGTTGGGCTCGCAGAATCGCTGACGCTTCGCCATTGATGCCTGTCAGGCCTCCGCTCACCAAGACTTCATATACTCCGCCGCCAAAGCGCCAATGCAGGTCACCACCCATCATCCATGCGTTACGTCGCAATTGAGCTGCGAGTGCATCGTTTTCACCCATATTTCTATGAACACCGCTCAGCATCAGCGATGCAGTCGAACCTGCCGCACCGAATTCTTGTTGGACTCGTGCCATCCCCCAGGCGGTACTAGGGGTTACTGCGACTTCACGAATGCCACCTTCTCCGGAACCGGCGGTGTTGAAGTCAAAGGTGCGGGCGTGTTCCTCATCTGTGATACCTGTGAGGATACCAAGGGACGTACCCGACGGAAGCCTTCCGGTGATTTTTCCAGCGCCGAGGATCGTCGTCTCTTGAGGGGCGTCCACAAAATCACCGGAGGCTGATCCGAGCGGAGGGCCACCAATCCGGCGGGTGTAGAAGTAGTTGTTCTCGAAGCCCTCAAAGAGTGAGCTGCCCTCAGTGAAGAATGGGCGACGTTCCGGATAGAAAGTTTCCGTATCCGTAAGGTTGATCACGGCCGGGTCGACCTCCACTTGGCCGAAGTCAGGGAAGAAAGTCGCATCCAGCGTCAAGTTGGAGCCTAGACCCATTTTGAGGTCGCCGCCCACATTCCCCCTCAGGTTGAGGTCGTCCACGAATGGGTTCCGTGAGTCCTGGTTCGCCGACAGTCTGGAGCTTCCGGTGGCGTAGGGGAGCAACTCGAGCCTGCGGCCCTGGTCCACAGAACTTATGCCTCGGAGCGTGCCGAACCGGGATGACCAAGCTTCCTCTGTCCGAGGTACTGCTACCCAGTAGTCGTCCTCATTCTTGAGCGGAATCCAACGGTGCACGTTGAGTCCCCAGGGAAGTTCCATGTCGAGGTTAAATCGGAGCTGAGCGAAAGGAATCCACATTTCAGCAGTCCAACCCGTATCATCGATTTGGGCACTCGCTTCCCATACTGGATCGTACCGGGCATCGATGTCTTCTTCACTATCCGACAGGTGCTGGTGGTCGATTCTCACACCCGAAGCTGTCACCCCGAAGCTGTACGCCGTTCGTCGATCCAAGAACGTGTCCAAAGAGATCAAGATGTAATCGGCCAGCTCCGGTCTCCCGCTTGAACTAGGGCGGGCAGAAAAACCGCTCCGTGTCACTCCACGGGTTGGGCTATAGGGACTATCTCTCCGGCTGAGCGGTGCCTGGATCCCTGCGCGCCCGCGACTGCTACTCATGCGTGCACCGACATAAAGCCCGCCGTCATCATAAACGAATCGTATCTCTGTGCGCTCTGTCGGTTCGACCCCTTCTACCGGCTCTTTTTGGACGAAGTCGGTTACAGTTGCAGCACGTGACCAAGCAGTCTCGTCGAGACGGCCGTCAATGTTGATCTGTCCTGACGGAATACGTGTGGCAACAGCCTCCTTACTTCCAGACGGCGTTGACTGTGCAGTCGCTGGGCTCGCCTCAAGAGTCGCAACCGTTAGCAGCATTGCTAAAACGGAGACTCCTCGCGGTACAGCGTTGAGGTAGTTGTTCACGATTGCAGGTGGCGCTCTATCATGGGGCGTAATTTGATCACGTTCATATGTGGTCTACTGTGTATTGCCTGAGCGGAAAGCCCTCGTCCTTATTCGCATCACCTGACTCTAAGGGGAGGGCCCTGAGGGAGTATACCCTCGAGGGTCCAGTGGAACCGGCTGAGTCGGACGACGGTCGTTCCGTAGGTCCGATCAAAACCGGGTCGCAGTTTTAACGGCGCACTAACCTGTATGCTTCATACGGCCATCATCCCCTGGAAGTGATCTCGTAACGTACTCGCGTGGTCGGTCGCGCAAAACACTGTTCATAAGTTCAGCGTTAGTGGCGGTGGAATAGGGGGGTGC
>DCAD01000038.1:0-163 GCA_002311875.1 Gemmatimonadales bacterium UBA1142 | reverse complement strand
ACGCTAGGATCATGGACTCTGCCCATGTGGCCATCCCTATTTGCATTTTTCGTTCTAGGTCTATTGAGCTACATGGGCAATACTCTTTGGCGGAAAGGCCGTACCTGAAGTAGCTGAACCCTATGAGGAACTGTACGGTTCCTGAGAGGTTCAGGTTTGGACC
>DCAD01000056.1:13937-16512 GCA_002311875.1 Gemmatimonadales bacterium UBA1142 | reverse complement strand
GTGTCTGGTTTCCGCGTCCCCGCCAAGCGCCAGCCTGTTCCCGTACGATCCCGACGAGATCTCCCATCGCCAGGTTCATGTCAACCAGATGGAGCCCCCACTGGGGAGTCAGATCGCCCCTGATATCGTCGATGCGAGCGTCAGAAGGATTCCCGTGAACCGTTATCTCGAGGAACTTCGCGTGCTCGTTTGTTGTGCACTCGGCACTCAAGAGTCCGGGAACGGAGACAAAAGGCGTCTCGATCGCTTCTCCTGACGAGACCCAAGGATCGGATGGCCTCTGTCCCACAATCGTGGTCCCACCGGCCGACAAATAGGCATGTAGTTCACTGCTTCCCCCGCCCAGTGCTGCCGGATTGGTGCACGCCGCGGTCAGAGTTGGTTCCAACGTTTGACCGAACAGCGTGTTCTGGGGTGGGGGTGCGGTCGACCGGAAGGATACATATGTGATCACGCAGCCAGTCTGCCTCACAGAACGGCAGAGGGGAATGTTCCGAAACGATCCGCCGGTGTCTTCTCCTTCTGTAACAGTCACAGTAGCGCCGAGGAGAAGTGCTGAAACCATCTGGTTCTGGGCCGGATGGCCTTCGATCTCCTCACGGATCAGCCGGGTGAGGACATAGGAACCCTGGGAGTGGCCGATGAGCACAAAGCCCCTCCCACCGTTGTCATACTCTAGGTAGTGGTGAAAGGCGTCCCGCACGTCGTCGTAGCCCAACCCCTGATCAAGAGATCTCTCGCCGCCGCTGGCGAAGCTCGCCATCAAGCCGGCAAGCGTGACCTGCCGGTAGCTAGGTGCGTAAGGTCGGCAGATCGACGCAAAGCGCGCAAACTGCTGTTCTATCACCCTGAATTCGGCTGCGTCGGGTGTCATGTCGCTGTTCGTGTTCGGATCAGTTGAGACGGTAGGGTAGACGTAGAAGCAGTCGATCGGTGCAGAGGGATCACCGCTCCAAACCTCTGGGGAAAGCGTGCCATCGGCGTCGACGACCGTGGTGTTCAGATCCACCGCGCAGGCATCCTGTCGCCCTGGGCGGCACAGCCACGTTGCGCCGTTCGCGTAGTCGTTGGGTCCGGCGGATTGTTGCTCGGGCTCCTGGGCGTTCGCACCGCTGGGCATGAGGGCCGCCGCAGCGAATGCCACGAGAGCGCTGAGAGGCTTTCTGGTTTTCATATCAGTCAGCGATGGAAGGGATCGGTATCCGTGGCACCAGATGTGGGTTCACAGGCATCCCTGGTCAACCACTATCAGGCGATGAGTTGATTCTTTTTCGGTCCAGAAAGCAAATGCAACTAAAAGACTTGCGTGCATTCATGGAAGACGGGCTTGAGGTCTTTCGAGTGTTCACGCGGTAGCTCCCAGATAACTAGCCTCCGCTCCCCCTCTGAATGTGGGATTCCTAACGGGTCTACCAACACGGTCTAGCGCGTCCAATGTGATGGTCTCGAATAAGTTGCGGTCCTGAGCAGAGCAGGGGCAGAATTATAGAATGAGGCTTCACACCGGAGAGGAGGACACCATGAGGGGCGCAGCCACCACCATTCTTATCGTGCTTGTCACCTTGGCCAGCGTTGGCCACGAGCAGATCACGGCCCAGTCATCCTCCCCGGCGGTCGCTCGGCTCTCCCTAGCCGGGCCCGCCAAGCGATACTGCTCCGGCATCTGGGTCTCTGAACGGAACCGAGAGGAGGCTCTCTACAACAGCGTCCTGCTGGGTAACCAGCTGGTAGAGGATTACGAACGTGGCGACCTAACCTTTCAGATCGACGATGGGAGACGGATTGTCACTGCAACTCAAGATGGTGTCTCAGCGAGCGCACGCCACTTCGGCGACCAGGGTTGTGTGATTCTACGCCCCGAGACGGACAAACCGATCTTCACACCTAGAAAGGTCGTGAGCGGCCTACCTAGCGCGGAATCGATGCCGTGGCCGATGGGAGACAAGCTGCCCGACAGTCCGCTGCCTGCGGACGTCGATGGGGCCCTCCTAGACCAAGCGGTGAACACGTTTTTCTCGAACGATCTCGACCGACGGGCGGCGTTCATCGTCGTACATCATGGCCGGATCGTTAAGGAGGCCTACGGTTCGGGGGCGCACGCGGACATGCAGCTCGAGAGCTGGTCGATGGGAAAGAGCATGACTGCCACGTTCATCGGAAGGTTGATCCAGATGGGCCACTTGGAGCTGTGGCAGCCCGCCCCGTTACCGGAGTGGCAGTACGCACCTGACGATCCGCGCGCAGAGATTCGGATCGCTGACCTGCTCCGAATGTCTAGTGGGCTGCGCTTTAGCGGGGGCGGGTCGACGCCTGAGCAGATGGCTGCCTCCTACATACCGGGGCAACCGGACCACGGGCTCGGTTACTCCGCCCCGATTGACATCTTTCAATTCTCAGTCAGCAGAGACACCGAGTATCCCCCCAACACTGTGGGCCGATACAGGAACTCCGACCCGTGGACATTGGGATATATCGTGCGTCGCACTGTCGAAAACGAGCTCGGCGAGGAATACCTCACGTGGCCGCAACGTGAGGTATTCGACAAGATTGGCATCCGTCGTTTCGTAGCAGAGAC
>DCAD01000056.1:0-13840 GCA_002311875.1 Gemmatimonadales bacterium UBA1142 | reverse complement strand
CACTGGGCGCGACTCGGCCAACTCTATCTCCAGAGGGGCATGTGGGATGGAGAGCGCTTGCTGCCCGAGGAGTTTGTGGACTTCGTCCAGACTCCCGCGCCGGGGTGGGACGAGCCCATCTACGGTGGCCTATTTTGGTTGAACACCGCGGACGAGTCAGGCAGAGGTAGGCGCGTTCCCTCATTACCGCCAGACACATACAACGCAGCTGGTGCGGGTGACCAGTACACGTATGTCATTCCGTCTCGTGATCTCGTCATCGTCGTTATGAGCCACCGTGGCGGCGGGAACATGGCCCCCGATCGGAGGACCCGCGAGCACGAGGCGCTAGGCTTGGCCGTGAAGGCCGTGGACCCAAGCTGGAGTTGGCGGTAGCTCGAGTGCCCCGGCTGTACCAACCGTTAGAGAACGCTTCCGGGTAAGTTGCGGATCTGCAGGGTTCAGGAGCAGAATCAGAGTATGAATAAAACTCTGCTAATCACATGCACAGTCTTGATGGCGACGCCGGTTGCTGCTGTTGCTCAGCCCCTTACGGGCACAGAGAACGGTGAGTGGCGTTATCTAGGCGGCGATGCTGGGCACACTCGCTACTCACCCCTGGACCAAATCAATGCTGGTAACTTCGAGGATCTCGAGGTCGAGTGGATTTGGCGGAGTGATAATTTCGGTCCCAACGTCGACTACTTTTCGCGGTCTACGCCGATCTATGTAGACGGGATGCTCTACACGGTGGCCACTCCACGTCGGCAGGTGGTGGCGATCGACCCAGCCACGGGGGAGACTCTCTGGACTTTTCGCGAGCCAGAAACCGTTCGGCGTTTGCGTTCTCCAAGACAGGCCTACGGAAAAGGGGTCGCCTACGCTGAGGTAGAAGGTCGTGGCGTGATCTATATCACTACCCCTGCGTTCTTCCTCTGGGCACTCGACGCCAAGACTGGCCGGCCACTGGAGGACTGGGGCGGGCCCGTACCGTTGGAAGGATTCTCCCCAACAGGGGTGGTCGATCTGATTCCGGACCTCGTGGAGGACTGGGGGCGATGGCAGGAGCATGTGGCCGAAGGCGGAACCTATGACCCCAATTACGGGATCCCGAGACAGCTCGGTATGGTCACGAGTTCGTCACCGCCGATTGTGGTGAATGGTGTGGTTGTGGTGCTCGTAGGACATCAACCCAGTTACGGCCAGAGCCGGATCGAAAATGTTCCGGGCGACATCATGGGGTTCGATGCCAAGACCGGAGAATTCCTCTGGAAGTTCCACGTGATTCCCCGGCCTGGAGAGGTCGGTCACGAAACATGGGAGAACGATGCCTGGCGGTGGTCGGGGGATATGTCGACCTGGGCTCCTGCGTCCGCTGACCCGGAGCTTGGGCTCGTGTACATGGTGACGAACGCCTCAACGGTCCAGTCTTATTCCGGCCATCGTCCGGGTGACAACCTCTTCGGTGGTAGTGTCCTCGCGTTGGACGTCCGGACTGGCGAGCGCAGGTGGCATTTCCAGATCCACCGCAGTGATCAGTGGAACTACGACCTCCCGACCCCCCCCATGCTGATGGATCTAACAGTGGACGGGCAACGGATCCCCGCTCTGATCCAGAACACGAAGCAAGGCCTCATCTTCGCATTCAACCGGGAGACGGGCGAGCCAATTTGGCCGATAGAAGAGCGTGAGGTCATCCAGACTGAGGTCCCCGGCAACTACACCTCCCTCACTCAGCCTTATCCGACCTGGCCGGAACCTGTTGACCCGATCGTATTGAATGGGCTGACGGAGGAGTTCGTCATCGACTACACACCGGAACTGAAGCAGCAGGCTCTGGAGATCCTCAGTCAGTACCGGGTTGGAGGCCTTTACGTGCCGCCGCTTCCCTACAATCACGGCAACGACTTCATTAACAATGTCGGCTGCCTGGGCGGAGGAAATATCATCCCCCATCCCCCGGTCGCGGATCCCAGCACGGGGATGATGTACGCATCGCACAGCCGGAGCTGTAGCGCACCCGGGTTCATGCGGCCCACCAACGGGGTGGACGTGGACGATCCGAACTATGCCATGCCTGGAGCTGGCGGTGCTACACCCAACAGCACCCCTACCACGGGTACCACAGTCGCGGCGTGGTTGCCCGGTGGCGGTGGGGGGGGGCTACGAGGAATCGAGGGCCTTAGGCTCTGGAAGCCGATGGATAACCAGCTTTCTGCCTTCCAGATGAACACGGGCGCGCGGATCTGGTCAGCAGCGGTCGGTGAGACTCCTGGGCGGATCAGGAATCACCCTCTTCTGGCGGGAGTGGAAGTTCCCAATACGGGTGGAGCCGGCTGGTCGATCCAGATGGTTATGGGCGACCTTCTGGTCCAGACCAGGGCGCTCAGTCAAGGCGGTGGACAGTTTATCCCTGACGCCCCGTTGGAACTCCATGCCCGTGACAAGCTGACGGGCGAGATCTTGGGGAGTGTTGAGCTTCCGGCTCCCGGCCAGTATGGGATGATGACCTACATGCACGAAGGAAAGCAGTACATCGTGGTGCAGATTGGTAGCGTACAGACGGACTTTCCGGGCGCGCTGGTGGCGCTGACGCTGTCGTAGGTTGAACTCCCACGTGATTAAACAAGGAGGTCACATGACACGCTACCGCCTCAGCGCCGTTCTACTGCTGTTCCTTCTGCTAAATCTGACCGCCTGTTATACGTGGTAACCCGTAGCTACTCCAAGCCCGAGTCAGTTCCTAGAGGCAGAAGAACCCTCCCAGGTCCGCGTGACCACTCTGTCGTCCCAATTGGAACTAGAGAACCTATCGATCGAAGGTGATGAACTCGTGGGTTATAGAGATGGGTACGAGAGAGTTGATGGTGCTCTCATCCCCAGTGCCCTTGGCGGAGATTTTCAACTTAGAGGTTGGAAGGGGACGCACTGCTTCATACCTACTCGGCATCCCGGTGGTTTTATATGGAATCCTGGCGTTAATCAGCTCGTGTTTATTCGGAAGCCAAGGGGAAGGTTGGTGTTTTTCAGATTGAGCTAGTGCTAACCCTATTCAGCCCCTCCTAGCGCACCTACCAACACTGTTTTGCACAGCCGGTGTGGTGTTCCCGGCTAAGTTGCAGTCCTGTGGGGTGAGTTGAGGTAGGGATCTTCATAGATTCTGCCGCCATGCTCTCCATTTCCAAGCTCGCCAAGACTTTCGGTGACCGAACACTTTTTGCGAACGCCTCGTTCCAGCTCAATGCGGGTGAGCGCTATGGCCTGGTTGGGGCGAACGGATCCGGTAAGACGACGCTCCTCAATATCCTCGCGGGAAGCGTAGATCCGACCGAGGGTCAGGTATCGATTCCGAAACTTCTTCGGCTAGGGGTGCTGAAGCAGGATCATTTTCTTTATGAGAAAGAGGAAATCCTGGCTGTTGCGCTTATGGGCAACGTCGAGCTTTGGGAAGCGATGGTGGAAAAGGAGCGCATCCTAGCGCATCCTGAAGAGGAATTTGATGCGGAGCGGTTCTCAATCGTTGAAGAGACCGTGCAGCGATTAGATGGCTATACGGCAGAAGCCAGAGCTGCTTCAGTGTTGGAGGGACTCGGTTTACCGGCAGAGATCCATCGAAAGCCTCTTTCAGTCCTGTCTGGTGGGTTCAGGCTGCGCGTGTTGCTCGCACAGGTTCTTGCATCCGCGCCGGATGTACTGCTGCTAGATGAGCCTACCAATCACCTTGATATTATCTCGATTCGCTGGCTTGAAAAATTTCTGCAAGCATTCAAGGGCCCGATCGTAGTCATCTCGCACGATCATCGCTTCCTGGACAACGTCTCGACTCAAATACTCGACGTCGATTACGACACAGTCCAATTGTACAACGGTGACTATACGCATTTCGCAGGCGCGAAGATTGCCGAGCGAAAGCGTCGGGAGAAGGAAATCGATAATCGGGCTCGGGAGATCGCACACCATCAGGATTTTATTGATCGCTTTAGGGCAAAGGCATCGAAAGCCCGGCAAGCACAAAGCAAGCTTCGTTTAATAGAGAAAAAAGCGGGTGAACTCCAGAAACTCCCCGGCAGTTCGCGTCGGTATCCAACATTTCGGTTTAAGCCTCGTCGACCGAGCGGACGCGATGTTCTCAAGATATCGAGCATCCGAAAGGCATTCGGGGACAATGAGGTACTGCACGGGGTTGACTTACTCGTTCATCGGGGAGATCGCTTGGCGATCATGGGTCCCAACGGGATCGGAAAGTCGACACTCCTGAAGATTGTTATGGGTGAGATCAGAGCTGATAAGGGAGAGGTCGAGTGGGGCTATGAAACCCATCTGGGCTACTTCGCCCAGGACCACGAGGAAGAATTCCAGGGGGCTAAGGAAACAACGGAGCAATGGCTCTGGAATTTCTGTGCAGGGAGAGATCGCGGCTTCGTGCGTGGGCAAATGGGCCTGATGCTGTTCACTAAGGACGACGGGGAAAAGAAAGTTAGCGCCCTATCTGGGGGCGAAGCGGCCAGGCTCATCTTCAGTCGGATCGCTCTGGAGGAACCCAATGTGCTAATCCTAGACGAGCCGACGAATCACCTAGATCTGGAGTCGATTGAGGCGCTTGTTGCGGAACTAGAGTGCTTCGAGGGCACCCTAGTATTCGTTTCCCATGACCGTTGGTTTGTCAGCCGTTTAGCGACCCGTGTAGTCGAAATCAAACCGGACGAGGTCACTGACTATCCGGGTACCTATGAGGAGTACGTCCATCACTCCGGAGACGACCATCTGGACGTCGATCGTGTCGTCCTCAAGGCACGTCGAGAGAAGCGGAAGAAGACCAAGAAAATGGATGTCTCCGTAGTCAATTCAGCCAAGGAAATACGAAGGGCTGAGAGTGATCGGGACCTCCTGACTGATCATATCGCGAGCGCTGAACAGCGGGCGGCTGACATCGACGAGATCCTTGCAGCGCCTGGGTTCTACGAGCGTGCAGCTTCGGACGAGATAGCCGTACTTGGTAATGAGCGGGGTGAACTCAAGGAGCAAATTGAACGGGGATTAGACGAGTGGGCCAAGCTGGAGTCAGAGATTGAGCGTCTCCGGGATAGCACTGACGGAACCGACTAGCCGCTGCCCTTGGTGCTCTCTTGGTCTGTCCTTAATGAGATACTATTTCACACACTCACTGGAACCGGCCATGCCGGAGGAAATGCACAACCTCTTCAGCCACATCCCTCCGGTTCATGATGAACGTGTGAGTCGCCGGGAGTACCATGAAATCCAGAGCACCCTCTACGGCCGCTCTATCGACACCGACCTTCCCGTCGTCTGGCCCCGGAATAAGCCAGGACCCAACTGGGTCTAAGCTCCGGTTGCCGGTGATAACACCCAGACTGAAGCGCACTGGCCCTAATTGATTTGCCATACCAGTCGAATCAGTGCCGAGCCTCAAGGCTGCAGGACCTAACATGGACCGTAGCAGGTCAGAATCCGAGAAAGCATCTATGATCTCGCTTCCTTGGCTCGGAGGACTCAACATCACGACGCGCCCCTGATGCGCCTCTGGGCGCTGAGAGAGATAGTTGCGCACTAACACTCCACCCATTGAGTGGGCTACAAAATGGAGGGTCTCTGCTTCACTGCTGCAGCACTGTCCCACTTCAGTTTCGAGGAGCTCGACTAGAGTTTCTATGGGTTCAGATCTCGATGGATACCCAAAACTAACTACGCGAAAACCGGCATTTTCGAGCCGTGATACGAGGATTGCCATCGATGCAGAGGTGCGGCCTAAACCATGCACAACGATGACGGTTTCCGCATCATTCGCAGGTGGCGATGAGCAGCCGGATGAGACCCATAGAAGTACACAGGTCACCGGTACGAGGACGATTCTTATTATCATCGGTGCGATCGTATTAACGATTAGCCAGCGCGTCCTATGTGCTGCTGGTCGGCGAAGAGGGAAAATTGCAGACACAGGGACTGATCTTCAGTACCCCTCTCTGCATCTGAAGCTCCTGGCTCAGCTTGCAACAGTGTTTTTGGAACCCCGTGTCGTCTTCTGCATACTTAGGCACCAATTCACTACATGAGGACGAACATGGACATGAAGCTCAAAGAATTCTTTGGATCACTCCTTCTAACAAACATTCTTCTATCCCTAATTCTTATCCTGAACTGAGTTCAGTTGCGGGTGAGCGTAGCTAAGCGGCAGAATCATCGAAGTACTCCCGAGCCGCTGGAGCCAGACACGTGAACGAGACCGGGAAGTTCTTTCGATTCTTTATCCTAGTGTTCGGCACCTTCGTACCTACCCTGGCAGCGCAAGAGCTTCCAAGGGTGACGATTTCGACCGAGTTCGGGGAAATCGAAATCGAAGTCGACACGGTTAGGGCACCGATCACCGCGTCTAACTTCCTCCGCTACACCGATGGAGGCTTCTATAACGGGGGTGGCTTCTATCGTACTGTACATCCTGACAATCAACCGAACGACAACATCCGGATCGAAGTGATCCAGGCAAGGATCAATTCCACGAGATCCGTTGAGAGTTTTTCTCCAATTCCCTTAGAGCGCACGAACATCACGGGAATCCGTCATCAAGATGGGACCATATCGATGGCACGTGGTCGGCCGGACAGCGCCACTTCAAGCTTTTTTATCTGCTTGGGGGAGCAATCTTCTCTGGACTACGGAGGTCTCCGTAATTCAGACGAGCAGGGGTTTGCAGCATTCGGACGGGTCGTCAGAGGCATGGATGTGGTCCGCCAAATTCAACAACGCCCAGCAGAGGCGCAGACATTGACGCCACCGGTTGGGATCGTGAGAGCTAATCGGGTTGAGGAGTTGTAGCACTCCGTCGTCGCACTAAGAGCGCCGCGTCATCCTATGGGCGGCTCGCGCCGTGGTTCACACACTTCGTCCACGCCATCCGCATCGAAGGTGAGCCCAACCCAGAGCAAGAGCGTGGTGTCACCGGGTTCGCTCCAGCGAAATGAGACGTCAACCTGTGCCTGCACTCCAAACTGATGGGAGAATGGAACACCGACTCCGGGTTCGGCCGAGAGGAGTAGTTTGGTACCGGTCACGGTTTCCGTGGCTTCAATCTCCCAGCTTCCAGACAGCTTGTCCCATACGGTCACACATCCGTTGAGCTTCAGGTTCAAGGTTGGCAGGCGCACACTGCTGTAGGAGCCCTCTCCACCTTCGATGGCCATTGCCACCCATCCACCTCCATCACGTATACTGGTTGTCACATCAGTCAGACCTTGAGCTTCAGTTGAGTCTGGAGCTATCAAGAGTATGGCCGTAAGAAGGATGAAGAGGTCTCGCATATGTTTGCTACCGTCTTGGGGATGGGTGGGGTCCATCTAGCCCTTGGAGCCCTATAATGAAAGTCATAAAGCTGATCGTGCTCTTATTGCTCATTTACATAGGGATTATAGCAACGTTTGAGTCCTTGCTCGGCTATTTTCAGCCTTCAGGAGAAAATACGCTAGTTATCACTACAGCGGATGAGGATGACACCATGCACGACCGAGTTCTGGCACGCCTTGAGAGCGATGGCCAGCTCTTCGTAGCCGTTAACCACTGGCCTCGAGCATGGTATGGACGGGCTCTAGAGAATCCGAGTGTGCAAGTTGCCTTGGATGGTGTTAAAGAAGCCTACCTAGCAGTACCTGTAACGTCTGAAGAGCATGATCGTGTTGATCGCGAACACAGCCTTGGCATCGTATTTCGTATTCTGACCGGGTTTCCTCCGAGATATTTACTTCGGCTAGATCCCCAGGAGGGTGGTGGATAATCACCCACTACCACTTCTCGGTATCTCTGACTCCTCGCACGACTAGCAAGAGTTTCTTGCGCGTCGGATCCGATAGCTCCGACTAAGTTGCGGTCCTGCGGGGGTGCCAATTCACAATTAAGGGTTAGTGGGATATACAGTGCATTGGTTAGGGGGCTAAAGGCCATCGCACGCCAACTCTTGAATCCCGATGTGCTGGGGCACATTTCAATCTCAACACCGATCTCGGGGATCATTCCAGGGCGGTATCTGACTTCGCCGGTTTTGGGATCTACGGAGAGGATGTTCTGATAACCGATATCAGTCGTGTTGATGAATTCTCCGGTGGTACGATCCAACTGCCATAGAATCCCCAGCTTGCCCATCTTGAACAGCGACCTGCGCCCGTCGAGGTCGATCAGAACACTCTCAAACACCTCGTCCATGTCGTGGGTCTCGCCCGGCAGATACTGGTAATGCCAGACGAGTTCTCCGGTATCTGGATCAAGGGCCAGGCTCGAGTTTGTGTAGAGCGCGTCACTGGCCGTACCACGTACTGCTCTTGCCCACGGTTTTGCCTGAGAGGTTGCCCAGTAGACCAGATTTGTTTCTGCGTCATAGCTACCAGCGATCTAGGCATCACTGCCTGCCCTGAACCGTAAAGGCAGATCGCCCCAGGTATCCCCGCCCGGTTCGCCCGGACGCGCAATCGTGGATGTGCGCCACAGTTCTTTCCCGGTGACCGCATTATGACCGGTAATGAAGCAAACATCGTCTTTGTAGCGTTCGCATCCGCTGATGCCGGTAATGAGCTTGCCGTGAGCGACGATAGGGCCCGCTACATAGAAGTAACCCAGGCTCGGATCGGCTACTGCGGTTTTCCACACCTCTCTTCCAGTGCGTGCATCCACGGCTACAATACTGGCGTCTCCCGTAGCTGCGTAAATCATGTCGCCGTAGATAGCGATGTTCTTCTGAACTCCTCGCCCAACACCTGCGCGGGCATTAGCTGGGAGTCCAGTATTATCAGAAGTCCGCGTCCCATCGACTCGCAGCGTGATACCAGGTCGATACTCCCAAATCAAATCACCTGTGGCACCATCTAGCGCCTGTATCACACCACGTGGATTTGGGACGTATAGGATACCGTCATGTGCTAATGGAGCGGCCTCCTGTGAACCCGTTTCGTCCATGGCCCACGACCAGACCAACTGAAGTTCTCCAACGTTGTCCAAGGTGATCTGATCAAGCGGACTATAACCCCACGCATTGTCCGTCCCTCTCCAGTTCAACCATTCACCTGGCGCTGGATTCCGAAGCATCTCCTCGGAAACCGGGATGTATTCCTTGACCTGCGCGGCACTGCTGGAGTTCGCCAACAGCACAGCGATTGAAGAGCAAAGAAGAATTCGTGTGATCACAGTGCAGCCCAGTGCCTACCTACCGAGCTCAGCGGCGATCTCATCATAGAAGCCGGGAACGCTTCTCTGCATAAAGAGGCCATCTGCCTGCATGGTCCAGCTCAGGTCTGGAGTGCGGATGCGTTCAGAAGCCTCGCTCTTTGGCATGCCTGATCTGATGAGTGCCGCCATTCGAGCGCGAATTGCTTCCATCTGATTTCTGAAGGCGACGACATCGTTACGGTTCATGACATCACCATGACCCGGGATCGCGGTGTCAAAGTCAAGTGACAGGATGTTATTCATAGTACTGACCCAACCCTTGCTGCTACCGCCATTCGCGTAGTCAATGAATGGCGCGATAGTGTGCAGTAGGTCGCCTCCATGAACCGTCTGGAGGTCGGGAAAGTAGATCACCGCATCACCATTTGTGTGTCCACGGCCCATATAGAACGCTCGGACTTCAATTCCACCAAGATAGACAGCAGTCTGATCGGTGAAGACCAGCCTTGGTGGGGCGTCCTGGTTGCCTCTTACCATGTTATCCCGAGCGTTTTGGTGAGCAATGATCTCGGAAATATTGATGTACTCGATGTTGCCACCTGAGTGATCCCCGTGATGATGCGTGTTGAGTACGTATCTCACCGGTTGATCGCTCACCTGACTAACCAGTTCCTGAATCTCGGCGAAGTTTTGCGGAAATTTGTCATCGATCAGGATCACCCCTTCTGTGGTAACCCGAACACCGACGTTTCCACCACTACCACTGATGGTGTAGAGGCCATCCTTGACTTGCTCGATAGATAGGATGCCCTGAGCCTGTACGCTTGTTACCGCGGTCGCAACGAACACGACGCTTAGGAATGCGTATCGCATCAGGTTCTTCATGGATCCCCCGTTGTTGGATGGGCGTATGTTAACTCTGAGAAGGGGTCTGAAAATCACTTGACTCGAGCGCTAGCTAGCGCTCACAAGCGCTCGAACCCTATCCGATAGGCTTGAGGGCGTCAGGTTGACGCTGCCCTATGGTCCTCTCCTGGTAACGTGCGCCACTCAGGACGTTTGAAAGTGCATAATTCCCCTCGTGGCAAGCGTATTCGAGGATCTGTTGGTCGAACTTCACCCAGGGAACCTCACCCCCCCATACCTCCGTGTAGGTCCTCGGATCATGTACCTCGAACTCGTAGAGGATCGTGTCATCATCAGCCCGGGTGAATCGCTCGATCACCTTTGCGTCCTCAGAATGCGGGATCTTATTGGATTCCTCATAAGGACCTTGATCGAGGCGGATGTTGGTGGTCTCGACGACAAGGGTGTTGCCCTCCCAATGGCCCCATGAGTCACCAAACCAAGGTCGAATATGATCCGGCAATGGAACAGGCTCACCGAGTCGCACGATCCTGATATCGTGAATCATTTCTGATCTGATCACCACATGATCGGCATTCTGCACAATCGTGAAATTGTTGTTGTACCCCTGGGTAGGCGTCATCGGGGGTCCAAGGACTCCCGTTGGGCTTGAGGCGTAATAGACGACGCAACGTTCGGCCAATGGGCGAAGTTCCGGATGGTCGTACCGACCGAACTGGGATCGAAAGTCGTCGTACTCTTGTTTGCGTGTCCGGCCTTCCGGTGAGAGTGGGGGGATGCGTCCATCCGAGGGAAAGGTGATAAGCGAGGTCCTGGGTTCACCGTTCACGACCGCCACCCGATCACCACGATCAAAATAGATCTGGTTATATGAACCGACATTTCTTCCCACCTCGAGTACCGGGCGACCCGGCTCACTCGACTCGAATCCCGCCTGGACCCGCATCTGTTCACCACCTTCGATGCGATCGACTTCCTCCCACGTATAGACCGGACCTGCCCCTCGCCTTCGCTCGAAGCGGGTGAGCGTGGCGTTACTCCAGTTGCCTTGGAGATCCGGGTGACCCCAGGCGGTCCTGGGTGGTTCCCAGTCGGGATTCCATCTCTGGGATCTCTCCGGTTCCTGGGCTTCGACCGCAGAAAACAAACCTGCCGAAGAGAGGACGACAGCAAGACTAAGCCCGGGTAACAGCCTTTTCTTCATGTCCCAATTCTGCTCTGCGGCCCGCGGGACCGCAACTTATGCGGATTCAGTTTTTCCACTCGCTCAGAACACTGCAATTGGGTTCACTGGTGATCCAGTGCCGTTCGGTATAGGTAAGGGTGCAATAGTGAGCATGAACTCCCAGCGCTCTTGGTCCGCTGCCATTTCGGCCAATGCGTCTAGGTCGGCGCGGTCAAGGAGGTGAATGCCCAGCATCGTCAAGGCGAAATCGTGCAAGGCAAGCGTTGGCAGATCGCCAGCGGGCCGTGGGGTGTATCCCGGAGTCTCCCATCCGAGGATTGCGATGTCTCGCTCCTTCAGCCATGGGATCACTGAATTGTCGAGACCCGCGGCCTGCTCCCACGTATCGAATGGTCCAACGGCTTCACGCATCGCCCAGCGACCCCACCGGAGCAGCATTGCGTCACCTGGGCCTGCGCGAACACCGGACTGTTCCTCCCAGGCTTCCAGATCCTCTACCGTGATCCGGGTCCCAGGCTCCAGGTAGTCTACCCCTTTGAGTTTCGGGATGTCGTAGAGCACCCCACGAGTCACTATACCATCCTTCATCGTGAGGACTGCGTTCTTTAGCGCACCTTCCTCCATGGTGACGAATTCAGAGATGGGGTATCCGTTCCACATTCTGCCACCGAAAAAACGGTGTGCAAAACCGTCGATATGAGTCGTGCCGAGACCGTGAATACATGGATAGCTCACCCGGTCACTTGCACCGCGGGGGCTCGCATTTAGCATCTCCCAATTGATGGGGCAGGGGTTGTCTTCACTTGTGTCTCTATCCGCAGTTCTGGCGAGTGAGACTGTGATCCCTTCCTCCACAAGTGCCGCTGCCGCCTGACGTTTCTCCGGAGTGATAAGGTTCAAGGCACCGATCTCGTCATCTGGACCCCATCGACCCCAGTTCGAAAGCTCAGTCTGCCATCGCTCGTACTCGGTTTGTGCCGTCAGAGGAGGAAAATCTTGTGCGATCACCGCGTGAGTGGCGCCAAGAAGAAAGAGGCAGGCGCTGAGCATGAGTGTGCCGAGGGGTAACCCTAGGAGGACAGAAGCGGATTCGAGTTGAATTGCCCGTTGTCCGGTACTCAAGGTGGATTGCATCGGTAAGCTCCTCCGATGGAGTACACGAGGCGATGATCAATGGCAATGCAGACGCTTAACGCTTCACCCCCGTGATCGTCCCTCCACCAAATCCGCCTAGATCGAATGTGCCTCTGAATCCGGCATCCCCAAACCTGACCTGGAATGCGACGATCATTCCTTCTGCGTCTACGCTGAACGTCATCCCCATGCCCTCAACCATGATATTAGACAGCTGACCAGGACCTGAGGCCGGCGCACCCGGAACCTCCACCTCGATTGATCCAGCGAGTCCGTCATCGGAATTCTCGAACATCATGGTGCCCGAGAGTTCCATGATCGTCCCGTCAAAGTCCGCGCTGATCGATACGTCGTAGGTGCCGATCGGATCGAGGGTCTGCGCTTCTAGCGTGGTGCCTAAGAAAACCAATCCTAAGGCGCTGACCGCGAGGAGCTTAGTGAAATGTTTCATGTTGGATTCTCTTCATTATGGTTGGTTTATGGTGTAAAGCCTCTACTCCCCGGACGACTCGATTTCTGAAATCCAATCGAAAAATCTCTGACCAAAGATTTTTCGGTAAAAGGACAACAGGTGGTCGACAGCACGGTCACCGAAGAGTCTCCTTCGAATCTTGAACCTCCATCGGATGTGTCTTCGAAGCCAAGTGGTCATGTGGCGGCCACCTCACTCTCCCTTGGAAGGCCGTAGGTTGTACCTGGAACCTACACCGGAATGCCCGTTCCTGCGCACGCACACGATTGGGTTTTCAGTGCGTGCTTCACGACTTCGCTAGCGCGGGTTTGAAGAGCGGAGAGCATCTTATGCGCATGTAGGATCTCTCGCGGCTCTCATAGATATGCTGAAAAGGGAGGCCATTGGTGGTCAAGCTTGGGTACACAATCACTTACGTTGCAGATGTTGAGAAAGCCCTTGCGTTCTTCGAGAATGCATTCGGCATCGCTCGTCGATTTCGTACACCAGAAAACAGCTACGGTGAGCTAGAAACCGGTGAAACCACCCTGGCTTTTGCCTCTCACGAGCTAGGGCAGTCAAATCTATCTGCGGGATATATCAGTGCTTCGGATTCTGATAAACCACTTGGTACCGAGATAGCATTGGTTTCAGAGGATGTTCAAAGTACTCATGCGAGTGCGATCAAGGCTGGTGGCATGGAACTCGAGGCACCAAAGAAAAAGCCCCGGGGGCAAACGGTCTCATATATTCGTTGCCCGTCAGGGATCCTGATTGAGTTATGCACCCCTGTTGGAGGTAGCTCGGGAAGCTAGCTGCTACCGGTACGCGATCCTGTCTGATGTGGCCTGGTCCGTAAGCTGAGATCTACCCGCTTACAGCGTTAAATCCCAGTCTATCTACTTACGCAGCAATGGGATTGTAACGGGTAGAGCAGGGGGATCCGCACCAAATATGGGTACCGGGAATAACTGATCGAACCAAGCGTATTCATGCAACCTAGGAGATCCATCTCCATTCTGTGCGGTTATTCCTCTGTTCCGTGCAGCTACTTCGAG
>DCAD01000041.1:69455-71252 GCA_002311875.1 Gemmatimonadales bacterium UBA1142 | reverse complement strand
GCCGGTGGCGGCCGCAGCGGCGGTACGGATCGCATCACGGCGATTCATGCCAGCCGCCTGTGGCTGGTCATCGGAACAGCGGCGGCGCGACCCGCCGACGCGTCGCTTGCTCGAAGGCGTACGCGATCTCGATCAAGCGCGGCTCGCTGCAAGCCGCGCCGTTGAAGCCCACGCCGAACGGTGTTGGCCGCGCCTCGAACTCCTCGGGGAACGGCGGACCTCCGTCGTTGGCGACGAAGCCGAAGGGGACTACGATGATGGGGGTGCCCGCCCGTGCCGCGAGTCCCGCGCCGCGACTTCCCGGCGTCAGGATTGCGTCGAGGTCGTGCACCTCCAGGACTGCCTCAATACCGCGGGTGAGGCTGAGCAGCTTGTCCTTCTCCATGTCCGCCTCGTTTCGGGCCCGGTCCGCCTGGATGTCCATCTCGTCGGAGATGTCGAAGCGGGACTGCTCGTACTTCATCGAGCCTGCCGACCGATGAGCCAGATTCCATTCGCGCAGCTCAGTGAGCGACTGCACTGGTGCCGACGCGCCAAGGCTCGCGAGCCACGCGTTGAAGTCCCTCTTCATGCCGTACTTAAAGTTCACGGTGCAGTCTGAGTCGGAACCCTTCGCCTGGTCACCCCGGACGCAGATGTCCCATGCTGCGAAGTTTCTTTCCGGGTCTGGGTCGACGAGGCTCGGCACGGGGGTTGGGTCGACGATATCAGCGCCGGCCGCCACCAGGGCTGCGATCGCCTCCTCCATGAGCGTAGCCTCCTCTTCATCGAGGCCACCGATAGACCGGCCCTCCAGCGTGATCGGCTCGTAGTAGAACGCCCTGGGGATCCCGATGCGTGCGCCCGCGAGCCCATCTCTCCTTAAATGCGGCGTGTAGTCCCCGTCCGTGAGAGGCTCGCACACCCCACTCGCCGGGTCGTTCGGGTCAGGCTCGATCCCCTCGAGTGCGCCGAGCATGATCGCTGCGTCAGCAACGTTGCGCGTCATCGGGCCGGCCATGTCGTGATCGAGCGTCACGGGCGCGATGCCCCAGCGGCTGATACGCCCGAGCGTGGCCCGGATTCCCACGAGCATGTTTGCGTTCGATGGGCTGATGATTGAGCCGCCTGTGTCCGTGCCGACATTACCCTGCCAGAAGCTGGCCGCCGTCCCGATGCCGGAGCTCGAGCCGCCCGTGCTCAGGACCGGGCGGCCGTCGGAGCGGCCGCGGCGTGGATCACGTCTCGGGTCGTACGGGTTGAAGCCAAAGCCCGTTAGCGCGTTGTAGTTTCCTGGCATTTGATTTGGAGGGCCAGCCATGAAGTTGGCGAACTCGGTGAGGCCAGCTTTCGCTATGATGATCGCTCCCGCGTCGCGTAAGTTGCGGGTCAATGTCGCCTCGTACGGCGGCACGTAGTCCGCGAATGCCAGAGCACCGCCGGTCGTGGGCAGGTGCGTCGTCTGTATGTTGTCCTTGAGTGCGACCGGGATCCCGTGCAGCGGGCCGCGCACGTTGCCTGCTGCACGCTCCGCGTCGAGCACCTCCGCCTCAGCGAGTGAGTTCGGGTTCACGGAGACTGCCGCATTGAGGTGGTCCTCGTAGAGCGCGATGCGTGTGAGATAGGCTGTTACGAGATCGCGGGACGTGAGTTTGCCCGCGTCCATCATAGCCTGGAGGTCGAGAATGCTCGACTCGACGACCGTGAAGTCAGCGGGCGGCGTGTCGGGTGCACGGCAAGCGGTGAGGAGCACGAGGCTGGCGGTGGCCAGGAGGGACAGGGAGCGATGAGGGCCGATCATGGAACGAATGTCATGGG
>DCAD01000041.1:34075-69307 GCA_002311875.1 Gemmatimonadales bacterium UBA1142 | reverse complement strand
AGACAGGGACGTTGCACCAGACTTCAGCGGAGAACTGTTGATGAAGACTAGAATGTTTCTGTTGCTGGTGGCGCTGGCTCTCGCCATCGGAGCGCCTGCTTGCACTACTGTGCAGGATGCGACGACAGATGATTTAGAGGCCATCAAGGAGCAGTTTGTGGGGCACTATGAATTGGTGATCTACGAGTCTTTCCGTCCGGACGGCGAAGTGGTCGACATGAACTACGTGGGAAGGATCATGTACGACGAGCACGACAATATGTCAGCCATCGGAATGCCCAAAGACCTGCCGGCTCGCGCTCGGGAGTCGAGTGAACGTGTACAGGCTGGCTTTGCTTACTGGGGGAAAGTGAGCTTTGACCTACCGAACGGAATCGTCATCCACCATGTCGAGGGTTCACCAACGCGGGCGAGCTGGCCTGGGGTAGACAACATCCGATACTTCGAGTTCACAGATGACGGCTTGCTCAAGCTGTCTCTGAAGAACGTGCAAGGACAGACGACAGGCACACTGACTTGGCGGAAGATAGAGAGCTAGCTCGGGTGTGCTTGTCTTTGGACCAAAACGCTGAAGCTGCAGAGCCTGTAGAGTGTAATAAGGATGCCTCTGAATGACGTCGCCCGAGAGGACGTTTGCCTAGGCCCAAGTGCCTGTTACGTCCAGAAGCTTGTCGATGTCGTCGGAGTTGTTGAAGAGCGCGATACCCGCCCGAAGTTCCTTTCCTTCCGCCTTGAAGCTGATCCGGATCCCGGCGTCCTCAAGTGTGCTCCGCACCAGGGTGATATCCCGATGATGACGGAACGTGACGATCGGCGAGCGATTATCCGCAGGGGTCCACACATCGTGGCCCTGGCCAACGAGTCCTGTGTTGAGCCGCCGTGCAAGGGCCACCGTGTGCGTCTCGATATTCGGAACACCCACCGTGAGGAGGTAGTCGAGCGCCGCTCGTAGCTGGAAGATCGAGCCGAAGCCCATGGTCGCATATCCGTACTTGCGCGCATCGTCATAGACGCGAAAGCGATGTTCGCCGAGTTCTTCAGCGATATTCAGTGAGCCGAATCGATCCGTCCCGATGCGCTCGAGCAGTTCCTCTCTGACGTAGAACGGAGCAACGCCATACCCGCCAAGGAGCCATTTGTATGTGCCTGCGGTGAGGAAGTCTATGCCCGTCGACCGAACGTCGATATCCAGTGCTCCGATTCCCTGAATAGCGTCTGCATATAGGTACGCTTCGTGGGCATGGGCGAGATCCGCCAGCCCAGCCAGGTTGTGCCGGAAACCGTTCTGGTGGGAAACCCATGCGACGGAAATTAGTCGTGTCCGCTCGTCGATATGCTCAGAGAATGCGTCGACGGGTGCGCGCCCCTCCTCACTCTTTACGATGCGCACCTCAAGCCCCTGTCTTTCTGCCAACTGCTGGTAGAGGAGATATGTCGTGTCGTAGTGGAGATCATCGATGACGACGTTGTCCCCCCGCTCCAAGTCCAGCGCTCGTGAGACTATGTTCTCGCCGTCGCTCGTCGCGAAAAGGACCCCGATCTCCACTTCGGTTGCGCCAACAAGGGTCGCGAAGCGCTGCCGCATGAGATTCGTCTCCTGCAGCATGCCACCCAGGCTTACAGGATCCCGAGCCTTAGCCTCCGCGAACGCTTGAGCAGCTTCCACGGCTTGGAGCGGAGACGGTGTGATGTATGCCGAGTCGAGGTAGACCGACTGTTCTACCACCGGAAAATCAGATCGCACCCCTAGGGGGTCATCGCTGCCCACCGCCACCGCGCGCGGCTGCACTCCCGAAAGCGAGGTTGGAGAGACTCCGGAAAGTGCGGCGGCGGCGGATACTCCGCTGATGAACTCACGGCGAGACAGAGTCACGGGTACCTCCGAGGGTTGAGGCTAGGGATTCATCTTAGGGTGCTGTTTCCTTCGGGCAACGCGTGCACCTGTTGCTGTCAGGTGATGAGGAGCGCCACTACGTTGATCTGCCCACTGTCTGGGGATGTAGCCGAACCGGAGAAGCCTATGACCTCGCCCGATGATCGTCCCAACTCCTCGACTTTGCCGGTCACACGACGAGCGTTCCTTGGGGCAGGAGCCGCAGCCGGGGTTGCCGGTGCCTTGGGTGCTTCTGGATGTACCGACGACCTCATGCGTGAGTCCTCGTTCAACGGGTCGGCGTTCGGTGGCCGACCCAACACAGTGGCGAATCTGGAAGACAACATTTACACACGACTGCTGGGGGTTCGCCCTCATATTGGCGCGCACGAACACATCACAACGATGGGTGGCTCACGGATGCCACCGGAGGTTCTGGAAGCGATCGTCGAAGCCAATGAATACTTCGTCGACATGAACGAACTGACCGAGGCCGCGGGCGCGCGCGTCGCCGACCTGATGGGTGCCGAAGCAGCGATCGTTACATCAGGCGGCTTTGCCTCTCTGCTATTGGGGTCTGCGGCTTGCCTGACCGGTACCGACATGGATCGGATTCGAGCCCTGCCCGACGTAACGTGGGCGCGCCGCAACTGTCTGATCCAGACCCCCCATCGGTTCAGCTACGACCACGCCTACCGTGCGGCCGGGATGACCAACGTGTACGTAGACTCTCGGGAGGAATTCGTCAGCCGAATCGATGGTTCGGTCGCGATGCTTGCGGCATTGTCCGCGATTGAGCGAGGGAGTCCGATTGCTCCGCCGAGGTCTATGGAGCGTTCATCGCCGACACCCGACACGGTGATTCTGCCTGAAGAAATGATCCGCATCGGTAAGCAGCACGATGTACCGGTCATGGTCGACATGGCCTCTGATCTACCGCCTTGGGAGAACCTCAGACGGTTCATCGATCTTGGCGCCGATCTCGTCGTGGTCAGTGGTGGGAAGGGGATCCTGGCCCCTCAATCCACCGGAATCCTGGCGGGCCGGGCCGACCTCATTCAGGCAGCCCGCATACAGAACGCGCCCAACGACTATATCGGGCGCGGCATGAAGATTGGGAAGGAGGAGATTATAGCCCTTGTGGTTGCTCTCGAGCGGGCAGTCCGTATAGACCAGATAGCTGAAATCAAAGGTTGGAATGACCGAGCTCAGTGGCTCACGGAAGAGTTGGCTGGCGTGCCAGGGGTGGTCGCGCGGTACGCGATGAACAATGGTGGCTATGCGGATGTCGACCTTGAATGGGATCAGTCAGTGATCCCGATAGAGCCGCGTGACTTCAAACGGATCCTGCGTGAGGGTACGCCAAGCATCGTCTACGACGGCACGACCGTGCGCACCCGTCAGCTCCGTCCGGGTGAAGATCAGCTGGTCGCCAATCGACTCAAAGAACTCTTCACGGAACTGAGTTTATAGGCGGTTGGGCCAGCATGCGCCCCGCACTTCTTTTCGACTTCGACGGCAAGTGCTCCGTGACCTACCCTCCACCCTCCATCTTCCACACCGCCACACCACCCGGCTGATAGTGTAACTCAGTGGAGGCGACGATCTGCCGAGCAGCGATCTCAATCACGTCCACGGTCCCGCGTGTTGCGCCGACTGACTCGTTGGACACAAACGCAAACCGCCCATCCGGCGTAATCGACACCCCATGCGTCAGAGGCTGTGTCGTCTTGATTCGGGTTTCCTGACCGGTCTCCAGGTCGAAGATCGCTACGGCCTGGCTTCCCTTCAGCGTGACGATGAGGGTGCCGCCGTCCGGAGTGATGTCCGCGTTGTACGGCCCGGCTCCGGTCGGGAAGCGACGGAGTACTTCCATCGACTCGGCATCGATTTCGAGCACATCCCCTCGGCCGTTGCACGGTACGTAGATGTGAGTGTCATCGGGAGAGAGCAGGACCCAGGTAGGCTTACAGATCTCACCTGATGCCATGTCCATGCTGGCCGATGAACGATCAGCGGGTATTACGTGTTCCTTTCCGCCGGTCAGCACCATCCTACGCTCGACACCCATGTCCACCACACTCGATTCGACGAGTTGATCGGACATCATGCAGGTCGAGTAGTGTCGTTTACCATCACTGCTCACCCGGCTGCCGTGCGGCATGATGCACGTCTCGATCTGCGTGATCTCTTCCATGACGGGCGCGAAGACAACCGATACAGAACTCGGCACATGATCCCCATGCAGGTTGAAGTTCACAACGAATAGAGTCGCCCCGTCGGGGGTCAGAGACATGGTGGCAGGGAAGAGGCCGACGAGGGCTGAGTCGACGAACTGGTCAGTTCCGGTCTCCATCTGCCAGATTTGCCCATACGGCTGACCGTGTGCGATCGACACGTACCAGTGCGAGCCGGTAGGTGAAATGGTGATACCGTGCGCTCCGTCGAGGTCTGCGGGATGGAATCCGACGGGGATCGCCTTCTCCTCGACGACCTCGCGGCCGTCGAAGCGCACGAGCGAGACGATATCCGACGACTCGTTTGCGACGTACGCCCAGTAATTGGGGTGCGACTGGGCCGTCGCCGGACCCGCAATCAGGAGCCCGGCGACGATGAGCACCCAGTTCGTCATCAGAACGTGACCGGCCTCGGCCGAGCATGCTTCAGCACCCACAGCCCACTCGTCATGTCGCTCACGAACAGGCTGCCCTTGAACGGCTGTGGCCCCCATGCGTTCGCGCTGTTGGCTTGGAGCCCCTCGCCCTCGGCGGCTTCCGTGCGGAAGAACCCGATCTCCCGGCCCTGACGGTACAGATCACCTCGGAGGGTGCCGCTTACATCGACGATGCGCAGCCCGCCCTGGTAGTAGGCGATGTACAGGACATCATCTTCGATCCACACGTTGTGGGCACCGGCCTCGGGTAGGTCATACTTGGCGACCTGCCTGGGATTGTCGATGTCGCTCACGTCGATTACGTGAATAAAGCCGCGCATGCCGTCCGAAGTTCCTATTTCATCGCCGAGGAAGACGTAGTCCCTCGTACGCCAGGCGACGTGCGTGTTACCCTCGGGATACTTGATGCTCGACACGAAGACTGGCTCTGTGGGGGTCCCACCGTGTGTACCGGCGCCGACGTCGACAATGACCAGTCCATCATCCCAGTACGACAGATACGCGTATCCGTTTTCAGCCCAGACGTCGTGGAGTGACTTACTTTGGTCACCCGGCTTGATTTCGTAGCGACCGGCATGAGTCGGATTCGCCGGGTCGCTCATGTCGATGATGTTCATGGCATTCGTACCGTCGTTCACCGCGTACACGACATCCCCCATGATCCAGACGTTATGGATACCGGCCGTGAGTTGGTCGGTCAGTTCAGCCATAATCGTGGGATGGGCAGGATCTGCGAGATCGAGCACCACGATGCCGTTTCTACGTGTGCTCGCGCCTTCGCGCGTGATGATTGCCCAGCTGGCATCTTCATTGACTTTTACATCGTTCACGACACGTGCATCGACAACGACGGAATCGAGCAGACTGATGTTCGTCGGGTCCGTGACGTGCCAGACAAACATCCGCTCACCGCCGCCCCGCGAGTGCGTGCCGGTATACGCGTAGTCCTCGCCGTCGGCACCCTCGAAGACCCACAGGTCGGACGTGGCGACTTCAGCGCGCACTCCGTGATCAAGGAACTCGACCTCGACCGGCCCGGCTCGCTCGTCTACCTCGACGATGGAAGCAGCGGAAGCGGAGCCAGTGCTCGCAATGACACGGTACGCGCCCGTCTCTTCAGCAACGAAGGTGCCGTCGTCGTACACGAATCCACCCGTGCCTTGGAGTCCCGAAACCGCTAGGTCAAGCGCGATGTCCGTGACTACATTACCGTCGGCGTCGCGGGCAACGATGTCGAACTCGACGACGTCACCTCGACGGGTCTGCGTCGAGGAAGGTGACATCGAAATCGATGTTACTGGGTTCGCGACGACGCTGACCGTATACTCGGCTGAGATGCCACCCTCGGTCTGGGCCCTGAGCGTTGCACTACCTGCGGAGACACCCGTGAGGATGCCGCCGCCTGAAACCATTGCGACGGAGGGAGCCGAGGAACGCCAAGCAATTGTGGCGGTCGAGTGCTCCGTGCCATTCACTGTCATCACCTGAGCTGCCATCTGGACTGACGTGCCCGTGTAGACTGTGTGCGAGGGCTCGGCAATAGCGATCAATGCGGCGGGATAGTCGAGCACGCGCACCGGGATCTGGCCTAGCTGGCTTGCTCCAGCAGTGCCGCGCACGCTCCCCTGATCAAGCGGCACCATCACGATGGCCGAGAGTGTGCCTTCACCTGGCAGCTCTCCGGTCAGCTCCACCCGTTGCCCCGTGATCGATGCGAAGCGCGGGCTCACGTTGCCGCTGGTCATGACGATTGCAACAGCACCTTCGACCACGTTGCCGTTCGCATCATAGAGGCCAGTCATCAGTGTGACCATCTCACCTCGGGGGATGACGAGTTCCTCCGAGCCGAAGCGGACTTCGGCGACCATCGCACCTGCGGTGCGCTGATCGTCTGTGGCGGGAGGGAACTGAGCGGCGGCGGACGCTGCTGTAATGGCTACAAGGGTGGCCGCGATAGCGAGAGCCGGCAGAGTCGTGGTCAGTTGAGCTAACAGGGTAGGGCGTGTCATGTGGGTGTTTCCTGGATGCGAGCAGTACAAGAGCGGTTCTAGCCGCCGTATTGTGGTGTTCGAGCAAACTAGGTTGGCGATTGGCCTGCGGGGAGGGGGAGGACAATGCCGCCTCGACTACTCATGGCTTGCAACTCCCCGTCACTACCATAGCCAATTTGCCACGGTAGCTGCGCTGAAGTAGCGTCTGTTTGAATGGTCCGTACGTCTCTTCGCCCAACTCCTTTATTGCAGGAAATTTTGATGATTCAGATCTCGAGAAACCTGGTGACCTCGGCGGTGATTCTGATGCTTGCTGGACAGGTATCGGTACTTGTTGCTCAGGATGTAGAGGAGGGGCCCGTTGGACCCAGCCCCTACAACATCATCCGTGGCTGGCACAAGCCGTTTGCGGAAGACGGTTTTGCGTTCGGTGGCAGCTCAGGTGTGTTCGCCGAATCGCCAAACCGAATCTTCATTGCCCAGCGCGGTGAAACCCGCCTTCCTGACCCGATTCCTGCAGAGTTTTCCGGTTTTGCTGGATCTATCGGTATCAACGTTCTATTTGCTACTGATTTGCGGGTTTGGGAGCACTGTCTTTACACGCTCGATGCTGATGGCAATGTAAGAGAGATGTGGGACCAGTGGGACTACCTGTGTGAAGGAACCGTCACGCTCCGCCTTGACGGGCCAATCGCGTTCCCTTCGGAGGGGCCTGGGCCCCACAGGCTCCGCATCAACCCATACGATCCTGAGCGCCGAGTATGGCTCGTTAACGAGACCTTCCATCAAATCTATG
Organism: Gemmatimonadales bacterium UBA1142; assembly: GCA_002311875.1. Classification (GTDB taxonomy): domain Bacteria; phylum Gemmatimonadota; class Gemmatimonadetes; order Longimicrobiales; family Gaopeijiaceae; genus UBA1142. The sequence goes on along the minus strand of DCAD01000041.1, from coordinate 61,973 downwards.
TGTTCTCCAATGATGGAAGTGAACTGCTCAAGACTCTAGGTGAAAAGAACGTTCCCGGAGATGACGAAACTCATTTTGGGCGTCCGCAGGATGTAGCATTCTTGCCGGATGGGAGGATCCTGGTCGCTGACGGCCTCGATAACCATCGCGTGATCATCCTAGATGCGGATGGGAATTACATCTCGGAGTTTGGTGGCTTTGGTGAAGGACCTGGCCAATTCAATGGCATCCACGCCCTGGGCGTTGGGCCTGAAGGCCTGATTTTCGCTCTAGATCGGTCGGGTGGGCGGGTCAACGTATTCCGCACCACCGATGATCCAGCGGAAGTGGAGTTTGTTGACGTTTGGGGAGGGTTTGGTCTGACTCTGGATATAATCGTCAATGACGATTCGATCTGGTTCACGACATTCGGGGCAGGCCGCCTGGTGAACTTCGTTAAGATGGATTTCGAGGGTAATCGGCTCTACACCTGGGCTGTCCCACGTGAATTGCCAGATGGATACCTTGAGGTGCATACGTTTTCGGTCGACTCCGACGGCAACCTCTACGGTGGAGACAACCAGTACGGCCGTACTCAGAAGTTTGTACCCAAGCCTGATGCAGACCCTGCACTGTTAATCAAACCGCCCTGGGTTGCTAGATGAGCGGGATGGTTTTGAAGATGAGATGCCAGGTGCCTTCATTTATTTCGTTATCCATCTTTTGGCTCAGCGCGTTCCTGGTGCTGCTTACAACCACTGAACAGAGCCTGGCCCAGAGCGCTTATGCAGACCATCAGTACACGAGCGAGGATATTGAAGCAGGCTCGCGCGTGTATATCGCCGAGTGCGCGTTGTGCCATCAACGTAGCGGCAGCGGTGTGGATGGCGTGGATCTTCGCCTGGGACAATTCCGCCGTGCGTTGTCAGACGAGGATCTTCGTCTAGTCATAACCAACGGCGTTTCCAATGGGCGGATGCCTGGGCTTGATTTGCGACAAGATGAGCTTGATGGAATCGTCGCCTACATTCGGGCGGGCTTCGATCCAAGTGGCATCGCTGTGAAAGTCGGTGACGCGGCACGTGGCCAGATGCTTTTTGAGGGTGAGGGCCAATGTTCATCGTGTCACCGAGTGAACGGCCGGGGCCCGCGCGTCGCGCCTGATCTTAGCAACATTGGTGTCGTTCGAACTCCGGCTGCCTTGCAACGAACTCTACTCGAACCAAGTAGCGCCCTTCTCCCGATCAATCGACCAGTGCGAGCCGTGACACGAGGTGGGCAGACTATCCGAGGGAGACGGCTCAATGAGGATACCTATACGGTGCAACTGATTGACTCGGAGGAACGGCTACTTTCACTGATCAAGGCTGATTTGGTCGAGTACGAGGTAAGTGAAACCCCCACAATGGAGCCGACCACGCTCTCCAGTGATGAGGTTGCCGACCTCATCGGATATCTCCTTACACTGGGAGGTCTGCGATGAAAACGCTTCAGACAGTGTTACTGGTATTATCGGTTCTGGTAGGGCCTTGGGCGTCAGATCATCTCAGCGCTCAGGTCTCATACGATAGGGTTCTAGGTGCCGCAGACGAACCAGAGAACTGGCTTACGTATAACGGCACGTATTCGAGTCAACGCTACAGTGGGCTTCGCCAGATCACGCCCGCGAACGTGGATAACCTCGAGCTAAAATGGATGCTCCAAAATCAAGTGTTTGGGGCCTGGCAGTCTAACCCGATCGTTGTCGACGGGATTATGTATGTCACCGAGCGACCCAATGATGTTATGGCAGTGGATGCCGCCACCGGCCGGGTCTTCTGGCTCTACCGGCACACACCGTCTGAGGATGCGAGGATCTGCTGTGGTGCGAACAACCGTGGGGTGGCGGTGCTCGATGATAAGGTGTTCATGGGCACGTTGGACGCACACCTGATCGCGCTTGATGCGACGAATGGTCAACCGCTCTGGAATATCGAAGTAGGGGACGAAAATCTTGGCTACTCGATCACGATGGCGCCGCTCGTGGTGAAAGATAAAGTAATTGTTGGTGTTGGCGGCGGTGAGTTCGGTATTCGCGGCTTCATTGTGGCGTACGATGCCGGCACTGGTGAAGAGGCTTGGCGTTTCTACACCATCCCTGGACCCGGCGAGCCCGGACACGATACGTGGAGCGGTGACGACTGGGAGCACGGTGGCGCACCTGTATGGATCACGGGCTCGTATGATCCCGAGCTCAATTTGATGTACTGGGGAGTAGGAAACCCGGCGCCTGATTGGAATGCTGACCAGCGTCCTGGAGACAACTTGTATTCTGATGCTGTTGTTGCTCTCGACGCAGATACGGGCGAATTGAAGTGGTACTTCCAATTCACTCCTAATGATGGCTACGACTACGACTCGGTTCAGGTTCCCATACTGGCCGATATGGACTGGAACGGGGTGCCATCTAGGCTGATGCTTTGGGCAAACCGCAATGGGTACTTCTATGTGCTTGATCGTGTTACTGGAGAGTTTCTCTCAGGCACACCATTTGTGAAGGTGAACTGGTCGAGCGGTCTTGACGAAAACGGAAGACCAATACCGACGCCTCAGCCGCCGGGGTCACCAACTTGGCCAGGTAATCAGGGTGGTACGAACTGGTATCCGCCTTCATATAGCCCGAGGACAGGACTGTTCTACGTGTCTGCCTGGGAAGATTACGCGACGATTTATGAGAAAGAAGAGTCCCGATATCAACCAGGACGGATGTTTCTTGGTGGCGGCTTCAGCGTGTTGACGCCGGTACCAGGCGCGCCGACAATCGGAATTGGCCGAACCTCGCCGATCAATAACTGGACGGACGAAGTCGGGCACGGTGCTGTGATCGCACTCGATCCGCAAACGGGCGAAGAGAAGTGGAAGTTCGGGCAATTTGACGTCAGCGATAGCGGTATGCTGACAACAGCCTCAGACCTGTTATTTACAGGTGGCCGAGAGGGTTATTTCCATGCGCTCGATGCGCGAACTGGAGAATTGTTGTGGAAAGCGAGCCTCGGAGCGCAGATCGTGATGGCACCGATCACGTTTATGATGAATGGCGAGCAGTACGTGTCGGTGATCTCCGGTCATACGCTGGTGACCTTTGGGCTGCGCGACTAGTTAAGGCCTACGACAGGTCGCAACTTTATCAGGAGGCATCATGAAGCTGAAACGTATCGGCGAAACCCTCCAGATCGTTGTGCTGGCTGTGCTTTCTGCCTGCGCCGGTGAAAACCAAGCTGCGCGGGATCCAGGATCTCAAGCAGCCATCACGAAAGGTGGGGATGACAGGACCGGCGAATACGAGGCTGTAGAAAACTGGTGGAAACCAGCGCCGGATCATGAAGGGCCGTGGACTTGGGGAGAGGTGTCAGGTGTAGCGGTGGACAACCCGGACCGGATCATCGTTGGGGTTTGGGGTGACCGGAATGCGGATGGGCAGGAGAGAGAGGGCGGAACGAACTACCTAGTGGTTGTTGATCGGAACGGGAATATCGTAGAGAGATGGATGCAATGGGACTCGATCCTGAACAAGCCGCACCAAGTCTATATCAGTCCTTATGATCCGGAGCGCCACGTATGGGTCGTCGAGCGCGGCGGTGGTAGGGGGGTCAACATGCAAATCCTCAAGTTTACTAATGATGGCAGTGAGTTGGTGATGCGGCTTGTCGATCCCGGACACCCGACAAGCCGCGCAGAGGCACGAGCAAACCCGAACCCGGGGCCTTTTACCTACGGGGATCCGGCGGTGCTGGCTTTTCTCCCGGATGGCAGCTTCTACCTCGGTGACGGTTACTGGAATTCGCGTATCATCAAGTACAATGCGGATGGTGAGTACGTGATGGAGTGGGGGGAACTCGGGAGCGGCCCCGGACAGTTCGACCTCGTTCATGGGGTCGCTGTGGACCGAGATCACCGCGTCTACGTTGGTGATCGTACGAACAACCGCATCCAGATTTTTACGGAGAACGGTGAATTCATTGAGGAATGGCCAGATATTTCTGATCCCGTCGGCGTATTCATCGACGAGAACGACTCGGTCTGGGTGATCTCCGCTCGACTGAATCGGATACTCAAGTACAGTCGGGAAGGCGAACTCCAGTACTACTTAGGTGCATACGGAGGGACGAGGGGTGGCTTTGCGGGCGGGTTGTCGCGGCCACACCAGCTCGACGTGGACCAAGAAGGCAACCTCTATATCGCCAGTTGGGATGGCGGATGGATAGATAAGTTCGTTCCGAAGCCAGACGCCGATCCAAGCAAGCTCATCGGCAGGTCGCTCGTCCTCGCGAACTAGGGGATCTGGCACGACCGTACGGGTCGGCTCACATTTTCACGGCTTTCGTGCAGGGATTGTATTATCTCATGATTTGAGGTGTTCGATGATTAGGACGCGCCAACTTCTTGAGGCTTCGGATCTCAACCTTCTTCTTCTGGTGACACTCGTGTGTGCCTTATCGGCACTTTCCCCGGAAGTTGTCTGGGCACAGCGTGGTGCATCAGGCCCACCCGAGCATGCTGATGTTGAGCCGGTGAACTATCTCCCGAACCCCTATGAGACAGTGCGGAATTGGGGGACACTCCCAGATGGCCGGAATTGGGGATCAGTTAGCGCGATCAATGTGGATATCGACGGAAGGCATATCTGGGCTGGGGATCGATGCGGGACCAACTCGTGTGCTGGTTCTGACGTGGACCCCATCGTCAAATTAGATCCGGATGGTAATGTTGTTCAGAGTTTCGGGGCGGGGCTTATTATCTGGCCTCACGGAATGGACGTAGACCGGGAAGGAAACGTCTGGGTTGTCGACGCTCGCGCTGCAAATGCGAGGGAATTGCAGAGCTTCCCCAACGCAGCAGGTAAGGGGCACTCGGTCATCAAGTTCAGTCCGGAAGGTGAAGTGCTCCTCGTACTCGGCACTCCAGGTGAGACAGGTGCCCCTCCCACACACTTCACAGACCCCAATGACGTCCTCGTTGCGCCGAACGGGGATATCTTCGTGGCGGAATCACACGGTGCTCAGTTTTTGGACGAGCCGGGACCGAATGCCATCGGTCGCATCTCCAAGTTTGCTCCTGACGGGACACTAATCAAAACCTGGGGCTCCTGGGGCTACGGGCCTAGCGAGTTCAGGGCTCCACACTCGTTGGCGATGGATTCGCAGGGGCGACTGTTTGTGGCCGACCGGGGCAATCGACGTATCCAGATCTTCGACCAAGAAGGTACTTACCTCGATACGTGGTATCAGTTCAGCCGAATCAGCGGGCTCTTCATCGATCAGAACGACGTCCTATACGCCATCGACTCAGAATCAGATGACAACTACAACCCTGGCTGGAGAAAGGGACTCAGAGTAGGTAGCGCTAGGACTGGAGAAGTGTGGTACTTCGTCCCAGAGCATGTCTCGGAGCGCGCCTCGGGGATGGGAGGATTTGGATCGATGGGTGAAGGAGTCACCGTGGATGCTGAGGGCAACGTCTACGGTGGTGAGGTGGGTCCCATCCAGGGGCTCACAAAGTTTATTCCGCGGCTAATCAGCAGGTGAGGTAACGCTGGCCGCAGTGATGATGGAAGATGCAGGAACAGCTCTACCGGCCCCGTGGAATCTCCTTGTAGCCACGGATCTTCTGTTGGCCAGCATAGAGGCTTTTGGTAATCGCCTGCATCGCCATATTTGCGACGTCCTGACGGATATTGAAATGGCGATAGGAGGTGATCTGCACCATAAGGATAGTTATCAATTCTTCGGTCGGATCGATCCAGAAGACAGTACCCCAAGCTCCACCCCACCCGAAGGTGCCTGGCGTGATGGCCTGCCGGGCTTTCGCTGGATCGGTCACCATGCTGAAACCCAGCCCAAAACCGTACCCATCTGAGCCTTTGATGTAGATAGGGAAGTCACCTGTGTGGTTCGTGATCATGAGGTTGACCGTAGACGGGCTTAGCAGACGGACACCATTGAGTTCTCCACCATTCAAGATCATTTGGGAGAAGCGGAAGTAATCAGGCGCCGTTGAGGAAAGCCCAGCCGTGCCGCCAAAGTAAGACGTGGGTTCGCGAGCTTCCGGTGCACGCCCCAACTCGATCGTATTACCTGGACCCGTCGGGCTGTATGCGGCGGCCACTCGGTCCACCTTGGATGCGGGTACGTTATAGTGCGTATCAGCCATCCCGAGTGGGTCGAAAATCCGCTCCTGTAGAAACTCATCAAGGCGTTGCCCCGAAATCCGCTCCACCAGGATCGCCACGTAGTCGGTCGAACTGCCGTAGCGCCACTCATCTCCCGGATGGAAAGCCAGTGGTAGCGATGCCCGGGCAACTATGGTTTCCTCTAGCGTCGCCTTACGCCCCGACTGTGCCTGTTCTTCCGGCATCAGCAAATTACGAGCAGGGTCTACACCTGCGGTGTGACTCAACACGTGACGGAAAGTGATGGGTCTGTCTGCGGGTACCCGTTGGACGCCTTCGTCGGTCTGGACGAGTACTGTCTTCTCAGAGAATTCCGGCAGGTACCTTGAAATCGGGTCATCTAGGAGGAAGTAGCCTTCCTCAAAGAGCATCATGAGCGCCGTGCTCACGATGGGTTTGGTCATCGACATGATCACGAAGATCGCATCGTCCGACATCGGTTCGTTCCCTTCTATGTAGCGGTGTCCCTGAGCCTTCAGGTGGACGACCTTTCCCTGTCGTGCTACAAGGCTCACGCTACCCGCTAGCATGTTCGCGTCGATATAGCGTTGCATGACTGCATCCAAAGACTCAAGTCGTTCGGACGACATGCCAACGCTCTCTGGGTTAGCACGGGGCAGTCGCTGTGCCGCCGTAGAGAGTGGAAACACCAGTGCTGCCTGCATGGCCAACGCGATGGCCGTCGCGCATCTCTGCTTCTGCATTTTTGGACCCTTTCCGTTCGGAACGAACCAGGAGCGTTCATTCAGGGTGGAACCACTTCCGGTAAAATTTGATGTCATGGATATCAACGCAATCAGTGCACCCCTAAGCCTCCGTCGATGACAATTGCTTGACCGTTGATGCCCTCAGCGTCACTGGAGCACAGCATCAGTGCTATATGCGCCACTTCTTCGGGGCGAATCAGACGCTGCTGCGGGTTCGTAGCGAGGATACTCTGCAGGGCTTCCTCGTAAGAGAGCCCTGTCTTGTCTACGATGCGGGCCACTGCATAGTCGGCCATGGCTGTGTCCACGTAGCTTGGACAGATCGCGTTAACAGTGACCCCCTGGTCTGCCACCTCTGCAGCTAATGCCCGGGTAAATCCGACTTGCGCATGCTTGGAAGCACTATATGCGGCCATGTATCGTCCGCCCTGTAATCCCGCGACGGATGCCACATTGATCACGCGTCCCCAGCCTCGCTCGATCATGCCTCCCAGGAAAGCTCTGGTACAGAGAAATGTTCCGGTGGCATTAACCGCAAGGATTCTATTCCACTCCTTGAGGGTGAGTCCTTTGACCGGGTTGGAGCGTGCGATACCCGCATTATTCACCACGATGTCGATGTCACCGATCAGCCCTGAGACCTTTTGGGCCATCGTCTCGACACTGGTTTCGTCGGCTACGTCGCACGGAATTGCGTGTGCCTCAAATCCTTCGGATTGCAAGCTCTTTGCTACGCTCTCGATCTCGTCCACTGACCTGGCGCTGACTACCACGGTTGCCCCGTTTTCGGCTAGGGTCCGGGCGATTGCACTACCGATGCCACGTCCGGCGCCTGTGACCACGGCTCCGCGTCCCTGGATGTCCATAGCTGATCCCGCGCTGTCAGACGACTTCAAAGAGGCCGGCGACACCCATCCCGCCACCGACGCACATTGTCACAACAACGTGACGGGCTCCCCGGCGGCGCCCCTCAATAAGTGCGTGACCCGCCAACCGGGCACCGGTCATTCCATACGGATGGCCGATTGAGATCGAACCTCCGTTCACGTTCAAGCACTCAGTCGGGATGCCAAGCTGGTCTCGGCAGTATACTACCTGCACAGCGAAGGCTTCGTTCAACTCCCAGAGGTCGATGTCGTCCATCTTCAGACCAGTACGTTCCAGCAATCGTGGTACCGCCAAGACGGGACCGATCCCCATCTCGTCAGGTTCACATCCCGCGACGGCAAGAGCACGGAAGATCCCCAAGGGCTCCAGTCCGCGGCGCTCGGCCTCACGCACTTCCATGACAACACATGCTGAGGCACCATCGGACAACTGAGAGGCGTTACCGGCAGTCACCGTCTTGTCCTCACCCATCACGGGGTGGAGTGCCGCTAGGCCTTCTGCTGTCGTGCCCGGACGGTTCCCCTCGTCCTTGGTCAGAGTGACCTGCTCTTCATGGGTTGCTCCGGTCTCCTTGTCAGTGACGAGCTTGACTGTCGTTAACGGCACGATTTCTTCGTCTAAATAGCCCTGAGCCTGCGCTGCTGCGGTACGCTGCTGACTCGTCAGTGCGTACTCGTCCTGGATCTCACGGTCGACCCCATACCTTTCAGCAACTACCTCTGCGGTGTCGAGCATGCTCATCCATAGATCTGGCTTATGGCGTGTCAGCCAGTCCTCATTCCAGTGGTGCTGGTTCAGATTGTTCTGGACTAGGCTGATCGATTCGACACCTCCGGCTGCCGCGACCGGGACACTATCTAGGACCACGCGGTTTGCGGCAATTGCGATCGCTTGGAGCCCAGAACTACAGAAGCGGTTCACCGTGCTGGCTGCTGTGGTTACGGATAGGCCGGCCCGGATCGCCGAGAGACGGGCAATATTCTTACCTGTTGCACCCTCGGGGAGGCCGCACCCGATAATGACGTCCTCAATCTCTTCAGGATCTACCCCGGCCCTTCTCACCGCGTGCTCAATTGCGTGACCAGTAAGTGTTGCACCGTGGGTTTGGTTGAACGCTCCACGAAACGCTTTACCTATTGGAGTTCGTGCGGTCGAAACAATAGCGGCTTCTCTCATGGGCCCTACTCCTAAGATCCTTGAGGGGTGGGTCGGTCCGCGCCTCCGACCGCTGCTTCTTCGCGCTCGATCAATATGCGTCGGAGAATCTTTCCTGCTGGCGATTTAGGTATCTCGTCCAAGAATTCGACCCGGCGAATTTTCTTATGTGGAGCCACATTGTCTGCGACGAAGCCCATGACCTCTTCAGGTGACAGTGTTTCATCTCCGACTACGAATGCCTTCGGCACTTCCCCTGCTTCCTCATCGGGACTTCGCACGACGGCAACATCCTGGATCTTCGGGTGGGTGAGAAGCAGGGCCTCTAACTCGGCTGGTGCGACTTGGAAGCCTTTGAATTTAATGAGTTCCTTTACCCGATCCACAATGCGGCAATACCCGTTTTCGTCAGTGATGCCTATATCTCCAGTGTGTAGCCACCCGTCTTCATCGATTGTGGCCGCTGTTGCTTCTGGACGATTGAGGTAACCGACCATGACTTGTGGCCCCCGGATCCAGATCTCTCCCTGCTCTTCCGGGCCCAATTCTTTACCAGTGCCTACGTCTACGATCTTGACCTCAGTGTTCGGCAGGCACGGCCCGATCAAGTGGTGAGGCGTTTGCCCACGCCTCTGGTTCGGGGCCTGATGTGTCACCGGGCTCGTTTCAGTCAATCCGTACCCTTGAGCGACTACACATCCAAGCCGGTCCTCTACAGCCTGTGCAAGATCCTCTCCCAGTGGAGCGGCCCCGGAGACGATTCCTTGCAGGCTCGAGAGATCGTATGCGTCAACTAAAGGATGCTTGGCTAGTGCAAGTAGAATCGGCGGGACAAGATGTGCGAACGTGACCCGCTGATCCTGAATAACTTCGAGGAATTCCGCTAAGTCGAACCGTCCCAGGACGACGATCGCCGCACCACGCGAGAGGGCGTAGTTCATGATCACGAGAAGTCCGTATATGTGAAAAAAAGGCAGGACTGCGATCAGCTTGTCTACTTCGGTGAGCGGTCGGCACTTTGATTCTAATCCGTCGAGCTGCGTCATGTTCGCAACTAGATTGCGATGCGTCAGCATTACACCCTTCGAGCCGCCGGTCGTACCGCTAGAGTAGGGAAGGGCCACAAGATCTGTTGCCGGGTTGATTTGGGGTCCCTCCTCTAGTTCGGGTGCCTCTAAGAGGGCTGAGAAGGGCGTGGCACCGGGTGTGTCGTCGAAGGTGAAGATCTCCTGGATATTGCCTGTTTCTTTGGCAGCTTGCCGTGCCTTTTCGAGAAACATGCTGGTCGTCACCAGGAAGCGAGCTCCAGAGTCGCGAAGCTGGCTTGCTAGCTCTTTGGGGGTATACTGCGGATTCACCGTAGTGACGATTCCACCCGCGTAGGCCGCACCATGGAATGCTACCGGGTACGCGATACAGTTGGGGCTGTAAATGGCGAGCACATCTCCCTTGCCGAAGCCACGGGAACCCAGGCCACCTGCGGCCTTACGAATGCTGCTCGCGAGTTCTTTATAGGTCACCGTCGCACCGCTGGAGCCATCGATAAGTGCTGTCCTATCAGCGAACTCAGTCGATCGGCGGAGGGCGAAGGTCGTCACCGAGGAGTTTGAAATGGCGACGTCGGGATAGGGGCTCCGAAAGATCATTTTGCATCCCACTCCGCAAAGGTTCTGTCCTCCCGGGCAAACCGCTCCAATAGTGGTGCCGGCTCCAACCAGTCTTGGTGGATTTCGTAGAAGTTCTGCATCACCTCGTAGACATGCCGTAGGCCGAGGGAATCGGCATAGAACATTGGGCCGCCTCTGTACCTGGGAAAGCCGAAGCCGTACAGCCAAACGACATCAAGGTCGCTCGCACGTTGTGCGATGCCTTCCTCGAGGATACGCGCACCCTCGTTGATGAGAGGGTACAAGCAGCGCTGCAGAATCTCCTCATCTGAGATCTCTCTTCTATCGATCTCCAACTCCTTGGAGGTGGCGAGCACAAGGTCAACAACGTCAGGATCGGGTATCGGGATCCTGCTGCCTTCCTCGTATTGGTACCAACCCTTACTGGTTTTCTGGCCATAGCGTCCCATCTCGTACAGTCGGTCGCCTATAGCTGAGTAGCGCAGATGCTTGGGCCGACTATGCTCTCGGTGCTGCCGGACTCTCCAGCCAACGTCGATACCGGCAAGATCACTGAGAGCAAACGGGCCCATCGGGAAGCCGAAATCTTGGATTACCCGGTCGACTTGCTCCGGGAAGGCTCCCTCCTCAATCAGGAATTGGGCTTGGCGGCTGTATGGGTAGAGCATTCGGTTCGCAGCAAATGAGTCGCACACGCCGACGACTACGCCCACCTTACCCAACCGCTTAGAGAGTGTAAGAACAGTCGCGATTACCTCAGGTGAGGTCTGGTGCCCACGCACGATCTCCACCAACCGCATGACGTTGGCAGGGCTGAAGAAGTGCGTCCCAACGACCTGCTCGGGCCGACCTGTTACCGCGGCGATCGTGTTCACATCTAACGAAGATGTATTCGTTGCAAGGATTGCCTCGGCTCTGCAAAGAGCATCGAGACGTGTAAAGATCTTTTTCTTGAGATCCATGTCCTCGAAGACAGCTTCGACCACGATGTCGGCTTCCGATACACGCTCGAACTCTAGCGTTGGTTCGATCAAGGTAAGCCGTGCTTCCGCTTCCTCCTCAGTCATGCGCCCTTTGGAGACGGTCGAAGTGTAATTTTTCCGGATCATCTCCATGCCACGGTCCAACATGCCCTGCTCCGACTCGATGACGATGACGGGTATGCCCGCGTTCACGAAGCACATGGCGATGCCGCTTCCCATAGTTCCGCATCCAAGCACCGCGGCGCACCTAATGTCCAGCTGAGGTGTTTCCGGTCCCAACCCGCTGACCTTTCGTGCCTCACGCTCTGCGAAAAAAGCATGCCGTTGCGCCAGCGACTGATCGGATGAACGGCATCGAAGGAATACTTCCCGCTCAAACGCGAGTCCTTGCTCGAAAGGCATAGTGGTCGCCGCCTCAACACAGTCGATGCAAGCGAACGGTGCTTCAAATCCGCGTGCACGGCGAGCGATCCGGGAGCGGAATTCGTCGAATAGTTCAGGTCGGTCCCGGACCTTGAGAAGTTGGCTATTCCGGTCCCGTGTCTTGTGCGGTGGTCCAGGCTCAATGGCGAGACGGCGAGCGACTGACACGGAGGTCTTGAGAAGTTCATCACTATCGTCGGTTAGCCCGTCTATCAATCCAAGTTCAAGAGCCCGCTCGGCGATCATCGGCTTCCCAGAGACAATCGCATCGAGGGCTGGCAGCACGCCGATCAGACGTGGTAACCGTTGTGTCCCGCCAGCCCCCGGTACGATACCGAGTGTGACCTCTGGTAGGCCGATTCTTGTACCGGTTACAGCGACTCGGCTATGGCATGCCAGAGAGAGTTCACAGCCACCCCCGACGGCAGTCCCGTGCAGTGCGCACACTACGGGTTTCGGCGAATCCTCAATGAGGGAAATCAGCTCCGGAAGAGTGGGTGACTCGGCGGCGACGCCGGTATCGAATTCTCGGATATCTGCCCCGGCGCTGAACATTCGTCCGGACCCACAGATCACGAAGGCCAGGATATCAGGGTCCTGCAACCCGTTAGTGAGTGCTTCTTTAACACCGATTCGTTGACTGAGCGAAAACGCGTTCACCGGTGGATTATCGAGCGTGACCACTCCAATTCCTTCGACTCGATCGAAGCGTACCGGAGGAGGCATATGAGAACCTTGGTTTGAGGTTACTGGCGGCTGTATGGCATCTCTGCGGTGGCCGTCTGCTTAGGATTCGGATAGCATGGGGTCCGTTACTATGCAACCCGGCACGCTTAAAGAGGTGCTCTTACCGCACTGACGATGGAAACTACGACCCAGCCTTTCGGTGCGAGTTTTCTTCTCCACGACACCGACCCTGAAGAGGTCGTGACCCCTGAGGATCTCGGCGATGAAGAGCGGATGCTCATGCAGGCTTTCTCAGATTTCGCAGAGCGAGAGGTCGCACCTCATCTGGAAGCGCTTGAACAGGGTGATACAGATATCGGTCTAGACCTTTTTAGGAAGGCTGCCGACCTCGGGATCTTCATGGCAGAGGTACCGGAGGAATATGGAGGGCTCAATCTCAACGTGCTTGCCGTCACCGGGATGTGCTCAATCCGTGCCAAGCTTGGAAGCCTGGGCTCTCTCGTGTTCGGGCACCAGGGCATTGGTATGCTCCCCCTCATCAATTTCGCGACGGAGGATCAAAGGGAACGTTATCTCGTGCCCTGTATGAATGGAGAGATGCTGTCCGCGTTCGCATTGACTGAGCCGGGCACCGGATCGGACGCGATGAACATCACGACTAAGGCCGTTTTGAACGATGAGGGGACGCACTATGTAGTGAACGGTGGTAAACAGTGGATCACAAACGCAGGGTGGGCGGACATTTTCATCCTTTTCGCTCAGGTGGACGGCGAGTACTTCACGGCATTCGTTATGGAGCGCGACAGCGATGGTCTTGAGATAGGAGCTAATGAGCGTCTACTCGGACAGCATGGGTCTTCCGTGGCTGCGCTCTCACTCGAGGACGTGCACATCCCAGTGCAAAACCTTTTGGGTGAGGTTGGGAAGGGACATAAGGTGGCGTTCTGCACGCTTAATATGGGTCGGCTGAAGCTGGCCACGAATAGTGCTTCTGGCGCACGGGCAGCCGTCGAAGTCGCCTCACGTTATGCGGCAGAGCGTACCCAGTTCGGTCGCCCGATTGGCGAGTTCGGATTGATCCAGCGAAAGCTCGCCGATATGGCGGCACGCGCATATGCTGCGGAATCGATTGCATACCGAACATCAGGGCTCGTTTACCAAGCACTGGCAGCTAAGGCCGGAGATGATCGGCCAACTCTCGACGATAAGCTGGCGATGCTCTCAGAGTTCTCCGCAGAATGCGCTATAGCCAAGGTCCACACCTCCGAAGCCTACAATCATCTTGCCGACGAAGCAGTGCAGGTCTTCGGCGGCTACGGTTTCAGCGAGGAGTACCCGCCCGCTCGGATGTACCGGGACTCTCGAATCGCGCGGATCTATGAGGGCACTAACGAGATCTGCCGTCTTTACGCACAGAGGGCGATTCTCAGGCGCTCATGGTCAGGAAGGCTGGACCTTAATGGTGACGGAGAATACGGGGGCAGTTCCTTCTCCTCCGCGAGTTATGGTGAAGCTCTGGGCTTAGACTCGCGTCGTTCAGACATAGAAGGCTTGAAGAACGTCTACCTATATCTTGTGGCTGCGGTATGCGCCGTGGTCGAAAGAGAGCGGATGTTCGACCCCGAGAACCAGCAGTTGATATCGAGTCTAGCGGATGTAGCCATTGAGATCTTCGCAGCGGAGAGTGTGTTCTTGAGGGTTTCCAAAGGTCTGTCCAACCGGAGTGTGGATGGGATGGAACTATACGAAGACCTCGAGAAGATCTACTTCGTCCGTGCAGTAGACCGGATCCGTCAGGAAGTAAACGAGATTTTGGCCACTTTGTTCACTGGCCCTAAACTCGCCGAAAAACTTGGGGAACTGGATGCGTGGCTACCGCTTCCTGTGGGGCTGATTGAGGACAGAGCTCGGGTTGCTCGGGTGCTCTTGCAGGGCGGGGGGCTTCCGGTCTTCGTCTGAGCTACTGACACAATTGATGTCGTGATCCAATCGTCCCGGGACCATTACGCGGATATCCGGCTCTTCAGTGGAAGAGGGTCTTGGTTAAAGCTCGCACTCCTGCTGGTAGTACTGGTCTCCCTACCTCTCGTTCTGCCAGGCTACCGGGTTTTCACGCTCAACTACATGGCGGTCTTCGTGATCGTTGGGCTTGGAATGAATGTTCTCGTGGGCGACACAGGACAGATCTCTCTCGGGCATGCTGGGTTTCTGGCCATAGGTGCTTACACGACGGTCCTTCTCATGACCAGGCTAGGGATGCCGTTCCCTTTCGCCTTGCCCATTGCGGGCTGCGTCTCTGCGCTTTTCGGCTTTCTGCTGGGGTTACCGGCGTTGAGACTGGCGGGGCCATATCTCGCGATCGCCACCCTGGGTTTTGGCTTAGCGATTACACAAATCATTGCTCACTCGGCTTTGTTTGGGGGACACATGGGGCTGGTGGTACCGGACGCTACACTCGGCCCTTTCTCATTATCAGGAGACGTTAGCAAGTACTATCTGATCGTCGGTGTCGCGGTCGTGTTGGCGCTTGGAGTGCGAAACCTCTCCGTCACTCGTGTAGGACGGGCATTCAGGGCCATCAGGGACAACGAGATCGCTGCCGCCACGATGGGTGTGGACGTCGCCTACTACAAGACGCTCAGCTTCGCTGTGAGCGCTGCTCTTACGGGTGTCGCAGGGGGCCTGCTTGCGCTCATGACCGGATTCATCAGCCCAGGCGTTTTTACCTTCACACTTTCCTTAATGTTCTTGGCGATGGTGGTATTCGGGGGTCTTGGCTCGATTCCCGGTGCGATCTTGGGCAGCATTGTAATGGGGTATTTGAATCTGGAGATGGACGCTTTTCAGGAGCTCCCGGTCCTCGGTCGAGCTCTTGAGGATTTCTCCGAACGCTTTATGTCGACCGTAGGCCTTCCAAACTTCGGGTGGGTGGTCACGGGAATGCTGATCGTTTTCACGATCCTTCTAGAACCCCAGGGCTTATACGGGCTCTGGATCAGGGCACTAAAGGCGATTAAACGTTCGAAAAGTGCTGATGCGAATTCGAGCCTTCCTGGGCCCGGAGCGAATTAACCAGTGCTGCTCCAAGTTCTTGCAAGTGGGCTTTCAGCGGGAAGCATCTATGCCCTGATGGCGCTTGCTCTGGTCATCACTTACAAGACTACCGAGGTGCCGAACTTCGCTCAGGGCGATATGGCCATGGTATCGGCATTTATCGCCTACATGTTTCTGACCGACTTCCAGACCGGCTTCATCGTGGCTTTTGGTGCGGCGCTTGTCTTCGCCTTCCTTCTCGGCGTTGGGTTTGAGGGGCTCGTACTCAGACGTATGAGGAACCCGACGCACCTTAACCTCATCATCATGACCCTAGGGTTCACTTTAGCCTTGTTCGGGTTGGCAGGGTGGAAATGGGGAGCAGACCAACGTCGGTTTCCGTTCCCCGTTTCAGCGAGTGAGGTCGTAAGACTAGGGGGTGTTTCTGTCAGCACGCTGAGTGTGGCCACGATCTTGATCGCCGCCGTGCTGATGGTGGTGGTTTTCGCGTTCTTCCGCTTCACCAAGCTTGGTATCGCAATGCAGGCGACCCAGCAGGACCCCATTGCCGCCCGCATCAACGGTGTGCCAACACGTGCAGTCGTCGGTCTCACATTCGGTATCAGTTCTGTGATTGGGAGCGTGGCCGCTCTACTTACCGCCCCCCTCATCACACTTGATCCTACCCTGATGTGGGATGCCCTACTAAAGGGTTTCGCCGCTGCGGTTCTCGGAGGCCTGAATACGCCGGTTGGTGCGGTGCTTGGTGGCTACCTGCTAGGTGTGATCGAGAATCTCTTCGGAGCGTATGTCTCGGTGGAATTCAAGTCGGTTGTGGCGTTCCTAATCATCGTTATTGTGCTCTGGTTCAGGCCTTCTGGTCTCTTTGGGCGCCACCACGAGAGGAAGGTCTGAGCGATGACCTTTTTCGCTGTCGATGGCCTCACGATGCGCTTCGGGGGGCTGACCGCGCTTGACAACGTGTCCTTCGAGGTGGATCGAGGAATGATCTTTTCGATCATCGGACCGAATGGCTCTGGGAAATCCACAGCCTTCAACTGCATCAGTGGTATTTATCAACCGACGGCGGGAGAAATCCACTTTGAGGGTGAGTGTATCTCTGGACTCGCTCCCCACCTCATCGGGCGCCGTGGCATCGCGCGGACATTCCAAAATATCGAACTCTTCGGCACCGAGAGCACAATCGACAACCTCATGCTTGGTCGGCACCAGCACATGAAAAGTGGTCTCTGGAGTGGTGTGGCCATGTTAGGCAGTGCCTCAAGTGCCGCTCGAGAGGAGATAGAGAACCGAGAGCGTGTCGAGTGGATTCTTGAGCTTCTCGATCTCGTTCGAGTGCGAGATCGACCGGTGGGCGAGTTGCCATACGGGACGCAAAAGCGTGTGGAACTCGCGCGTGCTCTCGCCATGGAGCCCAAGCTTTTACTCGTAGACGAACCGTCTGCCGGTATGAACGCAGATGAACGCGCAGAAGTTGGTGTGCGTATGCGTGAACTGCGTGGTGAACTTGATATGACAATCCTCTTGATCGAACATCACGTGCAACTTGCGATCGGCTTAGCGGATCGTGTTTTGGCCCTGAATTTCGGAAAGCCGATAGCCTGCGGGGCGCCTGAAGAGATTCGGCAGCATCCCGAGGTGATCAAAGCGTATCTCGGAGATGGATAACCGCTCAGATGTGCTCTTAGAGCTCAATGGGGTAGAGACGTGGTACGGACCGCTCCGGGCCCTGTCTGATGTCTCCTTCACCGTGACTGACGGCAGCATCAAAGTGATCCTAGGCAACAACGGCGCAGGTAAAAGCACCCTGTTGAACACGATCTTAGGAGTTCTAGAAGGCCAGCCGAAGAGTGGCAAGATATCATTCCGTGGGACCCGGATCGACAGGATGGCAACCGAGAGGATCGTCAGGGCCGGTATCTCCTACGTTCCCGAGGGCCGTCGGATCTTCGGGGAGCTTACCGTTAGGGAGAACTTGAAGGTGGGCGCGTATATCCAGACAAACCGGTTCGCCGCTCGCCAGGCCCTTGACCGTGTGTACGGATTCTTCCCCCTTTTGGCTGAACGGCAGAGCCAGGCGGCGGGTACGCTCTCCGGTGGGGAGCAGCAAATGTTGGCGATCGGACGGGCCCTGATGAACGGACCTCGGGTCCTACTCCTAGACGAGCCGTCACTCGGGCTAGCTCCGATTCTGGTGAGGCAAGTATTCGACATTATCTCGCAGATCCGGGATGAGGGCGTCACAGTGCTGCTCGTGGAACAAAACGCTCGTATGGCGCTGGCTGTTGCTGACGAGGGGTTGGTTCTGGATAGTGGAGAATTAGTCGCGGCCGGGTCGGCTTCCGACCTTGTCGACAATGCAGAGGTGGAGGAGCTATACATGGGTGCCTCGTCACTCCCAACGGATAGAGAATCCCGACATGAAGTCGATCCTGAATAGCGGGCTGCGACGGCCACAGATGATGGCTCTTCTGCTCTTGGGCTCTATCTGTGTCCAGGGATGCTCGGAGCCGGTAGACGAGAGCGGCGTTCGTGGTGTAACGGACGACACGATCATAATTGGTAGCTGGGCCCCGTTGACTGGGCCAGCCGCACTCTGGGGTGCTGTGGGCCGAGGTGCTGAAGCCTACTTCGAGATGATCAACGAAGAAGGGGGAATACACGGGCGGCAGATCGAATTCATACTTCGTGATGATGCGTATCAGCCTTCACGGACGGTAGCGGTGGTGCGTGAGATGGTAGAACGTGACCGTGTGTTTGCCTTCGTCGGGGGTGTTGGCACTGCTCCCGGACGGGCAGTTGTCGATTACATCATGGACAAGGAGGTCATCTGGGTCTCTCCTGCTACTGGTGCTACGCATTGGGCGTATCCACCAAGGAAATATTTGTTCGCTCAGTACACGCCATACTTTGACGAAGCAGCGGTGTTGGTCGATTACGTGGTCAACGAACTCGGGAAGACCAAAGTCGGCGTTATCTACCAGAATGATGACTTCGGCGAGAGCGGGCTCGTCGGTGCTCAGGTCGCGCTTGAGAAACATGGGTTGAGCGTGGTCGAAGCGGTGTCGGTGGAGGTCCCCGACACGGACCTCAACTCGCATGCTGTCCGGCTCCGTGAGTCGGGAGCTGAAGCAGTTCTTATGTGGCTAACACCTCGTCATGCTACAATCATCGTCGGTGCAGTCGGCCGGCTTGGGTACGAGCCGCAGTGGCTTGCTAGCTCAGTACTCGCCGACACAGAACTCATGTATGACCTGACGGAAGGGGCGTGGGAGGGTGTGATTTTTGCTGCGATCGGTGAGCTTGCCAACTCGGGCCACCCTCTCATCCAGGAATATAAGGAGGCGAGTGCTCGTATCGCTCCGGAGGAACGCGCCAGTGAGTTTTTCCTCTCCGGTTTCCGTTATGCGGAGCCGCTTGTCGAGGGGCTCCGGAGAGCTGGGCGTGACCTGACGACTGAGTCACTCGTGGAGGCACTCGAATCGTTGGATGGCTTTCAGGGGATTGGTGCCCCCCTGACGTATGGGCCAGACAGGCGACAGGGAACGAGAGCCACGTTCCTCGCGCGTACCATCAATGGAGAAGAAGCAGAGCGACTCACTGATTGGCTTGACTCCGGAGTCGATATTGAACAGGTGATTCAACGGTTAGAAGGGTCGGAGTAGGCGTGCGCCGTGCTCTTGTCCGTGTATGAGCCGTCTGATCCTAATTCGGCACGCTCAGGCGACGTTCTCCCGGGATCCCTTGGAAGCGTTTGAAGATTACGACCAGTTATCACCTCTTGGCCTCCAACAGGCTGAAGCTCTAGGAGCTGAGTTGGTAGCATCGGGAACCGTGTTCGATAAGGTTTTTGTAGGCCCTGCAGTTCGCCATCGACAGACGATGGATGCGGTAGCCTCTTCGTACATGAGGTCCGAGGTGCCTTGGCCGGCTCCAGTACTCTCGGAGGAACTAGCCGAACACCAGGGTGCCCGGGTAGTTGAGCGGGCCATCGCCGCCCCCGACTACGGCGAAGACCTCATTCAGCTAGCTAAATCCAAGGTCGAGCAGAGTAATGGCGAGATAGATCAAACGCGGATGTATTTCGAAGTATATCGAAGGGTTACAAGGCAGTGGGCCCGGTGCGAACTCCCGGCCTCGATCGAGGTCGAGGAGACCTGGCAGGCTTTTCGGTGTCGCGTGGAGAGTGCTCTTCACGGGATCTTAGAGGAGACCGGAAAAGGAGAAGCGGTGGGCATCGTCACGTCGGGCGGTCCGGTCGGATGCACTGTAGCCTGGATTCTGGGGCTCGATGATGAAAAGGCACTCGAGCTAGCTTGGGTCGTGCAGAACGCGACCCTGACTGAGGTGCTATTCAGCGGCGGTCGTATGTCGCTTAAGTCGTTTAATGTCCAGCCTCGAATGCGTGTTCCGGAATTTGCCACCTATGTCTGAGAAAATCCGTGGCCTCCTTGATCGCATCCGTGCTTTCATGGAGTCCGACGTCTACGCGCTCGAGCAGGAGACGAGTCCTAAGTCCTTTTTCTCGATTCTGCCCGAGCTTGAGCAAAAGCGGATGAAAGTGAAGGAGATGGGGCTTTGGACACCGCAGGTGCCGGAAGCTTGGGGAGGGCTCGGCCTCTCCCTGGCAGAGTTTGGTCAGATTAGTGAAGTGCTCGGACGTAGTCCCTACGGCCTCTTCATCTTCAACTGTAACGCTCCCGATGCGGGTAACATCGAGGTGCTCATATCACAGGGTACGGAGGAACAGCAGGAGCGCTTCCTTCGGCCGCTCCTCGCCGGAGCGATACGGAGCTGTTTCAGCATGACCGAGCCTGAGCACGCTGGCTCGAACCCAGTCGAGATGAGTACCACCGCAGTGGAGGTCGGGGACGAGTACATGATCAACGGGCATAAGTGGTTTACGACTGCAGCAGACGGGGCTGCTTTTGCGATTGTGATGGCGGTTACCGACCCCTTAGCTGAAAGCCCCTATGCGCGGGCGAGCCAGATCATCGTTCCGACGGATACGCCGGGCTTTCAGCGTGTGCGCAATATTTCGGTGATGGGGGAAGAGGGTGAGGGTTGGATGAGCCACGGTGAGATCGTTTACGAGAATTGCCGTGTTCCAAAGTCCAATTTGCTCGGTGATCAGGGCGCGGGTTTCGCCGTGGCACAGGAGCGCCTTGCCACCGGCCGGATTCACCACTGCATGCGCTGGATAGGCATATGCGAACGAGCCTTCGAGATGATGTGTGAGCGAGCTGTCACTAGGCGGATTGGATCTGCTGCCCCACTCGCGACCAAACAGACGATCCAGAACTGGATTGCGGAGAGCCGAGCGGATATAGATGCTTCTCGATTGATGGTCCTCGATACTGCGAGAAAAATTGACGAAGCGGGTCCCGAGGCAGCACGGACAGAAATTTCTGTGATCAAATTCTTCGTGGCCCGAGTGCTAGACACCGTCCTCGACCGCTCGCTTCAGACCCACGGAGCGTTGGGCATGACTGACGATATACTCTTGTCGTTTTGGGTCCGACACGAGCGAGGTTCCCGCATCTACGACGGACCAGATGAGGTGCACAAGAGTAGGGTGGCACGAAGGGTTTTGCGCGAATACGGGCTTCGCCTCTAGCAGTAGCTTGAATTCGCGGCCATGACTTCCTCGCGATGGTTGGACGAGCCCGGCCCTGTTCGGAAACAAGAGGAAATTGATTCAGATCGCCTAGGGGAGTATGTGGCGGCTGTTCTGCCTGAGTTGTCGGGCATCCCGCTAGAGATCCGTCAGTTTCTGCAGGGGTACTCGAATCTCACCTACCTCATAAAGATCGCGGGTCGCTCGTTGATCCTGCGACGTCCGCCGATCGGTGTGCAGATTGCATCCGCACATGACATGGGCAGGGAGTTCAGGATTCTGTCTCGGCTTGCCCCGGTCTGGTCGAAGGCTCCCCAGGCCCTGGTTTTCTGTGAGGACTCTGGGGTGCTCGGTGCGCCCTTCTACCTGATGGAGCGGATCGAGGGGGTCATCCTCCGTAAGGAGATGCCAGACGGGATGTGGCCTCAACCGGAACTGGCGACGCGAATTGCTGACGATCTCATCGATACGCTAGTCGAACTTCACGACGTGGACTATGAATCGGCTGAGCTAGGGCAGCTGGGGCGTCCCCAGGGGTATGTAAGGCGTCAGATCGAAGGTTGGACCAAGCGGTATCGTCATTCAGAGACGGATTCGATTCCTGAGACGGACAGTGTGATACGCTGGCTGAATGACTCAATGCCGACGGAGAGTGAAGCCTCTCTGATCCATAACGACTTCAAGCACGATAACGTCGTCCTCAACCCAGACGACTGGTCGTGCGTGATCGCGGTGCTGGATTGGGAGATGGCCACGCTCGGAGACCCGCTCATGGATCTGGGGACCTCTCTGGCCTATTGGACCGATCCGGGGGATCCGGTCGCGCTCCTCGAAACCCGCTTGAGCCCGACGACGCTACCAGGGACACCGGATCGGGCAGCAGTGGTGGAACGGTACGCACTTATGAGTGGCCGTGATGTAGACAACATCGTCTTCTACTACGCATACGGGCTCTTCAAGGTCGCGGTGATTGTTCAGCAACTTTATGTGCGCCACGTCACGGGCCGAACAACAGATCCGCGCTATGCCAGGTTGATAGAGGGGGTTCGGGCTCTGAGCCAAGTAGCATGGCAGGCTACCCAAAAAGGGCGGATAGATGATCTGTTCTGAAAGCTTGATTCGGTGAGGAGCGGTCGACGGGCTGCTGCTTGCGCTGCCAGTATGAAGAGGGAGATGTTGGCTTCGCCCCGATCCTTGGAAGCGTCGATGAGCGCTTGGATCACTCGCTCGGGCGTTGGACCCCGGGCCATTGCACTTCCTGAGCGCGGTCCGGTTGCGTGCAGTTTTCGGACGACAATGGGAGCCTTGTTTTGTGCCGTACTCATGCCGCTGGTCGCAGGGTGCGGGGACGGGCCCCTGGACAACGTCAACCCTGGCTCTATCGAGGTCGTGATCAGCTCACACGGCGAGATGTTGGACCCTAACGGTTATCAGGTGGTGATTGATGGATTACTCACCCGGTCGGTAGAGATTAACTCATCTACAGTGTTCGGGGGGCTCCCACCCGGTATCTATTCTGTCCACCTAACGAATGTGGCCCTGAACTGTATCGTCATCGAGGAGAACCCAGTGACGGTTATTGTGGTCTCGGATAAGAAGACGATCGGAAGCTTCGGTGTGCAGTGCTTCGCCACTCTTGGACTTTGATTGTGTTGAATCGAAGCTTGGGCTCGAATCTAGTCACCGAGCGCTGAAGGCGCTGGCTCCATTTCCTACCTCTTTGGCCCTGAGACCGTTTCGAGCGCCAACGGTAGCCTCGTTTTCACGAGCCACCAGCCGACGGTGCACATAACCAGGACTACCACAACAACTATACCCCAGAACACACTCCATAGCTCTCGTTCCTCAAGCAATGGTGCTGCCCTAGGCATAACGAAGCGTGTAAGGGATTCGGCTGTTAGAGCTGCGATCAGCCCGATGTAGGACCAACTCATCCATTGAGCGTGCCACTCGATCCAGTTGTACTTAGGCCGCCGGGCAAGAATGTGGTACAAGCCGGACGCTAGTGTCACCGTGCTTACAGCGGCAGCCACGTGGAACGGCCCGAAGTTCCCGGTCAGGTCGTAGATCAAGAAGGCGGTAACGATCAGGCCCACCATCGACGTAGCGTAGATGTGACCAAACGTACGGTGCCAGCGCGTCCCCTTTGAGTTTGTAAGGACCACAGCACCGGCCCCGATCGCGATCAGCGAGAAGGTCATATGTACCATGCCGAGGGTACTCACAAGCCTATCCCTGTCACGTACCAAAAAGGGCATCCAGACCCACAGCTGAGAGATACATGCTGCTGCTCGAGTGCCCGATGCCGGGGACGATAATCTCTCGGTGCCTATGCTGGGGAAAGAACTGGTCCATAAAGCGCACGAGCCGGCGTCCACGGGTGAATCTGTAGGGGCCTTGTAGATTCGCTCCGCAACTCACGTCGAGCGAAGCGCTGAGGGAATCCGCGTCACCGATAAGAATCCGGACGTCTCTCCTCACGAGTTGGGCTCGGATCGTGTCTACTACCATCGAGCCTGCGTACGTGTTTCGTTCCGCGAGACCGTAGTGCCAGTCATCGTAGTCAGAGCATGATGATCCATCGGGCACTGAGAAGGTTCCGGCACTTTCTCGCTCTTGGCGGATGTAAAGGTAAGTGGAGGGGTTTGCCACTACATAGCGCATCGTCATGGATCTGAAAATCTCCTCTGCTCGACTCGTTGCGGCGTATCTATGTGCGACTTGTCCGCCTGCTGAGTGACCCGTCATGGTGATTTCGGTCAGTGCTGGAAAACGGGCCAGATCTGAGAGAAGATCGACGATCTGATCAATTGCTGAATAGGAACTCCTGCGAGGCCGCGGCCCCTCGGTACTGGAGAGGTGCCCTCGCTTCCAGCCACTGCTACTCCAGAACAGCTCGTCCGATGCCGGGTTATCCGAAGAGGTCTGAAAATGAGGTGCGACAACCACTGTACTTTTCTGATCACCTACTGCAGCAGCTGCCTGGAACCCTCTCCGGAAGTAGTCATCTGCGTTGCGGTTCGCTCCGTGCACGATGATCAAGCCGCGGGTGACTTCGGTGTTTCCTTCGGATAACGAGTGCGTGCTGAATACGGGTAAGTAAACGCTGCTACCGATTGCGATGCGCTCGGTACAGATCGATGTGGTCGACAGGCATGGCACAGGCCGGGCATTGTCCTCCGATTCAGAAGGAGATGAGCACGCTACCAGGAAGAACGTGAGTACGAAAGAAAACCGAGAGCGTGTCTGCTTTTTTGAATGACACCAGATCACGTGGTCTGTCTCCAGTATCACTAAGTCACCCTCAGGACTTCGTTCGTCTATCAACCTTTCGGATACGATCAATACCCGGCCTTACCTTAGTATCTGAAAAGAATGGAATCTCTACGAAATGTAGGGCCTAGAAGGAAGATTGGCCTTTCACAACTCGGAGCCAGCGTTACGTGACTCGCAATTCGACTGGTAGAGACGGAGTATCCGGGGGGCAGGTGCTGGATGGGGGATGACCCCACATGGAGTGTGTTATGATAATTCGCCCGTCACAAAATAGTAGATAGTCTAAGAATTCCGGGGGACGAAAGCATGAAGAAGTATATGATCCTTGCTGTTGCCGTGGGTATGGTCGCTGGAGGCTGTGAGTCCGGAGCCACCATCGAGGCTGAATCAGAGTTGGCCTCATTGAGGCAGGCCGCGAACACCTACCATCAGGCCGCAAGCGCGAAGGATGCGAGGGCTGTGGTTGCCCTCTATGACGATGACGCGATCATGGTTCCGCCGAACGCCGATTTAGTGGAAGGACTAGAGGGTGTGAGGGGCTACCGGTTTGGATTTATCGAAACTCCGGGAGTTGAACTGGAGTTCGAGATCATGCGCGTGGAGATCTCTGAATCCGGTGACATTGGATGGACGCTCTCCATCGGTGAGATCACGATCAACAACCCTGAGGGACCACCAGGCAGAGACGTTGTCCGGGACTTTCACACATGGAAGAAGCAAGTAGATGGTTCCTGGAAAGTCGTTGTCGATATGTGGAATTCGGAACTGGCGTCTGGTGAGTGATCAAGCCCTTCCGAAATGAACCTTACCGGGAGCTGGTAGCCTGAGATCAATGCTGCTGAACTCGCAGCAGAAAATCGAAGGCCGACCCTGAGTTCAGAGGTCTTTCCTTACCTCTCTGATTGTCACGGCGGAAGGAGTGATCTCCTCAGCAGCCACACCACCTTAGCCACCCAGATCCCTGAGCACGTCTGCGAGCGTCGAAAGGCGCTCTGCGTCACCACCGAGCGTCCCCTCACGTATCGCTGCGGCATCCCGGTCTAGTTGCGCTGCAACCTGAGCGAGTTGCATGGCGGTAGCGTTACCCCGCTCCGCTCGGTTCAGAACGCTTGCGACGGCTGGAACCCGATCGTTGAGGATGCCATTACCGCGGATCAGTTGGTCGAGATAGGCCCGTGCCACTGGGACAACCGCCGGCCATACCGTTAGGGGCTGCATTTGCGCATTAAATTGATCGATCTGGATAAGTTCTGCAGCGTCGATCTCGGCTTGTGAAAGGTGCTCCGTCGGAGTCAGCCTGAAGACGTCGATTCCGCGTGAGATCTCAGCGCCGTAGATGCGGCCGTTGTGCCAGTACGTCGACCAGTACCCTCCGGTGAACAGCGCCTCAGCACTGAGTGGTCCCCGATCGAAGAACGCGACCTCGAAGGCGTTCGCAGGATCAGTGAAGTCCATGATCGATAGACCGCCCTGGTACCAGGCTTGGACCATGAGATCGCGCCCAGGAACTGGGATAATCGAGCCGTTATGGGCGACGCAGTTTTCGGTTTCTGTCTGAGGAACCGGGAGCTTGTAGTAGCCTCCGAGTGTCATCTTGCCGTTCTCGACTGTGAAGATTGCGTTGGCTCCCCACGTCGGAGGATCTGACGCCCTGCACCGTGCTTGGCCGCCGCCGCCCCATTCGTCAGTGAACACGACCTTTGTGCCACCGTTGTTGAACGTGGCTGAGTGCCAGTAGGCGAAATTCGGGTCGAGCACTTCGTCGATCCGTCGCGGGTTCACGACATCAGAGATATCGAGCAGAATGCCGTTTCCGGAGCAAGCACCGGCCGCTAGCCCGATCTCGGGATAGACCGTGATGTCATGACATTGATGTGTGCGGCGAGTGTCCTGCGTGCCCGCGCCGTGATCTCCTCCGGCCCAGAGGCCGGCGATGTCACCGGTTTCCGCGTCTGCGAAGATGCGCGGCATATTCACGATCTCCGCGTTCTCGGGTGTATCCAGCGGTACGCGGACGACCTCGATCCGGAATAGTGCCGTGTTGGGATCTTCATCAGGTTCACCCCCAGAGCAGCCCGGCAGTTCTTCAAATGGCCGCACGGAACTTGTCCCCTGGATGTAGACGTAAACGTTCTCGCTGTCATCGGGATCGACGACCAGCGTGTGCGTGTGTGATCCGCGACACGATTGGATTGCAGCGACCTGTATCGGATTTCCTAAGTCGGAGACGTCAAAGATCCGCACGCCGCGCATACGCTCCGTGCTGATCGAGTCCGTAACCCCCTCGATCCCGCAGTCGAGTCTGCCGCGTGTCTCCTGAGCCGACATGAAGACTAGGTCGCCATAGACGGAGACGTCACCCTGACCACCTGGGCACACGACGGACAATGTCAAGTTCGGGGTGTTCGGGTCTTCTAGATCATAGATCTGGAATCCGTTGTAGTTACCCTGATACAGGTATTGACCCTGGAACGCTAGATCGGTGTTGCTGAAGCGCCCATCGTCCGGAGTGGCCGGATTGAAAAAGCCCTCCGGTCGCGGGATTGCAGAGACCTGCTCGAGGCCACGAATCGCCGATTCAGCGTCCATCCATCCTGCGCCGAGTTCGAGCCGTGGATCGTTCGGATCCCATGTGAATAATGGTTCTGCGGCGACGGAATCGGGCGCTACCTGTGCGATGGCCTCCGAGAGGTTCACCATGAGTCCGGCCGCCATCACGAAGGCGATCACTAGGGCCGGTCCTCGACGGGTAAGCGCAGCAATCTGTTCGAGTGTCATCCTGTACCTCGTATCCGATGAGTAGGTCATTCGCACTATTGTCTGTCCGACCGCGGCACGGTCAGATATCTCAAAGACTATCGTCGTTCGTCCAGCATCCGGCGCATCCTCAGGATCTCGATCGTTTGATCCGCGTCAACGTCTGACGCGAACTTGAAGATTAACGACTCCTGGCCGGCACCTGAGGAATTAAAGAGCGTCTGCACCATCGTGATCGCACCCTCATGGTGCATGATCATGAATTCGAGGAAAAGTCGTTCGAACTCGGGGCCGCTAGCGGATGCCAGCTGCTCCATCTGCTGAGGGTCGAGCATTCCCGGCATGAGTCCCAGACCACCGGTAATCATCGTCCTGTGAGTGTTCGCTGCCGGCACCTCCTCCTCTCGTTCGTCTAGCCAGCGTTCCATCAGTCGGATCTCATCTCTCTGTGAAATCTGCATTCGGAGCGCCATACCACGGAAGCTGTCCGTGGTCGCACGTGTGGGTACCATGGCTGTCATGTCGAGCGCCTGCCC
>DCAD01000041.1:33931-34059 GCA_002311875.1 Gemmatimonadales bacterium UBA1142 | reverse complement strand
CGGTCACAAGCAGCACCGAGAAGAAGCCCAGGGCTGCTAAAACCTTACTGTTCACTTCCCGTCCATCTTTCTCGCATTGTCTCACGCTCGACTCGTTGGCCTCTGATATATACGTCTGAAATGCGGCG
>DCAD01000041.1:24808-33854 GCA_002311875.1 Gemmatimonadales bacterium UBA1142 | reverse complement strand
GTGTTCGTGATATCATCAAGTGGGTTCGCGTCGAGGACGACGAAGTCCGCGAGCTTACCTGCTGCTACGGTGCCGGCATCGAGCTCGATTAGTTCAGCTGATGTGCTGGTCGCTGCGACGATTACCTCGGCCGGGGTCATTCCCGATCGCACCATATCCTCCATCTCCTGGTGCGATGTCCATGGGGAACTCCCGTCAGTCCCGAACGCGATCTTAACGCCGGCGCTGTTCAAGCGGTCGAGGTTACGCGCTTGGATCCCGAAGGACTCCTGGACAGTCGGTCGGTCTTGCTGGGCCGCCTGCATCTCCCCGAGCCGTTCGGCCGGGATCGTTCCGCTGAGCCAGCTCAGGTCGACGGCAACGCCCGGGTTCGGGAGGTTTGGAACCAAGACCACCTCGGGGTGATCGGTCCACAGCTGGATGAGCTCATCATCGATGTCTTGGTCTCGAACCCCATGGGCGAATGCGTCGATCCCAGCGCGGAGTAGTCCTTTCGCATCATCGAGGGTGAAAACGTGGGCGGTGACCCGGAGGCCGTGCTCGTGCGCCTCATCGATGACTGGCCCGTATAGCTCGGCTGTGAGCTTGTCGTACCGCCCACCGCGGTCGTCAACCCAGATCTTCACGAAGTCGACCTCCTGAGCAGCCAATTCCTGCACTGCAGCACGTGCCTCTTCTTCAGATGTGATCCAGAAAGGCACCTCCGAGCGTCCCTCCTCCGGCGCGGTGATCCCACGTCCCGCGGTGCCAGACCGCGCCCCATTTGGCACCTCCTCGTTCCGCATCTCGAAACCGACATCACCATCGTCGAGGCCGAGGCTCATGACCGCACTTGTCCCGTAGTACGCCCAGTGTTGCAGCTCGTCGGTCCGGTCGGGTCGAGGTGATGCGAGGTGGGCGTGCGCGTTCACGATCCCCGGTATCACGGTCTTACCGGTCAGATCCACACGTGTGGAGCCTTCGGGCGCTTCGATAGAGCCAACTGCCCCAACGGCGGTAAAACGACCGTCCTCGACCAGGAACGCTGCGTTTTCGAGGGGCACGCCCCCATCGCCGATGATCAGCCGTGCACCTTCGTATAGCACAGCATCCGAGGTGGATTCGCTGGTAGCGCATGCCGAAGCTGCTAAGACAACGCTGAGTAACCCGACGAACATCTTCGTGGATCTCATGACCCCTCTCCTGTCAGATCCTATGGCTCGGCCCCACGGGCCGTGGAGCAGCAGCCCGGAGAGGCGCACATAGGGCGATCCACCGAGCGGGTAATGAGTTTACGGCTCATGTCTAGGACGGGCGAGGAGGGCAACTAGCGGGTTCCCTCGTCCGTGAGGGTGATCAGGAAGGAGAAATCGCTATTCGAAAGCCGATGAATGCGCGGCGGGCACCGGGATCAGCACCCCCGCGGTTCGCGGCTCGAACGAAACGCTCCGGGTCAGCGAAAGACCCACCTCTCATGACCCAGAGGGCCTCATTTTCTAGGCCCTCGGTGTCGTCGGTAGGATCGTAGGGGTAAGGCTGATACGGGCTCCGTGTCCATTCCCAAACGTTTCCTGCCATGTCGTAAAGGCCAAACGGGCATTCCGGGCACTCGTGGCTACCGACAGGTGTGGTGCCTCTTTGCTCGTAGCTCGCGCGATCGCGTCTTGGCTCACTTCCCCATGGATAGATGCGTCCGTCAGCACCTCGGGCGCCCTTCTCCCATTCAGCTTCAGTTGGCAGGGTGACTCGCCAGCCGGCCTCGAGCAGGGTGCTGAGGGACACGGGTGTCGCGGGCGAATTCCTTAGGGTTTCGTCTAGCCAGCGACTGTAGGCGATCGCGTCCGGCCAGGAGATAAACGCCGCCGGATGTCTGGGCTCTCCACTAAGAACCTGTTCATCGAGAGGGTACCCTGTCGCCTCAACGAATGCATGGATCTGTGCCACGGTCACCTCAAAGCGGCCGATGTAGAACGTCGGAAGTTCCAGGGTTCCCTGAGCGTTTGCGCTTGACCAGCGCTCGATATCGAACGCCATTGGATCGATGACTACGTCGCTACCCATTAGGAATCGCCCGGCCGGGATCTCGACGAATCCCAGGAGATCATCGTCTGGGAGTTGCCATGCGTCCGCTCGAAATCCGGGGATCTCTCCTGGATCACCCGTGGCCGCATGATCAGAAGTTGCATTGGCCTGGGGCAGAGACCTTGGGAGGCTTAGGGCGATCCATACTGCGATGACGAGCCCAAGGGCTGTGAGCGGGACGGCAGCTTTGTGCATTGTTTAAGATGTGCTCACAACTTTATCGCAGGCGAAGCTCCAGTCGTGCTGGACGCAAGCGCGATCATATAATTCCGGTTCAGCCATTTCCATCAGGTTTCGACCTCCTTCCCTCAGGAGCAATCTGAGATCGAGTATTCGTGGGTCAGTCCGGATGAAGTTGCCTGGATCGAGAAGATTGACGCATGCTGCCTGGAATCGGAGTTCACAAGCGCGAGAGAAGTAGCTGAGGGCCAGACCAGCATCTGAGCCCACAATTTCTCCCTGCGTATAATGACCACCGAGTTCGTTGCAAGCCCACGCTGAGTTATCACCGCAGTAGCTCCCTTCAAGCTGGATAAGCCGGTTGCATGCCTTTGGCCGACTTTCAGTGCAGGCCTGCTCCCAGAACGGAAGGCTGTCACCAGGATGCATTCCATCGGTTTTACCCATCGCGGTCATCGATCCGAAGAAAATGATCCATACTGCCATGTGAGCCAGATTGAGTCGGAGAGGAACCCAATTAAGTTTCCAGTGCTTTACAGCTAGGTTGTCGCGGATTACAGGAACCAGTGCATCAATTCCTCTAACGCTCAGATTCAGGAGCGGCACAGCCAGAAGCTTATCGTAGAAAGTTGGTGCCCCGTAGGCTCCTAGAAGTGTGTAGAGACCGAACACGCCTACTCCGTAAAGTCCTCCGAAAACGAGTTTGCCAGTCCGCGAGCGCGGTGAGGTTGAAGGGTCGGTCACCAGGAGGTGGAGTCCGAGGAAGACTGCCGCTGGAATCTCAGAGTCGAGAAAGTAAGGGACCCCAGTCAGTGAAGAGTATAGGGCGCTCAAACCAAAGAGTACCATCGCGGCGGCACCTGACACGAGCGTGATCGAGAAAAAGTACATGACGATCAGGCCCAACAAGAACAGGTACAGATAGATCATCGGAGCGAGCGTCAGCGTCGAAGCAATTTCTTGTCCCCAAGTCAGGCCAGTCGTTCCCGTAGCGATCAGCACGAGTGAGAAAAGGCCGAGGGAAAACGCTGAAGGGTTAAAGATGTGTACCGCCCGACCTTCGCGTTTCCAGCGCACGAATTCCTTTCCTAAGAATCCGATACCGACCATCAGAAACTGCAGGTAGAACCAATCATCTCTGAACCAGAGGAAAAGATTGATGCTGAAAATGATTGGAAACGGGCCGAAGCCGAGTACGTATGTCTCTCGTCGTGACCAAGCAAGCAGCATATCGAATAAGTACGCAAATAAGAGTTGAGCAGTCAGGAGCACCCCAAATTCGTACACGGGCGGCCAATACCAGCCCCAGTAAGCGAAGACAGCTAACTGAACCAGGGCCTGCACATAGTGCTGCGGGCGCAGTACCGTCTGAAACGTCCGACTGGCACCTTCACGTCTCAGCTTCAGGTAGAGCACAAAGAGCCAAGCCAGGAGTACTATCGCTGCACCCCAGAGTGATATCGCTAGCCTGAGATTACTCTGAATGCGCGGGAGGAATGACAGCGCAATGAGTGAGGACGTGAGTACTGCAGGGACTTGGAACACTCGCAGCGTTGGGGTGGGGTTTGTCGTATGACCGGCCATTCGATCATCGAGCTGAACTCGATTGCCTTGGTCCTTTCTCCGCCCTTTCCAGCGTCGCGCAGCTGACATAAAACCTCGTTCTACGAAGTTGACTGCAGTATTCCGATCGCTGCTCAGAACAAGTCTAATCCGGCCGCGAAGCTAGGAAGGGTCGAGGCCGCGAGAAAGAAGAGAAGATGAAAATGGGGTTGACAGTCATGCTCGGGAGTTATAATTAGCGGGTTGGTTTGTCAGTTACTTGACCGGAGACAGATACATTGGCTTCCTCTTTAGTATTGGTCGTATCGCTCGCCCTTGGCGGCCTGGGCCTTATTCTAGGGCTCAGGCGAGAGTGTGCGGTGCGCTTCGGGCGCGACTGACAAGTCGAAAAATCAAACCGAATGCCGCCGGGCCCTCTCAGCTGAGAGGGCCCGGTTTTTTTCATTGGAAAAGAACCGGGAAGAATGGCTTCTATCACAGGCGCTGATCTCGCTTGCAGAGCGCTCTCTCGAGAGGGGGCACAGGTGCTCTTTGGGCACCCCGGCGGCGCGATTCTTCCGTTCTACGATGCTCTATACAACCACTCCGCGCTTCGCCACGTCCTCTGTCGGCACGAGCAGGGTGCCGCTCATGCCGCTGATGGCTATGCCCGTGCGACAGGACGGACCGGTGTGTGTGTGGCAACGAGCGGCCCAGGTGCTACGAACCTCGTAACCGGGCTGGCGGCCGCATTCATGGACAGCGTGCCCGTCGTCGCCGTGACCGGTCAGGTTCCTCGGCCTGCAATGGGTACGTTCGCTTTTCAAGAGACGGATATTCTGGGGGTGACGATCCCCGTCACAAAGCACGGATTTCTAGTTGAAGAAGCGACCGACATCCCTGCCGTGTTCGCGGAGGCGTTCCGGTTAGCTGCGTCTGGTCGTCCGGGACCGGTGTTGGTGGACATACCAAAGGATGTCCAGGCATCCCTGGTCAATGAGAAGACAATTTCTTCCTTTGATAGCAGTCATCCTGATTTCCAAGAAACTGCAGGGAGTAATCAGGAAATGGCAGCATTGATTCAGGAAGTCGCCAAACTCTTGGAGGCGGCTGAAAGGCCAGTACTACTCGTTGGTCGCGGAGTAATTCTGTCAGGTACGGCCAGTAAGCTCAGGTACTTGGCTGAGCGCAACGATCTTCCGGTCATCACTTCGTTACTAGGCCTGGATGCTTTCCCGGCTTCGGATTCGCGCGCGCTCGGTATGCCCGGCATGCATGGTACGGAAAGAGCCAACTATAGCCTTCAGGATGCCGATCTGGTTCTAGGTCTCGGAATCCGATTCGATGACCGAGTGATTGGTCGCCCCGACCGATTCGCTCCAAACGCCAGGATCGTCCACTTCGATGTCGATGCGACCGCGGTCGAGCGTACAATGCGCGCGGACATTGCGGTCGTAGCCGATCTTTCAAAGTCGCTCAAGATGCTGTTGCCCCTCGTTCCGAAAGCAGACCGTACGGCGTGGTGGGAGCGGATTCGTGAATGGAATCGTGAAGCAGATCCGATACTGGAGCGGCCGAGTGCCGGATTCCGCCGGATGGGCCCACTCGGCGCACGAGAAGCGATCCGAGCTGTTGCCCGTAAGATCACCCAAAGCCAAGCGATCGCGGTAAGCGATGTCGGTCAGCATCAGATGTGGCTTGCTCAGGAGTTAGGAGACATGGTGCCAGGCTCTCACCTGACCTCAGGTGGGTTGGGGGCTATGGGTTATGCGCTCCCTGCGGGACTTGGGGCTGCGATCGGCCGACCCGAGCGGCCGGTCTGGGTCGTGACAGGGGATGGGGGCTTTCAGATGACCCTCCAGGAACTTGCAACAGTCGTTCAGGAAGATGTTCCATTGCGTATCGCCGTTATCGATAATGGCTATCTCGGCATGGTGCGACAGTGGCAGGAGCGCTTCTACGAGAGACGTTACTCGGAGACGCGGATCTCGGGACCGGATCTCGTTACTTTGGGGAAAGCCTATGGTATTCCAACCTGGCGTATAGACAGAAGCGAGCAACTCGATTCGGCGCTTGGGCTCGCAGCCAACGAGGAGGGCCCGGTACTAATCTGGTTGCAGGTCCGCCAGGAAGAGAATGTCTATCCAATGGTGCCATCGGGGGCGGCACTCGACGAGATGGTTACTAAACCGAAGCATGTTCCTGGATGAGGCAATTCGTTCTTGTGGCAAGCCTGCAAGATGTGAGCGGCGCCCTGGAACGCTTACTCGGACTCCTACGCCGTCGCACTCTGCCGGTGGAAAGACTTTCCCTGTATCAGGCAGAGGAGAATGTCCTCGAGGTCGTGCTACGATTCGGGGATTTTGATACGCCGAAAGACAGAGTGGTCGCGGAGGTTGCCAGCCTATTCGACGTTCTTTCGGTTAGGTGCCCTGATCCGGAAGCCTGTGATGAAACTCGTGAATTGGCCGTTGTTAAAACGTGTGGTGACCTCGAGCCGTGGCCAGAGACGCTTAGCGATGTGCTACAACGACATGACGCAAACTCTATTGAACTTTCTGGCACTCCACACGCGATTGATCGGGCACTCGCATACCTGCAAGAACAAGGCGTTATTACTGGGGTGAGCCGCAGCGGTGAGATGTTCCCACCCCATCCACATGAAATTGATACGTAACTTCACTGCAGGGAGAGAACTCTGATGGACCAAGTGAGCTCGAGCATGGTTGCCCTCGAAGGCAGAACAGTGGCCGTAATCGGATACGGTAGTCAGGGGCACGCGCACGCGCTCAACCTTAGGGACAGTGGAGTACAGGTTGTTGTCGGCCTGCGCGACGGGAGCGCATCAGCTGATAAGGCGCGAGCTGAGGGTCTCAAGGTCGTCTCGGTACACGAGGCGGCGAAGCGGGGTGACGTGATCGCGTTCCTGATCCACGACACGGCACAGCCCACGGTCTATACAGCCGATATTGAACCCGCCCTGGAGCCCGGAAATGCGCTCCTTTTCGCGCACGGCTTCAATATTCATTACGGTGAAATCGTGCCACCTGCGGACGTGGATGTCATTCTCGTGGCACCCAAGTCACCGGGGCGGATGCTCCGTCGTGAATTCCAGGCCGGTCGTGGAGTGCCAGCCTTGTATGGTATCCACCAGGACGCGACAGGAGGTGCCCGCG
The DNA here is from genome assembly GCA_002311875.1 of Gemmatimonadales bacterium UBA1142. Classification (GTDB taxonomy): domain Bacteria; phylum Gemmatimonadota; class Gemmatimonadetes; order Longimicrobiales; family Gaopeijiaceae; genus UBA1142. Next base: position 26,895 of record DCAD01000041.1, on the reverse strand, counting down.
AACTCACCCTCGCCTACGCCGCTGGGCTGGGTTCCGCGCGTGCGGGGCTACTTGAGACTACGTGCGCCGCCGAGACTGAGACGGACCTCTTCGGGGAACAGGCTGTTTTGTGTGGAGGCTTTAGCGAACTGGTTAAAGCCGGATTCGAGACGCTTGTTGAGGCGGGCTATGATCCACGACTTGCTTACTTCGAGTGCCTGCATGAGTTGAAACTGATCGTTGATCTGGCTTATGTCGGTGGGCTAGCAGGGATGCGTGCCGAGGTGAGCGATACTGCTGAATACGGGGATTACGTGAGCGGTAAGCGGGTTGTGGGTCCAGCTGCGAGAATCGCCATGCGAGAAATCCTTGAGGACATCCAATCTGGGGCTTTCGCTCGCAGGTGGATTGATGAGTCGAAGAACGGTGGGAAGGAGTTTCAGAGAGTGCGCGAATGTGAGCGACTCCACCAGATCGAGGACGTGGGCGCCGAACTCCGCTCACACATGGCGTGGCTTCAGCCAGATTCTGAGACTTGAAGCTACCCACGCTCAGGAGCCGTGAACTCTTGGCGGGAAGGGACAGGGCACCAGCACGCGCGATGCTCCGCGCCGTGGGCCTGAGTGATGAAGACTTCGATAAGCCGCTGATCGGGATCGCGAATACCTGGACTGATTCGACGCCGTGTAACGTCCACTTGAGGGACTTGGCTGCGTTTGTTCGTGCGGGTGTTATCGAGGCGGGTGGCACACCTCTTGAGTTCAACACGATCGCGATATCGGACGGCATCACGATGGGAACCTCCGGTATGCGCATGTCCTTGGTGAGTCGTGAAATTATCGCCGACTCGATCGAGTTGATGAGTCGTGGATATCACTTCGACGGAGTCATCGCCCTTTCAGGTTGCGATAAGACGATCCCGGGTACCGTGATGGCGTTGGCCCGACTTGATCGTCCGAGTCTGATGTTATATGGAGGATCAATTCAACCCGGTAAGCACGCTGGCCAAGACATTACGATCCAAGACGTTTTCGAGGCCGTAGGGGCGTGTGCCGCGGGTCGTATCGATGAAACAGAACTGTCGGAGATCGAGAAAGCCGCCTGCCCGGGAGCCGGCGCCTGCGGCGGACAGTTCACTGCGAACACGATGGCGACGGTATTTGAGGCGGTCGGGATCTCACCGATGGGAAGTGGTACGGTGCCCGCCACGGACTCCGCGAAGGCCGATGTGGCTCGCGATTGTGGTCGCCTCGTCGTGGACCTCGTCGAACGTGATGTTACTGCACGCCAGATTCTCACTCGGAAGGCGCTTGAGAACGGAATCGCTGTCGCTGTTGCGACAGGGGGCTCAACCAACGCCGTTCTTCACCTCTTAGCTGTCGCTCACGAAGCGGGTGTACAGCTTACGCTAGACGACTTCGACCGGATCAGTGCAGCCACACCCCTCTTGGCGGACATGAAGCCATGGGGACGGTTCGTAGCCCCCGATCTTCACCGGGCGGGAGGGGTCGCGCTGGTGGCTCGCCGACTCCTGGAAGGTGGTTGTCTCCAGGGGGACACGCTCACGGTTACCGGCCGAACACTTGAGGGAGAAGTTGCGGATGCGGAGGAGGCTGTAGGGCAGGAGGTTGTTCGATCAGCGGCAGACCCGATCAAGGATCACGGTGGACTGATTGTACTCCGAGGTAACCTGGCGCCAGACGGATGCGTGTTGAAGGTCGCAGGCCACGAGAGAACATTTCACCGGGGGGCTGCCCGTGTTTTCGAGAGTGAAGAGGACGCGATGACGGCTGTACAGGGTGGAGAGATCGTTGAGGGTGACGTAGTCGTGATCCGAGGAGAGGGGCCACGCGGTGGACCCGGGATGAGAGAGATGCTCGCTGTCACGGCTGCACTTGCCGGTGCAGGTTTGGGCTCCAAGATCGCTCTTCTTACAGATGGGCGCTTTTCGGGAGCTACACATGGGTTGATGGCGGGCCATGTCGCACCGGAGGCGCTCGAGGGTGGTCCGATTGCTGCTCTCCGGGATGGAGACATTGTGACCTTCAACTTGGACGAGCGCACCGTTTCAGTGGACATGAGCGCGGATGAGATTAAGTTGCGAGCTA
>DCAD01000041.1:24347-24705 GCA_002311875.1 Gemmatimonadales bacterium UBA1142 | reverse complement strand
GCTAGGCTGGTTTCATCCGCCGCGCAGGGTGCGGTTACTGTTCAACCTTCATTCTGGACATAGCTAGAGAGCGATGAGTACGATGCTACGTTTCTTTGCTCGATTTACCGGGCCTCCCGAGTCACGTGAGCCGGGGTGCAAGAACTGGATACCTATGATGTAGCAGTAAGCACCAACCCAGCCTTTCTTTTTATCACACACCTAAAGATGGAATCACCACGATGGATGGCCGACACTGTAAACAGGATCCTGAGCCCAGAGAGCTTAGTGAGATCCGTCAGGAAATCGACCTGATTGATGAGCAATTGTTAGGCATCATCGTTACCAGGTGTCACCTGGCGGTCAGTACACTCGACGT
>DCAD01000041.1:5712-24200 GCA_002311875.1 Gemmatimonadales bacterium UBA1142 | reverse complement strand
TGCCCAGGAGCGCGGACTCGATACTGAGCTTGTGCATGGCATCTTCCAGCGAGTCATTGGCCTAACCCGTGCGGCCTTGAAGGCGGCGGGCGAAGTAGAGCCCGAGTCATGACCCGGGTAGCGATACAAGGGGCGAGTGGTGCATTCAGCCACGCCGCAGCGATCAAGGCTCTCGGTTCAGATGTGGAGATCGTGGAATGCCGCACTTCCGAAGCCCTTTTCAATGCCGTCTTGGACGGCGTTGCCCTATATGGTGTTGTTCCCATCGAGAACACACTTGCTGGATCCGTCCAGAGGAATATGGATCTACTCTTCTTGCCAGAAATTCATATTATCGCGGAGGCGCGAATTCGTATTCGCCTGTGTTTAGCGGTGCAGCCAGGGCGTTCGATCAAGGAAGTCCGACGGGTCGCCTCGCACCCCGTGGCGCTCCAGCAATGTCACGGATTTTTCTCTCGAAACCCGCAGATTGAGGCGATTACAGCCTTTGATACAGCCGGGAGTGTCAGAGATCTCATGGCTGGTGATGCGGACTACGATGCTGCTATCGGCTCAGAACTCGCCGCGTCGCTCTACGGAGCAGATGTCCTTGAGCAGAATCTGGAGGACCACGAGCAAAACTTTACGCGTTTCCTGACTATAGCCCGTGATCCAATCGATCTCCCGGAGGAGGGAGTGAAGACCTCCATCGCCTTCACGATCCAGCATCGCCCAGGTGCTCTTCACGAGGCTCTCCTGGCTATCGCAGGACACAATGTTGATCTAACAAGAATCGAGTCGCGTCCGATCGCGGGGCGACCCTGGGAATACAGGCTCTATGCAGATCTGCGGGCTCACTCCACCATCAACCAATCCGCTGCAGTAGATGCGCTGGAAGCGGTTACGACCGAGGTCCGTGTCCTAGGACAGTACCTGGAGGAGCCAGAGGGTACCTGAAGATCGAGTCCTGTCACCCGACCTGGCAGTGCGCCTCACCAGTCCACATGTTGCATCGCTAAAGGCACCTTCCCGCCCTGCAGCCAATCCGGGTGCAAGAGCAGTGAGCAGTGAAGGTATTCGGACCAGGAGATCGCGCATGCTACAACAAAATGGGCTCAATCGCAGGGCGTTCTTGAAGAGCGCTGGGATGACGGCAGTTCTCGGGGCAGTTGGAACACGGACTGCCTTGGCGGAGGAGACGGATGTCGTTGAGCCTGTAGCTTCGGGCCGGCAGGTGTACGATTTCGACCAAGTGTACAGCCGTGTCGACACAGATTGCATTAAATGGGATGGTGCAATAGCGACATATGGCGACGAGATCGAGGTCGGCATGGGTATCGCAGACATGGATTTCCGCGCACCTCAGTGCGTTAGCAAGGCTCTTGCCGAGCGCTGTGAGCATGAGAACTGGGGTTACCTGAGGCGGCCTTCATCCTATGTCCGAGCCATTGTAGACTGGAATAGTCGCCGGTATGACCTCGATATAGATCCCAGTACAGTGGTTCTCACGACCGGTGTCCACCCGGGCCTAATTGCCGCGCTACATACATTCGCACCTCCTGGCTCGCGAATACTGCTGACGACCCCGACGTATAACGGCTTCTACTCTGACCTACGGTTCACGAGAACGGTCGCAGAAGATAGTCCGATGACGCTGGTCGATGGACGGTACTCGATCGATTTTGAAGATTTCGAACGGCGAGCCAGGAGAGCCAATGTGTTCATCCTGTGTAACCCTCAGAATCCCACAGGCAACTGTTGGTCTCCCGAGGATCTGACACGGATGGGAGAAATCTGTCTGGAGCATCGGGTCGTCGTTCTTGCCGATGAGATCCATTGCGACTTCGTGACCAAAGGCAACACGTACACACCGTTTGCTACCCTGCCAAACAAGGAGATCGTCGATAACAGCCTCACCTTTAAGGCTGCGAGCAAGTCTTTTAGCCTGGCCGCTATGAAGGCTGCTTGGTACTTCTCTACGAACCCTGACTACCTCGCCCGTGTGCAGGCCAACACCAGAGCTGATCTGAGTACCCTCGGCATGGTAGCTAACCTTGCCGCGCTCACCGAGGGAGAAGACTGGCTTGATCAACTCCTAGTCTACATAGATGGGAACCACGATTTCGCAGAGAGTTACATTCAAGAAAAAATTCCTCTCTTAGACTATACTAAGCCTCAGGGAACTTATCTTGCCTGGCTCGATGTGGGCCAAGTCGTGGACCGAATCGGTGCGAAAGAAACGGCTGCGAAAGAGAGTAGGGCCTCGGGTGACACGGTCACTCCGGAAGGCGTAATTCAGCGCTGGTTCGCCGAGAACGCACGCGTTTTCCTGAACCCTGGCTTGAGCTACGGGACTGGTGGGGCTGACCACATGCGCATGAATCTTGCCACTTCGAGGAGCCTCATAAGGCAGGCGCTCGACAATATGGCAGAGGCGCTGGCGAGGGCTTAGCGCGCGGACTCTAGGAACCAATCTAGAGCTGTAGCCACAACCTCTGGGGGCATTTCATGCCCTCCGGTAAACTCCTCATAACGAATGTCGTAGCCGTCCATATCGAACATTGGTGCGATCCCGTCTCTACTGAGCGCAACTGGCAGCACTCGGTCCTGGGAGCCGTGGGATATGAAAACCCTTGGACGTCCGATGATTGGTTCCTCTGGATAGGAGAATCCAGGTGAGAACCCGATCAGCCGGGTGAAGAGGTCACCGTTCGATGGTCCGAGAGATAGGGCATACGAAGCTCCATCCGAGAATCCAGCAAGTGCTATCTTCTCAGGGTCGATGGCACATCGCGAGAACACGTACCGTAGTGCTGAGTCCAGGAAAACGACATCGGGGCCGAACACCCCTTGAATCCCATCCCATGTCCGGCCTCTCGAGTCAGGTGCTAGCAGCACAATACCGCGTTCCTCGCACGGTTCGTAGAGTCGCTCCCAGGATCCTGCTCGACCACCACCCCCGTGTAGAGCAACAATAAGCGGAGCAGGAATTGTCGGATCGTATCGCTTGGGGACATAGAATATCCCACCCCGCCCCCTTTCGGTTTCCAGCCTCACAGCCCCTATCGGTGCAGGGATTGTGGGTCGTCCTGGACGGGCGGTCAGACGCGAATCTTGCGGTTGTGTAGAGAAAATCTGGGTCTCGGGAGTCGCCACAACTAATGGGGCCCAAAGCATCGTGACACCCACCCCTAAGAAATCTCGTCGGCTCAGGCCGTCCTCATTAGCGATACTGCGTATCATACTTGCGGAGCTCTGCCGCGAGAGTATTGAGAGGAGGTGAAGCTGGCGCATTGCCCTGGGAGCGTCAAAGATTCCTTGTACCGTTGCCACACGTTGGACACCGGTCCCACGCCTGAGGAGTAGAGCCACCGGCCGAAGGAGGACTCAATGTCGATACTTAATCCACGCTTCCGCCATCAGGCGACCACGCTCGCCGGGGTATTAACCCTACTCATAAGTACGCCGGATTTGGGTATTGCCCAAAGGTTCGTTAACCCGGACTCACTGCGGCAGCTGCAGAGTGTGGTACCACTCAGCGGTCCACCGGGGACACGCGTCGAGATCTCCTCGGAGAACCTGCCTCTCGCTGCCCGCATTCACCTCGCGGTGGGTGCGATCCATGCTGGTTTTGAGACGCTCGCGGAGGGCTACCAGGGAGAGTGGGGTGATATGTCCGGGGAGATCAGGATCCCGGAATCGGCGTCATGGGACCGGCCGCTCTACGTGATTGCCCTAAACGGCGTTTTTAGCCCTATCGGACTATCTAATCCATTCCATGTCACGAATGAGGAAGGCTTGGTCCGACGAGAGGGTCGGGTCACCGAGGAGACCGAGGCATGTTTCACATTTCGTGATGAAGATGATCTTCTTTATGCTCTGACTGGGGAACTCGGCACCATCCAGGCCGGGGACCAGATCACTGTAGAAGGAGTCTATTTCGAGACCAGCTCATGCATGGAAGGGAGTACAATTGAGGTGGTCCGAGCCATATCGGGAAGGAAAAGACCATGAAGAGATTGTTCCGTGCTTCAGCACCCGTAGTGCTCTCGTTTGCTTTGCTGATTACGCAGGTGGCTGCGCAAGCGTCTCCGATGAAGGACATGATGACCTTCCCGCGCCCGATCGAGGCACTCGACAATGTCTGGATTGAAGAACTCACGATGCTCGAAGTGCGTGATGCCCTCGACGAAGGGAAGACGACCGCCCTGATCTTGACCGGTGGTATCGAGGAGAACGGTCCATACCTGACAACCGGGAAGCACAACCATGTGCTTGCGGTCATGGGCGACGCGATCGCGCGTCGACTCGGTAACGCATTGGTTGCACCGATAATAACGATCGAGCCTGGCAACCCCGAGCGAGCGAGCTCCCCGGGCGGTATCCGCCTCTCTCAGGAGACCTTTCAGGCAGTGCTCCGCGATATGGCAACGAGCCTAAGAACACAGGGGTTCACAGACATCTTCCTGATAGGAGATAGCGGAGGAAACCAACGGGGAATGGCGATTGTCGCAGAAGAGCTATCTGCAGCGTGGGCCGGCCAGGGTATCGTGATTGCCCACATCCCGGAGTATTACAACTACGATGATGTGGTCCAGTACCAGAAAGATGCACTCGGAATTGATGAGGATCCGCGTCTAGAGGGGCTCCATGATGACTACTACATCACATCGATCATCATGAATGAGGACCCTCAGCACGTGCGTCTTGAGCAACGTATCGCTGCAGACAAGGCTTCGATCAACGACATCAGCCTCCTTCCGGTAGACAAGACTCTGGAGCATGGGCGGAGGCTGATAGAGTTCCGTACTGACGTGACAGTTGCAGCGATCAAAGCAGCTATCGCAGCGTCAGGTCGCTAGAGGGTAACGCCTTCTAGGCTTGCCGACTTCAAAAAATATTTCCCTCGACCGCAATATTTGTCTCGAAGCGGTCATGCCGGAATCCACCTATTTCCAGCGTGTGCACGTGACCGTCAGCAATCAGTTCGGAGACCGCTAAGCCCGTTGCGGGGGCGTGCATGATCCCGTGCCCCGAGAACCCGCACGCATCTATCCACCGCGGATCGCCAGGGTTAACCCCTATGACTGGGTTGTTGTCAGGGCTTACTGCGTAGTACCCCCACCAACTGCCCTTGCGGTCGATTCCTAGCTCGCCCCACCAAGGGAAGCGGTCTACTCCGGTGAGAAGGACATGCTCCATCCAGTCCCAATCCATTCCTTCACTGAAGCCAAAGTCTTGATCAAGGTTGTCGAGGCCGAACAGAACTCGGTCCCCTTCGCTACGGAGATATACTCCGGTGGCGAGATCGATCGTGAGCGGATAAGTACGCGGGTCCTCGATCGGAGCGCTCAAGAAAATCTGGATGCGTTTCGGACCGACGGGCACCTCGAGTCCGGCGAGCCTGCCAACATCCGCTGACCATGCGCCTGTGGCGTTCACGATGTGTCCGCATTGAAAGACAGTATCCCCGCTATGGATGACCCATCCTTCATGGAGACGCTCGATCGCAGTGACTGGTGTGTTCAAGTGGTATTCGACACCCAGAGTTTTGCCCATCGACACCCAGGCGTGTGTAGCCATGTGAGGGTCGATTATGCCGTCCCAAGGTCCGTACGTTGCACCTGCGAGTCCCTTGGAATCGAACGCCACGTAACGTTGTGCCTCGATTGGATCCAGAACCTCGACAGGAGCCCCCATGCTCTGCTGTAAAGCGACAGACTCCAAATGCCGGTCCCACCTATCGTGGGGGACGAGTAGGAGGTATCCGATATCCCGATATCCGATGTCGTAGCCGTGACGCTGGGTGAAGTCCCGATAAATCGGAAGGGAGTACATCGACAGTTGGATGTTCGCCGGCGTCGTGAATTGAACTCTGACCCCCGCTGCGCTCTTACCTGTGGATCCCATCGCTGGCGCAATATCTTGCTCGACCACTACGACGTTCAGTTTCCTGGACGCGAGATGCCAAGCAGAAGAGGCCCCCACAATTCCGGCCCCAACGACGACGACGTCGGCGGTGCGACTAACCCTTCAGCCCTCCCCATCTAGCTCCCCGTAGACGGCCCTCAAGCATAAATGCCAGCTGCGCAAGCCTAGTCGGGGTTTTCAGATGGCCTCCTTCTTTTGGGCGACAAGCAGGCCAAGATACTCCCGACCTGACGCAGAGTCATCTTAACGTTTTTTGGCCTTGAGGATCGAGAGGACGGACATGAATCTCCCCTGTTCGCCAACTCATAACCCAATTCTTTCAATGAAAACTGCGTTACTGCATGCTCCTAAATGTGCTACGACGTTGTGCTGGCTTGAATCCCACACCAAATTTGCGCTTGAGTGTAATAGTAGCATAGCTACTCTGTTCGGAAGTTATAGGAGGCGCAATGCGCAGTAGGTTGCTGCTCGTAGTTGGGGCGGTGGCGGTGCTTGTTTCTAGCACCGCACCGGTAGTCGCTCAGACCCCGCTTGGGTATGTAGCAGCCCGTGGGCAGACCGTCACGCCCGCGTTCGAGGGCTGGTACGTGAATCCTGATGGGACGAAGACACTCTCGTTTGGCTACTACAACCGCAATCGTGAGGAAGTCCTCGAGATCCCTCTCGGGTCAGACAATTTTATCGAGCCTGCACAGTTCGACGGTGTTCAGCCGACGCGATTCGATGGGAATCGCCACTGGGGGGTCTTCGGGATAATCGTTCCCGGGGACTACACTGGCCCTGTGGCGTGGACGCTCAAGAATCGTGGCAAGACATTCATGATCCCAGCCAATCTCAAAGCGGATTGGGCGATCGATGCACTTCTCGGTGAGGCATCGGGTAACATGGCTCCTGAGCTCGCCATAGCGGAGACGGGCCCATGGATCGCTGGGCCTGGAGGCCTGAAGATGGACCCCGTCGAGACCAAGGCGTGGACACCGACTCAACTTACGGTGTGGGCGCGAGACGACGGACATGGGGGAGGGAGTGCCTACGGTCGAGGGCGTGTAACACCGGTTACACTGACCTGGTTCAAGCACAGTGGACCAGGTGACGTCACGTTCAGCGAAGAGTCAGGTAGAATTGATGTAGAAGGAGGCTCGATGGCTACGATGGCTACGTTCACGGAGCCGGGCGAGTATATTCTTCGAGTGCGTGCCAACGACTCCTCAGGGGTTTCCGGTGCAGGTCACTCACAGTGTTGTTGGACCAACGGATTCATATCAGTTACGGTCAACTAGAATAGGAAAGGAGCACCTCATGCGAGGATATATGTCAGAGCGAGTCCCGTTAGGTAGGGCCGTGCTGTTCACGGTCACGGTGCTGGCTCTAACAGCTGTCGATGCTTCGTCGCAGGAGGTCACATATGCCAGAGATGTGGCGCCGATCATCCAGGAAAACTGCCAACAGTGCCACATGGAAGGTTCAATCGCACCGATCCATCTGACGAACTATGACGAAGCTCGTCGCTACGCACGGAGAATCCGCTCGAAGGTCACGGATCGTGTTATGCCCCCTTGGCACCTAGACCGCACCGTCGGCATCCAGGAGTTCAAGAATGACCGTTCCCTGACTGACGAGGAGATCGAGACGATCGTCACTTGGGTGGACAACGGCACACCGTTCGGTGACGAGACTGACCTCCCGGCTCCGCTTGATCTTCGAGATCCCGATGGCTTCAAGTTGGCCAGTGATTTCGGTGAGCCCGACCTGATCGTGAAGTCAGAGCCGTACACACTCGAAGCACTGACACAAGACAAATGGTTCCGGCCGGTGACACCAACTGGTGTAACCGAGCCTCGCTGGGTCAAGGCGATCGAGATCCGTCCAGTTGGTCAAGACACTAAGACTATCATTCACCATGTACTCGCCTTCTTGATGCAGGATGAGGAAAATAGCGAGTACAGTGTCGGGCCCGTGATCACGAGCGATCGTGGCGGCTCGATGGGTGGCGCTGGACTTTTCATGGAATGGGCTGTTGGGAAGGATGGCGAGATTTTCCCGGATGGCGCAGGAAAATTGATGCTCCCTGGATCCCAGATCCGTTGGGAGGTCCACATGCATGCGATGGGCAAGGTTGTGGAGGACGCTCAAGTTGAACTGGGAGTTTGGTTCTACGACGTGGGTGAAGAGCCCAAGAATCGCACACGCCTCCGGATGTTTGACGCACGAGGCAGGAACGGACTCGATATTCCCCCGGACGAGATGGCCGTCACGCAGCAGTTCCACATGCTTCGATGGCCGACCAGGCTGGAGAACTTTCAGCCGCACATGCATATGCGTGGCAAGATCATGATGATAGAGGCCATGTATCCGAACGGGCGCAGCGAAGTCCTCAGCCGGGTCGACAACTTCCAGTGGAATTGGCACGTCAACTACATATACGCGGATCACGCGGCACCGCTTCTACCAGCTGGTACAACGCTGATCGTCACTGCATGGCACGACAATACGAGAGATAACCCCACTAATCCTGATTATACACAATGGATCGGGTGGGGTGACCGCACGGTCGATGAGATGGCGCATGCTTGGATCGATGTCACGTACCTCAGTGAAGAGGATTACGAGGCGGAAGTCACTAAGCGTGAGGCGATGAAAGCTCAGGAGAGCAGTGGTACCTCCAAGAGTCCTAACCGCTAGAACTTCAGCAGCCACCAACCGGGAGCCCCGCCTAGTCCAAGCAGACCGGGCGGGGCTTCTTAGACTCAACGTTTCTTAAGTGAGCGATTACACAGTGCGCAATACGACGCTAATTCTGACAGCGATCCTCGTTGCGGTACCTGCCGCGGCACAGATCCCAACACCTGCTTCTGTACTGGGCTTCGAGCCGGGCGCGGACTTCCATCTTGCGACCTACGAAGAATCGGTGGAGTACTTCCAGTTACTCGACGCTTCATCTGACCGTATCACCATGATGCGCACCGGCAAGACATCCGAAGGGCGCGACTGGTGGATTGCGCTGATTTCGTCGCCCGAGAACCTTGCATCGGTGGAGCGATATCGGGACATCGCAGACCAACTCGCGCACCCGGCGGAACTTTCAGATGCAGAGGCACGATCACTCTCTCTCGAGGGCAAGGCGATCGTTGACGTCAACGGTGGCCTCCATGCCTCAGAGGTTGCCGGTGCACAGCACACGATCCAACTCGCATACGAGCTCGTAGGTGACGAAAGCCCGCGTATCTCCGCGATTCGGCAAAATGTGATCACCATTTTATGGCCATCACTCAATCCTGATGGTCAGACGATGATCGCGGACTGGTATAGCTCGAACGTTGGTACACCTTACGAAGTTTCCCCGATGCCCTGGCTGTACCAGAAGTACATAGGACACGATAACAATCGCGACGCGTATATGCTCAACATGATCGAGTCGCGAGTCCTCTCTCGCACATGGCAGGAATGGGACCCACAAATCATCTACGTTCATCATCAGAGTTCGCCATTTCCGACGCGGATCTGGCTACCTCCGTTCGCTGAGCCCATCGCATCGTTTGTACCTCCGATTATGTCTCGCACCGTGAACACGATCGGAATGACGATTGCACAGATGCTTGAATCCCGTGGGATGCCTGGGGCAGTGCATATGGGTACAGGCTTCGATGCTTGGTATCCTGGCTATGTCGACTATCTACCGATGATGCAGAATCAGGCGGCGTTCTGGACTGAAACCGCACTGTACCGTTACGCGACACCACACTTCTATACACTCTCCGATTTTCCCGCATCCCGTCGTGACTTGCGCGTGGAATCGCTTTACCCGAGCCCATGGAAGGGAGGTTGGTGGAGGCTGTCTGATGCCGTGGACTATATGCGGGTTGGGTCGCTCGCTGTACTTGACTATGCGGCTAAGTACCGGGAAGACCTGCTCTACAACCGCTATCAGTCTGGGCGTGACGTAATCCGGAAATATGAGGTTTCGACCCCGTACGCCTACTTCGTCCCCCAGGCTCAGCGTGATCCCGTTGCGCCTGTTGAGCTTCTGCGGCGACTCGCCTTCAATGGTCTGAAGATCTACCAATTGAATCAGGACGTTACCCATGAAGGAGTAACCCAAACTGCCGGGACTTGGGTGCTGCCCCTAGACCAGGAATTTGGAGAACTCGCGCGACAGGTTTTGTCGGTGCAGGCCTACCCGGATCTTAGAGAGTACCCTGAAGGTCCTCCGGAGCAGCCGTATGACGCAGCCGGCTGGACACTTTCTTACCAGATGGACGTGGATGTTGTCGAGGCGACACAGCCGCTGACGCCTGAGATCCGCTCTGTCATGCGGAAGCTTGAGGCGGAACCCTTGGCTTGGGAGCAGGAGGTCAGCGATGCTTCGATATTCGACGCCGTATCGGGGGTCGGCTTTGATTCCCATCCGGTTGCTCGTGCAGTGCAGCCGATTTCAGGTCGGCTCACGGGTTCTGGACCAGCACTCCGACTCAGTCCCGCGCAGAATAATTCGTTTCGGGCGCTCAACCGAGCCTGGGCGGTGGGAGCCACCGTGCGGTACGGAAATGGTGAGTACATCGTGACCGGACTTGGCGGTACAGAAGTTGATGGACTGATAGGAGATTATGCTCTACAGGCCACGAGGGGGCCTGCGGACGGGATTGACCTCGCTCGCCCCGCTCTCGGTATCTACCGACCCTGGAATCCAAGCATGGACGAAGGATGGACGCGGTGGGTACTTGAGGAGCACGGCTTCTCGTTCTCAAACTTGAGAACCGCGGACGTACATGCTGGAAATCTTCGTGACCGCTACGACGTGATCGTTCTTCCGTCGGAGAGTACCGGAAGTCTAATGAACGGTTTTAGCATCGGCTCGGTACCATCTAGGTACGCGGGTGGACTCGGTCAGGAGGGGGTCCGTGCACTCGATGCGTTTGTGCGCGCTGGAGGCACACTAGTTTGTATGAGTGCTTCGAGCGACCTGTGTATAGATGAACTGCATCTTCCTGTGTCGAACGTCACACGTGGCCTAACTCGCAGCGAATTCTTCTCTTCAGGTTCGATTTTCCAGGTTCGTGTTGACACGGAGCACCCAGTCATGGCTGGTATGCCAGAGTTCGGGAACATCTTCTTCGACCGAAGCCCGGTCTTTACCACAGAAGAAAGCTTCGAGGGAGCTGTGATCGCAGCGTATGCCCAAGAGGGATCACCTCTACTCTCTGGTTACCTCCTGGGAGAAGAGCACCTTCAGGGTCAGGCCGCGGCCGTGGATGTGCACCACGGTGATGGGCATGTTATTCTTCTCGGCTTCAGACCCCAGTGGCGTGGTCAGCCGCGCGGCACGTTCCGTATCCTTTTCAACGCCGCTCTATTCCACGGCTCCGTCGCGACTAACGCAACCGGTACCGTGGGGTTTTGGGAGCGGCCAGAAGAGGAAGAGGGCGAAAGTACGAACTAGGTTTTTACAGGAGATAGAAAAAAAGACCCTGAGCAGGGAACATCCACTGCTCAGGGTCTTTTTCGCACCTGTCCGGTGCGTTCTAGGCTAGAACTCGAACTGCACTTTCAGAAGTGCAAGGAGCCCCACCTCGGGAACGCCAATGAACTCCCTGTGTTTATTGTTCAAGAGGTTGTTGATAGTGGTGGATATGGTGAGGCCCTTGTAGCCGGGCACGCGATAACCTGCGCTCACATCGACGACGTTGAATGCGTCGATGACTCCTTGGTACACGCCCGAGTTCATCGGATATCCACCACTCATTCTGAGGAGCCCACCGAAGAATAAGCCCGAAACTTTGTCATCGATATTAAGCCCGACCGAGCCCTTGTTCGTCGGTGCGTTCAGGGCGACGTCACCGCTGCTCGTGCAGGTACCGTCATTATCGTAGTCGTAGCACTCTTTGCTCACGCGTGAATACGATCCAGTGAGTGTAACCTTATCGGACACGTGCGCTTCCATACCCACATCGACGCCCATAACGCTGAAGTTCCCATAATTCCGGACGTTCATGAGAAGGTCTGAATTAGAACGTTGATCGGGTACGATGGTCCCAAGTGGTACAGAAGCTGCCGTCGGAGCGATTGCGGCTGCAAGCTGGCTCGCCACTGAAGCTGGGATACCCGCGGCTGTTAGGCGTGTGATCAAATAGGTCGCGACTGAATTTCCATCCAGAAATACATTCGGCGTCGTAACCCTCAATGGCCCGGTGAAATCCTTGTACTGATTTTGATATGCAGAGACAGAGAGCCGGACTTTGTCACCGATGAGGCCGGTGTATCCGAGCTCGAATGAGGTGTTCATGGTCGGCCTTAGACGCGCGGTCGCCTGTGGACCGGCGCTGGGTATGAACGGGATCGACGGATTCTGTGAATTAAAATCCATTAGGTTTGACTTGAGTTCGCCCGGCTGAGGGTTCCCTACGATCGCAGCGAACATTGCTGCGTTTAGACCCAACAGCGGCAGTGTCGCCAGAAGCGTAGGGTTCTGTAGCGCTAGCGGTACTATGAGGGCGTCCCAGAGCGCAGCACCCGTGGCAGGAAGCTGCACGCCTGGCGCGAACGCCGAGTACATGCAGTAGTTGTTGATCCCACCCGCACAGGTGTTGTTGAACGTGAATCCGGTTTGTGGAATACCATTTGCTTGAAGGTTATAGAACACATTGGCCGTGATCGGTATCCGGCCGGCGAGGATATCGAGGAAGAGGCCGTTGGTCGTCGGTGTGCCGAAAGACCGGTTGAACATTGCTCGGAACGAATGGCCCTCTTCCGGCGTCAAGACGAGGCCTAGGCGAGGCGAGTACATTACGTCTTCGAGGTGCTCGTGAGTGTCCATCCGAAGCGCTGCCACGAAGTCGAGCTGATCAGTCAGCGTGGTGGTCGTGTGCAGATACCCACCCTTCAGTTTGGTTTCGTCGCTCGCTTCGTTCGCCCCGGTGATCGTGCCGCCAGTTTTCGGGGTGATATCTGTGTAGTCGAAGCCGGCGGTGGCATTGAACCTCTCCGTGATGTCGAAGTTGTACTGTGCTTGCCACGCGAACGTAACAGAGTTGTCGACGATGGGATTGCCCGTGCGGAGCATGTAAGTGTCCCCCGCCATACTCTGATTCAGGAACGCTTGGGCAAACAGCCCGCCCTTGTTTAGCCTTGCCTGAGCAAACCTATAGGTCCAGTTCTTTGCCTGGCCCGCACCAATTCCTGTCGGCTCGATTGAGCTTGCAAGTGTTTTGAGGCCACCGGTGACGATGATGTTGTCGCTTGAATCGTCCCAGGGACGGATGTCGAGCCGTGCCTCACCCCCATAGTGCGAGGAGAAGTAATCCCGGTCACCGATAATAGTCCCTGGGGCCGCTGCTGCGGCTGCTGCCTCAACAGGGTCGGTGTACTCAAAGTCGTTTCCACGGAAGTAGGTTCCAGAGACTTTGAGGCCGACTTTATCGCTGAATGCCCAAGCCTGTCGGAACGTACCTTGAGCCATGCCCCGGTTACCGCCCGAGAGGCTCATAGTGGACCCTGGCCTGTCGATTGGCGACGTGGTGATGATGTGCATGACCCCGTTCGCTGAGTTGGGACCATACAGTGCGGCGGCCGGTCCCAGCACGACCTCGATACGCTCAATGTCGAGCGATGTAGTCGGGAGGAGGTTGTAGTTGTTGAGCCTGAGTGAAGGCAGCCGAGCGTAACGGTGATCCGTGAGCACAAGAAGCGAACCGGAAAAGACGTTATTGAAGCCCCGCGTCACCGTGTTGCTCTGGTTGATCCCAGTCTTTGCGACGTCTACACCGGGCATCGTTTTCACGTAGTCGGCGACAGATGTAGCGGCGATCTGTGCGATCTGATCGGCGGTTATGACGCTTACGTGGGCCGGTGCAGCCAAAGTGCGTTCCTCTTGGCCACGGCTCACTGTAACATTCACGGGGTCAAGTGCGAGCGCCGTCGAGGTCATCGCGATACCTATCTCTGCCGCTGCACCCGCGCTGACGGAGATTCCATCAATGCGCTCTGTCTCGTAACCGAGCAGCACTGCGACAATCGAGTAGGATCCCGGAGCCATGCTCAAGGTGAAGTTGCCCTGTGCGTCTGATAGGGTGCCGGCCGACGTACCGCCACCGAGCACCTGAATCTGAGCTTGAGTAAGTAGTTGCCCCGTAGCTTGATCCGTCACTTGTCCACTGATAGAACCCTGTTGGGCCTGTAAGGGCACGGTGACCGCGAGTAGGGCGGTGAACAGAATGCCCAGGGAGCCTGTATATCGATGGCGCATGGTCCGCCTTCTCCGTATGTCCGGGAAGCTTTCAGCGAGTCCTATTGGAACCAAAAATACACTCGGTCTGCCAGAGATTGCAAAGATTTTTCTCAGAATACCTCGAGCGCCCAGAAGCTTGGAGAGGGGTAGGACATGATTTTTTCTGGCTGGCTCAGGGTCTATCGCGTGCCATCCGTCGGTCTGCTGCCCATTATTGTGTGCCCGCCCTAAAGTGGGTTCATTGCCAGAACTGTATCAATATCTACAGCCCGAGGACGATATGCGTTTTCCGTCAACAACCCCGCTTCTCGCTGCTGTTCTCGCCGTCACATGGTCAGGGCAAGTCAGTGCTCAACAGCGAACCTTTACGTTCATGGACGTGCAGGAACTAAAACGAGCTGGATCGTGGGTCCCCCGCTCGGACGGGGCGCTCATGCTCTATACCGTCACCACACCTGACTGGGCAGATGCCGACTCGCAAAGTGACATCCACATCGTATCACTTGAGGAGGGCGTCTCTTCGAATCGACGCCTCACGTTCACTGACGATAAGAACGAAACACAACCTACTTGGGCCCCGGATGGCTCGTTTTTCGTGTTCGTGTCAAATCGTGACTCTGAAGAATCCGGAGGCGACCAGCTCTACATGATGCGCCACGATGGTGGTGAAGCTCAGAAGATCACAGAAGCTGAAGAAGGAGTATCGGGTTTCAATTTTAGCCCAGATGGGCGCTGGCTAGTTTATCGGAGTGGTGAGTCAGGTCAGGAGCAGCTATTCCGGATATCGGCTGCTGATCTGACGGCGGGTGAAGCTGAGCAGCTCACGGAAGGTGAAGCGGGCGTCGAGCAATGGGATTTTAGCCCTGACGGAAACCGTATCTACTTCGTGCGTGCGGACGACTTCGAAGAGGACGAGAAACTGCGTGTGAAGGAAGGCTTCACTGTGGAGGTGAAAAACGCTACGACCCCGCTCTCTAAACTCTGGTCTATCGACGTTATATCGAGCACCGAAAGCCCGTTGACGACCAGTGAGTTATACAGTGTCGATGCATTTACGATATCTCCTGACGGGCGGTGGATAGGCTTCACGGGGGGATCACCCAAGCGCTACGAACGGAATATCACGCAGGCGCGGCTCTACACGGACCAGTACCTCTACGAGGTTGGCAGCGGACGAGTCGAGCGATTAACGGAGAACTACGAGGTCGGAGAATCCGGGCTCAGCTTCTCTCCGGATAGTCGCTGGATTGCATTTGTGGCTCCGGACGACATGGAGCGCTATTCGATGACCAACAGCCGGATGTATGTCCGTACCGTGGACGACAGTGGTGGAGCGTTCCGCAAGATTGGTTCGGATTTTGATGAGAGTATGCGAGCTGGTTTCTGGTCAGATGACGCAAGCACGATCTATTTCAACGCGGGCGTGAAGGTCACCACCCAGCTTCATGCGCTAGACGTCCAGACTGGCCAAGTACGCCAGCTTACCCATGAGCGTGCAGCTCTGTCGGTTAGCCGAGACGAGGACAGCGGCGTGATCCTGATCGGGTACTCGGATCCGGTTACGCCTCCTACGGTTTTCACCACTTCGAGCATAGACGGAGTCGCGGACCGCTCGTCTTGGGTACAACTCGTCGACGCGAATCCTCAGGTGAGAGATATTGCCCTCGGCGAGGAGGTTGAGATCAACTGGACTTCAACGGACGGGAAGACCGTGGGTGGAGTCCTGGTTTATCCGGTTGGATACTCCGAAGGAACACGCTACCCCCTCATCGTCGCGATTCACGGGGGCCCAGCGTCCGCCGACCAACTGCGTTTCAATGGTGGATACAACGCACAGGTCTATGCGGGGGCTGGTTACGCAGTCCTCAAACCTAACTACCGGGGTTCCACCAACTACGGTAACGCTCACCGGACTGACATCGTGGGCGACTATTTCACACTCGGGTTCGACGACATCATGACAGGAGTCGATTACCTGATCGAGCAGGGTATCGTTGACTCCGAACGTATGGGAGCGCTGGGCTGGAGTGCAGGTGGCCACTGGTCAAACTGGATCTTGACCCACACTGACCGCTTCAAAGCCATAAGCTCCGGGGCGGGCACGATGAACTGGATCAGCATGTATGCACAGAGTGATGTCCAACGGAACCGTCAGTTCTACATCGGGGACGACTTTCTCTACGGGAACTTCGACCGGTACTGGGATCAATCTCCACTCAAGTACATTGCCGATGCGGAGACCCCCACGATGGTCCACGTGGTTGAGGGCGATCCCCGAGTTCCGAGCCCACAATCGGTTGAACTCCACATGGCGCTAAAGAAGCTTGGAGTGCCGACCGAGCTGTTCATGTATCCTGGTCGCAGCCACGGGATTCCGGATCCGCGAAACCGTTTGGTGAAAGCGGTCAGTGAGATGGCATGGATGGATCACTACGTTCGGGGTATCGGTGAGAAATTCGAGTGGAAGCAGGTGCTTGAGACACTCGAGGCTAAAAAAGAGAGCCCCAAGGC
Organism: Gemmatimonadales bacterium UBA1142; assembly: GCA_002311875.1. Taxonomy (GTDB): domain Bacteria; phylum Gemmatimonadota; class Gemmatimonadetes; order Longimicrobiales; family Gaopeijiaceae; genus UBA1142. Next base: position 7,558 of record DCAD01000041.1, on the reverse strand, counting down.
GATTTCAGAGAGCTACTAAGACACACTTCTGATCCGTCCGGGCAGTTGCTGAGCCCTCCGGGGGGTCAGGTGACGAGCACGGTTGAGCCGACGGTCTGACGGTTCTCGAGGTCGCGATGAGCGTCGGCAACATCCGGTAGTGGATACTCCTGGCCAATGTGTGGAGTAACCTGGCCGGACGTGACCATGTCGAAGAGTGCCGCGATACCGTTGGCGGCTTCAGTCGGATCAGCGTAGTGGTGTGCCAAGACGGGGCGGGTTAGGAAGAGCGAGCCATTTTGTGAGAGTAAGAGCGGAGACATAGGTGGCACGGGTCCTGATGCGTTTCCAAAGGTTACCATCATCCCGCGTGGTCGAAGGGATCCGATGGAGGCTTCGAAGGTGGCGGCTCCGACCGAGTCGTAGACGACGTCTACTCCCCGCCCGCCGGTAATCTCGCGAACCCGAGCGGCGACATCTTGCACCCGGTAGAGGATCACCTCGTCGCACCCATTTGCCTGGGCTAGCTCGCCCTTCTCCTCCGATCCGACTGTACCTATGACCCTTGCGCCCAGAGCGCTGAGCCACTGTGAAGCGATCAACCCAACGCCTCCAGCGGCTGCGTGGAGTAACACTACATCCCCGGCCGAGATGGGGAACGTGCGGCGTACTAGGTATTCGACCGTGCACCCTTTGAGCATGATTGCGGCAGCAGTTTTATCATCAATCGCATCGGGAAGCCGGGCTAGCCGTGTTCGCGGCAAAATCCGTCTTTCACTGTATGACCCGGGTGGCCCGTTACCTGTATAGGCAACTCGGTCACCGGTGCCCAAGTCATCAACATCCGATCCGACTGCTTCGACTATGCCCGCACCGTCTACTCCCGGTGTGAGAGGGAGATCTAGCGGATAGAGGCCGGTTCTGTGGTATACATCGATGAAGTTGAGGCCTACGGCCGTGTGATGGACCAGTACATCGGTCGGCCCAAGTTGCGGCAGCTTGATCTCCTGCCACTTAAGGACCTCAGGTCCTCCATAACGCCTGACTATGATCGCCCGGGTTTTTTCACTCATGCGCGCAATTTCTGTGGATCATCATTAGTGCTCTAGCAATGTCTAACGAAGCAGTAGCCCCACTCAGCGATGTGATGGGCAACCTAGCGCCCTCTCCATTGTTCTAGATGTGCAACAAGCAACTTGTTGAGGTCGTCGGTAGCGTTTTCAGCGATCCAATGACCTACACCCTCAAGGACTTCGAACCGGTACGGGCCCGTCACGAACTCTGCGGAAGCCTCGGCAGTTCCTCGGTCGAAAGCTGAGTCCTCCGTGCTCCAGACATAGAGCGTGGGGGTAGAGACCATTGCAGGGGAGGCAGGCGGAGAGTCGCCTTGAGTCGGTATAGCAGCACGATACCAGTTAAGTGCGGCCCCAAGCGCCTCCGGAGTACCGAGAAGGCTGAGGTAGACATCCAGATCTGTTTCTGAAGAGCTGAACTGGGACAGCATGCCCTTCAGAAACCGTGCCTCGTTCGCCAGAAAAAATTGCTCCGAGCCGTCCGATCGGAACATCGTCATGTAGCCGGATGCTTGTGATTGTGCGGAATTAGGATCCGAAAGAGCACGCGCGAACGCAGTCATGTGGGGTGTCGAGAGAGCGACGAGTGATCGGACGCGTTCGGGTGCGGATGAAGCAAGGATCCATGCGACCGCTGCTCCCCAGTCATGCCCGACTAGATGAAAACGCTCATACCCAAGAGCTGTTGCCATCCCAAGCACGTCCCCTACGAGCTCTTCCATCGCGTAGTCGGATACCTCTGGGGGGCGGGCCCCTGCGGAGTACCCCCGTTGGTCAGGTGCTACAACTCGAAA
>DCAD01000041.1:0-5606 GCA_002311875.1 Gemmatimonadales bacterium UBA1142 | reverse complement strand
GCGGTCCAGCTGCCAATGCATCAAATACAAAGCCTCCGACCGGAATCTCGATCTGCTCCAATTCCTCCTCCGTGGGTTGTGCGAGACACGCGGGTGCAAGCCACCCCAACGTGACAGTGAGGAATAACATTGATCTTAGCATGGCGAAGTCTCGTGTTTACTGGACCCTAGGAGTATATGCTTACATCTGCTCCACGACATCTGGAATCCGGGGTTCCTCCCAGATCCTAGCAACCGTCAGATGAGCGTCTATCTTTTCAGTGGTCCCTGCTTAGCCCGGAGAACAACATGCGTCGTATCCGTTTTCTGTTAGCAGCTATATTGGCTGCCGTCTTTGCTGTGCCTCTTTCAGCCCAGTCCGCACCGTCCAATTTCGGGGAAGAAATCTCAGGCCAATTCGAGGCTTCAGCAGGTAAGCTCGTTGCTCTCGCCCAGGCGATGCCATCTGATACCTATAGTTGGCGCCCCATGGACGGTGTGTACTCGGTAGCGAGGGTCTACACGCACATCTCCCGCTACAACTATATGTATCCTGATCAGAGTCTCGGTATCGAATCTCCGATGGGCCCGGCGGAGTATGGACGCTGGGAGGAAGAAGTTGGTGATAAAGAGAAAGTGGTGGGCATCCTTTCGGCGTCGTTGGACCACGTCCGGGTAGTGATGAATCAGATGTCAGAGAAGGAACTCAGCAAGCCGACGAGCCTTTATGGTAGGGAGGTCGGCCAATGGGCAGTTCTCTTACAACTCGTCACCCACATGAACGAACATCTTGGTCAGGCGATTGCCTATGCGAGGATGAATCAAGTAGTGCCTCCGTGGTCGAGCTAGGAGATACCCATTATGCCCTCCCGATCTCAATTACTTAGCAGCGTATTTCTGCTCACTACCGTGTTTGGCTGCCAGGGCCAGCGAATGGAGTCGCGCGAGTCCACAGAGGCGGAAACTATGGTGGACCAGGAACCCCGGTCGGAGTTGGCTCGACTCCTGGCTAACGGCCAGGCGGTCTTCGGGATGTTCGCGCGTCCTCAGAACGCTGAGGGTGGTCGTGCTGCTGCCGCCAACACTGAGACGGATTTCATCTTCTACTCGCTAGAGTCTGGGCCATGGGACATCCCGACGATGGAGGTCTTCATGACCGCGATGACTGAAGCAGCTGGTGAAGAGAAGCCGCATCCGGTTACGCTTCGAATTCCGCCGATCCGTGAAGATCGTGAGGCCGCGCTCGCCCATGTTACTGAAGGGATCGCGGCGGGTGTTGAAGGGATTGTGTTTCCTCATATTGAGTCATTACAGGATGCTGAACTGGCGGTTCGTTCCATGGGTGACCGTCTTTGGCCTGTGAACCCCAGTGGAGATCTCATCAACATCCTGCTCATCGAAGACCAGGTAGGTATAGGTGCAGCTCGGGAAATCGTTGGGACACCTGGTGTGAGCGTGGCGATTCCGGGTCCAGGTGACCTTCGTAGGGCGTACGAGGGTGATATGCAGGCGGTAGAAAATGCAATCCAGACTGTACTAGCAGCTTGTAAGGAATTTGACGTCGCCTGCGGGATTACGGCTGGTGTCGATGACATTGGTGACCGCCTGGCACAAGGGTTCAAGCTCATCATTGTCAATCAACCCGAAGCGCTCTCGATTGGTCTTGAGGGATCCGGTCGTGGGGGCTGAGCGCGCGGTCGCCACGATGACACTATTCGGGGTTAGGTGGACTGCAGCGGCCACTGCTCTCTACATAATTGCAGCGTGTGCTGACGTGGCAGACGAAGCAGTTGACGCCGCTGCAACTACTGCTGGACCTTCGGCCAGGCTAATCCAGCTATGGTCTGCGGGTACTCCGGCGTTCGGTGTCTTCGTGCCAAATGAGCGCCCACGAGGTGAAGTAGCACCTGATGGCTCCCGCCTCCCGCCACTTTATACTGCCCAGGGAGGCGCAAGTCTCGCCGAGAATCCTTTGCTTGACTACCTCTTCCTAAACCTTGAAGGGAGCTATGATGCGGAGGCTGTAGCCGCGATTGCCGAAGGTCTTAATCAATCCGGTTCAGATGATGCTCCTTCACTGCTTGTCCGAATCCCACCCATTGAACGTGATGGTGCTGAAGCAGCGCGCGGGAGGGTCATTGAGGCACTCCGGTTGGGTGCTGACGGTGTTGTGATCCCCCACGTGCGCAGTCCTGAGGAGGCACGCTTGGCGGTGAGTTTCTTCGCGGATGCTGGGGCTGATGTTTGGTCTCCTGATAATCCGAATGGGGAGACACTAGCCATGATCATGATCGAAGATGCAGGTGCACTTGCAGCGGTGAGTGAGATTGCGGACACACCAGGGTACAGCGTTTTGGCCTGTGGAATTGGGAGTCTCTCACGTGATCTCGGGAGCCGGGAAGCAGGAGAAGCCGGCACGCAGGAAGTGCTGGCGCACTCGGAACGGGTGGGTCTTCCGAATATGATCACCGCTAATGCTCAAGATGTGGAGCAGAGACTTGAGGAAGGCTTTCTGGGCCTACTGATGTCTGGCCTGGGCGCGGATGAGGCGATCCGCATCGGTAGGTTTGCAGTCGGACGCTAACTAACTCGGTATCCGGTATAAGCGGGAAGAGCAGTATTCGGCTAGGCGGATCTCCCGTGTTCTGCCTCCGCCTGGTCTATCCCTGCCCGCAATGCTTCGACTAGTCGAGGTATTTCAGTTTCTGGGGTAGCACACAGAGCCACTCGGACGGCGCCCTTGAGGGGTACGACATAGACGCCCACATCACGCATAACCGCGGCGGTCTTTTCTCCATCGGGTGTGAATACGGCAACAAAGAACCCGCCGTCGTAGCGAGGAACGTGAAGCCCTGCAGCACTCGCAGCACTATTAAAAGCTTCGACTCGTGTCCTTAGGAGTTCGACCAATTCGGCACGGTCAGCGTCAGCGCGGTTACTCAGTTCTGGGTCTACAAGTAAATCAGTGACCGCGAGTTGGCCCAGATGGTTGGAGTTCGACCACGTAGCCCGGCACGTGAATCCTAGAGCATTTGCAAGTTTGTTCCGCTCTTCATGGTCTCGATGCAGCGCGACGAGCGAACCAATCCGGGCACCGTACTGACAGAAGGACTTAGACGCTGTCCATGCTAAGAGCACGGTAGTCGTCTCTAGCATCGTGGGGAGCGCGTCAATCCAAAGGTCGGCACTCTCTCCACCGAAGCGGTGATAGGCCAGGTCGAGGAGAACAGCTACAGGTGCTTTTTCTCCGGCCGAACGAACCGCTTCTGCGATGCTCAGCCACTCGCTCGAATCCAGCGAGTACCCAGTCGGGTTGTGACACGGAAAGTTCAGGATCAGCAGCAAGCGGCCCTGGCTATTTATGTGTTGATGCATCCCCTGTTTCATGGCTTCCAAGTCGAAGCTCAGATCAGGAGAGAACATGGGGAAGGTGCTGACGTCTCTTTCGAGATGCTGGGCAATCACCGGGTATGGGCCCCAGCAGTAGTCGGTCGTCAGCGCATGGTGTCTTGGTTCCACGAAGTTCTTGATTGCCTGATAAATCGCGCCGCTACCCCCTGGAGTTGTTACCGCTACTGAGGTTTGCAACAGATCTGAATTACCAAGGAGGTCTTTTCTAACTGCTTCGAGGAAGGGCGGAGATCCAGAGATTGGTGAGTAGCCGGCTGCCTTCCCAGCGGGCACACGGGCTAGCGCTTCGCTTACGCTTGGCATGACGGCGATGCGGCCCGCATCGTCCATAAGCGCACCCATCGTCGCGTCGAGGATCGATTCGCCGGCGGCGGCTCGAGCTCTGGCCTCGCCATTCAGCCTGAAAATAGGATCATTGCCCTCGCGCGCCTGAGACGCCGAGGTCAACGCACTGATAGAGGCTTGGGTCACCGGCTTTCACCTGACAGGGTGCCATCGAGTTCAGCATAAACTTGCTGAATCGCACGGGGTGCCTGACTCGTGAAAAGTGACCAGGTCTCAAGTTCACCGAAGTTGGCCTGGATCTGCGCATCCTCAAGGCCGTAACCCTCATCGTACTGCTGAGTCGCTACTTCGATGACACGGATCACCGCACGCCGATAAGTGTCCAGCTCTTCTTCGAGCACGGCGGGATCCTCAACGAACCCATGTCCCGGGACGTAGATGTCGATATCCATCGCTTGGGCGCGTTCGATCATCTCGACCCATTCTGAGGGATAAGCAGAGCGCATCGCTGGGAAGACGCGGTTCAGATAGGCTTCGCTCATGAAAAGGATCTTCTCTTCAGGCAGATGGACTACGAGATCTCCACCGGTGTGGGCGCGTCCCAGGAAGAGGATCTCAATCGTGCGACCTCCGAGTTCCAACACTTCACGTTCCCTGACCAGCTGACTTGGAAGAACCATAGGGGGCGCCCCGACACTTCTGTTCGGTGAGTTAGCGCTGGCTTCAAGCGTAGCCGCTGAGGTCGGGTGAGCTAGAAATTCCGCATCGGACGGGAAAGCCGAGTTACCGGCCGTGTGGTCACCGTGGTCCGAACATATTACCACATGGGTTATTGGTTGATTAGTGATTTCAGCAATGTGGTCAATCATCCTCTGAGTTTCTTCCACACTACCCTGACCATCAGCAACCAGAACACCCTCATCTGTCACAACGAACATGCTGACCGTCGTAAACTTCTCTTCACCCGCCGACCTAAGTTGCTCGTACGAGTACACTCCGGCTGCGAGCTCTTGAATACGCGGGAAATCTTCGTCCGTGTACCCTCGGGCATATGGATCCGCAGTTCGGATTACGTCCTCAAACAGAGCCTGGTCAGAGCGATCTGTCGTCGCTTCTTCTTGCGAGGACTCACCACATGCCGATGAGCTGAGAGCTATGATCAACAGGAGGTTAGAAACCCTAGTCGCCATGCTTGCTTTCCATGTGTAAGATGGTCACCCAGCCTGATTCAGAGGAACCACAATGATGAATCGGAAGTTAGTTGTCACGGCTTTGGCCTTAATTCTTATAGCATTTATCGTAACTATGCAGCGTGAACAAGCACCTACCGAGACTCAGGTAGCTGAGGACTCAGCGCTACAGGATGAGTTGACCATGGAGCGGCCGATTGAGGCCCTCAACTCGATCTGGATCGAAGAACTTACCTGGATCGAGATTCGGGACGCGATGGCTGCTGGAACAAAGACCGTGATCATCCCAACTGGTGGTATCGAACAGAATGGCCCTTACGTGGCGATGGGCAAGCACAACTATGTACTTCAGGGAGCTTGTGAAGGAATCGCTCGTGAACTCGGTAACGCTCTATGTGCACCGATTGTGAAACTCGTTCCAGAGGGTGGTATCGACGAACCAACCGGCCATATGCGTTACCCGGGGACTATCAGCCTTCGAGAAGAGACGTTCCACGCGGTCCTCGACGATGTGGCAAGCAGTCTACAAGCACACGGCTTCGAGAACATCGTTTTCATCGGTGACAGCGGCGGAAATCAAGATGGAATGGCGGTAGTAGCGGATCGCCTCAATGAGCGTTGGGGGAAATCTATTGCCCACTATATACCTGAGTTCTACGACAACATTTCAATTGTTGAGAATGACTGTTCTAAAGGAAATAATTTGACCATATAGTCAAACCCCTTTATTCATCAGTCATA
>DCAD01000018.1 GCA_002311875.1 Gemmatimonadales bacterium UBA1142 | reverse complement strand
GGATCCTTCGCTTCGGGAATGATCCGGTATCCCCAGTTAATGGCGTAGTGATCATAGGGGCCGATCTTTCGAACGAAGCGTGTAACCCCGTCTCCAGGCTGAGCGATGTAGTTCTGTCTGGCATACTCCATGATCGACGCGGCCACACCGTACTTCTCCGTGAACGCCGGGGACCGGAGCGAGTCCACCGGGAAGGCCGCCGAGGCGATCCAGTTGTGAGGTAGACCGAGGGCGTGACCTATTTCGTGAGCGATCACCTGACGCATGGTCTCACCCATCAGTTCTTCCGGGATGTCGAGACTGCGGGCGAGCGGATTCGCCGCACCGGTCTCCACCATGAGCCGGTTCCGATAGGACCGCATGTGGTTGTGGTACCAGACGATGTCGCTCTCGATGATCTCCCCGGTGCGCGGATCCGACACACTCGGTCCCTGTGCGTTCCGAGTCTCATTGGCGGCCCACCGCACCACCGAGTACCGCACGTCCTCTCCACTCCACTCCGGGTCCTCCTCAGGCGAAGGCGGATCGCGCGCGATGATCGCGTTACTGAAACCCGCGGTCTCGAAGGCCGCCTGCCAGTCCTCCACCCCCTGCTTCACGTAGGCGCGCCACTGCTCGGGCGTGCCGGGATCGATGTAGTAGACGATCGGTTTGACCGGATCGACCAGCTCTCCCCTGGCATAGGCCTGGACGTCGCTCGGCTCCAGCCGCCACCTCCGAATGAAGGTCTGCTGAGCGGCCTTCTGCTCATCCAAGCCGAAGTTAGTCCGTGTCACCGAGGACCAGCCAACCCGGGGGTCCGCATACCTGGGCCGGACGGGCTCTTTTGGTAGGAGGATCATGGATTGGTGCATCTCCATGGACATCGTCCCCGTACGGGCCTGAGCCGGAGCGTCACCAGCTTCGTAGGTCATCGTGTGGCGTACATCAACGTTCAGGGGAAAGCTGCGAGCGTAGTTGATGAAACTTCGGTCTGGATCCAGGCGGCGAACTTCATATTGGTCTCGTTGCGTCGAACTTAAACCGGTCAGCGCTGGAGTGTCGGCTTCATAGAACTCAGTAACGTCGATCACAACCGAGTTGCCGTCCTCGCCTTCGACCTCGATGTCGAAGGCTGCGATGATCGGCCCAAAATTGTTGGCCTCGACCGAGATCGAGACGGCGAGGGTATCATCCGCCACATTCGAGTAGGAGATGGTCCTGAGGAGAATCTTGTCCGCCTGCCGTTCCCACCTCAGTACCTGTTCACCGGTCTTCACACCTGCCGGAGAGAACCCGGGAAAGCCTACAGGCACCTTAGCGATCCGGGAGACGAGGAGCATGTCACGCCCTAGGAGTGAGTCGGGAATCTCGAAAAGAAGCACCTCATCCGTCCGGTGGACATCGAAGACGCCCTCGTCCGTCTCTGTATCATCGGTAATCACGTCCGAATAGGTCTTGGGCTCCTCCTGCTCTTCTTCTTGGTCCTGAATGGGTAGCGCCGCTAGCGGAGGAACAGACACCAGCGAGAGGATCACAGCGGAACTGAAAAACATGTGGGCACCAGCTTTCATGTCACTTCTCTCCCCGGATTGCTCGTTCTCATTTCATTATCTTGAACCGTTGCATCCGTCTTCCGTTCCCCGCATCTCCGGTGTAGAGATACCCACGCGAGTTTAGCACCACCATGTGAGTGCGGATGAATTCTCCAGCTACTCGAGCAACGGTTCGATGAGTGCGGCCAGTTCCTCGTGGCTCAAGTCACCTGGGTTGTAGCGCTGAACGATGCCATCGCGATCGACGAGGACGAGTGTGGGTGTCGTACTAACACCGAAGTTGAGGAAATTGTTGGTGCTAATCGGTACACTCATAAACGGCGGGATCGGAAACTGCGCCGTGTAGTCACCGTTGAGATACGCCAGCTCCTCTTCAGGCGTCGCGGTCTGTCCGCGAGAGACGAACCCATAGAGCTGGGTTGGACCGACGATGACGAAGCCTGAGTCATGGTACTCATCGTACAGTGCTCTCAGGACGGGCTCCTGCCGCTTGCAATCCGGGCACCAATGGGCCCAGAAGAAGAACAGCACGACTTTACCTTGCAGGTCATCAGGCGTCGGTGGTTGTACACCGAGGTAGTCGTCGACCTCAAGAGCAGGAAACGGCTTCCCTTCCACGCTGAGCAAGAGGAAGTTCTTCTGTATCCGAGTCTCGATTGATGTACCTGCAAACTCTTGCCGCGCGGCACTCAGAAAAGTCACAGCCCGGGCGCGGTCTCCTTGGGCGTCGTATGTACGACCCAGTACCTCAATCCCGGCCCCAAGAGCGGTCGGTAAGAAACGTTCTGCGTCGAGCGGACGCTCTTTCATCAATTCGAGGCTACCCTCGTACGCTTCGCTCGCATATTGCTCCGCGAGATCCCATCGCTCCGCGAAGCTCGCCCCACGGGCCATCCAAGAGACCGCGGCGAGCCATTCTGGGGTCGGCTGCTCACCATCGACCCGTCTTGCCTCTAGGATGGCTCTGGCCTTATCGACTTCTTCCGCCCAAGCCAGATCGCTCATTTCTGAAACGAGGTTGGCCGACTGCGCTACCACGGCCAACGGCGAGACCAGGCAGATCAGCAAGAACGGTATGGTCAAGGTTTTGAACTTTCTCATGGCATCTTCCCTTCGGTGACTGTAGAAACCTCGGCTCGGGGAGTCAACGCGGCTTCGACGTCCATACGCCATTCGACGGCTGCGGTCTTTGGCGGAAAACAGATGCGATTGTCGCATGCCTGGTATAGAAAGCTGCCAGGGACGACGACCTCGCCCGGTGAGAAATCTGCGTCCAGCGCCAGTCGCACCTCGATCGTGAACTCATGCTCGAAGACCGCCAGTGGTTCATCCCAGTCCTCCAGCAGAAAATCCGTGGACTCCGGATAGGTGATCTCCTCCACAGTGACTCCTTCGGGCAGCGTGAAGGTGAGGAGAGTCGGAATGACGTACGGGTCCCGCGGCTTGTCCGATTGCAGGTGAATGTTCTCCGGAAGTTCAACCCTGAGTACAAGTATCACGGTCTGCCCAGGCCGGATCGCCCGCTGTTCGATCGTGGGTGTCAGCTCCGCCGTCGGTTGGTAGAACTGTGCGCTGGCTGAGACCCCACTCAGACCGAACCCGGCAACGAGAAA
>DCAD01000002.1:5432-14904 GCA_002311875.1 Gemmatimonadales bacterium UBA1142 | reverse complement strand
CGCTCCAGATCATATGCTGTCCGCCAACTAAGATCCCAGTTTTCGGTTGGCCGCAAAGTAATTGTACCGGTAAGCATCTGACTCATCATGACATCGTCGCCACGTGGTCTCTGGAGAGAGTAGGACAGATTGGCATTCCAACCACCTCGATCCCCACGACGAGCTGGCTCAGTAGAGGATAACGGGCGACGCCCCGTTGGAATGATCGATGATTCGTCATTCACTCCCGTGGGCTCGAATGGATCGACAACATCTGGCTCTTCAGTCTGGGTGCCGGGACTTTCTCCCTCCTCCCCACCGCTGAGGAAGCCTAACCACCGGAAGATCGACGAGTTCGAGCCGAGGGAGAACCCGAGGTTAACCTGCGCGAGATGCGGGGCGAAGTTTCTATTAAGCTGGCCCTCCACCTCCTTGTCCTCGAACAGATCGTGGTCCACTGAAATAGTGAGACCCCTCAGGAAATCTGAAGAGATCTGATTTGACAGACGGGTCGTTTCGAATCCAGCCAGAAATGTTCCAATCGAGTCAGCTTCTACGAAGTCGTAGCGCAAGACGCTGGTGCGAAGTGCCAGAAGGCTGACGGTCTGTCCCTGCTGAAGACGGGTTGGCCCATCGGAAGGCGTAGGTTGCACGCTAGAGGTCAAGTTGAGCGAGTCGAGTACAGTGGATGAATTGGCCGTGGTGGAATCGCCCTCAGGTGGCCGGCGTTTTGCTTCCCACGTCTGATTGAGCGTCAACGACAAGGCATTTTTCGGCTGTAATGTCCTAGACCTAAAGAGCTGCTGCTGAAGTTGAGTAGGGGACGTAGCGGGACTCCACTCGTACTGGAGCGAAGGTGAAATTTTGTGACGGACTGCTTCGAAGCCACCAAAGCCACCGTAGAATCCATAGATATCGGTCTTCAAGGTGCCTCCGAATGAAACCCTCGAAGGAGCCGACACTAACGCGGATGCAACTGCGGAAGTATCCGAGCGGAACATGTTTCCGGAAATGGCAAGCCTGGGCGTGATCGTCGTGGAACCGATGAGCTGCTGCTGATATGAGACAGAGGACTGCCAAGTCAGGTGGGAGTCGGTGATGTCCTGCACGGGCGATCCCGTGATCAGGGTCGGGTTCTCTGATTCCCGTATCACAAGTAGCGCGTCAGGCACTCCGAGTGTTCCAGATTGGCGCAACTGCACTGATTGAGCCAGAGAGAGGTTACCCAGACTGAGCGTACTGCGAACGGATCCTGCGGTAGTTTCGGTATTCGCGTGAGAAAAACTGAAGACATCCGGCTGGACTCTATTCAAAGTCCGACGAGAAAAGCTTGCACTGCCTGACCAAGTCATGTTGTTGTAGAAGTGCGCATTGCTGGAGGCGTTTCTGAATAGGGTGATTGTGGAGAGCGACAAGTTGGCGGAAGGCAGTGTCCACTCCGTACGGTCATCGGACAGATACTGCTTACGATTCGCACCCATCGACGCGGTTCCCCAGTTGAAGCGGCGGTTGATGCCCCCTTCTGAGTCGATCGATTGTGTCACCTCAGCCGGATTGAACGAGTTCTCCCGGACGAAGTCGTTACTGGAGACATACCTTCCCGACATTCGCAACTTAGTTCGTTCGTCGAGGTCCCAATTGTGCCGGGTGTCCAGCGCGAGCTCTGTTGATCCATCAGCGCGCCAATAGCGGCGGAAACTCAGGTCCCCATCGAGAAACTGACGATTGAAGCTATACCTCAGGGAACTGGTCAAGCTGAGAAAATTCTGACTAAACCAGTCGACCGCCATCAGTGCATCCGAATAGTCACTCATAGCCCAATAGAAGCCGAGGTTGCTGACCCTCCGGCGGTACCTACCGGATGTACGAACGATATCGTTTACACTGAACCGAGGGGTCAATAGGCCCGAGGAGCGACCTTGTGACAGACTCTGGGCAACGAAAGGAAGCCACGCCACCGGCACATCCGCGAAGTATAGCCGGACCGGACGTGCCACTAGCACTTTGCCTCCGACGATCTTGATCTCATCCGTCTCAAAATGGTAGTGTGGCTCCTCCAAATCGCACGATGTGAAGCGAGCGTGTGACATGAAGGAGGAATCCGCTGCCGCGAATGGCATGTCCCCCGTGACCAGCCAGTTGGCACCTCCTTCACTATACGAGGTCTGAGCGCCGAACGCCGAGCCACGTTCCTCACTTATGTCGAAAACGAGGGACGCCGACTCAATCGGGTCACCAATGTCCGGTGTAAATGTGGATTGCCCTACCGTTTGGAGTCGTCCTGTTTCTTCGTTGTATAGGATTGATGAGTCTGCTTCGACGCTCATTCCTTCGCTGCTCACCCGTGCCCGCGCACCGTCCGGAGCAATGAGTGTTAGGATACGTTCGGCTGCCTCAAAAGTGGCGGAACCACCATCATATTCCGTCAGGGTGAAACCGGGCATAGCCATTAACTCAGCCACAACTGAATCCGCGCTGGCTGCCCCACCGAAACCTCGACCAGCTTCAATTTCGGCAACCCGCATTGAGTCTTGCACAAACAAAACACTGTCGAAGCCAGGGGCTCGGGCGAGACGCTCAAGCCGTTGTATGACGCGAAGGCGTGTCGAGTCGACCTCTTCCTGGGCGCTCACAGAACCGAAGGCAGCTAAGACAGTGAGACCGGTGATCCAGAGTGCCTTGCCCGCCAACCGCCCGGGTGTCACTGCGTTTCTACGGATCCAGGAGGTGGAGTATGATCTGTTTCGAAATCCTCCTCCCTCCGCGCCTTCCTCCGGTAAATGCCCACAGACAGGAAGATGCTGATCTCGTAGAGGAAGATCAGGGGGACCATCATCATGAATGTTAGTACGATTACGTCCCCAGGAGTGATAAAGCTTGCTAGGAGCGTTATCAGAACGATTGCATGTCTTCGTTTTTCGCGAAGGAAACTAGGAGTGACAATCCCCATCCAGCTCAGAATCATAATTACAATTGGTAACTCGAAGACGAAGCCGAATGCCATCAGCATCTTCACAATGAATCCCAGTGTCGCATTGATCTCAAGAGTCGCTTGAAGTGACTCGGTCTGGAATTTCTGGAAGAACTCGAGCGTAACGGGCAACGCCGCGAAGTACGCGAGAGCGACACCTGCTGCGAAGAGCGCAAGACCTCCATAGAGCGGAGGTATGATCACCCGCCTCTCCTGAGGCTTGAGGGCAGGAGCGAGGAAAGCCCAAACATTGTAGACCAGTATGGGGAAGGCCAGAAGGAGTCCCGCGTAAATAGCTAGCCTGAGCGTAACGAAGAACGAGTCCGAAGGTGACAGATAGATCAGCTTGAGGTCCGGATTATCGTACGCCCGCCGCACAGGTTCGACTAAAAGCTCAAGCACATTGAAGTAGTAGACCAAGCCAAAACCGATGACAGCACCGACCATGACAGAAATAATACACCAGAGGATCCTCCACCTCAGTTCTTCGAGGTGGTCGAGAAACGGCATTTCTCCTCTTAAATTGCGGCGGCGGGCCATCTAATAAAATACTACCTGAAGGGGTTTCTGTGCGGTCAACTGCAGCCTAGAACGGAAGTTCGACCTGGTTGCGTTGAAGCTCTTCACGCTCCTGGGCCGCGGTGATCTCGTCGACAAACTCTTGAAACTCGCCCGCGTCTTGGAAGTTCCGGTATACAGAAGCAAATCGGACATAAGCGACTCGATCCATAGGGCTCAGGCGCTCCATGACCAATGTCCCAAGCTTAAGACTCAAGATCTCGATACCGACCTGAGCCGAGAGCATGTCTTCGATATCGTCAACGAGAGCCTCCATCTGCGAAGCGGAAATCGGGCGCTTCGCACACGCTACCTTCACACTACGAAGAAGCTTCCCTCGATTGAAATCCTCGACCGCTCCAGAACGCTTGAGTACCTGGACAGGACGTTCTTCGATGTACTCATAGGTCGTGAAGCGGGCGCCGCAGACGGTGCACTCTCGCCTTCGTCTAACAGCTCTACCACCCCGGCTGGACCTTGTATCTACCACGCGGTTCTCGGTGGCGTCGCACTCCGGGCAGCGCATACCTCAGATTTCCGTTCGAGATCGCGCCATGACAGGGCCGGTAAGGGCGTGTTGCAGAGTCACGAACCAATCTCTTCAAGTTTGTCGGCTGCGATTTCTGCTATGACCGAACCCGGATAGGTGTTGGTGATCCTTTCGAGTGTATCGACCGCAGAGTCAATTTCATCCATCTCGATCTGAATCAGCGCGATCCGGTATAAAGCATCCGGCACCTTGGCAGCCGTTGGAAAACGAGACTGAATCTCTCTGAATGCATCAAGGGCCGCGTCAAAGTCTTCCTGCTGATAAAGAATATCGGCTAGGGAGAAGTGCGCCTCAGGTGCAAGTACGTGATTAGGATAGCTTTCCACGAACTGCCGGAATGCCATTCGGGCTGTGTTAAGTGACCCTCGTCCAAACTGTTCCGCAGCTGTCCGATAGAGTTGATCCGCACCTCCTCCAGCTCCCGCAACCATCCCTGTAGAATCCAAGACCCCAGGAGTGGCCGTGGCTGACGTGCTCCTCTGATTTGTAAGTTGTCCTCGAACACCCGTTATGGCACGCTGATTCTCACCAACCAGTACCTCCAGAGTCGCTAAACCCTCACTGATTCCCCTCAACTGCTGCGTTATCTCCCCGCGGAAGTCGAATAATTGGATAGACTGGTTGTGCAGAGTGTCCCGTGTCGAACGCACCTCAGCCTGCAGTTGGGCAATCAGCGCAGCTTGCCGCTCAGCGAGCACACGCAGCTCAGCCTGCAATTCAACCTGAAGATCTCGAATATCGCTCTTAGTAGCGCAACCTCCGAGCACGATGATGGCAACCATCATCGGGACGCGGACTACCAAAGACAGTGCTATACCTCTCATCATGTCATGGACCCCTCCCCCGGCTCACCCGGGGGAGGGGTCCTGCAAAGGTCACGCTGTCAGTTCCCTGGGTTGATCGCGTTCGCACCAGCTGTGATCACAAACTCGCCGCGACGGTTCCGGGACCAAGCGGATTCATCCGAGCCCGACTCGAGCGGACGCTCTTCACCGAACGAGACAATGCTGAATCGACTCTCTGAGAGTCCGAATCCAGTCAGGAAATCTTGCATAGCTGATGCTCGGCGATTCCCCAGTGCTAGATTGTACTCAGTTGAGCCACGATCGTCGGCGTGTCCCTCGATGCGCAGCTGTACCTGTGGGCTAGCGCGGAGAATGTCGACCTTCGCGCGAAGAGCCGAAGCCGCATCATCACGGATTTCGGACATGTCGTAATCGAAGAAAACCATCTCCGCGAGTGTACTCCCAGCCGCCGCAATTGCTCGCTGGCGGGCTGCCTCCTCCGCACGAAGGGCTGCCTCCTCTGCAGCGACGCGACGAGCCTCCTCTTCAGCCTCTTGGACTGAGTCTTGGTAGGCGCGAAGCGAATCCATATCCGGACCCGGTGGTGCGGGTGGCGGGGGCGGTGGGTCACCACCACAGGATCCAACGACTAGTGTAGCGGCCGTAACGGCAATAAAGAAACGACGGACGATCATCCCTGCTCCCGGGTTGAACGAACTGTTTTACGCTCATGTAGGCGTACTAAGACGGGCCTATCACAATAATGAAGCTAACGCCCTTCGTCACCGTGAAAAGACCCCCTGCTATGTAGGCAAGAACACGGGCGGACGCAACGTTATAAGTAGTGTCCAGGATGAGTCCGCTCCCTGTTCACACGGGGATGACTCCTATATTCCGACGGTTAACGTTCTGTACTGAAGGCAGACGACCAGTCTGGTAGCCCGACACGTCGACCTGCCAGGAGCGGCCTTAGCCGACCGGTTGCAACGTCGACTACGAAAAGGCCAAAACCCCACCGACGCTCTCCGACAAAAGCGAGATGTCTCCCGTCTGGTGCCCAGCTTGGGTCTTCGTTGTTGCCCTCCCAAGTGAGTTGGTTAAGCCGCCGTCCGTCATTCGACACGCTTGCCACAAGAATGTGGTACGTGCCACGCTGGATCGAACCGTGGAAAGCCACCATATCACCTACGGGCGACCAATCCGGCGCAGTGAAGTAACCCCTGCCACCGTACTCATAGGGAGAAAGCGTTTCAGCGTCGCCTCCTTGCGCCGGCATCAGCATAATCTGGGGCACAGCATCCCCGAACCGGTTCGTGTTGAACGCCATCCATCGCCCGTCTGGAGAATACGTCGGCGACAGATCATACCAGCGCCCACCAGACAGAAACACAAGACAGCAGTCCCTCTCTACGTTATACGTGAAAACGCCACTTCGAGCATTGCCGGTGACCGAGAATGCCAAAGTTGTACCGTCAGGATGGTAAGTAGGTGTGATGTAGTCTCCCCCGCCTCTAACTTCCGGAAGCATCTTCTCGTCTCCAGTGCGGAGGTCGAGTTCATAGATCCGTGGTAGTCCCGATTTGTAGGACGTGAACGCAACCTTATTTCCGTCCGGAGACCAGGCGGGAGAAAGTGTTAAGTCACGATAATTAGTGATCCGGTCTAGGTTTTCTCCGTCTGAATCAATGACGTAGATATCCTTGTTTCCTTCGTTGTCCGTCATCGTGAAAGCAATCCTGCTCGCAGCCATCCCAGGATCACCCGTAGCCCATCTGACTAGTTCGTCCGACGCGCGATGCACTGCCATGCGAAAATCTCCATCGGCTTCGGCGGGGATCCGGAAGCGGCCTCGTTCTACACTCTGACCGTAGACAACATCGTGGAGCTCAAGGATGAGAACGTAGCCTTCCCCTGTCCCTTCGACCTGGCCAGTGATTAGCCATACGGCCCCGAGCCGATCCCAGAGGGCGTAGTCCACGACATTGCCGACGAGGGCGGGCGGGAGAGAATCCAGTACTTCGAAGCGGTCGGAGTTACGTAGGTCCCTACCGATAATCACCTCGACTTCGTCTACTAGGCCAGCTCCCCCGAAACGCCCAGTGAACGGCTGGATTGCAAGAGCCGGTTGGGGTTGATTCTCATAGACGAGTCCCAAGCTCACACCTGGAATCGAGTCCCGCTGCTGTGCAAGCCCCGGGGATGCTAGAAGCCCCATCAAAAGACATAAGGTGAAAGCCAGTCTTAAGCCAAGCCACCCAAGCACTCCCAACGGTGCGTTCATCACTTATTCATCACTCTGGCCTGGTTGGAAATCGCTGAAGGAATCAGCACCTGGACCTCGCCCGTTGGCCTAAAATCGAATTGCACGGGGAGGCGATCATAAGGCAGTTCGTCTGGTAACTGGCCAAACCGACCTTGACCAGCACACTCCACGGCTCCAATTGCTTCAAAGTCGAACGCGGTGCTACCCGAACGACTCATGAATCTCATGTCGGCCACGGTACCTTCTCGCTCGATTGTGAAGAAGACGGTAGCTCGCCAACTCCCACCGCCCCGCCACCGAAAACAGTTAAAGATCTGTCGGATGATATTATTGTAGTAAACCGGATAGTCACGGCGTACTCCCTCAAGACGCACATTGATGCCCTCTCCCGACTCCTCGGTTTCTTCAGCCCGGGGGTCATCCGGTGATGATGCGGGGGACTCTTCCTCCTCAACCTCAGTGAGTTCTTCGGTCGGCCTATCCTCTTGGGGGGATGGTTCGGGTTCAGGGTCATCCGGTTCTTCGATCGGAACGACCTCCTGTTCAGGTGCGTCCTCTAGTGGCAGCGTAGGCTCAGGCCGCTCGACCACGAGTTCTTCCATCGCGGGCTGGATTTCAGCTTGAACCGCCGGCGGCGGACTAATCAGTTCGATCTCGTAGGTGACGAACTCCATCCGGGAGGGTTCGACGAATGAGCTGAACCATGCAAGCGTGAACAAGCCAGTGTGGAGACTGACGGACATTGTCATGCTCCGTTTGTCGAGAGACCCTGGTCCAAGCATTGACTTTTTCTAGTTCCCAGGCCGGTACGGCTCGGCAACGACCGACCAGTTCACACCGCTGTTGACGGAGGCGGCCATGACCCTAAGTACGGGACCATAAGGTGCAAGAGAGTCGCCGCGAATGTAGATGCGCTGAACGTTCCCGGTCGCCATAAGCTGAGGCAACCCGGCTTCAAGCTCCTCCAGTGTTACCTCAGTCTGCTCCATGAAGATAGTTCCATCCCGGAGGACCGTGACAAAGAATGGTTGGTCTTCCGACGTGAGTGGTGGCACGTCCGCCCTCGGGATCGCTACTTCGATCCCGCCCTGTAAGATCGGTGCCGTGATGATGAAAATCACTAGCAGCGTAAACGCAACATCAACGAGACTCGTCACGTTGATCTCCGCGTTTACCGGTAGGTCATCCCGGTTGGTGCGAGCCCGGTGCCGGGTTCCTATCGGACTCACGGGCTCAGATTCTGCCGCGCCGAAACCATCAACTTTGCCACCACTCTACTCATGAGATGAGGCCTTCTCGGGCAAGGGTACCAATGAATTCGCTCGAGAACCCCTCGAGTTCTCCACTGACCAGATTCAACTGCCCAACGAAGTGGTTGTAGGCAATCACCGCCGGGATCGCTACAGTGAGTCCCGCAACCGTTGTCACGAGCGCCTCGGCCACGCCGGGGGCCACAGCCATAATATTGCTAGAGCCTGACGAAGTAATACCAAGGAACGCGTTCATCACTCCGATGACCGTACCCATCAAACCCATCAGCGGCGAGACTGAACCGATGATCGCTAGAGCGCCGAGGCCGTGGGCCAACTCGTCCCTCTCTTCGGCCTGCTCCTTCTCCAGCACGAGCCGGAGAGCTTCCAGTTGCGTGAGCGAGAGCCCTTGCGTGGGTGGTCCGTCTTCACGCAGAGCACCTGGACGGAGTTCACTAAAGAAGTTGACTCCCTGTCGGAAAACTCGTCCGTAGGGCGATTCAGGCAGCGCGAGTATAGACTTGTAGGCGTCCTCCAGGCGCTGGGCTTGCTCCATCTGCTCTAGGAAGAGGTCTCCCTGCTCACGGACCTCCCGGAACTGCTTCCATTTGTGGAAGATCAGCCACCAAGAGTAGACCGATCCTGAGCAGAGCACGAGTAGCACAATCTTTGTGGGTAGCGTTCCCCCAAGCACCATGTCGAGGATGCTCTGCGGAGGACGTGCCTGAAGTAACAGTGCTGGTAGCGTCATTCGGTGGCTCCCGCCATCTCTCTTCCAATGAATGTATAGGTTTCCTGCAAGCCCCGTTCCAGAGTAGACCCTGGCGCCCAACCGAGCGACTTGAGCCTATCCACGTTTAGTGCACTGTGGCGAAGTTCGCCGGGGCGCCCGGACTTGTGCTCGCGACTCAGATCAGCGCCGGCGATCGACTCCAAAACATCAGCGAGCTTATTTACGCTCGTTGCGATTCCTGTACCGACGTTAAAAGCGTGATCATCCAACTGTCCCCCAACGTCGAGATCGATCTCTGAGGCCAAAAGATTCGCTGAGACAACGTCGCCGACATACACATAATCCCGTGTCTGCTCTCCGTCCCCAAAGATTGTGAGTGGCTC
>DCAD01000002.1:327-5234 GCA_002311875.1 Gemmatimonadales bacterium UBA1142 | reverse complement strand
CGACGGCTCCCCATAAATAACGCCACCACTGCTTACAAATACGAAACGCCTCGTCCCTACTTCGATCGCAGCCTCAGTGAGATTGAGAAGGCCTTCCAAGTTGATGCTCGCGTCTATCGTCGGATCAGCTACGGAAGTACGCACATCAATCTGCGCAGCGTGATGGTTCACTATGTCGAATTGAACCTCGCGAAAGAGGTTCGGGATATCATCGTCTCTGATATCAAGCTCTATGAACTCTGCGTCCTCCGGAATGTTGGATGGCCGTCCCGAGGAGAGGTTGTCTAGCACCCATACGTGATCGCCTGATGCTAGATAGGCATCGGCGACATGGCTGCCAATAAAGCCAGCACCGCCGGTCACCAGTACGCGTCTCCGTGAGTAGTTCATTCGTATGAAAACTCAGCTCACTAGGGATATGTGAAAAGTCCCCATCGATAAAATCGGTGGGGACTCGTTGATAGCGGGTTGGGCGCGAGGGCTGAGAGAGTATCCTCGGCTCAACACTCAGCGAATTTTCTCAGTGAGGTATACCACCGAGGTGCACAGAGTCGGGTAGGTTTTGGGAAATACTGCCATGGACAGCAGGGCAACAACCGTCGCAGTTGATGGAATGATCCTGATTCCTTCGCTGCTGAGGCGAACACCATTTCTGTAGTGACGATCATCCGAAGATACCCGTCAGCTATCGGTGAGGTCAACGAATTTTTCCTATTAAACCTTAGCTGTTTCAGGAAGTCCTAGAGTTCAATTCTCATCACACGAGCGTCTTCTTTCGGAAGATCGTAGTAGTCCTCTCGGCGACTTATCTCCCTAAAGCCGAACCCAAGATAGAGTTCCGCTGCGCGCTCGTTTGAGGCTCTGACTTCGAGATAAATCGACTTGATTCCCCGGTTGCACGCTAGTTCAAGCATGTGATCAAGAAGTCGCGCTGCTAGTCCCTGACCGAGAAACTCAGGTGCAACCGCCATATTCGCTAGTTGACCTTGATCAAGTAGGTACCACAGAACCCCATACGCTATCACGCCAACCCGGGAGTGTTCGACAACCCAGAGTTCGGCACCGGTTCTACCGATGAGCCCAAGAAACGTTTCGGCCTTCCAAGGGCTCGTGAAGGCCTGGAGTTCGATCGCCACGACGCTATCTATATCACCCCTGTGCATGGACCTGATCACCACGTCAACTCCAACATTCGAGTCGTTCACGGTGAGATCACATCCGGACCGGGTCGCCAATTTCGGATATATCTGGGCTCCCACCGCCGCACGGCGTCGACCGATGGTGTATCAGGATAGAGTTTGAGGTAGCGCAGCAACCCCTTGGCCCCAGGATAGCTCACAGGGAAAGGTTGCACCTCAAAACCCGCCGCCTCAATAACGAGCCTGTAGTGGTGCGAGCCTTCCCCTAAGAAAACTGCACCGGCCGGAATTTCTCCGGCCAGAACCTCACGCAACATTCCTGCGTGAGGGAACACCAAAGTCTTCATACCCATCTTTCCCACACCGTAGCAGGCTCCGTAAACACGGTCGCTACGGGCATCGAAAAGCACGTATCTTATTCCGTGCCCCCCGACAGATAGCGCCGTCGCGGCCAAGCTCGAAACTGCCCAAAGAGGTAGCCCAAGAGCATGCACCATACCCTTGGCAGTGGCTGCTGCGACTCGGATGCCTGTGAACGACCCGGGTCCTTCGCCAACTACGATGCCGTCGAGCTCAGATTTGTCGACATCGGCCTCTAACAGGACTGCACGTATAGCAGGAATGAGGGCTGAAGCATGCTTCCTTTGCTGTTCGAGCTCCGCGTGAGCTAGCACCGCTCCCGCTCGACCCACAGCCACCGACCCGACTGAACTGGACGTATCAAACGCTAGGAGTACACCATCTGAAGGGATCCGCTCGTTCATCCTCCAGTTTCGCTCAGCAATCCGAAGACGAGATAGGGAAAGCAACGAGTTCATTCGGTGAGCCTACCTTTTGAACCCTGACATCCCTCAATTCGATGCTTCCTGAAACGACCGTTAAGTGGATCAACCAGTGATCCGGGGGCATGAGTGCACGGGCCTGTTCCGGCCATTCGACAATGATGATTTCGTTCTCCGCACCTAGTTCATTCCATCCGAGTTCCCAAAGATCATCAGGCGATTCGATGCGATAGAGGTCAAGATGGACGACCTCACGACCTCCGTCAGCTTCATAGCGAAATACGAGGTTGAAGGACGGTGACGGCATAGCAACCTGCACTCCTGCTCCTTCTCCGATTGCTCTGGCGAGAACAGATTTTCCTGCTCCAAGTGAGCCCACAAGCCCAAGCATAGCTGGTGGTTTCAGCGTTTGACCGATCCACCGGCCCCACTCCCTAAGGCCCTGTTCGTCGAGCTTCAACTGTTCTCACCATACACCGTCAATCCCTGGATTAGGACGGTAGACCGGTGGGAACCCTGCTGGAGCGCTAGAAGCACTTCGCGTCCAGCCGTTTTGAAATGTCCATGCTCAAGATCTCCGCGTTAGCGAAATCTGATACATGCCTCTATCAGCAGGCTTCATTGGATCCTCAGCTCCTGTAGAGTCCCTCTCGTAGAATGATCTCTTCAACTGCTGAAGGGATAAGCGCGCTGACGTTCTGCCCATCATTCACTGCCACCCGAACATCTGTCGACGAGATGTCAATCTTTCTCACGGGCACGAAGTGCGCGTTCTCTGCCCCCCTTACGCGAGGAACGTGGTCCCGCCCTCTCTGTCCGCCCCGGTCCATAACCACGAGCTCCACCAAGCGCAGCAGCTCCTCAGGATTCCTCCACACATCGAGCTGTCGAAATTGATCCGTGCCGATGATCAAGAATAGAGTGGTTTCGGGGTAATCTTCCTTAAGTGCCCGCGCTGTCTCTACGGTATAGGACGGTCCCACGCGCTCAGCCTCAATTCCACTCACCTTAAAGCGCGAGTCAGTACCTATCACTGCACGCGTCATTTCGAGCCGGAGTGCCAAGGGTGCCGTATCCGCCAAAGGCTTATGTGGAGGCTGATTCGCAGGAATCCAGAGTACCTGGTCGAGTTCTAGGGCATCCGCCACATCTGCCGCCACGGCAGTATGTCCTCGGTGGGGTGGATCGAAGGTGCCCCCGAAAAGACCTATACGGAGGGGTAACCCAGTAGACGCGTCAGGATCCTGGCCCATCGGTCCCAAGTTCTGCGGCCGCCTCAGATTCGGGATATTCCCTCAGAAGCCGTTCTTTTGCTTCCTCTGCAAGGTCGTCATATCCGATCGCGAGGTTCGATTGGTAGAGCCCCATGAGTGCCCAGGGTGCAAACTCAGTATCAGAGTAAAAGCTGATGACGAACTCGTAATACAAGACGGCGGAATCATAGAGCTTGCGGCCGAAGTAGAAATCTCCCGTCCGCATCTCCTTTTCGGCCAGCTTCATCCTCATCTGATTCGCAATCCCAGCAGCCTCAACTGATTGGGTCGTACCCGCGTAATCGATTACCGCATTCCGGCAGATCGTGATCGCTTCGTTCGTGTATGTTTGGTCCCGCTGCAGATCAGGTGAGAGAGCCGAAAGGGACCGGCAAACACCAAGAGCTGCGATCGGAGCGTCCTCATGACTAGCGTAACGGTCGAGGAAGCGATTGTATTCGGATTGAGCACTCAGGTAGTCGCCCTTCTCGTAATATGCGTGCCCTAGGAGCAGCCGAGCACCCAGCGCACCTTCCCAGTCACTATACGCCAGAAGGATCCGATCGAGCGCCTGGATCGCATTGTCGTATTCTCTCGCTTCATACTCTTCAGATGCGATCTGATATATCGACAGTGGATCCATCCCTTGATAGACATTAGCCCCACCGCCACAGGCCAATGAAGCCAGCGTAAATCCAAGAAATAGGAGGCGTGACATCATCGGTCGGATCTGTGGGCTAGACACTACGATATGGATACACTGGGTCCGGTATCCGGTTTCCCAGAGTAGTGGAATACTATGATTTATCGGCATCGCTCTTCGGGGAAGTTGTCTAGCCCACGACCGAATCGTATTTCATCATAGCGACGCAGAGCGCGATCCAAGAGGGGCCCGGCCTGATCCACGTATCGGACCTGTTCGTACGCCTCCATCGCTTCTTCGCACGCGCCCAGCTGATCCAAGATTTCTCCCTTCTGGAACCAAGCTTGAGCCTGGATATTCCGCGGTTCGCCCACTTCCACAATACGATTGACAAGCTCGAGTGCCCTCTCTAGTTCTTGCTCGCCAGCCGCAGGACTGCTTCTCAGATCACCCGCGAGGCTAAACGCGCAAGTGCCGATATACCAGTCAACTTCGCCGCGCTCCCAGGGGCGCACCATCTCGCGAAATCTTTCGAAGCCAATAAGCGCATGGTCACAGTCACCAATCTCTTCATAGGCCTGTGCTATTTCGAAGACTATCTCAGGTAGAGAATCAGTTGCGTCAGCCATCGCGCTCTGGTAAAAGGGGAGAGCTCGACCGTATTCGCCGTTCTTGAAGTAGTGCTGCGCCAACGGAAGCGACATATCACCAACCCCAATGCCTGGGCGAAGTCGAAGAGCGGTTTCTACTGCGGTGGCCATGGCAAAACGGTCATTATTCTCTTTCGCATCAAGGGCCAACCTCATCAGATCAGAAACGGCCTGATCCGCAAACCCCTCGTCCTTGGAAGATGTCTCCAGGTAATATGCCCCAGCATCGTCTACCCGTCCCATTATCGCGTAGGTATGTGCAATCCTCCCCGTTATCGACGGATCGGCTGCCCCCTGACGCACCGCGAGGCGGTACTCGGCCAGTGCTTCCTCGTAGTCTCCTTGGGCAAAAGCCACGTCTCCTCGGTGAATAGCGCTTTCCTCGGTCACCCGAGACGAACATGCACCCGTCACGAGACAAGAGATAAGTAGGCTAAGAA
>DCAD01000002.1:0-175 GCA_002311875.1 Gemmatimonadales bacterium UBA1142 | reverse complement strand
AATATAGCAGCAAGAATCAGACCTATCTGCCCTCACCTTCCTCACCGACACACCAACTCGAGCCTGGCGCACGGGCTCAGTTGGGCACCCAAGTGAAGCGCACTTGAGCTACGTAGTTTGAACGATTCACATCAGTGAAGTCGAATCGGGTTACGTGCTCATATCCGAGTCGTAC
>DCAD01000046.1:82958-83333 GCA_002311875.1 Gemmatimonadales bacterium UBA1142 | reverse complement strand
AGTGGCGGCGATGTGTGCGGAGTCCAGCACACCGGACGCGCAAAACAGTGTTTATAGTGAGACAGAAAAGCTCACCGAAAGGGGGGTGCCCGCCCCCACTGGGGAAGCTAGACCCCCCCCTTGAGTTTTGACATTAAGAACGCACAACCACCCGCCGGTTCCACCGCTGACGGCTCTAGGGATTTGACCCGCCCCCCCTCTGATCTGTGCCATCTAGGACCAGTACCGCCCCCTTTAGTGGTAATGGGGGGGGTTATTAAGACCTTCGATCTAGCCCACGAAATAGCTCCTGTGGCTCACTTATGGCTCACTTGGCCTAAGATATCGCCCCTTACCAAGAAACCCCACAACCACCTAAGTGATTGCAGGGCATCC
>DCAD01000046.1:63376-82833 GCA_002311875.1 Gemmatimonadales bacterium UBA1142 | reverse complement strand
TTGTAAGGCAGGTGCTCTAACCAGGCTGAGCTAAGCACCCTAGACGTCTTCCAGCATGATCTGAGCTGGCCTCCGCAAGATAATTGGAGACTCACACCACTTTAACCTGGTCTTCACTTGGGTAGTAGTTAGTCTCACACGACGGGACGGTACACGCTCTTGGCTACACATATCTCATCACGAGAATGTACAAGACGAAGGGAACCGCCCAGAACAGGCCACCAATCGCACCACCAATCGTCATCAGGAGAACATTACCGCCGCCCATCCCCATCCCGAACAAAGGCATTGCCAACGTAAGATAGGCAATCGGCAACAGAACCCGCCGCTGGACTCCTACCCTTTTCCCCACCGCTAGTCCCACCAGTAACGGTAGGATCAGGGACAACGCGAACTCCTGGCCGTTGAATAGCTGATCACGAGAGACAAGATGCACGAAGACTGACCAACTGAGACCAGAACCGAGGCCAGTCAAGCAGCCTCCTAATACGATCTTCTTTACGGAACTGGTCACTAGAGCGTTTCCTCCTTAGATCCAGAATCAAAGCTGGACCGGAAAACCGTTCAGGACGTATCTGCCTCCAAAAAATTAGATCCATCTCGGACTGCTGGGAGTCCGACTTATGAGCCACAGATCAATGAAATTTTTGGCGCCGGCGTTTCTGATCATAACCCTAACCCGGTGCACTGAAACATCCGCACCAACGACGACCGAACTCTGTCCGAACTTCGAACATTTCGACTCAATCATGGGTCAATTCATGTCAGCGAGAGAGATACACGCCGGTGCTTTAGGAGTGATGAAGGACAGCAGGATCGTCTACGATAAGAGTTTCGGCTGGAAGGACGAGGCCCAACAAACCACCCTCCTACCGGGTGTGATGATGCGCCTGGCAAGCGTGACAAAGCCTGTCACAGGCGCTGCAATCAGAGAGCTAGAAAGCAAAGAACTTCTGGATTTAGATGATTATGTCTTCGATCTCGGCCAACCCGAAGGAGGCATCCTTGATCTCGATCCGTTCCGGTCCTTGGGTGACACGCTTCTGGCAAAAGTCACGGTCCGCCACCTCCTGCTCCATCATGGCGGCTGGGATCGTGATGTGGTAGGCGATCTCGCGTTCAGGGAAATCCGCATCGCCGAGGCGATGGAGGTCCCGAGTCCCCCGGGCCGGATTCACACCGTTCGATACGTATTGGGCCAGCCCCTCCAATTCCCCCCTGGCTCCAAGAGAGCTTACTCAAATATCGGCTACCTAGTGCTCGGGTTGGTCGTGGAAGAGGTGTCCGGCATGGATTATCTGACCTACGTGCTGGAAACTGTGTTCGACCCCATCGGAGTTGCGCGTGGAGAACTCATCCAAGGAAGAACATTCCCTGACGATCAAAATTCTCGTGAACCCTGGTACGACTCTGACGCTATGAGTAAGAACGTATTCGATCCGGCCGGGCCACAAGTAAAGACTCCCTACGGAGGCTGGGACCTCGAAAGCATGATTTCGTTTGGTGGATTGGTGGCATCGACCAGGGCGATCCTGGAGTTCTTGGATGTCTACCAGGTTTCAGGAGACGATATCGGTGCTCGACGAACTGGAACGGAGAGCTCCACGTGGCGACGGAACCATACTGGCAGCTTCTCAGGTACGAATACACTCGCTCGGCAGCGAGGCGATGGCGTCAACTATGTGGTGCTCTTCAACAAAAAGCCGTCAACCGGGGGATACTATAGCTCGCAGATCCGAGGTGAAATTGATGATCTGCTAGACCAGGGATTGATCTGCTGGCCTCGAACTTGACTTAGACGCCTATGGCGGAGATCAACATGAAAAAGATTCTGTTAGCTGGCGTGGGTATTCTCATCACGACATCGGCAATCGCTCAGGAGCCCGACCCGATTCCGGCGGGGATCGCACCGGTATCCATTCCTTACGCACCCGGTGTTGATGTAGTTCACTATGAGGTTGAGATCGGTCTCGGAAAAGGTGTCGACTGGTTTGAGGGTAAGGTAGCAATCCGCATTTCCGTGGAAGAGATCAATCCAATACTACCACTGGACTTTAGCGGGCTCGAGATCACTGAGGTCCTCGTTGCAACCAGAGCGACGGACTTCAGGCACGAAGATGGTGTCTTACGAATCCCCCTTACCGGCTACCAAGCGGGTGACGTAGTGACAGTCCAAATCTCCTACCAAGGCGTACCAGATGATGGGCTGATACTCCGGGACAACATACACGGTGCCCCTACAGCTTTTGTCGACAACTGGCCCAACCGTACCCGATTCTGGCTACCCAGCGTGGACCATCCTTCGGACAAAGCTACAGTGCGCTATACAGTTCATGCGCCCTCAGCTTGGAAGGTCATCGCCAACGGACATTTGGCAGGAGAACCAACATCAACACCATCAGGTGCATTGGGCCCGGCCGGAGACCGACGCTCATGGGTCTGGGAAGTTGGGGTTCCGATCTCCCCGTACAATATGGTCATCGGAGCCGCTGACATGGAGATCAGTACAGTGGGTCTCGCTGCTTGCGGCCGCGCACCAGCATCGCGTCGAGCAGACGGGTGTGTGGAAGTCACATACTGGGTCTTCCCAGAGGACGTCGAGAAAGCTCATCCGTCGTTTCGAAGAGCGGCCCAAATGGTGGAGTTTTTCACCGATTTGGTCGGTGACTACCCATTCGAGAAACTCGCAAACGTCCAGTCAGCGACACGTTTTGGGGGTATGGAAAACGCATCCGCAATCTTTTATTCCGAGCGCGGGATCGCCAGCGGTCGCAGCATAGAAGGTACGGTTTCACACGAAATCGCCCACCAGTGGTTCGGCGATGCAGTGACCGAAGCGAGTTGGCATCATCTTTGGCTCTCGGAGGGCTTCGCAACCTACTTCGGTGCCTTGTTCTTTGAGGCAACGGACGGTGTCGAAGGATTCCGGGAGCGGATGGAGCAAAGTCGTCAGCGTATCCTACAGTCTCAGGATGTGAACCGACCGGTCGTGGACCTGACCGAGAGAGATCTCTTTGCACTCCTGAACGACAACAACTATCAGAAGGGTGGATGGGTCCTACATATGCTACGAGGACTTCTTGGGGATGAGGTCTTCTTCGCTGGAATCCGTGAGTATTATAGGCGCTACCTCCACACTGCTGTACTGACAGAGGACCTCCAAGCGGTCATGGAGGAAACATCCCATCAGGATCTCAGTTGGTTCTTCGCCCAGTGGATTTACTCGCCTGGCTACCCAGTTCTTGAGGTAGAAGAGGAGTGGATCCCCGGTGAGGACGGAACTGGAGAATCGGTGGTGACTGTCCAGCAAGTCCAGAAGCCGGCATGGCCGCGCTTTAGAGTACCCCTCACACTTTGCTGGGGTGAGGAACCCACACAGGTCTGTCGCGATATCACATCAGGTTCCCACGAAGACACGTTCCGCTTCAGGTTTCAGACTCGTCCGACCAGCCCGGTGATGCTCGATCCTGATGGTTGGGTTCTCAAGGGGGACACACGCTGAGAGTTCACGAGACCGTGGCTGTGCGGGGCAGCGTTCCTTACATTTTTTAGGGTTGATCTCCAGGGAGGATCATGTGGCACACATAAGGTGCCCCTATCCTCCAGAGGATAGAGTATGAAGACACTCGCTCTCGGTGCCGCTGTACTGGGGATTTTGCTGACTACCGGAAGCCACTCTGATGGCACCGGCCCGCTTTCCCCCGAGATCACAACTGTAAGTACGATAAGCCACCCGTCAAACCCAGAACTGACGGATGTCGTCCAGCAGTACTGCGTGCGTTGTCACAACCAAGAAAGGCTGACCGGGAACCTCTCGCTCGAAACCTTTGCTGTTGAAGTAGCTGACCAGCAGGCGGAAACAGCAGAGAAGATGATCCTGAAGCTTCGGGCAGGTCTGATGCCTCCCCCTGGGGCTCGTCGACCAGAGGGTGATACGCTCCTCACACTGGTCGAGACCCTCGAAACGGTGATCGATGCTACTGCGGCAGCTCGCCCAAATCCGGGTGTCCGTAGATTCCAAAGGTTAAACCGCGCTGAATACGAGCGTGTGATTCATGATCTCTTGGCTCTCGATGTGGATGCCGGCCGCTGGCTGCCAGAGGACACTTACCTTGGGAACTTCGATAACATGTCAGCGGCCCAAGGACTTTCGACTACCCTGCTAGAGGCATATTTGAGGGCGGCGACAGAGATAAGCCGACTAGCGGTCGGGACAGCAGACGCCCTGCCCTCAAGTGTGAAATACACAAATCCGATAGAAGTATCCCAACACGCTTGGGATCAACTTGAGGGAGCACCATTCGGTACAAGAGGTGGGATGGTCATAACTCATGATTTCCCAGCAGATGGTGAATACGTGTTCTCAGTGCAGACTCTATTCGGTAGAGGCACTGGGATAGAGGACCTTGATTTCTCCATCGATGGTGAAGGGGTTGCACTCCTAGGGTTAGAAAATAATGGAGCTTCAAGCGCCCCCATCCAGACCGAACCTGTCTTCGTGCCGGCGGGGCAACGCCGAGTCGCAGTTGCATTCGTCCGCAGGATAGAGGGACCATATGAGGATCGGCTGAGTCCTCACGCCTGGTCATTCGTCGGGGGTGAAGACGCTCAGCAGTGGGCGAACTATGGGATCACAGCTCTGGTGCACCTGACCGACCTGACGATCACGGGACCTAATAATTCCAGAGGAATATCGGAGACTCCTAGTCGCGAAAAGATCTTCATTTGTCGCCCAGCCTCACCCGATGAAGAGCAACCGTGCGCTGAATCAATCATCTCGAAGTTGGCAAGTGAAGCTTACCGGCGACCCGCCACGACGGCAGACCTTGAGGGTCCGATGTCCTTCTACACCAGCGCTGCTGCAGAAGGCGGTTTTGAACTGGGTATACGAACAGCACTCCAGGCGATTTTAGCTAGTCCTGCCTTCCTATTTCGCCTCGAACGAGAACCACCCCAGGCTATTTCTGGGGAAAATTACCGTTTGGGAGACTTCGATCTGGCTTCCCGCCTATCATTTTTCTTGTGGGGCACATCCCCGGATCGGGAACTACTCGAGCTGGCAGACCAGGAACGGCTTACAGACCCCTCGCTGCTGGCCACACAGGTAGAGAGAATGCTGGTTGATCCACGCTCTGAAGCCCTCGCTACGCGGTTCGCCCATCAGTGGCTGCGGCTTCAGGATGCGGCTAAGAACCAGCCGGAGCCCTACTTCTACCCGGATTTCAACCGCCAACTTGGCCAAGCGATGGTTCGTGAGACGGAGCTGTTGTTCTATGACTTGGTAAGAGAGGACCGGAGTCTTCTCGAGCTTTTCAACGCCGATTATACGTTCGTCAATGAGAGCCTTGCCCGACACTATGGGATTCCGGGGATTTCTGGTACGGAGTTCAGGCGCGTAAGGTACCCAGATGAGAGGCGTCGAGGACTATTGGGACACGGTAGCGTCCTGCTTCTAACCTCCATGTCCGATCGAACTTCTCCAGTGCTCAGGGGAAAATGGGTGATGGAAGTGCTCATGGGTACTCCTCCTCCCCCTCCTCCTCCGAATATCCCGGCGTTCGATCAGACGGAGAATTCAGCCAACGGTCGTAAGCGTACGACCCGGGAACGGTTAGAACTCCATAGAGCCAACCCAACCTGCAACTCTTGCCACCGCTTTATGGACCCGATCGGCTTAGCACTCGATAACTTTGACGTCACGGGCAAGTGGCGGATCCGTGAGAACGGGATGCCGATCGACACGAGAGGCACATTCTACGATGGCAGTTCCGTGAACTCACTCAACGAACTTACGAATGTGCTCTTGAAGCGCCCAATCCCGCTGGCCCGCAACTTTGCCTCTAATTTGCTAGCATACGCGATAGGCCGAAGGGTAGAGTACTACGATCAGCCAGCGATTCGGGCGATCGTTCAGGAAGCCGAGGTTGGCGGCTATAGAATGTCATCATTCATCAGGGGAGTTGTTGAGAGTGTTCCCTTCCGGATGATGCGATCACAGGCAGCAGCGGAAGCACTACCTGACTCGGGGATGTAAGAACATGGAATTCATTACTGGAAAGCACATTTCCCGCCGGTCCTTCGTTCGAGGCATGGGCGCGACGGTCGCGCTGCCGTTCTTAGACGCAATGGTCCCAGCCGGACGGCCGTGGCGAGACTTAGCTGCCGACCCACGCTACACGAGACTGGTCTGTATTGAAGAATCGATGGGTAGTGCAGGTGGCAGTAGCTGGGGTGATGCTCAACATCTGTTTGCCCCAGCTAAAACGGGTCGTGACTTAGAGTTCCTGCCGACGAGTCAGTTAGCACCCCTGGAAGAATTTCGGGATTACCTAACGATCGTCAGCAACACGGACTGTCGTATGGCGGAGCCATATCGAGCTGAGGAGATCGGGGGGGATCATGACCGCTCAACCGCGGTGTTCCTGACGCAGGCACACCCCAAGCAAACCCAAGGCTCAGATCTTTATCTCGGAACCTCAATCGATCAACTGCATGCTCGTCGCTTCGGTCAGGATACAGCGCTGCCATCACTGGAACTCTGTACCGAATCAATCGACCGAGGCGGCGGTTGTGCTTACAACTATCACTGTGCATACACAACCTCGCTTTCTTGGGCATCACCCAACCAGCCGCTCCCTGCGATTCGTGAGCCACGAGTGATTTTCGAACGTCTCTTTGGCGCGGGTGATACACCGGAAGACCGGGCGGCCCGACGGCGGACAGATCGCAGCATGATCGACTGGATTGCGACTGAAGTGGCCAGGCTCCGGAGGGAACTGGGCGCAGCAGATCGTCTAGCGATGGATGAATACCTAGATCACATCCGAGAGATCGAGCGTCGGATTCAACTTGTTGAAGCGCGAAATACAAGCGGGGAAGAACGGGAGATGCCCGAAGCTCCCTCAGGAGTCCCTGATTCTTGGGAAGAGCACATGAGGTTGATGTTTGACCTTCAGGTGCTCGCGCTGCAAGCCGACCTGACCCGAGTCATCACTTTCAAAACTGGGTTTGACCAATCGAACCGGAGCTTCCCTGCAAGTGGGACGACAAAGTCACACCACGGGGCATCACACCATGGGAATGTCCCTGCAGACATCATGGACTTCAGCAAGATCAACAGCTACCGGCTAGGCCAGGTTGGGTACTTTCTCGAGAAAATGAAGAACACGATGGAGGGTGACGCTTCATTACTGGAGAAAACAGCGATCGTATGGGGTTCCCCAATGGGTGATCCCAACCTCCATAACCACCGTCGCTGCCCGCTCATCCTCATGGGCCACGCTAATGGTGCACTGGAAGGGAATCTCCACCTGAGAACACCGGAAGGGACACCGATGGCTAACGTCTTACTGAGCCTGATGCAGGGGATTGGACACGACGATATGAGGGCTTTCGGAGACAGTACTGCAGAGTTCCCACTCGTTTTCCCACGCGGTGTCGCCTCAGCATCCAATGAGAGGGGGTTATGAGGACCCTGATGCGAGTGAATCTACCTGGAGCCCTACTTATAGTGGGTCTCTTATCGGCAGCAACGTTCCCGTCAGATGTACCACTCATCAATGCCGCACAAAGGGGGGATGCAGGAGCGGTTGAATCTCTGCTCAAGCAGGGTGCAGACCCGAATGCCGCTGAGGGAGACGGTATGACTGCTCTGCATTGGGCTGCAGAGCGTGGTCATCAGAAGGTGACGGAGCTATTGATCTCATCTGATGCAGTAGTAGATGCGAAGACAAGAATCGGAAAGTATGCGCCTCTGCACCTGGCCAGCCGGGCTGGACATGGGGGAGTGGTGCGCGTGCTTCTCGAAGCAGGAAGCGATCCTAACGCAACCACTACTACTAGTGGAGTCACACCTCTACACCTCGCCGCTGCCGCCACAGGTGGAGCGGACGCCGTTGCGGCACTACTGGAGTACGGTGCGCAAGCAAACGCAAAGGAGGCATCTTCTGGACAGACACCTTTGATTTTTGCGGCCGCGTACAACCGAGCAGCCGCAGTGACCAAGTTACTGGAGCATGATGCGAATCCCTCCGTCACAACGGAGGTTGTTGATGTGCTTGAGAGCGTCCTGTTGGACAGGGAAGCCAATCGGCGCTTCCGAGACGCAGTTTCCTTGTTCCGAGGGAGTAGAGAGACCGCTAGGGATCAGGAGCTGAGTTCCAGTCAAGTTCAGGAAGCTGTTAGCGCCCAAAGAGAATTTCTTAGCTCCAGCCAGAACGTCGGCGACCTAGATCCAGATGATCTCGTATCTCTTAGGTCAGATTATCCTGGGGGACCGGATGTGAGACGTCCCCCGTACAGGGAGACTTTGGTCAGTATGACTGGGGGCATGACAGCGCTACTGCACGCGGCCCGTGAAGGTCACGTGGAGGCGGCACTAGCACTTCTAGAGGGAGGTGCAGACGTCGACCAGGTAAGCGGTGGGGATCGAACCAGCCCACTACTGATGGCTACGCTCAATGGGCAATTCGACCTGGCACTGCTGCTTATAGAGCGGGGGGCAGATCCTAATCTTGCCGCTTCGACCGATGGGGTTACTCCACTCTTCGCCGTGCTCCAAACGCAATGGGCACCGAAGTCAAATTACCCACAACCCCGGGCACACGATATCCAGCAAGCCGAGTACTTGGACGTTCTCAAGACGCTCCTCGAGGCGGGAGCAAATCCAAATGTTCAACTGAATACACACCTATGGTACTGGGAGTACGGTCTAACAAAAATGGGGATAGACCTTACAGGTGCTACTCCCTTTTGGCGTGCCGCATTTGCGCAGGATCTCGAAGCCCTCCGGCTCTTAGCTGATCACGACGCAGACCCAGACATTCCAACCCGGTGGCCTGAAGTAGGGATGCGTGAACGCAGGCAGGAGGATGGGCGGCAGCAGGAAGATTCTGGGTTAACCCCAATTCCTTATGGGGTAGACAACGCACATCCAATCCATGCTGCGGCCGGAGGTGGATACCTAGGACTTGGAGCGTTCAGTGTAAGAAATGTACCTGACCAGTTTATTCCCACAGTCAAGTATTTGGTGGATGAACACGGCGCCGATGTAAACCTCGGCGACTCGTGGGGCTATACACCCCTGCACTATGCAGCCTCGAGAGGGGACAACGAGTTGATCCTCTATCTTGTGTCACAGGGGGCAGACGTCTCGGCCATAACCCGCCTTGGACAGTCAACCGCGGACATGGCCCGTGGAGGTCGTGCGGGATTTTTTACGCGAGTTGCATTTCCAGAAACTGAGGCTCTCTTGATCAGCCTTGGCTCGACGCTTGAATGCCTACATACACACTTCCTGGACACTGGAGACTTTTGTCCAGGTTCTGGAATCAATAGAGACCAGTGGGGAAGCGTTACAAAC
This sequence comes from Gemmatimonadales bacterium UBA1142, assembly GCA_002311875.1. Lineage (GTDB taxonomy): Bacteria > Gemmatimonadota > Gemmatimonadetes > Longimicrobiales > Gaopeijiaceae > UBA1142. The sequence continues at coordinate 73,472 of DCAD01000046.1, read as the reverse complement.
CAACGGAAGCCATTAATTGGGGGGACCCCGAGATACTGAGCCTCATTTTTACAATTCTCGTGCTCGCCTCCAGTTAAATATCGTCCTTGCCTACTCTTAGGACGATATCAACTGCCAGCCGCTTAAGCGCTTCAGCAAGTAAAACTCTCTACTGACCATCGGCTTGTTCAACTATGAATACCGATGACATCCCCTGAGTAAGCTCCTCTCCAAAGGGACGATACGATATGCAAAATGAATCGGCATCGGATTCAAGTATCGCAACTAGGCATGCCAACAAGGAGCCTGACCTCACACCGGTGCAGCGATTTGGTGAAGCCATCGCCGATCGGGGTGAACGTTGGATGCCGAGCCCGTTCCTGTTCGCAATTCTACTCACGTACGTGGCGGCGATCGCAGCAATCTTCTCTGAGGGAGCGAGCGTGCATGAGGTCGCGCGCTCATGGTACGGAGGCTTTTGGGCTCTGCTTCAGTTTGCCATGCAAATGGTAATCATCCTAGTCACCGGGTGTGTGGTCGCGTATCACCCAAGAGTACGGGCAGGGATCCTACGCCTTATCCGACTTCCTAAGAACGGCCGCCAAGCAGTTGTGCTGGTCGGTCTCGGATCGATGTTGACCGGATGGATCTCCTGGGGGCTGGGGCTGATCTTTGGCGCAATACTCGCCCGAGAGATGGGCAAGCTTGCGGCCAAGGAAGGTATGGCTGTGCACTATCCCCTTCTGGCAGTGGCTGGCTACATGGGAATCAGCCTCACCTGGGGATGGGGTCTCTCTAGCTCCGCGGGACTGCTTCAGGCGACAGATGGCAACGTCTTTATGGAGCAGGGCATCGTGGACAGAGTGATTCCAGCAACGGAGTGGGTCTTCCACTCCTACCCGCTCATCCTGACTGGATTAGCTCTCGTCTTCGCTTCCATCATGCTGTATTTACTTGCACCCCCTAAGGAAAACTGCAGGGGAATTAATCATTATGTCGATCCCAGAGAAGAAGTAGTCAGCAGCCCCACTAAACCCCCACATCCAGCTGTAAATCCGACCTTGGCTGACCGGATCGACAACAGTAGGGTCCTCGGTGGGATCATTGCCTCAGTTGGTATCTACCTCTTTATAGAAGCATTCCTGACCCAGGGCCTTGGGGCTCTGGACTTGAATGTGTTCAACTTCGGGTTCCTGATGATCGGCCTGATCCTGTACAGCAACCCATCCAGATACCTGAAGGAATTCCAGGACGCGGTCAAAGGGAGCGCAGGGGTCATCCTGCTCTTCCCCTTCTATGCGGGAATCATAGGGATCATGACGGGAACTGGGCTCGTCGACACTATGACCGAATCCCTGCTCTCGATCGCAACAACTGAAACCTTCGCCATTACCGCCTGGATCACCGGCGGCATTCTTAATGTGTTCGTCCCGTCTGCTGGTGGTGAGTGGGCGATTATCGGTGGTCCAATGATGCTTGCGGGTGCCGAATTGGGCATCCCCCACGGACAGACTATCGCGGCCTACGCAGTAGGGGATGCCCACACAAATCTCTTGAATCCGTTCTGGGCAATCCCTCTTCTGGCGATCACGGGACTTCGCGCTCGTGACATGTTCGGCTATGCAATCACCATGATGCTGTTGCTCACACCGTTCATAGCCATCGTACTCTATCTCCTACCATACTGACGACAACCCTGGGTGGTGCCAGAGTACGCCTTGCCGGAAATAAACAGTGAGAACCTAAGGTGGAGACCCACTCCTAGAATAAGGGTCGAGAGTTGGTATACCTGCTTGTCGGTCTGATGACCGAGGAGTACGCTCCACCAGTTCAGTCACGAATAGCTGAGCAGCTTTCTACAGGTGGCAAGTAAGACGGAGGGTCGAGTCGTGGGTCATACTGTTTATGATGGTGAGCAGAGCATTAGCCGGCGTGATCTTATCACCCGAGCCAGCGGATTAGCGGTCGCCGCAGTGGTACCGGGGGTTATCCCGCGGTCGGAGGAGCAGGCTTGGGTCGGAGCAGCGCAGGCATCTTTTCCTCGCAAGAACGACTTCACGATTCCAGAGGGAGTCACATACTTGAACGGTGCCTACATGCACCCCATGCCCAACGATGTTCGAGATGCAGTGCGTGATTACAACGACAGGCGCGGTGGTTTCACAACCCAAACGAGTGTCGATCCCGACTTCGACATTAATGTGAAGGCAGACTTCGCGGCCTTGATCAACGCCAACACTTCAGAGATCAGCTACATACCTAACACGACAACGGGTGAGATCCTCATAGTGCACGGGCTAGACATCCCGCGTTCGGGAGGAAACGTGGTCACGGATGCGCTGCACTTCGAGAGTTCAATCATTCACCTGCAGTCACTCGAGCAAACTGCAGGGCTCGACCTTCGCATCGTGATGCCCCGCGATGGAAGGATTGACCTCCAGGACCTTGATCGCGTTGTGGACCGAAATACCCGGCTAATCGAGATCTCGCTCGTGACCATGTATAACGGATTTCAGCACGACCTGAAGGCAGTGTGTGATCTAGCACACTCCAATGGTGCGTACGTATACGCTGACATCATACAAGCCGCAGGGGCTGTCCCAATTGATGTGCGAGAAAGCGGTGTAGACTTCTGTGCCTGCTCGGGTTTCAAGTGGCTGATGAGTGACCTCGGTCTCGGCTTTCTGTACGTGCGCGAGGATCTCTTGGGAAGCGTGATCCAGCGGACCCAGTTCGGCTACCGCTCCGTGAGTGCTTACGGAACGCACTTCTTGCCCTACGATCCTCCGGCAGAGACCCCGTTTACATGGGAGTTGGGTGAAACTGCGAGCGCATTTTTCGAAGTGGGAAGTGTCGCCGGCTCAGCTAGAGCGGCACTAGGAGCAGCAATTCCATATCTCCGAGAGATCAGGGTTGAGAGAATCGAAGCGCATCGCCAACCCCTACTTAGGCTGCTGCGAGAAGAGATGCCCCGTCTCGGTTTTGAGTGTGTCACACCGGTAGGTACTACTTCACCCATCATCACTTTCACGATGGGTGAAGGGACCCCTGTTCGCGAACGGCTTGCTAGCGCAGGTATCGACGCAAGTATCTACGCGAATCACATACGTTTCTCACCCTCGATTTATAATGACCTCGCCGACGTCGAACGTGTGCTGGAAGCCCTCTCGTGATACTAGAGGAGAATCCCTGTAGCATGGGCCCAACCGCACTCACGGAAGCCTGATCACAGCATCACACCTTCAGGTTGCTGCGTTAGCTAGACGAATGAGATCTGCTTATGGGTCCCGTCACAAAAGGGTTTGTTGGCAGATTGACCACACCTGCAAAGAAAAAATGGTTTTCCGTCATGGGTCTCAATCAAGTTGCCTTCGTGATCGTATAACTCTGCCTTCCCTTCCACCTTGTAAGGGCCAGCTCCAGAAACGGTGATCTTTATATCAGACAATAGATCCTCCTTAATCCAATTGAATTAAACACTCTGAAGTCAAATGGCATTCGCTGTTACTCCCGCCATGGGTATTGGGGCCGCCTGAGGTGCCAATCAGTCTCGTGTTGGAATGCCATCCCAAAATCTAGAACAGCCTGATCGTCGAATGGCGAACCAACGATCTGGAGGCAGAGTGGTAGCCCGTCCGGATCAAAACCACATGGAATATTTAGGCCGGGGTGTCCGACCAGGTTCGCGATGTAGTTGAGCCTAGGTGTACTCGCATCGAAGTCCTCAGGTGGCTCCCACTCATTCCGGGCGGGAATCGGCCAACCATCACTGACCTCTCGAAGTGCTGCCCCGTTCGGCCACGTTGGGGCGATGACCGCATCGTACCTAGACAAGATCTCGTCAGCTTCGCGGGTAAGTTGGCTCCGGATTCGTTGAGCGGTCAGATAGTCGGCAGCCGGCATCATGCGTCCGGCCATCCATCCAGCGGCTCGATCTTCATTGAACGAGAACATACCTAAAGCTCGGCCATCGTCGAAAAGGGCTTTGAATATCGTGCCACTCTCTACCGTAACGATGGTCGTGAAGAGTGCTCCAGTCGGGTATAACGGGAGTTCTATGTCTTCGACGATCACACCCATGCGAGCCCAAACATCGAGCGCTTCCTGAAAAACTTGGCGGTTGTGGTCAGATTGGGTGAGCAGGAATTCCCTGCGGTGCACACCCAGTCGCTTGCCTCGCATGCTCCCGGGGTCTGGGTGGAAGGCGAACGGGCGGTCCGTTGACGAGTTATCGCGGATGTCTGGACCGTGAATCTCTTGGAGGATGTACCCGCAATCCTCTGCGGAACGTCCAACTGGACCAATCTTGTCGAGACTCCATGAGAGAGCCATACAGCCGTAGCGGCTGACACGACTGAACGTGGGGCGAAGCCCGGAGGCTCCCACTGCGGAACCAGGGAAGACAATTGATCCACCGGTCTCTGTTCCAATCCCGAAACCAATGAGCCCGGCCACCGCAGCCGATACTGTTCCACTGGATGAACCAAAGCTGGTTCGATCTAGTTTCCAGGGGTTCAGTGCGGAACTGGTGTTTCCACCGGCGAACTCTCCGAGCGACATCTTTGCCATGAGAACTGCACCGGCCTCTTCTAGCTTGTCTATCACGGCTGCATTTCGCTCCGGGACTCTATTTCGGAAGATCCCGGAACCCCAGGTTGTACGGATGCCGTTGGTATCGAGAAGGTCCTTCACCCCGTAGGGGATGCCGTGCAGAATGCTGCGTCGCCGACCTGAGCGAAGCTCAGCATCTGCCCGTTCTGCCGATTCAAGTGCGTGCTCCCGGACAATGGTGACCATAGTGGAGAGCTTGCCTTCATGGTCAGATCGTGGTTCGCTCGGCAGATCAAATGGGGGCGGGTCGAGCTCCTCGGCGCGATCAAGATACATCTGAGTGAGTTGTAGTGACGTGATCTCGCCAGAGGCCAGGCTTTCAGCCAACTCTCGAACGGTCAGAAAGTGAGTGGATTCCTGCATCGGTCAGCCTCTCCGAAAGATCGTGAGAGGCTGCTCATCATCGTTTAACGGAAAGCTCCGCAACTCGTTCGAAATCTGAATGCTGTTAGCGACCGCTCGACGCAGTCGCTCGAACTCTTCTTCGTGCTCGTAGATGCCACGTGGACCCTGCGCATCGAGCAGGGTACGCACGGTCTCGGCCGAGACCTCACCTGTTTCGGCAACCTGCGCACATGCTTGTTGCCATGCCATGGTCAAGCCCGCAGCGCTTGCGCCTGCCACCTTCGTGAATCGCCGACGAGTGAACGTCATCCCCACCTCCTTTGGAAGGAGCCGATGTTACCGCGTGTCGGACTGAACCCGCAAACTTTGCCCGCTCGTTGCCGGCTCTCTACCTTGGCCCGCCTCGCTGACCTGCTGGGCTGACCTCTTCTTGCCTTCTACCCAGGTATCAGGTCACTGCGCACCTCGTCGATGATGCCGTAGAAGCAGCACCATTCTCCCTCAAGTACTGAGGGTCTCGAACGCAGTCCGAATACCACACCGTCTTCCGGTGCCACGACCTCGGCGCACACTTCACCATAGAGATTGTAAATCTTCCCTAACGGTGTGCCCTTTGCGATCGGTTTCTCGAAAAACACCTCTTGGTTACCAACCCACATGCCTGACGCCGGTGCCAGCAGCGCCTGCTGATGACCCATTCTCCATTCGGGGGCATACTCAGCGTCCCCGGAGACCATACCATAATGGCGCATGACGTTGAGATAGCTGGTCGCTAGGTCGTCAGCGACTACATGGAAATCGCCCGTGAGTGTTCGACAGTTGCCTCCCAGCTCTACAGTGATACCCGCTTTTCCGAGTTCCGCCATCTTCGATGCAGGATTGCTGCCACCGACCCCGCTGCGAAAAACTAGATCCCAGGGTGTACCCATGGCGGCAGCAAGCTCCATGCTCTGAGGGTTGTTAGGTGCAAAAATCATATGCGCGAGGTACGAGTGCTCACCGCCTGAGTGAATAGCGATCTGCAGGTCGCAGGCATCCTTCATCGCGACCCAGTGTGCCCATGCTGCGCGCTCGGTTGGATATCCGTCAAAGTGGCCTGGGTATATCCGATTCATGTCGTAGGTAAATGAATCCAGAGGATCACCGCGCTTGCCTGCTTCAAAGGCTGGTACGTTCATAGCTGGAACGCCGACTACTGTCCCTGAGAGCGCTGAGGAATCGAGTTGATCGAAGAGGCGGAAGATTGAGAAGGCGCCCTCCGGCTCGTCACCGTGCGTCGCTCCGTTAATCCATAGGATCGGTCCTTCGGTGGCACCATGACAAACGAGCAGCGGAATTTCCCGGCTTCGGCCGTCGGCAGCAGGACCTACTTGGAGTGCGGCTTGCTGGATGGTTCCCGAGTCGATGCTGCGATTTCCGATCTCGAAGGCGTCTCTCATGCGTTTCGTCTCGTCAGGAGTTGGATGATTCAAGCAGGAACGGGACGTCAATCTCCCTCGCAAGCTTCTTAAGATCATCGAATAGATCACGGTGCAATGGAATGCCTTCGCGCAGACGTTCAGCAGCGCGCTTCTGCTCAGCCTCTCCGGGAAGCTGAACAGGTTGTTGAGCGTCAATGGGCGGGGCGGAAATCACCTGAGCAATGAGTCGCTCCAAACGCTCATCAAACGTGGGGCGATCCATGAACGCCTCGATGTTGATCGCAATCATCGTGTGCGAAACATCGAAGTTCTGGTCGTCTTGAAATACATCCATACCGAATAGCGATCCGGAGAGAACTCCGGTCAATACATCAGTGATCAGGCTGAGGCCGTATCCCTTATAGTCACCAATCGGAAGGAGTGGCCCTTGGTCAGCTTCCGCTGGATCGGTGGTGCGACACCCATCTGGAGTGAGTGCCCAAGTGTCGGGGATCTTTAGGCCTTCTCGCCTAAACCAACGCATCATTCCCTTACCTGACTGACTGAGTGCCATGTCCAGAACGATCGGTGCATGAGCTGGACGAGGAACTGCGAGGCCCCATGGGTTTGTTCCGAGCACAGGTCTTGAAGCACCCCAGGGAGCTATCTCCGCTCCGGCATTCGTCATCGCGATGCCAATAAGTCCTTCGTTTGCCGCATGTTTTGCATGGTATCCGGCGATGCCGAAGTGATTGCTGTGCTGGACTGCGACCATCGCGATTCCGGAAGACTTCGCCTTTTCGATTGCCTTAGCCATAGCACGATGGGCCGAAACGTATCCGAGGCCACCAGCCGCATCGAGAAGCGCTGTGGAGGCGCGGTCCTTGACCCATGACATGGGTGCGTCTCCAACGATTCCGCCAGTCTGGAGTCGACGGGCATAGCGCGGCAGCTTTTCGAGCCCCTGGCCCTGACCTGGATGCCACCACATGGCAGCTGTCACGATCCCGTCGGCATTGATACGAGCCTCATCATCGTTCGCGCCCAGCGCCGCAAAGAATGTCTCAAGAAAAGCCCGTGAGGAGGCCTCGGTAACACGTACCGTATCGAGGGCGCTGGAGAGTTCGTACATGTGTAGCGCTACTCAGGCGGGAATTGCCAGCTGTGTACATGCGGCTGAATCAGCTCGACGGTCATACCGGGCAGCTGATCAGGGTATATGAACACCTCATAGCCGTCGTTTGCATCGAAGATCGTATCCTGGAAAAACGGTATACCGTTCTCACGTAGGATGCCGACATCATGCTCCAGGTCCTCACTGCGGATCGCGATGTGATCAAGACCTTCACCGCGGCTGTTGAGGAAACGGTTCACACGGGACTCCGGGTCCCAGTTTTGTACAAGATGCAGCCAGCACTGGTTGCGGAAGAGAATGCGGGCATCGAATTGTTTTCCCTTGCCCTGATCGTTTCGGAAGTCTTGCGCCTTCAACCCGAAGAGTCGCTCGAATTTATTACAGGCGTCCTGCAGATTCTCGACCACAAGGCCAATATGCTGCATACGCATAAACTCCATGACCGAACTGATCGGCTGGTTCTCCTTTTCGGGGGGATAGTACCAACTCCGATCGTGTGACTGAATCAATTCGATCGTCAACCCGGGTAGCTGATTCGGCAAGACGAAGGCCTCGTAGCCATCATTCGCATCGAGGATTCGGTCCTCCCAGATGGGCACACCGATCTCGCGAAGATGTCCAACATCGGATTCGATATCATCCGTTTCGAGTGCAATGTGTTCTAGACCCTCTCCTTTCTCCTGGAGAAACTGGTACACACGGGATTCTGGATTCCAGTTTTGGACTAGGTGTAGCCAGCACTCGTTGCCGAGCAGGATGCGGGCATCTAACTGCATTCCTCGTCCTTGGTCGTTGCGGAAATCACACGCTTTCAGGCCAAGAGTACTCTCGAAGTGGGCACACGTATCCTCGAGGTCACGAACGACGATGCCAATATGCTGAATACGAATGATCGCCATGGGCAGTTCTGGTTCCCCCTATTGTGGATAGTCCCAGTGCTGGCGCGGCAAAGTAGGTCGGACGATCACTTTCTCAAGAGGTCACGACTGGAATCAGCGAAAGTCGCAGGAAACTCCTAGGACCCAACTCTGATTTGAGATGATTACTGGCGAGAGAAGCAATCAACGCCTTTCACCGTTCCCCGACTCCGCTCTTACTTGATGATCGCCATAGGCAACAAGACCAAGTAGGCCAGAACCAATAGAAGCGGTGCTGCCGTGATCGAACCCCGAGCCAGCAAGCCGTACCCGAGCGCCAGGCATATGAGGCCCGCGCCACCCAACATCGCGTTCACTTTCGTGAACTTGAGAGCGACCGGGCGAGTGGGCACCTTTCGCAAAATCTTCTTAGCCATGTTCCGTCAGCTTGCTATAGGATCGCTAAGGCTACGGAGGCACCCGAAACTAATCAATCGGTCCACCAATCAGAGAAGCTCCTTCAGCTTTTTCTTCGTGATCCCGAGAAGCCCAGCAGCTGCGGCTTCGTCACCTTTGCACTGATCGAGAACCTGCTCGGCGTGACGAGTGATCGCCAGGTCCAGGGTCAAATCATCCGGGGGGGCACTCTGGTCACCTAATACCAGATGGTCTTCCCCAATTACCGAACCTCGTGCAACGATTGCTGCTCTCATTAGGGCGTTCTCAAGCTCCCGAATATTGCCCGGCCAGTCATACGAAAGAAGACTCTCCATTGCTGCATCAGAGATGCGGTGCACCTCCCTGTGGGTCTCTTCACGAACCCGCCCCAACAATGCACCCGCAATCAGTGGAATGTCCCCCGGACGGTCTCGTAAGGGTGGAACCAGGATCTCAACAACTTTAAGTCGGAAGTACAGATCCTCTCGGAAGCGACCTTCCTTTATCAACTGTTCAACCGGTCGATGCGTCGCTGCGATCACACGTGCATGAGTGGTCTTGGGTTCTTCACCCCCCACAGGATAGAAAGACCTTTCTTGTAAGACACGAAGGAGCTTTGTCTGGAAATCCGGACTGGTATCACCAATTTCGTCCAGAAAGATCGTTCCCTCGCCCGCCAGCTCGAAATAACCCTTGCGGGTTCTGATTGCTCCTGTAAATGAACCTTTTGTGTGCCCGAAAAGTTCTGACTCCAGTAGGGTATCTGTTAGAGCTGTACAGTTGACCGCAACGAATGGCTCTTCTGAAAATGCAGAGTGCTGGTGAATCGCACGTGCGATGACCTCTTTACCGGTTCCGGTCTCACCACGGATGAGGACGGTCGCACGATTGCGGGCGAGGACACCGATGGTTTTGTAGATCTCAACCATCTGAGGATCACGACCGATAAGCTGGCTTCTTTCAAGCGGGCCCTCTGGAACTTCAGTCTCCTGGTCGCTGGCATCCTCTAGTGAGAGATCACGCTCACGGAAACAACGCTCTGCCAAGACTTCTAGGGCCTTGGGATCCACTGGTTTCACAAGGAAATCGAAGGCTCCTGACTTCATTGCTGTCACTGCCGTTTCCATGTCGTCGTGGCCCGTCATGACTACAACGTAAACGCCCTCCATAGCGTCACGAATCTTGTTCAGCAGTTCTAGGCCCGTCATCCCCGACATTCGCACGTCGGTCACAATCATGCCTGGGTCAAACTTCTTCACCCGGGAAAGCGCCTGCTCTGCGCTCTCGGCAATCTCCACATCGAACCCCGCGTGATTCAGGCGTGTTCTGTA
>DCAD01000046.1:51771-63268 GCA_002311875.1 Gemmatimonadales bacterium UBA1142 | reverse complement strand
CCGTTCTGTACCTATCTTGGCTCATGGCCCTTCCCCTCCGAACTGTGTCCACCTATCACTTGAGTCCAGTACGCTGGCTGATCGGGCAATTCTTTAGCCCGGAGCCTAGCCATCTTTTCCCAGTTTCGGCCTCGGCGTACACGTACGATGAGAAGCAAGATAAGTGCCAGTGCCGTCCAGATGATGGTCGAATGACTCAAGACAAAGAGCCAACCGTATCGGTCCTTAACATGCTTCTTCCAGTCTTCCTCAAATTGACTTGTGGTAAGGCCGAATACGGATCGAAAAGCAAGCTCAAAGGCTCGGTGGAGACGCCACTGCTCCACAAAAACTGCCATTCCTCTATCCCCGCTCTCAGCGAAAAGGTGCGTCACCGCACTAGCGGACAAGAGATACGCTATCTCTGCTTCAGCACGACCTGACGGCCAGCTCAGCGTGAGGGAGTCCATCGGCGGGGCCCTGCCTAAAGCTAAGAGTAGACGCAGCTTCCAGGATTCCATCGCCCTGAAACCACCTGAAGCCCACTGAGCGTAACCTTCGTCAAACCATCTGGGAGCCCGTAGGCCGTCGAGTGCGTCTGCTAGACCGAGGTGAGCCCACTCATGTCGAAGCGTACGTCTCCCTTCCGAATCTAGTATCTGGAAACCCTCTCCAATCGCGACAACAAGCATGTTAAGACGAGGTATCGCTACTCCTGCACTCCACTCGGGAACAGCCGACCCTGTGACCTCGTCAAACGCTTCAGATGAATGAGCCAGTACCGCTCGAACGGCGTGGGGCACAGAGTCTCGAAGCCCTGGTAAAGCATCTTGCCCATCTAAGAAGCGGACGACGGCTAACGCAATGAGCGAGTCCTTGGCAGCGAAGTCGATAACTGCCCGATCTCCGGTGATCCGATGATAGGCCTCCCCAGCCAGAGAGTCAGACAAGATTTCCTGGGCGGGAACGACAGTCACGAAGATGGTGAGGGATAGCAACAGGATGCCAACGCAGCGAGCGGCGTGAATACTCACCTGCGCTCCATTGTTTTCACACTTGCCTGGGTAGCCTGATCAAAGGGAGGTGTTAAGCACTCGTATCCGATCATGTCCGTTATCTCCTCCACGATCAGCCAATATAGGTGCTTCAACCCTGTACGATGGCCTCTACCGAATCAGCCAATCTCACCTCGAGCCCATGATACGACACCGGATAAATCATCCGGTAGATCCACCTCAAAACGCATCTCTATGCCCGTTACTGGGTGCTCGAAGCCGAGTTCTGCCGCATGAAGAAACTGTCTGGGAACCCGACGCGCTAACTCGTTCGCCCAAGCTCTCTGGGGCCCCCCCATACCGCGCTCCCATCCCACTCCGTAAACCGGATCGGCCACGACAGGATGACCGATATAAGCAAGGTGGACCCGGATCTGGTGAGTTCTACCCGTCTGTAGACGAACATCAAGAAAATCCGCCCGCTCCCACTGTTCTCTGACCCTCAGGTGGGAGATCGCGACTCGGCCATCCTCTCGCACGGCCATACGCTTCCTGTCTTTTGGGTCTCGACCCAATGATGCTTCGATGGTCATCTTCGGCTCTGTGAGGTGGCCCCACACAACAGCCTGGTAAATACGCCTAACTCGCCGCTCCCTGAGAGCATCCGAGAGGGAATGGTGAGCCTCGTCTGTTTTTGCAACGACCAAGAGACCGGACGTGTGTTGATCGAGCCGGTGAACAATACCGGGACGTAGCCTTCCTCCGACGCCGGAGAGATCAGAGACGTGATGCAAGAGCGCATTAACCATAGTACCAGACCGATGACCTGGAGCTGGGTGAACAACCATGCCAGCGGGCTTGTGAACGACCACAAGTGCTTTGTCCTCGTATACTATGTCGAGGGGTATCTCTTCCGGGGCCATCTCCACTGGCTGTGCAGGCGGAACAACTACCTCGAGTTCATCGCCGAAAGCAACAACTAGTGACTTTTTAGCTGGCTCCCCGTTTACCGAGACGAGCCCGGCAGTCAGTAGTTTGTGGACACGAGTCCGTGACATACCTAGGCGGTTCGCCAGGATTCGGTCGACACGCCCAACTTCGGTCTCTCGGACCGTCAGCTTGTGTGTTTGTGCTTCCACGGGTGCTTACTTCGTTACCATGCTCAATCCGATCCGCCCGAGCATGCCATCGATTTCAATGTCGCGTAGGTGAGCAAACGTCTCGTCGTCAATTTCCCCATCAATAGCCACGTCGAGGGCAAGTGTTTCACCAGCGATGAACTCCCGATGGAGAGCAGCCGCATCCTTCAATCCCTGTGTGCCCGCTATGCCTAGCTGAATACGATCCGTGATCTCGAGATCCACCTCCTTTCGGAGCCGCTGAACCCGGTTCACGAGCTCCCTGGCAACACCCTCAGCCAGTATTTCTTCATCGAGTTCCGTATCGAGCGCCACGGTCGTTGCCCCCTCCCCCTTAACCACCAGAGATCCCGAAGCTTGCTGAACTATCTCGACATCTCCATCCGTCAACCGGTAGGATTGATCTTCAACGGTGATCTCCACTATGCCTCCGTCTCGGTACACTCCCAGTCTTTCCTGAGATAGGGTTCGGATGACTTCGGCAGCGGTGTTCGTCGCCTTGCCGAAGACTGGTCCAAGAGCAGCGTAGTTCGGGCGCGCCACGAGCGTGACGAGACCCTCCAAGCTAGACCGGAAAATCACTTCTTTCACGTTGAGTTCTTCCCGGACTACGGCAAGAACTTCGCTAGAGAGTTCCTTCCCTTGTGGCAAAATCACTTCCGCGCGCCTTAGAGGCTGCCGGACCCTGATCTGCGCCTCCTCCCTGGCCGCACGACCGAGTGAAACCAACACACGGGCCGCCGACATCTCCGCTTCCAAATCCTCGTCGATTAGGTGGGCTCCTTCAGGGAACCGTTGGAGATGAACACTCTCGTTGGTCAGAGCGCGGTACAGCCAATCAGCTGCGAAGGGAACAGTCGGGGCAGCGAGCCGGGCTACGGTGCAAAGTGCCTCCCACAGAGTTCTGAATGCCGCGCGCATGTCCTGGACATCACTATTTCCCCAAAATCGAGGACGACTGCGGCGTACGTACCAGTTCGATAGGTCCTCCACAACGAAATCGCCGAGAGTCCTGTACGCACGAGTAATCTGATATGCCTCCAGATCTCCCCTGACGTCAGAGACCACGGAATCCAGCCGTGATAATAGCCATCTGTCCAGCAGCATCCGTTCCCCTGGCGAGGGGTCTACATCAGATGCGGACCATTCCTCCGCGGAAGCATAGAGTGCGAAGAAGCGATAGGTATTAAAAAGCGTGTCGAAGAACCGGCGAGCTGCCTCCTTCACACCCATTGAGTCATATCGCTTAGGGACCCAAGGATTCGAGGAAGTGATGAAGTACCAGCGTAAAGCATCAGCACCGTGTTCTTCAATCGCATCCCAGGGGCTGACGACGTTCCCCTTGGACTTAGACATCTTCTGGCCTTCCGCATCTAAGACGAGATCGTTGACGATCACGTTTCTGAACGGGACACCACGGTCTAGCAGCGTCGAAATTGCGAGGAGTGAGTAGAACCATCCACGGGTCTGATCCAGTCCTTCCGAGATGAAATCAGCCGGGAAGTGTGCCTCGAACTCCTCCTTATTCTCGAAGGGATAGTGCCACTGGGCGAATGGCATGGCACCTGAGTCAAACCATACATCAACAACCTCAGGTGTACGCCTCATGGTGCCCGTGCACTCAGCACAGGGCCAGGTGAACTCGTCGATGAACGGACGGTGAGGATCAAAGTCGTCCGGCAGTTCACCAGCCACCTCTGACAACTCAGAGAAAGACCCAATCCACTGAAGGTGATCCTCGTCTTCGGTGCAAACCCAGACTGGAAGTGGAGTGCCCCAGTAGCGGTCACGTGATAGTGCCCAATCAACATTGCCCCTAAGCCATTCACCGAAACGGTTCTCACCGACCTCAACCGGATACCACTGCACCTCTCCATTGTTAGCTAGAAGTTCATCTCGGAGGCTTGACGTAGCGGCAAACCAGGAGTCTTGAGCAACGTATAGCAGCGGAGATGCACATCGCCAACAATGCGGATAGCTGTGAGTGACCCGTCCGATATCAAAGAGTCTTTCCCGCGAGCGTATCTCATCAATTAGCACAGAATCAGCATCCTTAACGAACTGACCACTCACTACCGCAGTGCTATCTACAAAGCAACCGGCAGCATCGATCGGGTTGATCATAGGAAGCCCGTGCTTTTGGCCGGCTACGTAGTCATCCGCACCGAACGCGGGGGCTATGTGAACAACTCCGGTGCCTTCTTCGGCACCCACGAAGTCCTCCACGACCACAGTCCAACCGTTACCCCTTTCGGCTGGCTCAGGAACAAGATCTAGTGGCCGTTCATAGCGGAGGCCTGCTAGCTCAGCTCCCTTCCACTTAGTGCCAACTGCAGCTGCATCGCCGAAAAGAGCTTCGACTCGGCTTTCGGCAACGATATAGCGACCGCTATCGCTCAAGACCTCTGCGTAGGTGAGGTCCGGATGGACTGCTAATCCAGTGTTGGAGGGAACCGTCCAAGGGGTCGTAGTCCACACTAGAAAAGCACGCCCTTCAGGATCAGGGCCGCCACTATCATTTAGGACACGGGCGATGAAGGTCAATGAGGGGTCTTCGACATCTTTATACCCCTGTGCGACTTCGTGGGAGGAGAGCGCTGTTCCACAACGTGGACAGTATGGAACGCTCTTGTGGCCACGGTAGAGTAGACCCTTTTCGGCAAATTCCTTGAGTATCCACCAAACCGATTCGATGTACTCGGGGTCAAGGGTTACGTAGGGCCTCCAGTACTCCAGCCAATAGCCGATTCGCTCGCTTAGTTCCTCCCATTCCTCCTTGTAGGTGAAAACAGAATCCTGACAAGCCTGATTGAACTCGGCGATACCAAACGCCTCAATCTCGGGCTTGCCACTTATCCCGAGTTTTTTCTCCGTCTCGATTTCGACAGGTAGGCCATGCGTATCCCAACCCGCGATCCTCGTGACACTCCGACCCTCCATCGAACGGAAGCGGCAGACAAGGTCTTTGATCGTTCGGCCGATTACATGGTGCAAGCCGGGGCGTCCATTAGCGGTCGGCGGACCCTCATAGAACACGAATGGCTCTCCGCCCGCGTTTGCAGCAAGGGATTCGCGGAAAAGATCTTCTTCTCGCCAACACTCGAGTGTTTCCTGCTCGATCTGGATCAGCGTGTCCGGTAGCTGGGGATAGCTCATAGTCGTCCCAGGATGTGCTTGACCAAGCGAGTGAACTCAGGAAAGCCCGGAATCTCCTCGTAGGGGACAGAGGCCTCCTTGCGTAACTCTTTAACAAGGCCCCCCGGGACCGTGATCACGGTCCCTGCCTTAAATGCTGTTCTGCGGCGAATAGCCGATACAGCTGCGTGAACACGGTGTCTTAGCTCATCGTTCATACTCAGAGTTCTGTAACGGTCACAGAAAGCTTTAGGAACAGCACTTTTCCAGATCTCAAAAGAAGAGGTGCGGGATATGATCACCTAACAGCGTAACGATAGTCATGTGCGTGCACCGAAGAGCGCCGTGCCAACCCGAATCATCGTACTTCCCTCTCGGATGGCGATCTCGAAATCGTTCGTCATACCCATGGAGAGTTCAGGACCCACCAGATCCACTTGAGCCCGTAATTGTCCGTGAATCTTTCGCAACATGCGAAATGTGCTAGTCAGCTTCTTATCATCAGCCCCGAAGGGTGCCATCGTCATCAGACCTTCCACCCGGATCCCCGGAAGTGCAGCTAAACACAAGATGTCATCCACGGCCGACACCACATCGAAACCACTCTTGGAGGGTTCCCCAGAGGTGTTCACTTGAGCCAAGATCCTGACGATAATCTCCTCTTCTTCTGCAAACCTAGAGATGCGAGCCCCGAGTCTTGCTGAATCGACCGACTGGATGAGGTGTGCAAGCTCGGAAGCTCGCCTTGCCTTCCGACTCTGCAAATGTCCAATCATGTGCCACGTGGCAGAGTCTCGGCCGAGTGCCCCAACCTTTTCCTCGAGTTCTTCGATCCGGTTCTCACCTAGGTCGGTCAACCCTGCAGCTAACGCAGCTGCCACGGCATCCAGCGGGTGTGCCTTGGTCACGGCCACCAAACGCACAGTATCGGACTCACGGCCGGAAGCATCTGTGGCTTCAGCGATGCGCTCATGAACTTGAGGGAGTGTCTCAGAGAGACGCTCCTCATAGCTGAGATTCATAGTGTGGTATTCAGATTCATAGCACGCTAGGTAATCCAAAGGGACCCCGCCGGAGCTCCGGCGGGGTCCCTTTGGATCCTCAGAGGCTCCGTATCAGCGAACCTGGAATGTAATCCCAAAAGAGACCCACACCGGAACCCTCTTATCTCGGTTTAGCGCCGGCGAGAACTGGTACACACCCGCGACAGCTAGTGCTGCATCATCAAGCGCCTGGTGTCCAGAACTCACATTCACCTGGAACTGCTGCACCACCCCTTCCTCATCAATGAAGAAATACACCTGAACCGTGCCACCAATTCCAGCATCTCTAAGAAGAGGCGGATACTCGCGTTCCATGGCCCGGATAACTTCGGCCCTGTTCTGGATGTCCGGAGCCACTGTAAAAGGCGTAAACGTCGGCGCTGCCGAAAGGTCCACGACCTGCTCCTCGGGAGGCGGTGGCAGATCTTCCACCGGGTTATCCTCGAAGGTGGTCGGTGCAATCGTTATGTCTTCATCAATGTCCGCCGAGGCCATCACAGGTGTCGCCGGACGTGCGATCTGTTGGGGTGGCGGCGGGATTTCAATCTCGGGTGGCAGCTCAATGGCCTCCAACTCCTCCGAATCGAAAGAGAAGTCTGCAGCAGTCAGTTCCGGCCAGAAAGCGAAGAGGGCGAAGTGGAAGACCGTCGCCGCAATCATAGATCCCCAAAACCAAGAACTGAAACTTCGTTTCAGCCGATCATTAGCAGTCTCCTGGACTTCCAAGGCTGGTACAGCTTCGGTAGCACTCATCGTCTCTCCCTCTGCATGCTTTGCTCTAACTGTGTCGCGAACACTACACGAACAACGCCGGCATTCACCAACGCTGTCTGTAGCTGGTCCATATAGCGGTATGGCACTTCCCGATCACCACGAATCGAGATCACCAGTGCTCTCTCAGATGCAGCGTATAGCGGTGCGACCACGGTAGTAGCTTGCTCCATCGTGTAGAGCTGGTCGTTGATGTACAGGTCACCTCCCCGCTCCATCCAGATGTTAAGGATGTTTTTCTGCTTCTCATCAATCTTCTGTGCGGACGCTGCCGCTGCCCACTCGATCGGTCGATCACGGTCACGTTGAAAGACCGTGGTGACCATGAAGAAGATCAATAAGAGAAACGCGATGTCAGCCATCGAAGACGAAGGGATCTCAGACGACGCCTTTGAACTCTTCTCAAAACCAGCACCCTTGATCCCCATATCTAGTTCTCCAATACCTGGAGGGAGATACGCTCGGCGTTGGCCGAATGCAGTGCGTCCAACACGTCGACCATGAACTTATAGGGGGCATCCGGATCGGTCTTCACGGCAGCAATCAAATTAGGATTAGCAGTCACCTCTTGGCGCCACAGCCCTTCAATTTCTTGCGGACGCATCTGCTGCTCCTGTTGGCTCTCGCCTCGCCTTACGATCACGATACCCGATGACTGAATCAGGAGATGGAGGATGTTCCTCTGGCTGACCTCGGTTTCCTCACCCTGCTCCGGAAGCACAATTGCCAAACCCTTATCCTTTGGAAACGTCGTTGTGACCAGAAAGAAGATCAGCAGCAGGAAAGCGATATCAGCCATCGACGATGTAGGAACCTCACTGCTGGCCTTCGATTTCTTGCTACTAAGAACCGACATTTCCACCCCCGGTTTCGTTAACTAATCAGATACTCTTATACCGTTAAAACGGTCCCAATTCTCCTTCGTTAGCTTCTGAATCTTAGTCTGTATCGGCATCCTCGTCAGATGCTTGCTCTGCAATGAAATTGGTAATCCAACCTAAAGCCCTCTGAGCCAGATTCTTATCTTGAGATGCGACCTCTCGTCCTCCTGGAACCTCAGCAGGAGCCTCCCATGCCGAGGCTGCCACAGCGACGGGCACCTGCTCGTCGTCATCGCTGCCCTCCCTTAGAATCTGGATCTGTCCAGACCTTTCCATATCCCAAGCAATATTCAGGATCTTCTGAGCTCCGCGCTCCATATCGACGATTAGCTTGTCGATCCGAGTCACAAAGAAGTTGTATGCGATGTTCACCGGAACTGCGATGAGGAGCCCGGCCGCCGTAGTGAGCAGCGCAACTTTGATGCCGCCGGCCACGAGGGTTGGATCAACGTCCCCGGCCTCCTCAATAGCAGCAAACGCGAGGATCATGCCTGCTACAGTGCCCAGAAAGCCCATAAGTGGAGCAACGTTCGCGATCGTAGCAAGAATGACGAGACCCCGCTCCAAAAAGCCAAGCTCTATAGTTCCCGTTGTAGAAACCGCAGCTTCTAGCTCACCAGCAGCGAGCCTACGGGTCTGAATTCGTCGGAGCCCAGCAAGCAGGATCGCCCCTGCCGGTCCTGGCGTATCACGGCAAATCTCAATCGCGGCGTCCACGTTTCCTGCGAGAGCAGCCTCTTCCACTTCGTTGAGTAGTCGGTCCGTACCTTTGTGAGCGGCCCAAAGCGTATACGCCTTGGCTAGGATCACACCCAGAGCGACCATGGAACAGAGGGTGAGCGGGTACATCATCAGTCCGCCATCCGCGAACAGGGTCATCAACTGGTATTGGGTGCCCACTTAGGCCTGCTCCTGATTGAGTTTTGGGACCGTGCTCTCGCGTACAAACTCTGACGCGCTGAACCTATTATTTAGCACTGACACATCCTTACAGGACCTGCGCAATGTAGAGCAGGTCTCAGGAAAGTGTCAACGCATGGATACTGACACGAAAATACGGATGGATTGGGTGGATTTCAGGCCTGTAGCTCTACCGGTTGGAGTGCTGTGTCCAGTGTTGGCAGTCTCCCCAGCAGAACTTCACGCAAACGGTCAGCACTAAGGTCTTGCTCCAGGTGACCTTCTATGGCTACTGCAATCTGGGCGGTTTCCTCACTTACGATGATTACGATTGCGTCTGTCTCCTCGCTAAGGCCAATGGCTGCACGGTGTCGCGTCCCTAGGGAATGGTCGACCTGGGACTGGGTAAGCGGCAGGATGGCGCCCGCACTGTGAATCTGATTTCCGGAGATTAGAACTGCTCCATCGTGGAGCGGTGAATACGGCGTAAATATTGTCGTGAGTATGTCCGCTGATACACGTGCATCGACGAAGCTTCCAGTCTCCGCATATTCATCCAGGCCGATATCCTGTTGGATAGCGATGATCGCTCCATGTCCCAAACCCGATAAGCGGATCACAGCCTCTAACACCTCTTCCGCGACACGCCCTACCTCGAGACGCTGGAAAATGCGGACCATCTTGCTGCGACCAAGGCGAGCGAGCGCTGACCTAAGCTCGGGTTGGAATACCACCAGCGCTGCGATGGCTCCATACTGGAAAACCGTTTCCAAGAGGGTGCGAATCAAGACTAGGTCCAGCAAGCGAGCAGCACCGTATATGAACGCAAGTAAGACCAGTCCAAGCATGATCTGCATCGCGCGAGTACGCTGAATGACTAGTAGGATCCGGTAGGCCAGGAACGCCACGAGAAGGATCTCCACCAGGTCAGTCCATCCCGGCATTAAGAACGGCAGTTGTTCCCAGATCCGGACCACCGCTACCGCTCCTCGGTCAAGGCCCCGTCACTCTCTAGCTGTTATGATCGGGGGCTTCGTAAACGCTGGTCGCGGGTCCCGGTAGTGGCCCGTCAGCTCCCGGCAAACCCAACGGAGGCAGAGCTTTCTCAGGCTGTTTGGATGAATCGGACGGTGCAGGAGCAAGCTTCTCCCTGGCCGGAACCGGTTGAGGAGGAAGCGGTTCACCACGCCCAAGAGCTGCGATTTCTTCGCGGCCAAGTGTCTCGCGCTCTAAGAGCGCCTGAGCCACTATTTCTAGGAGATCGTTGTGCTCTTTAACCACTTCACGAGCACGCTCGTGAGCCGTGTCTAAGAGCCGTTTCACCTCCTCATCAACCAACTTAGCGGTATGCTCAGAAACAACTCTCCGCTGCCCAAGCTCCCGCCCTAAGAAAACTTCCTGCTCAGAATCACCTACGGAGACCAACCCGACCACGTCACTCATACCGAACGTCATCACCATTTTTCTGGCCATAGCCGTCGCTCGCTCGATATCGTTACCAGCCCCTGTAGTAATATCTTTGGGGCCGAACGTGACTTCCTCTGCTACCCGCCCACCAAACAGCATCGCGAGCTGTCCCTCCATCCACTCCTTGGTGTACGAGTGCCGGTCCTCCTCCGGGAGGCTCGCAGTGATTCCAAGCGCACGTCCTCTCGGAATAATCGTGACCTTATACACCGGATCTAGTCCTGGAATCTTCAACCCCAAAACCGTATGGCCTGCTTCATGATACGCAGTGAGCCGGCGCTCTTTCTCAGTGAGGACCAAGCTCCGGCGCTCGGTACCGAGCATGATCTTATCCTTGGCTTGCTCGAAGTCCTCCATATCGACCTTGTCCGCATCTCGACGGGCCGCAAGCAGAGCAGCTTCATTGCAAATATTCTCTAGGTCAGCACCGCTCATGCCTGGTGTTCCACGGGCGATGAGTGAGAGCTCGACGTCATCCGAGAGAGGAAGCTTCTTGGCATGAATCCGAAGGATACCCTCTCTACCCTTCACGTCTGGGAGGTCGACGACGATCTGCCGATCGAAGCGGCCCGGCCGCAGAAGTGCCGGATCAAGCACATCCGGACGATTGGTTGCCGCTAGAAGGATCACACCCTGGTTCGTCTCAAAACCGTCCATCTCTACAAGTAATGCGTTAAGCGTCTGCTCCCGCTCGTCATGCCCACCACCCAGGCCCGCACCCCGATGCCTGCCAACGGCATCAATCTCGTCTACGAAGATTATACACGGAGCGTGATCCTTTCCTTGCTCGAAAAGGTCGCGCACTCGTGAAGCACCCACCCCGACGAACATTTCGACGAAATCCGAGCCCGACATCTGGAAGAAAGGTCGAGCGGCTTCTCCAGCAACAGCCCTTGCTAGAAGGGTCTTACCTGTGCCCGGAGGACCGACGAGCAGAACACCGGTAGGTAAGCGGCCACCCAGTTTAGAGAACTTACTAGGATCTCTAAGGAACTCGATGATCTCTTCGAGCTCCTGCTTTGCTTCGTCTACACCGGCAACGTCTGCAAAAGTGGTCTTAGGTGTGTCGGGCGAAATAAGCTTGGCCTTAGACCGTCCAAATTGGAATGCGCGATTACCACCACCCTGCATCGTGCGGAAAATCCAGATCCAGAAGGCTATGAATAGCAGCCAAGGAAGCGCACCGA
>DCAD01000046.1:21122-51528 GCA_002311875.1 Gemmatimonadales bacterium UBA1142 | reverse complement strand
AATCGTTATTCCGAACGAACTGGATTCCCATCAAGAACAACAAAGCCATCAGCCCCAAGAGCGCTGCGTTCTTGGAGATCCGGCCTAAGGGCTTGTCGTCGTTCGGACGTATCGGGTCAGGTTCTGGCATACTGCTTTAACCTCGCGTGACCAACCTTGGTGCATAGCACAGGAAACTCATCATAGGCTCGCAATATATGGTAAATGGCGAAAGTCCTCACCATGATCTAGACCATACCCCACAAGGAACTCATTAGGTGCATCAAAGGCTACCCAACGGGGCTCAAGTCCGTGTTGCGCCACCCTTTTGTGGAGTAGGGTGCATACCTCGATGCTCGTGGGGTCGAGGGCTTCGATTAATAGGAATGAGTCGGCTCAATGTCGTCCCACTATCGACGATATCTTCTACGACCAAGACCGCACGCCCTTTCAGTTCGACTATGGGAATGTACAGCAGCTGTACTTCATTATTAGACACCTTGCCCACGCCGTAGCTGGAGACAATCAGAAAATCTACCTGAAGAGACACTGGGATGGACCGGACTAGATCGGCCATAAAGATGAATGACCCCTTTATAGTAGGCCGAGAACGAGCAAGTGATCCTGGGCTGTTTAAGCCTTCCCGATCTCACGTCCCAACTCGTAGACGCGCGCCTGAACCTCCTCCACAGTAAAAACCGTGCAAGCTAGCTCTCCTCCTCCGGGCTGCATGCCCTCAAGAAGCTTTCGCATCCGAAATCCCTATGTGGAGAACACTTTCACTTTCACTTTCATCACCACGAGAGGTTGCCTCGGCAACCCCCGGGATCCAAAGCACACTTCCGAGCCCGTCGACCAATAGGGGAACCTGCCGCCGCTCGGGTTCGGGAATCCGCGCTTCCAGAAAGAGCTTCTTCAGCTTCCTGGTGCCAACAGCTAGCCGAATCCGATCTCCAGGCCGTCGCGCACGGACTGTGAGGGGAAAGTGAGGTGAAACCAAAACTAAGCGTTCGGACATCAGATCAAGACTCTTTTCGGGACTCCACTTAACCAACACCTGGCGACCACCCAAGAGCGCCGTACCTGAGCCCGGTCGTGAGTTGGAGATCTGTAAGGGTCTGTCGCGAACACTGGCGGTCCTGGGGGAAAGAACCAAACGGTCCAGGTCTCGCCGCAAGCACAACCCTCCGGTCAGATCGATCTGCCGACCACTCTGTGCTGAGCCAACGAAGTCCGAAGCCAACCGGGTTCCAGCAGCATCAAGCTGGTGTCCAAGTCTCCTTGCAAGCTCGCGAATAATTCGACCACGGACCGCCCTGTGGAACGGAGTAATTCGCTTGAAATCAAGTGAAATGGCTTCCTTGTCCTCTTCCACTTCAAGAGAATCCAGCATTTCGTTGAGTAGGCTGAGCCATGCTTCCTCATCCTCTCTCGCTAGATCTGCTAGACGGACAAGGGCTCTTCGTGCAGCAGGCGCAACCTTCGATTCGATTTCCGGTAAAACATTATTGCGTATGATGTTACGAGCGAAGCGTTGTTCTCGGTTGGTAGGATCTTCCCGCCACTCAAGACACACCTTCTGGACGTAATCACTGATCTCGTCGCGCCAAAAGGGGAGAAGGGGACGCCAAACTCCAGGTTCCCGATATTCGGTCATGCCACTGAGCCCCCTCTTCCCGCTACCTCGAACCATCCGAAAGAACACCGTCTCCGCCTGATCATCAGCATGGTGCGCCATCGCTACCACTCCTGCGCCAACACGACTCCGAACTGATTCAAGGAAAGCATGACGTGCGTTGCGTGCTGACTCTTCTGAGCCAAGGGCTTCCTCAGCACGCCCGAGCGTGAGTGGCACACCCCAGGCACGACAGAGGCCACATACCCACTGGGCATCAGCTGCGCTGTCGTCCCGAGAGCAGTGGTCAAAGTGTGCAGCATGAAGTTGATGCGACTGAGGAAGCGCGAAGCGAAAGAGGTGGAGAAGTGCAACGGAGTCGAGGCCTCCGGAGGTCGCTACCACGATGGGAGCGTCTGAAAGAAAGTTCTCACGAGCCAATGTAAAAATCGACCGAAAGCGTCCGGCAAGACTGACCATTTCTTCACTCATTTCAAATCTTCTCGTAGCATCGACGCTGAAGGGCGACCTCTGATCTCGGTTAACACTGAAGCGAGTACATCCGGACGATCGCTTTGAACCGCATCGACACCCCAGTTGATAAGGCGACGCATGTCACCTGGGTCATCCACTGTCCAGACGTGCACCGGGAGATTTCGGGCATGTGCCTGCCTGATGAAGCGCGTTGATACTATACGCAACCCCTTCCAGATCTCCGGCACCTGAAGCACGTCCGCCTGGGGAGTGAAGGGGTTTCCCCACGGGAGAAGATGTCCTACCCAAAACCAAAATACTTGATAGCGGCTGGCACCCCACGGACCTGGGTACTGCCGAACCGTCCTGCGGGACCGCTCAAATTCTGCAGCGACGAGCACACGATGCTCAGCGGAGTGGCGTTCGATTACTTCAACCAGTGGTCCCGCCACCTGGGGTTCCTTAGCCTCGACGTTCATGCGTGTGTCTGGGAGAGCGGTCAAGACTTCCTCAAAGGTTGGCACCGTCACACCCTCACCGCGGAACGAGTGCTCACCTGTTAGGTCTTTGAAGTGATATCCCGCATCTAACCCTCGGATCTCATCCAAGGTCAACTCCGCTACCGAGCCGATCCCGTCGGTCGTCCTGTCGACTGTCGCATCGTGGATCACAACGACGCATCCGTCACGGGTTAGGCGAACATCCATTTCCAACATGTCTGACCCCCACCACTCAACTGCTCTCCGGAAGGCTAGCAGAGTATTCTCGGGTGCGAGTTTTGCCCCTCCCCGATGTGCCACTAGTAATGGAGCCCCAGAAAAATATGTGCAGCCCGTTCGAAAGCGTTGAGGCCTAAGCATTTATGCAGACTAGTCGGCTTACCTAGCTTGAGCTCCGGATGCCTGCTTCGACACGCTCGATCTCCTCAGGCTGGAGCCCATAGAAGATGTTCTCCCACTCCAGATCGCTCCAATACAAATCTTCTGCCCCCTCTCGAAGGTACCGGCGTACATCCGGAGAAAGTGGAAAGCTTAACACCGGCATCAGCGACTCAAGATCCTCGCTCAAGATTCGTTTAATCCGCTCACGTCGCCCGTTCAGGACTGTGCTCGCACGTTCGTTCATGGTGTCCTCAGGGCACCGGAGAAGATAAACTTTCTAACAACAAGATAGCTGAGAATAGAGTGTCGCGGCCATGGATGCTGCCCTGTCTCGCGCCTTAAGAAACTGAACGGTCAACTCCTCAGTAGAATCCAAACCCTAGGCAGTCTGCGTACTGGATCTAGGTACTGAAGTGGCGTGCTCGCTCCGCCAAGTTCTTGATGATTTTTCTGATCAGAGCTGTTGTGGCCAGGTACGATGTTCAGATGCCGGAGGAGGGACTCGAACCCCCGACACGCGGATTATGATTCCGCTGCTCTAACCGACTGAGCTACTCCGGCGGCGGGGAAAAAGCTTATCCGGGTCTGAGAGTGTGTCAACCGGACTCCCCGAGTGAAACTGAGCATCTTTCTGGTATCTTGCGTCCCGGTGACCTGCGGGCGACGCTGATGAAGCTATGACGTCAAGCGGATACACCTCAGAAGGTCTGGCCAAAAAGATGATAGGACTCCGTGAAAGCGAAGATGCTTAGAAAGATCCTGCCAGCATACAAGAAGAACTGGAACTCTAGACACCAACCGCTCCGTCCGGACGATGACCAGGCAAACCAGAATAGGCCTGCTCAGGGTATCGGCCGGGTTAGCGCCCCTTAATTCGTACCGAATCCAAAGAAGGAGATAGTGAGTTGGACGGCTCTGCAAAACGGTATAGTGTCTCCCCGTCCCTGATCATGCCAAAGCGCTCTCTAGCGATCCTTTCAAGCATCCCAGAATCTGACCGCATGGAGTCTGCCAGTGCGACAAGCGAGTCAATTTGACGACTCTTCTCCGTAAGTTCAGCCTGCGTTTGCTCCACCTCAGTGCGTGCTTTTTGGAGAGCGAACCAAGAATATTCTCCGCTGAAAACAGCGTAATATCCAGCGAGCAAAACGATAATAAGCAGGACTGTCTTCTTCAGCCTCCTCACTTAGGACGCTCCAGTCTGAGTCGGCGATGACATCCAAGGCCATACGCTAGTGCCAGGGTAGCGAGCTCTTTCGCCCAGTTGCTCCTCAATTCTCAGGAGTTGATTGTACTTGGCGACTCGATCAGTTCGACTGGCACTGCCCGTCTTGATCTGACCAGCCCCCATCGCAACAGCAAGATCTGCGATCATCGTGTCCTCTGTCTCACCCGAGCGATGGGAGACGATGGTCTGATACCCAGCCTCACGTGCGACCCGTATCGTTTCGAAAGTCTCTGTAAGGGTGCCAATTTGGTTGACCTTGATGAGGATAGCGTTCGCAGTCTCTGAGCGGATGCCCTCGCGCAGTCGATCCACATTGGTCACGAAAAGATCGTCACCAACTATTTGTACCCGATTTCCTACAGCCTTGGTTAGTGCTTTCCAACCGTGCCAGTCATTTTCATCGAGCGGATCCTCCAGCGAGCGAATAGGATATTTCTCTACCCACTCCACCCAGAACTCGATCATGGCAGCTGCGTCTCGACACTCACCCGAGGACCACCTAAACACATACTGGCCATCTTCGAAGAACTCGCTGGCCGCCGCATCAAGTGTAAGCACGACGTCTTCACCAGCCCGATACCCTGCACGGTCAATTGCCTCCAACACAACCTCAATTGCTTCTTCGTTACTGCCTAGGTCGGGAGCAAATCCGCCTTCATCACCGACTGCCGTACTCTTCCCCTGTGAGGCCAAAACCTGCTTGAGATGATGGAAAATCTCCACACCGATTCTCAAGCCCTCGCTGAAGCTGTCCGCACCAACCGGCATCACCATGAACTCCTGGATATCGACGTTATTGGGTGCATGTGCCCCACCGTTCAGGATGTTCAACATTGGGACCGGAAGGAGGTTAGCATCTCCACCAGGGGCCAAATAACGCCAAAGTGGTAGACCATCCTCGATAGCAGCCGCCCTAGCGACTGCTATCGATACCGCTAGGATCGCGTTCGCTCCAAGATTCTGCTTGTTCGGAGTCCCATCGAGTTCGATCATGATTTGATCGACTTCGGCCTGCTTACGCGCTTCGATCCCTTTCAATGCTTGAGCTATACTCGTTTCAACATTCCGCACCGCACTCAACACACCCCTGCCGAGGAATCTCGTACAATCACCATCCCTTAGTTCAACAGCTTCGTGGGCCCCTGTTGATGCACCCGAAGGTGCGGCCGCCCGCCCCCATGCACCCGTATCTAGCGTGACCTCAGCCTCGACTGTCGGATTCCCTCTCGAGTCGATAATCTGCCTTCCGTTCACACTGACGATCGCCGACATTGGATTCCTCTCGTCCTACCTGGTTTCGTGCCGCTTCTGGAGTTCGGTGAGAGCCTGCCAGGCTCTCACTGTAAGCCTACCCCGGTCCTCCATGCTGTATCCACCTACCTGAATCGGCTCGCCGAAATGCACGCGGACGACGCCGGAATGTACTAGAAACGAACCTTTCTTCATCACTTGACGAGACCCGAAGATGGCCGCCGGCACAACAGACGCACCGGCCTGGACCGCCAAAACGAATGCTCCTTTCTTGAAAGGACCTAGTTCACCGGTGTCCGAGCGTGTCCCCTCAGGGAACATGATGATAGTTGGAGCTGATTCTTCCAGCCTTCTTCTTGCAATATCGAGAGATGCTAGTGCCCGGGTCTTGTCACCTCGATCGATAAAAATGTGCCCGCACGCCTTCACGGCTGCTCCGAAGACAGGGATTCTCTCAACCTCTTTCTTCGCTACGAAGACGTAACGTCCGGGCACAAATGCCGCGAGAACGAGAACGTCACACCACGAAACATGGTTCGCCACCAAAACCTGAGGCGAGGTGGGATCTATTACGCCCTCGTTCTCGATGACGACACGCACGCCTGCAACCTTCAAAACCAAACTAGCCCAAGCGCGAGCAGCTTTTTCGCAACAACACTCGGTCTCAGCTGAACGACGGTATACGGACCATGCAATCTTGGAGGCGTACCAAATCGTTGCGGGTACAATGGATATGGACACTAGAAAAAGCCGAATCACAGCACGTCTATGGCATAGTGGTCGAAGCCACTTCTCAGCAAGGGCTCAGGCTCGCTTCCACCCCGGTCGATCCACACACCATTACCTTCACAAACCTGCCCAACCCGCGTGACCTCGATACCAAAGTGCTGTCGGAAGTAGGACGGATCCACTACATCCGGTCCAGCCGTGAAGCATAGTTCGTAGTCCTCCCCTCCGTAGAGCGCCGCGTTGAGTGCCTCCTCCGGACCCAGAACTTGGACGGCGATAGGTGCCACGGGAACTGCAGCTGCCTCCAGCACGATCCGCACACCAGAGGCTGCTCCAAGGTGGGCTGAATCTCCCGCCAAGCCATCGGAGAGATCTATCAAGGCATCTGCCATATCTTCTTCTGCCAGATAGCGTGCCTCATCGAATCGCGGTGAGGGGCGAGCAAATGCCCTTCTAGCTTCGGGTGGCGGCTCCTCTCCACGCTGCCAGACCCGCACCGCAGTGGAACTCGCTCCGAGCCTTCCCGTAACCCAGATATCGTCGCCCGGGACAGCACCGTTCCTTAGCACGGGCTTGTGAGTGCTGCCCAGTCCGACTACGTCAATGAAGATTGGGCCCGACGTGCTAGAAAGGTCTCCGCCAAGAATCACCGCCCCCGCTTCCGAGGCTGCTTCTCTACATCCAGATTGCAGCGCCTTCACTACCTCCTCGTCATTGACTGCCATAGATACGAAAACACCCACCGGGACGGCGCCCATCGCAGCGACATCGGATAGTGCGCACGAAACTGCGCGGAACCCGATTTCCTTGTCTTCTAGCCAAGCCCTCCTGAAGTGGACATCCTCCAACGATAGGTCTGTGCTGAGGACCCACCCTCCTTCGATGACCGCCGCATCGTCTCCAGAACCCAAACGCACGCCCACCGGGAGCACATCACTTGGGCTGATCAACCGGCGAATCAGATCAAATTCCGCACCAGGGCCGAGGCGGACGGGACCAATGGAAGGGGACTTGGTCACCTCGCAGCATCCGCGTCGTAAACCACAAAGGAGAGATCAATTTCGGAGGCTCCTGCACCACGCTCTCCAAGCACATTCGGCATGCAGCGGATCACATCGCTGGGTGTGAGAGATACTCCGCGTGCGGCCAGATTGGCGGCCCTTCCGGTAAGATAAAGGCTCACCGCACCGGCCTCCATCACTCCCAAACCCTGAGCAAGCAATGCTCCGCACACACCTGTTAGGGTGTCTCCCATCCCTGCAACAGCAAGATCGGAAGTGCCCTGGCTCCCAACCAGAATACGGCTGTCCGGGCTGGCAATCAAAGAAGGTGTTCCCTTAAGAAGAAAGCAATGCCCAAAGCGCTCGACTGCCTCCCTTAGGGCGGTCAACCGATCTTCAATCACGTTTGACTTCGACTCAGCAAGCAAGCGGCTCATCTCACCTGCGTGTGGCGTCGAAAGGACCGGCCGTGACTTACCAAGGGCCCTAAGATCAAGGATGCCTTCAGCTGCGAGGTTTAGAGCATCCGCATCTATAACCAGCGGCCGTTGAGGTCCTTCAGCAACTTTGTTCGCCAGTTCCACAGCGAACGCTTTAGTCCCAAGGCCGGGCCCGAGTGCCACGGCGTCAGTATCCTCCAGGGCTGCCTCAATCGCCGCCCCATCCGAGGCGTCCACATAGATTGCCTCCGGGGTAGATCTCTGCAAAATCTCTCGGTTTTCGGGCGCTGAGCACACTCGGACTAAACCCACGCCCGCAGTCAGTGCAGCCTGGGTAGTCAATACCGCCGCTCCCGCCATTCCGGGCTGACCTGCAATTATCGTTACACGCCCCACCTCATTCTTATGGGTATCCCTGGGGCGGCTAGGCAGCTGTCTCTGAGCCCAGAGAGGCGTGATCACCTGCGCGAAATTCTGCTCATTACCCGAGGGTGGAAAACCAATTTCGACAACAACCAGGCGGCCCGTATGACCGCGAGCGGGTGAGAGAAGACTACCTAGCTTGGGAGCCCCAAACCCCACCGTCACTGACGCGTGAATAGCCTCACCCGGGACTGCACCCGTCGAGGAATTGATCCCAGAAGGAACGTCGATCGCGAGTACCGGACAGGGCGCCCTGTTGAGACGGGCAATCGCTGTTGCCTGCCGATCTCGGGGGGGGCCCTCAGCACCGGTTCCCAGGATGCCGTCTACAGCAACTCCGGAAGCTCCGAGGAGCGCATCCCAGCCGCTATCGTCGAGAACCGTATCCGCGATGATAGGGATATCCCAGCCGTGAAGCAGTGGGTCGTCCGCGGCACGTTCGGCCACGAGCACAGCGCGGACTTCTCGGCCCCAAGCGCGTAGAGTACGCAGAAGCACCAGTGCATCGCCGCCATTGTTACCCGAGCCCACGACCCCGACCACCGGGCCCTCTGGGAACAAATGTTGGGTTACCTGAGCTGCTGAGCGACCAGCATTCTCCATCAGCACCAGCTGCGGCACACCGAATGTTTCGATGGCCGCGCAATCCAAGCGCGCTGATTCGCCACCGGTCGGTGCATAAACCAATTCGCGTGCGAACGGACGCAATGGATTTCCGGTATCAGTCATCAGAGCACGAGGGAATGCAACTATGTTGTCCGCCACGCAAGAAGTCCGTGGCACGGACTCTCTCCTTTACTATGATCTCTTCTCCACAACCGTCACCCGCATTCTCCTGGGAGATTGATGGTTCAGACCGTCCTACTTGTAACTCTGGCCTATCTGGCGACCAACAGTGACCTCGCCATTGTCGATCCGAATATTGAACCCACAATCTGGGCTGGAGCACACCCAAGCCTTGTAACGGATCGGGGCCCCTTCCCTGCCGTAGTCTGAGAGCGGCAACAGAACCCCGTTCTCGCACTTTAGACATCCTGGAAATCCGCTCCCTTGCTCCATATTCAACCCCTCCCCTTAGCGTGGCGACGATCCGCGTCGCTCGGATGCCCAGCACAGCTCCGGGCGAATCAGGACCTCGGATCCAGCCTCTCGTGCCGGATCCCCATCATCAGATTCGAGCTTCCCAGGGATAATTTAGTTCGAAAGCCTCTTCGAAATCGAACACGTCAGCGAAGTCTTCTGGGCAATCCCCATCCTGGGTAGTCAAGATTTTCTGCTCAACCAGAGCAAAAACAACGGCCCCGACATCCTGTGTCGAGTGAATTCCCCAGTGCTCGAGCACAGTTCTAGCAAGAGGACCGAACCGTTCCATCGCTAACTGGCGGACACCTTCAGCAAGTTCTGCACCGGAGATGTGCCTCTTCTCCCCGAGCGAATGGAAAACCGAGTTCAAAGCCTCAAGTACGAAGGAGTAAGAACGTGGATCAAAACGAGGGTTCCGCTCGCGTAGAAGGTCTAGCAGTTCATCAGTGCTTGTAAACTCAGTCATGGTCCGAAATGTGGGATGCTGCAATGTCGTCCGCTAGTCAGGAGCCTCCTGGCTCCCAGCGTCTATGAAAACCGCATTTCCGCGTAGAGAGGGAAGGCGCGACAGAATTCCAGAACTTCTCCTCTTATCCGCTTGATCCGACTCTCATCATAAGGTGACTCCAAGACTTGTGCGATCCAACCTGCGATACACTTCATCTCGACCTCCTTCATACCCCGGGACGTCAGTGCCGGGGTCCCAATTCGCAGGCCTGATGTAACAAAAGGGGAACGCGTCTCCCCGGGCACCGTATTCTTGTTCACGGTGATCCCGGACGCCTCCAGCGCCGCCTCCGCGTCCTTCCCAGTCAAGTCTTCGTGACTCCGCCGCAGATCAAGTAGTAGTAGGTGAGTGTCGGTACCCCCACTTACCAGATGCAGACCCAATTCGTTGAGGGTGGAACCTAAGGCCCTTGCATTGGCTATCACTTGGGCTGAGTAAACCCTGAATTCTGGCGCCAGCGCTTCACGTAGTGCTACAGCCTTTGCGGCAATCACGTGCATAAGTGGCCCTCCCTGTATGAAGGGGAAAACGGACTTATCGATCACCCTAGAGTGCTCCTTAGGGCAGAGAATCATACCGCCCCGAGGACCTCTAAGAGTTTTGTGCGTTGTAGTCGTAACCACATCAGCATGTGGAACGGGGCTAGGATGGTGACCCGTGGCCACTAGCCCTGCTATATGGGCGATGTCCACCACGAAGATCGCATCCGTTTCCACCGCGATTTCCGCAAAGACGTCGAAGTCGATGGTCCGCGGGTAGGCGCTCGCTCCAGCGATAATCATCCTCGGGCTTTCGGCGAGAGCCTGGTCCCTCAGAGCGTCGTAGTCGATTCGCCCATTATCTTCCCGGACACCGTAAGCAACAACCTCAAAGAGACGCCCACTGAAGTTCACGGGCGATCCGTGAGTCAGGTGGCCACCATGGCTCAGGTTCATCCCCAGGATCTTGTCCCCCGGGTCTAAGAATGCGAAGTAGGTAGCCATGTTGGCCTGGGCACCTGAGTGTGGCTGCACATTGGCGTGCTCAGCGCCGAAAAGCTCTTTGGCCCGTTCCCGGGCGAGTTCCTCCGCAACGTCGACGAACTCGCAACCTCCGTAGTAGCGCTTCGAAGGGAGACCTTCAGCATACTTGTTTGTCATTACGGTGCCCATCGCCTCTAGCACCGAGGGGGAAACAAAGTTTTCGGAGGCGATAAGTTCGAGCCCGTCACCTTGTCTCCTGGCTTCCGAGACAATTGCATCGAAAATATCCGGGTCACTCGCCCGTAGATGATCCATCATGTCATGACGGTCCTTTGGAGAAACACCTTGCTTCATCCAGACACCCGACTACTACATATAGTTGCCAGCATGGCAGGGCGTGACGCCCTCCTCATGGGTGCAATCGAAGATCCACCGAAGTGTAGAGAAAATATAAGTCATCTCAAACAAGATCCGGTTGATTTCTCCCTCCATCAAAACGACATCTGCCTAGAGCCTAAAGAAAGTTCATGGCCTAAACCTTCTCAAGGGAGAGGGCCACGGCGTTACCGCCTCCTAAGCAGAGCGTTGCTAGTCCCGTAGCGGCACCGCATTGTTCCATAGCTCTCAAGAGTGTCACCATAATCCGAGTTCCTGATGCCCCGATGGGATGGCCAAGTGCAATCGCACCACCATGCACGTTAACCCGCTCTTCGTTTAACTTGAGGCCCCTGATGTTGGCGATCGCCTGAACTGAGAAAGCCTCGTTCAACTCGATGATTTCATAGTCGTCGACCGCAGTTCCCTGCATCTTCAAAAGTCGCTCCACAGCCACAATCGGAGCAAAAAAGAGGTCCCGTGGCTCCGTGGCACCGGAAGCATAAGCTGAAATCACCGCGTCGATCTCCAGGCCATGTGCCTTCGCGTACTCGAGTGAAGTCACCACGATTGCGGCAGCACCGTCATTGAGTCCTGGAGCATTACCTGCAGTCACCACATGCTCCTCGACGTTAGCTGGAGCCTCATCAACGAATGCAGGCCTCAACCTACTCAGAGCTTCAAGTGATGTGTCCGTCCGAGGGCTCTCATCCGTATCAACCACAGATACCCCGCTACGGCCTCTTACCTCGACCGGTACGATCTCATCCCGGAAACTTCCATCTTGGATCGCAGCGCAAGCTTTTTCATGAGAGTGTAGGGCGAAGGAGTCCGCATCCTTTCGGCTGACTCCTGCTTTCATCGCCGTGTACTCGGCGTGACCACCCATATGACAGGCACCGAATGAGCACCAGAGCCCATCTTGTATTAAGCCATCCTCAAGCGGCTTGTCACCGAATTTCACCCCAGTGCGCAAACCGCTGACATAAAACGGCACGCTCGACATCGACTCCATGCCTCCAGCTATAACGAGCTGAGCGTCACCCGCCCGCACAGCCTGGGCCGCAAGCATCACCGCCTTTAACCCAGAACCACAAACCTTATTAATTGTGAGTGCTGGTACTACAGCCGGGATCCCTCCGTTCACGGCCGCCTGCCGGGCCGGCGCCTGACCCGCACCAGCAGAGACAACGTTCCCGATGATGACTTCGTCGATGTCTGATACATCTATCCGCGCTCGCTCAACAGCAGCCCTAAGGACGATCGCCCCTAGCTCAGGTGCCTTGAGCGAACTCAGGCCTCCAAGAAAGTTCCCGATCGGAGTGCGCGTGCTTCCCTTCAGGATGACAGGAACCCTGGAGTTATTCATCATAGACTAGATATGGGGTTGTATTCTCGTGATCTGTGGACAAACGCAGGTTGACATGCCAACCGAGGCCTAAATATAGCCAGATAGGCGAACACCGGACTACCTAGATCCAGCGCACCTCAAGGCGTTCTATTTGTCCCTGAGTCGGGGCCGTTCCGAATCAATATCCAGACGTCCCCATGGTACAAGTAAATCGTGTTCGAAGATGAGCAGCCACTCTCGGTCACGTGCGAGGGCCCAAAGGTTACGTTTTGACTCAAGCGTAACGAGTGGCTCAAGGTCATAACCCATGATCCACGGAAGCGGGAGGTGAGCGGCCGTCGGGCAGACATCTGCGAGAAAACACGCCGTCTCTCCGTCACTCTCGATCAGAACCGACTGGTGGTAGGGAGTATGTCCTGGTGTTAGCAGCACCCTTACCCCAGGGATAATCTCGGTTGCACCCTCGACGAAATCCCAAAGGCCCGCTTCCTCTACAGGGTCGAAGTTATGCCGCAGATAGCTTGCCCGTATTCGTTCACTTCCACTGTGAGCGAAGTCGAATTCCCCGCGCTGTACAACGTAGCGAGCATTCTGGAAAGCTGGTCGGATGTCACCGGCGGAATCCTGGAACGTGTTGCCACCGGCGTGATCAAAGTGGAGGTGGGTGCACAATACAATCCCCACATCCTCCGGTATGAATCCCGCGGCTTGTATGCCGTCCTCCAAACGAGTCGGATTACCGGCATTTTCTACGCCATAGAGGTCGTGAAATTTTTCGCTTTCCTTATTGCCGATCCCAGTGTCTACGAGCACGAGTTCGTCAGGTGATTCGATCACTAGGCAGCGTAGTGCAAGTGGAATTCGGTTCTGGTCGTCAGGAGGGATTCGACGCTCCCAAAGAGGCTTAGGCACCACACCGAACATGGCGCCTCCATCGAGCCACTGGATGCCGGACTCGATTGCATGGACCCGAATGGAACCAACTGAAATCTCCCTGGTGAGGGGTAAATTTGAAATCCACTCTGTCATGTTATTCTCACATACCTCTACTCTTATTCCTACAGCACCAGCATATGGTGCTCAGGTTAGTAGTTAGTGCGTTGGCTCCTGGGTTCTACATAGCACTCTGCAACCCCTAGGTCGCCGATTTCTGACCCTACCAGGTAACTCTTTACTTTCGCCCGCCCTGGTGCCCCCTGCACTTCACGTCTCTGAAGCTCGGTTGATCTGAAAGGAAAGAGCCTCAAGCTCCATTACAAGATTCACGTTTTCGACCGGGATACCTTCTGGGACCTGGATCTGCACAGGAGCGAAGTTAAGGATTCCTTTGACTCCAGCATTCACGGAGCGCTCCGCGACTACTTGAGCGGCTGAGGCGGGCACCGCGAGAATCACCAGATTCACGTTCAGCTCCCTGATGAGTGACTCTAGCTCTTCAGCTGGACGGATCACCCTCTCGCCCCACCGTTCGCCAATCTTCTCAGGATCGGTATCAACGATTGCTACACAATCATATCCTCGCTTCTTGAAGTCGGGATAGTCAAACAATGCCGAACCAATGCGGCCTGCACCGACGAGAATAACTCGCCATAGTCGGTCCAAACCAAGGATCGTCCTCAGACGATCCTTCAACTCGTCTACACTGTATCCCAGTCCACGCTTACCAAAGGAACCGAAGTGGGAAAGATCTTTTCTGACCTGAGCAGCTGTGGTGTGACCGCGCTTTGCGAGTTCCTCACTTGAGACCGTCACTCCACCATCAGCTTGGATCAGCTCTAGTACTCGCAAATAGTGCGAGAGCCGGCGAACGGTTGAATCGGATATGCGTCTAGACAAAGGCACGAACCGGGCGGCTCACTGGGGAACAAACCGCTTGTGAAAAGCTTCACAAGAAGGTAGGGCTGCGGCTTGACTACGGCAACGTGGAGGCGAGTCGCAGAAATGCCTCAGGCGAAAGGCGTTCTGGCCGGTCCGTGAGGTCTATTCCAGCCCGTGAGGCAACATCCTCGAGCAGCTCGGGTGGGATCTTGAGCGCCTCGTGATCCCTCAAGATTCGCTTGAGTTGTTTCCTTCTCCATTGGAAGGCCGAGCGCACGAGAGTCCGCAAGCGCAACTCCTCTTCGATCGAGAGAGGCTCGGGTCTCACCGGAACGATCCGAATCACCGCGGAATCGACCCCTGGCTTAGGGTTGAAGGCACCCCTGCCGATCCTGAAAAGTATCTCTGCGCTCGCGATGCTCCGGACTCCTACAGATAAGGCCCCATATTCCTTCGACCCCACCGGGGCGGTGATCCGCTGAGCCACCTCGTTCTGAACAGTCAATAAAATGCTTTGTGGGCGCGGGCGCTCCAGGAGACGAAAGATGATGGGAGAGGTGATGTTGTAGGGAATATTTCCTACAACATGAGTTCGGGAGGGATCTCCAACTGATTCCCAGAACGGAATCGTTAGCACATCCCCCTGGAGAACCGTCACATCTTCACGGTCTCGGTATTTTTCAGACCACATCGCCGCTAAATCATGATCGAGCTCTATCAGGACGAGCTTGGAGACTACATCCACCAGATGATGAGTAAGTGCACCACGTCCCGGTCCCACCTCCACTACCACCTCCGTGGGACTAGCACTCAACGCAGCCACGATCTTCTTCTGGATATTCGGATCAACCAGGAAGTTCTGGCTAAGCGAACGCTTTGGCCGGCTGAAGGTGGGATCCATCATGTCCGGGGTTATAGAGCCTCAGGCGCTAACTACAAGCGCAGTGGGCTCATCCCAGAGTATGTCGAATTCGTGCTCACCCGGGGAAGAGGAAAAGAGTGTCCAATTTAGTCAATTCAAAGAGGGTCCGAAGATCTTTGCTAAGGCTAGAGAGGCTGATCTCCCCTCCTTTCTCCCG
Organism: Gemmatimonadales bacterium UBA1142; assembly: GCA_002311875.1. Lineage (GTDB taxonomy): Bacteria > Gemmatimonadota > Gemmatimonadetes > Longimicrobiales > Gaopeijiaceae > UBA1142. The sequence continues at coordinate 36,331 of DCAD01000046.1, read as the reverse complement.
AATTTTCTTCGAGAGGGTCACTAGGACTCCGAGGCCAGATGAGTCGATATAGTCCGTGTTTGAGAAGTCGACTACGAATTTGCGACCTCCTTCCTCCAATTGCTCAAGCACCTGCTGCTTAAGCAGCTGTCGGTTTCCTACGATCAACTGACCTCCGATCTCAATGAGAGTTACATCACCCCTCTCTGACACCTTAAAACCCATGGACATTTTGCACCGATGGGGGTTTGCGTTTAGTCCCCTTTATCCCAAGTAGCATAACGGTCTGACCGGCAGATCAATATTAAGAAGACAATAAACCGGGGGAAACCCACCTAGCAGAAGAAGGCTCCTCACTGCCCTAGTTTTTGCTTGAGCCGGGTGAGCACTGGAGCAGAGACGAATCTTGATACATCACCACCGAGTGACGCGACTTCACGAACGAGCGAAGCTGATAGAAAGGAGTACTCCACGTCGGGTACGAGAAACAGTGTCTCGATCTCAGGACCAAGTTCCTGGTTCATCTGAGCCATTTGAAGTTCGTAATCGAAGTCTGACACTGCCCGGAGTCCTCGGATAACCACCTGAGCACCTAGGTCACGAGCAAAGTCGACAAGCAACCCATCAAATCTCCGGACTTCTACGCGCTTATCCTTGTTAAAAATCTTCTGGATGAGTTCCAATCGCTCCTCTAATTCGAACAAATGTTTCTTGCTTTCCGTGGAAGTGCTGCTGACCGCAATTACAAGCCGATCCGTAACACGGAGTGTACGTCGTACAAGGTCCTCGTGACCCTTGGTGATCGGATCAAACGACCCTGGATAAATGGCGACAACAGGTCTAGAGGGGCTCATGATCAGGCTGTCAAAGTCGTGAGGGCAGTATCGCCGTAGCGCCTCGTGCGCGCGACGTCAGGAGTATCTATGTCTTCCCCCCAACGATGCTCCAACCAAAGCTGGCGCGCAAAGGGTTTCTCAAGAAAACAAGAAACCAGGCGAGCTGAAGCTTTAGTTCGGTAGGGTGGATCAGCAAGAGCAACATCAAAAACGTCGCGATTACCCCCCAAGTAACGGAATACGTCGTCCTCTATAACCGCGCACTCAGCTTGGGCGCCGAGCACGTCGATGTTGGCTCGGATGACCTGAAGAGCACGTCGACCGTGCTCGACAAAAACCACAGAAGAAGCACCTCGGCTCAGCACCTCGAGTCCAAGCGCACCGGAGCCGGAAAAAAGGTCGAGCACGGTCATTTCATCCATACGTAGGCCAATTGCCGACATCCATGCCTCTCGAACTCTGTCAGTCGTAGGTCGAACGGTGGTTCCCTTTAGGGAGCACAGTCGTCGACTCTTCCAACGTCCTGAAATAATCCTCAACCTTCTCTCCTGTGCGCCCTGAGTGCGAGAAGGCGAGCTTGCACGCTAACCCTTCCCCTGAACTCATTTCGCTCAAGCTGAAGCGCCACGTCGTGTAGGCCATGGGAAAGGGTGTCGGGCGAGTGCCTCTCAGCCAACCCGAAGCCAATCGCATCCACGGCTACACCATCTCCGATCAAGGTTCCCTTAATGTGGTTACTGCCGACGATCTTGGCTTGTTGAAACCTCACCCCACGCACCAGAAAGCTTGGACAGGGATTACCTATGCCATGTGGACCCAGGTAGTTGAGCCAATTGACCAACTGTAAGTTGACGGAAGCGAGACTTAACTCAGAGTCCATAAGCAGCTTAGAGTGCGGCTTATCCGTGCCGAATCGCTTGCTAGCAGCACTGTTGAAGGCTTGACGCAGAGCCGGTAGGGCCTCCCGTGCCACATCCATACCAGCAGCTTGCTTGTGACCACCGAAGCGGAGCAAGTGTTCAGAGCACTCCTCCAGGGCCTCGAAGAGGTTGAATCCAGGAATTGAGCGCCCACTTCCGCGGCCCCTTTCCCCATCCAGAGCAATCATGAGAACTGGGCGCTGTGTCCTTTCTACAAGCCGGGTCGCGACGATGCCAATCACTCCAGGATGCCATCCATCGCACGCCAGAACAATGCCCCGGTCGTGGTCCGGATCATAATTACGTTCGAGTATTTCGAGTGCCTCGTCGAGAGTGCGCTCGTCCTCTATTTTCCTCGCTTGATTGGTCATATCGAGTTTTTCGGCAAGCGAGCGGGCTTCGGAAGGATCTTCCGTCAGCAGAAGCTGGAGAGCATCAGTAGTTTCACCGATCCGACCGGCAGAGTTAATCCTCGGTGCAAGTACGAAACCGATTTCACTCGCCGTGATGTTCCGACCGGAAACACCGGTGACGTCGAGGAGTGCACTTATCCCAGGCATGATAGTGTGGGAGAACCGACGTAGCCCGTAGTGGACCAAGACTCGGTTCTCTCCGCAAAGAGGAACCATGTCCGCTACCGTAGCCAGAGCAACCAGGTCAAGGTATTCGACGAGCCTCTCAGAGTCCTTACCAACGGCTGTTGTGACAAGCTCGCAGATCTTGTATGCCAGTGCAGTACCACAAAGTCCCTTGTTAGGATATGTGCAATCTGGCCTCAATGGGTTTACAACCGCTGTCGCCTCCGGAAGTGAATCGGAGACGGTGTGATGATCGGTGATCACGACGTCAATCCCTGCGGCACTAGCAGCTTCCACCGTCTGGTGCGCAGCGGTACCACAGTCAGCAGTGACGATCAAGTCGGCTTCGGCATCTAGGGCTGCCCTCAAACCCGCAGCTCCGAAGTCATAACCATCCCTGAGCCTGTGTGGGACGAAGGGGACGACCTGCGCACCCAAAGAGGTTAACCAGCGCGTCATAAGCGCCGCTGCACTTATTCCATCAACATCGTAGTCCCCATGCACGAGAATCGTCTGACACGAATGGATCGACTGAGCAATCCGTTCAGCAGCGACCTCTGCATCCGCCAGAGTGGCGGGATCGTGCAGTTGGCTAAGATCTGGTCGTAAAAAGCGCTTCGCTTTTTCTGGAGGTGTCAGCCCCCGAGCGGCTAGGAGCGCACAGACCAGTTCGGGCAATTGCAGCGCATCAGCGAGAGATCGAACGGTCTGGGGATCGGGTTGTTCTAAAACAACCCACTGGGGCTCTGGCAGATACATCCCTGTGCGCAAGCCACCGGATCGTGGTCCCCGAGGCCCGCCAATGGTCACTCGTCTGCCCGATCCTCGTCTGCTACTTCTATGGAGACCTCCTGGTGGACATCAGCCTCCGGGTTGTCCTCCACTGCCTCGGGCTCAGCAGGGTCATCCTCCTGTTCGCTGAACTCAGCTGAAATAGCTCCTGACTCTTCTCCAGTCGCAGCGTCAGGAGCGGCTTCCGTCACTCCCGCCAGCTCGTCTGCGTGATCAGTCAGCGTGAGGATAACACCACATCCCTCACACCGGATCAAAGATTCTCCGTGCCTGACTTCATTCTGAAACTGAGGTGGAATGATTCCGAAACAATGGCCACAGGCACCGTCTTCGGTCAGAGCCGCCACCGCAGTGATCCTTCCGCCTCGACGGATGCCGTCGTAAAGCCTCAGCTCACTTGCGTCCATAACATCGGTGAAACTCTCTCTTTCATGCTCAAGTTCCTCAAGTTCTTTCTCTGCCGCGGCGCGTCCTGATACGAGTTCCTCCAGCCGCGGACCGACGAACCCCCGGGCTTCCGTTATCGCCTCGTCCAATTCCTCTAGTCGACCCTCCATCCTTCGGATCTGGTCGAGTATAGACAGTGCCTCCTGCTCATCATTCTGCAATGCCCGTTTCACCATCTCGAGCTCTGCGCTGACTGCTGCTTCTTCGCGGAGATTTCTAACCGAGCCCACTCGTTCATCCAGCCGCTTCTGACGTTCGTGTTTTTCTGCGACACTTAGCTCCAACTGCCGTTCTTCTAGGTTCATCTCCTGGAGTCGAGCTCGGGTTTTCTCAGAGTCGCTCTCCAGCACCAGCGCTGGCTCTTCAACCTCCCCAAGCAGGGGATCGAAGTCTCTGATGCGTTGCTGCACCACAAGGATCTTGAGGTCCATTCGTTGAAGTTCTACAAGGTTGCTGCGGTCTTGCTCCATCATTTGCTCGGCTCTCTTAGGTTGTATCGCCTGCCGGTGGGCTTGTGTTTCTGCAGAATTGTCGGATCCAGGGCCCGTACTTCTTTGGTCCACTCTTCTTTTTGCTTAAGAAGCTCTAATTTCTCATCATCATCCTGTGTCAATTCTATGCGACGCTGGATATTCTTGACGTGACGATCACTCGCTTCTGCACGAATCCGATCAACGGACTTGGTGAATAATTCTAGCCCGTGAGCGAGTTCCATTGGGTCCGACAGAATCTCCTCAAATCTCTGAGCCGCTACAGGGTCCATAGACGTAGGCACCGAACGCAGTTCAGGATCATCAAGAAGAGCGTGAAAGATGGTGCGGTACGAACGATCCTCAAAGTCCTCCGGCGAGATCAGTTCCATGGCTCGTTCCACCCACTCAAGGCCTTTCGTCATCATCAGGAGGAGTTGTCGTTCTGCACCCCCCTTCGGCACGCGGGGGAAGACCTTGCCCGGGAATTGCCGGGATTCGAAGGCTCGGCCTACTTTTGCGGCACGTGGATGGTGCTTCTTCAACTCCTCCTCAAGAGTCTCCCTCCGGACCCCCGTCTTGCCCGCAACCTTGGTCACATAGATGTCTCGAAGGGCCGCATCCGCCGCGGCGCGGATGGTGGGTAACAAGCGGTCAAGTGCTGATCTGGTTCGTTCGATGGAGGAGAAATAGTCTCTCTCTTCAAGAAGCTGAAGCTTACGATCGAGAACATCGACTGCCTGATCCAGATATTCACGCAGCGCTTCAGGACCCTGACTTCGGACAACGGTATCCGGATCCTCACCCGGCGGTAGGGTGACAACCGCTGGGTGGAGTCCAGCTTCTAGCAGGGTGTCCCCAGCTCGGAACGTGGCCTTTAGCCCGGCAGCATCGGAGTCGAAGAGTAGCAGCGTGCGCTTTGTGTAACGCGACAAGAGTTTCGCCTGCTCGGGTGTCAGAGCAGTTCCCAAGAGGGCCACTACGTTCTCAAAACCGTGGGCTGCGAGCGAAACCACATCCATATATCCCTCAACCAGGAATGCACACTCTTCACGGCGGACGGCGTGCCGAGCCCACGACATTCCATATAGAGTCTCACCCTTGCGGTAGATCGGGGTTTCCGGGGAATTGAGGTACTTGGGCGCATCCGCTTGATTTGACTTGAAATGTCTTCCGCCAAACGCAATGACCTGACCCGAGATGCCTTCGATAGGAAACATGATACGACCTCGAAAACGATCGTACGGTTCTGACTTCCGGTCACTCGTATTAAGGAGGCCGACCTCCAACATGAGGTCGTCTTCAAGGCCGTGCTTAGCCGCCGCGTCACGCAATGCCTCCCAATCGTTTGGTGCGTATCCTAGGCCGAATCGCTCCGCCACTTCAGCATCGATTCCTCGCCCCTCTAGGTAGGCTCTGGCTGCCGCCCCACCCTCAGGATCCGTAAAGCGCTCTCGGAACCAGTCCCGCGCAAATGCATTGATCCCGTATAGTGGACGGTTTGGGTCGTCGGCTTCAGCATTTCTCTTGATTTCACGTACTTCGACCCCGGCTCGACCGGCTACGTGCTTCACCGCCTCCACAAAGTCCATGCCCTGCCGTTCCATTACGAACTGGAACACATCTCCTGACTGGCCACATCCGAAACACTTGAAGAAGCCCTTTTCAGGCACGACGTAGAAGCTCGGTGTGCGTTCTTCGTGGAACGGGCAGTTTGCCTTGAATTCCTTGCCGGCTTTCTTCAATGATACAAACTCCCCGATGACATCGACTATGTCGGCGCGGGCGCGTACTTCCTCGACCATTTCGTCGGGAATCATGATTCTTGTCCGAACACCACAATCGTCACGCCCACTCCTCCCTCGTAGGGGTACCCCATACAGAAGCCCACTGCACGCGTGTCTTCTTCGAGGATCTTAGCTACACGTTTGCGGATTGCCCCTGTGCCCTTGCCGTGGATGACCCGGATCTCAGGGAGGTTTTCCAAAATCGCGTGATCCACCGCTCTCGAAAGTTCAAGTTCCACCTCGTCCACTCGCATTCCGTGGAGGTCAACCTCGAGCCCGGCCGTTCCCAACTCCGGCCCTCGCCACCCACCACCTTGTTTGCCCTGGATCGCCTCAGACCGAGTATTGATAACTTCAATCTCTGAGAGGTCCACATCCAGCTTGACTCCTCGCGCTTCAAGAGTCACACGATCGCCACCAACCTCAATCACCTTACCCAAGATTCCGGTTGCGTGAACCCGTATGCTTACACCCCTCTGAATCTCTAGTTCAGAGCCTCCAGGTCGGACTGGCTTTTGCTCATTCACCCTTGGAAACGTTCTCTGATATGGACCTATGAATTAAGCTCACTGGGCAAGTTCTTCACGCACTATCCGGGTTGTTTCTTTGCCATCGTATCGTCCTCCGATTTGCGGCATAATCCGACCCATCAACATCCCTATCTGATCGACACCGTCCTCAATTGCAGCTCGCACCAGTGCTCTGACCTCTTCTTCTGATATCCCTTCCGGAAGGTATTCACTCAGGACTGCAAGCTGAGCTTCTTCGCCATCCGCAAGCTCATCACGACCCGCGGCACGCATCTGAGATGCGGCGTCCTTTCGTTGCTTGATACCTTTCGAGACCACCCTGACCGTTTGGTCGTCACTCAACTCTCCCCCTAACTCGATTTCCTTGTTATGGAGGTCAGCTAGAATCGTGGAAAGAACAAGCGTGCGAACCTTATCGCGTTCTTTTCTAGCAGATATGAGGCCAGACCTCAATCGATTCTTCAGATCATTAGACACGGATCACTCTTCTCTTCACTTGGGTTTCGTCGGGCCAAACGAAGCAACGATGCCGGTAACGTACGGGATCGATTGAGAGAGACCACTCTCAGCCTGGTGGCCAACGGAGTGCTCGACCACCGAGCAGGTGTAGGTGTAGGTGTTGCACAGTCTGGCCACCATCTACTCCGACGTTGATGACAGTTCGATAGCCGCTGGGACCGAGGCCTTCATCCTTGGCAATCTCTCGAGCCACCAGCATGATGTGTCCCATAAGGTCACGGTGCTCATCAGCTACTGATGCGAGCGAGTCCAGGTGCTCCTTGGGAATCACTAGAACATGAATTGGTGCCCGAGGGTTAATATCACGAAATGCGAGCACATCATCGTCACTGTACACGACATCCGCTGGAATATCTCCAGTGACAATCTTACAGAATAGGCACTCCTTAGCGACCATAGAGTGAACTTCCGAATAGAGGATCTAGCAGGCTCGGCGCTCTGACCAACCGATCTTGTCGATGGTTGGAACCATGCGCAATGGAGAAACCCATCCCCTTGTCTACCGGACTTTCTATACGGACAAGCACTGCTTCGGAAGAACTACTTTTCCATCATAGGTGTGTGCCGTTCGAGCACACCCCGACTACACATCTGTACGAGCATATGCACTAAAACCGAAACCGTGTCATCGGTCGCTGGGGTACGAATTCCAAGTTCTGGCTACCGAAGTTCTGGATGCTTCATCCGCCCGTGAATGCCTCCTTCACCCGGGACCAGAACCCCTTATGTGATCGGCGACGGATGTGCTCGGGTGCGGGTGCTTCCACACTGCGCAAGGTCTCTAGAGCCTGTTCCTGTTGGTCGGTAAGGTCATCCGGTGTCCACACTACCACCCTAACGACTTGATCTCCACGGACATGACCACTGAGTTCGGGAAGGCCAAGTCCCCGAAGGTTAAGATGGTCGCCACTCTGTATGCCGGCCGGAATCGTGACTCGCGCAGTACCCTCGATCGTGGGTACCCGAACCTCGTCCCCTAGCGCAGCCTGGCTGAAGGTAATCGGCAGCTCATGGAAGAGATCTGATCCATTGCGGGAAAACCGTGGGTCGTCCTGGATCTCAAGAAGTACCTCGAGATCTCCTCGGGGTCCTCCCCGGGGTCCAACGCTCCCACGTCCTCTGAGTGTCAGGAAATTCTCGGAAGTCACTCCAGCGGGGACCTCTATTTCTACTTCCGTGTCGCTGCGAGTTCTTCCTTCCCCTCGGCAAATGTCACACAGCTCCGCGATGATTCTGCCCTCACCCCGACAATTTTGACAGGGCTGCACACTCACGAACTGTCCGAAGACTGAACGTTGCACATGGCGCTGTTCTCCCGACCCCCCACAACCGGGACAAACCACCGGCTTCGTCCCAGATCTCGCTCCCGACCCCCCACACGGATCACAGACGCCCAAGAGTGAAACGCGTAGGGTTTTCTTTACCCCGTACGCGACCTCAGAAAGCGTAAGGGATACACCTACCCGTACGGTCTTTCCTTTTCGAGATGTAGTTCGTTGTGCACGCGCCCCGCTCGCTCCAAGAAAATCCTCGAGTCCCGAGAAACCACCGAAGTCCCTCATGAAGATCTCGATGGCATCAGAGAAATCGAAACCTCCCGTCCCACCTGGACCAGTGGAGCCCTTAAGCCCCTGCTCACCATAGCGGTCATACACCGAACGTTTTTCAGGATCACGAAGGACTTCATAAGCCTCGGTGACCTGCTTGAAAAGTTCCTCGGCTTCTTTAGAGCCTTCGTTCCGATCAGGATGATACTTGAACGCAAGCTTCCGGTACCCCTTCTTGATCTCCTCGAGGTCCGCATCACGTGACAAGCCAAGTAGTTCGTAGTAATCAACCATCAGAAAACTGTTAGAGACTTACAGTGCGGTAGCAGATTTGGATCAGCTTTGGAGCATCTGGGTGATAAGAGTCGAAGTGTAGTCAACGATCGTCACCACCTTCTCGTACGGCATACGCGTGGGTCCAATGACCCCTATTACTCCCTTGAGGCTACCTGACCGGTATTCAGAAGTCACCAGCGTGAAGTCGGCTAGTTCATTCCTATCATTCTCACCACCGATCGTGATCATCACCCGGCCTCTGTGCTCGCGTTTACCCATTGTCTCTGCGAGAAGGTCCCGTCTCTCAGTGAGTTCGATCAGGCTGGTTAACTGGTCACGTTCCTCAAACTCCGGCTGTGATGCGAGGACACTCGTATGACCCAAGAGGATACTCGTTCGGTCAAGCTCTTGCAGATCAAAAAGTTTCGCCCCCGACTGAACAAAGATGTTCATGAACTCAGTTGCTCCCAGCTCTCCAGAGTGAGAGTCTCGCATCCTCTCTGGAAGTGTCCGACGGATCTCTTGGAGAGTGAGCCCCGCCAGACGCTCATTCATCGCAACTGTCACTGTCACAAGGGTTTCCTGGGGCACTTCTATCGGAAGGTCCACATAAACCGTATGCACCACTCCACCCCGGATAGTTGCCACGAAAAGTACTCGGCTGGAGGAGACTTGAATTAGCTCGACCTTCTCCAGGACCGCGTCTTCCAAGCGAGGGGCAATTGCTACACCGAGTTCGTTCGACACAAAGCTGAGTGCGCGGGTGGCTTTCATTACGAGACGCTCGACGACAGACGTACCAATACTGTCGAGTTGGCGTTGAAGATTCGTTCGTTCGGCGCCGGTAAGTCTTTGAGGCGCCATGAGCCTGTCTACGAAAAACCGATAAGCAAGGTCAGTTGGTACACGTCCCGCAGAGGTATGAGGGTGGAAGAGATACCCTTTATCCTCAAGATGGCCCATGGTTTTTCGGACCGTGGCAGGTGAGATGCCGAAATCGAAGCTTTGAGAGACCGTTCTACTCCCGGTTGGTTCGGCGGTTTCCACATAGGTGCGCACCACCGCTTCCAGAACTTGCTGCTCACGTTCAGTGAGTTCCGCACCAATGAGCTCCGCTTTTTCCATAACATCCATATTCGAAGATCGAGTGTGTTCGATTCCAGCGTCAACCCGCCCGAGCATTATCGAGCTCCAAGGTAAGACGGTCCAACACAAGCCAACCCTCCGCGGTAAGGCGCACTCTTTCATCCTCGAGCACACTCCAGCCTTCACGCGCCCAAGACTCGATGATTAACCGTTGCGGGTCATCTAGATCCCGTATCGGTAGCCCAAAAACGGTTCGCAAACCGAGCCATAATCGCTCCAAAGATCTAGAGGCCACATCAAGGTGCTCACCTTTTTCCCAAGTAACCCCCGTCTCTGTGGCCAAGGCACTATATGAAAGCCAATCTCTGACATTCCAGCGACGGTATGAATCGGAGTAACTGTGAGCGGCGTTGCCCAAACCTAGGTAGGGACGTCCATCCCAGTAAACGGAATTGTGTCTTGAGGAAAATCCTGGCTGGCTAAAGCTGGAGACCTCGTAATGTTGATATCCAGCATTTCCCAATAGCTCCACAGCGGCAAGATATTCGTCCCGATATTGCCCTTCATTAACCGGTACTTCACTGCCGTCTCTCACTGAACGTCCTAGTGGAGTGTCAGACTCTATGCTGAGTCCGTATAGGTTGATATGGGGGACGTCGAGTTCCAGCACTTTGTAGAGGTCAGTGCGCCAACACCGGTTTAGCCGGGAGGGCAGCCCGAAGATTAGATCAACGCTGAGATTGTGGACTCCCGCCTCCTTTATGGCCTTAACTGCTCGCACCGCACCGTCCGGCCCGTGCAGACGTCCCATCCATGTGAGCACCTGTGCATCGAAACTCTGCACACCCAGGCTCATCCGATTAACACCAGCCTTGCGCCAGCCTTCAACCAAATCATGCGTCACACTCTCGGGATTGGCTTCAGCAGTCCATTCGAGTTCAGGATCTTCGAGCCGGTTACGTCCAATTACTTCGGCAAGGCTTTTCATTGCCTCAGAACCAAGCAACGACGGCGTTCCACCTCCCACATATAGGGTTTTGAGCGCCTCCGATATCACGAAGACACCTTCTCGTTCGACTGCTCTCAGTTCACCTGAGAGTGCTTCTGTCCACGCGCCGAGATCACCAGAGGAATTCACTTCCACCGCAAAGTCGCAATAGAAGCAACGTCTCGAACAAAATGGCGCGTGTACGTAAACGGAGGAGACCGAAACCTTACTCAGGGTGTCCATGCCTGGCCGCCCCCGCCAATCGTCGATTCCTCAGAGGGACGACTCGCCTTCCAGAGTGCTGCCAAAAGCTCATCCAGCCCGCGTTTGGCGGACGACGAGACCCCGAAAACCGCCCAAGCGTCTTCCCCCTGAAACTCGGGAAGCTCAGCATCAGGAGGAAGAAGGTCAGTCTTTGTCAGTACTACACAGAACGGAGCTGCAGCGAGTTCCGGAGAATAGGCATCGAGTTCAGCCCTTAGGGCCTCGAATGTTTGCTGAATGTTCTCTGTGTCCACGGGAATCATCAGCGCGAGAGTTCGGGTCCGTTCGATATGGCGCAGAAACTGATGGCCCAAGCCCTTTCCCTCGTGTGCCCCCTCAATGATCCCAGGAATGTCAGCAATCACAAACGACTGGAAATCACGGAGTCTTACGACACCGAGATTCGGCTCCAGCGTCGTAAACGGGTACTCGGCGACTTTCGGCCTTGCGTCGGTGACTGTGGCCAAAAATGTGGATTTTCCCGCGTTCGGCTCACCGACAAGCCCCACGTCAGCAATCAGCTTAAGCTCTAGCCGCACCCGGCGTTCCTCACCCTCTTCACCAGGCTCCCAATACCGAGGAGCCTGGCGTGTCGGGGTCTTGAAATGTGTATTACCACGGCCTCCCCTCCCTCCATATGCGATTATCCGATGCTCACCGTCTTCTAAGAGTTCACCAAGGGAGTCCCCAGACTCAACGTCGAAGGCCACCGTCCCCTTCGGAACTCTCAGGATGAGATCTTCGCCGGACCGGCCCGTGCAATTTTTTCCTCCACCGTGCAGACCTCGACCTGCTTTGTAGTGCCGTTTGTATGAGTAATCGAGCAGTGTCGTAAGCTGCGCATCCACCTCTAGCAGAACGTCCCCACCCTTCCCGCCATCACCACCAGCAGGTCCGCCGCGCGGGACTCCCTTTTCCCTACGGAAAGCGTCGGATCCAGAGCCTCCGGTGCCCGCCTTCACTTCGATCACTGCATGATCAATGAACATCAGTCACCGACCTCCAGCATCACGCGATCGTACGGCTTCCCAAGTCTCCCAGCCGCGAGCAGCGGCAGCACCCTCAGTATACTCGAGTCCAATATCGAGCGCCTGTGTGACTTCCAACACATGAGCCCCAACATTGAGCGCCCCTCGAAGATGGGAGTAGAGTTGCCTTGGCACATCTAATACCGCTAGTAGCGCAACGATGCACAGTTCACGCTCCACCAGTGAGAGCCCAGAACGCCCTAGGACCTTACCGTATCCCTCCTCCACCATCCACTGTTCCAGGTCCGGGTGGAGCCTCCGGATATGCTCTCGGAGTTCGTCGTATTGACCAGCATAAACAGATCGGCAAATCTCCTCTCCACGGTCCACCCAGCAGTTGCGGTCCTCTATCAAGTTAACCGAGGGACTCGGTTCAACCCTTTCGCGCCATAGCGCCATCACGTTCAGCGCCATGGGATAACCAAGAAAGAGGTAGCTTTGCAGTATCACCTCTTCGACCCGGACAGCATCCGCCTGAGAGGCAACTAAATCAAGGTGCTCTGAGAGTTTATGGATCTGCCGACTGGCGATGACGGCGCTTAGACGTACCAGCATTTCAACTGATGGTTTAAGGTGCTGGCTCACGGAGCCGCAAACTCCAGATCGAAAGCCGGCCTGATCTCACCAACTGCTTCACCCCGAGTATTATACACTATCGGATTTCCGTGGTGGCAGATTGTGGAAGCCTCTGCTTCTGTGAGAACACCAAGGGCCTGAAGAACCCTCACGAGAGCGACCTCAACCGCTCGGCGTCCACCATCTTCGACTTTGATCGCAAAACCGAGTCCTTCTGCTGGAATCCCTCCAGTGTACGCACCCTCAGCTCCGAGTTTCACGAAGGCTCTCCCTGCCGTGACCTCCATAACTTGGGTGCACGCCCGTCCCGTTCCACCAACCATGAAAGGATGTGTGGTCATAGCCCGGACGATCTCCGCTGGCCCCTCATCATGAGCCGTTGCGACAGCAAACCGGGCGAATGACTTCGCAATTTGGTACAAAGGAGCAGCGAAACAGACTACACCACACCCGTCGACTCCCGTAGGCACTTGACCTTCACCAAGCCCGGTCCACCTGAGGATCTCCCGCAACATGCGATCCTGCACAGGATGACCAGGCAGATGGTAGTCCACTGGATCCCATCCCATGCCCACTGCCAGCGCCAGCATCCCTGCATGCTTACCCGAACAGTTGTTATGGATCGGCATAGCCTGTCCACCGAGCATCAATAGTGCCTGGCTAGCCTCAGTACCAAGCGGTAGATGAGGACCGCACCGAAGCAGCCCCTCATCCACACCGATCTTGGACAGGATCGACCGGGCCGTTGCAACGTGCTCAGGTTCTCCCTCATGTGACGCACAGCAAAGAGCAAGTTCCGGAAGAGAGATTCCGAATCTGCTGGTCACCTCCTCCTCCACGAGTGGAAGGGCCTGAAGAGGCTTTGCCGAAGATCTATAATAGGTTAATCCATCTATGTTGCCCGCCCTGGCAACCACTCTCCCATCAGCGTCGGCAACCGCAATGTGGACAGTATGTCGTGCTTCCACTACGTCGCCTCGCACGACTTCAACCACATTCATGCGTTAGTCAAGTAAGGGATAGTGGGATGAGGTAGTTGTCTCGGCCAAGATAGAACGTGCCCTTAAGATCAGGGCTTCCGGCTTCGCTGGGCCTGCTCTACCGCCTCGATCAGATCACCTGGAGTCTTAACACCCCGCAGTAGGTCCAGCGCGGATGCTAGCCCTTCATCGTGTTTTCGAGATTGCTCGAACTCTCCTGCGTTACCCCACGCCTGAAGTGCGATCTCCCGCTCAAGGTGATACCGCACAAAACGGGCAGCCGTGATGAGAGCATCCCGATCCACTTCGGCAGTCCATTCTGGAAAAATCTCAAAGAACATGTCGAGGTCTTTGTCACTCAGGGTGTAACCAACCTTGAGGTCCGGATGATCACGGACATAGGATACAGCATAGTTAAAGAGGGCTATGTTGAAGGCACCCGCCCGACGGAATACTCGACCAACCGCATCCGTCTCCTGAGCCGACAAGGTCTGAGGTAAGACGACAAGATCGGGCGTGATCCCCCCACCCCCATAAAGCATACGCCCACCCATCGAAGAAAACTCCGGGCGGCCAGAAAGATCGCTCGGTATTACGAGCTCTCCGGAGATGGCAAGGCCTTGGTTGTCCCTGTCCACGGGTGTCTGAGGGTCACGATTGATAGAACGCCCTACTGGAGTATACCACCGCGCTGTGGTCAGGCGCAGCACGTCCCCACCGGTCAGGGGGTAAAGGGTTTGTACCGATCCCTTACCGAACGTTTGTTGGCCGACGATCGCTGCGCGATCGTGATCTTGTAGCGCTCCCGCAACGATCTCTGAGGCTGATGCACTTGCACGGTCGACAAGAACCACAATCGGAAGACCAGGATAAATGTTAGGCTTCTTAGCAGAGTACGTTGCGTTCTGACCAGAAGCACGTCCTCGAGTCTCTACGATCGTAAGATCCGCATCCAAGAAAAGATCTGAAACCGCTATACCCGCGTCCAGCAGCCCACCCGGATTGCCACGGAGATCGAGAATTAGAGAACGAGCACCCTCAACCTCTTGAAGCGAATCTAGAGCTGTGCTGATCTCCCGCTCAGATCCTTCACGGAACGTTTGTAGTGGGACATATCCTATTCCATCTTCGAGTATCACAGCGAATGGGACTGCTCTAAGTTGGATCTCCTCACGCTCAATCGTGAATGGGATCGGGTCCTCGACACCCGGCCGTCTCATCCTAACACTGACTTCCGTGCCGGGCCGGCCACGAAGCATTTCAACAGCCTGTTCGGTAACCATCGTATCCGCAGGCACCCCTTCAATCTCGAAAAACTGATCCCCGGCCCGGATGCCTGCACGTTCTCCAGGTGTGTTTGGGATCGGACTCACTACCGTTACCCATCCGTTCCGATCGACTACCTCAAGGCCAACACCACCATATTCACCCTCGGTCCTAATTCTGAAATTCTCGTAGGCGCTCTTCGGGATGAGTGATGAGTGAGGGTCTCCCAGGTCCCTCAACAGGCCATCGATCGCGGACTCATGCAGACGACCATAGTCCACTTCCTCGACAAAGCTGGACTCGACTTTGTCGATCACTTCTTGAAGCACCCGTATGCGTA
>DCAD01000046.1:792-20993 GCA_002311875.1 Gemmatimonadales bacterium UBA1142 | reverse complement strand
GGAAGGGCCTACACGATGGCCCTCAACTCACAAAGCTGAATCACCGAAGGTTTCGGGGAAGACCTCAATCAGAAGCTCACGAACCTTATCTTGCACCGCCTCTGGTGGGCCCGATCCGTTTAACACTCTCACACCGGACTCCGAATCTCCTAGTGCAAGATACCCTTGGCGCACTAAGCGAAGAAAGCCATCCCCCTCTCTCTCTATGCGATCAGGTTGGATACCACTCGATGCTTGGCGGGCCAAGCTCTCTTCAACAGGTAAATCCAGTAGGATGTACAAGTCTGGCTCCAACCCCCCGGTGGCAATCCGTAATCCATCGCGGACATCATCGAGCGGTAGGCCTCGACCGTAACCCTGGTACGCTAGCGTTGAGAGCGCGAACCGATCAGCGAGAACCACTTTCCCATCCGCCAACGCGGGTTTCACCACTTCACTAACAAAAGCCGCTCTGGATGCCAAGATCAGGAGTAACTCTGGCTCGGGTGGTATCTGAAGATCCATTTTCCCGAGGATTAGCTCCCGCACAGCCTCACCGAGTGGTGTTCCTCCCGGCTCTCGCGCGACTACATGTTCGATCCCTCTGGCGTTCATCCACCATGACAGGAGTGCCGTTTGAGTTGTCTTACCAACCCCGTCTGCCCCTTCAAGGACTATGAACTCGCCACTCACGAGACTAGTCGTAATACTCCACACCTAGGTGGGTCAGCATGTCCTCCTTCATCAACCAGCGGAGGGTGTTCTTGAGCTTCCAATGCTGGATGAAGATGTCGTGCTCTGGATAAAGGCCCGCCGCTGTCTGTGGGGACTTGAAGTAGAACGAGAGCCATTCCTGTATGCCGCCTAGGCCGGAGCGCATTGCCAGGTCAAGCAAGAGTACCAAGTCAAGCACGATCGGAGCAGCAAGTATCGAATCACGGCAGAGAAAGTTAATCTTTATCTGCATCGGATACCCCATCCATCCGAAGATGTCGATGTTGTCCCACCCCTCCTTGTTGTCTCCTCTGGGCGGGTAGTAGTTGATCCTTACCTTGTGGTACATATCCCCATATAGGCTCGGGTACATGTTGGGTTGAAGGATGTGCTCAAGGACGCTGAGCTTCGACTCCTCCTTAGTCTTAAAAGACTCCGGATCATCTAGAACTTCACCATCACGGTTTCCGAGAATATTCGTACTAAACCAGCCCGACAGCCCTAGCATTCTAGTCTTTAAACCGGGAGCTAAGATCGTCTTTATGAGTGTCTGACCCGTCTTGAAATCTTTCCCTACGATCGGGACTCCTCTTTCATTCGCCAGTTGTTCAAGTGCCGGGATATCTGCAGACAAGTTCGGAGCACCGTTTGCGTACGGTACCCCCTCCATGATTGCTGCATAGGCATAGAGCATGCTTGGTGCGATCGACTCGTCATCCTCATCCATCGCTTTCTGGAAAGATTCGAGTGTCTCGTGAACCGGGCCAGACCTCAGGAAAATCTCCGTGGAGCCACACCAAATCATCACCAGACGGTGACAACCACTCTCTTCCCTAAATTGTCTAATATCCTGGCGCAGCTCCTCAGCCTGCTCCCGCTTGCTTCCTCTCTTCTTATTAGGACCATCCAGCTTCTTCACGTATTGACTGCTGAAAGAAGCCTTCATCGGCTGAATCGAGGAAAGGAAGTCCTTGATAGGATCAAGGTGACTATCCTTGTGGAGGACACCCGCCTTGAGTGCACTCGTGTAGCCGTCGTCACAGATCGGATCCCAAGCTCCAAACACCAGATCTTCAAGCCCAGCAAGAGGCACAAAGTCCCGAATGAGTGGTGTCCTCTCATCAGTTCGCTTGCCCAAGCGGATTGTATTCAACTGGGTCAAACTCCCAAACGGCTCAGCCAGACCTCGTCTCACTGCCTCTACTCCTGCGACAAATGTGGTAGCCACGGCACCTAAGCCTGGAAGGAGGACCCCGAGCTTTCCCTCGGCTGGTCGAATCTGAGGAGGTTGCTTCAATTGAAACTCTCTTATTTGATTGCGTATTTTTCAGAGCTGTGTCCGCTAGCCTTCAGTTTCTCAGGATGGAAGGATGATACGGCTATCACCACCCTCATCAATCCCCTTCGTCACAGTCTCATTTACCTTGAATATAACTTTTTCGAAGTTAGCCTGAGCAGAGATCAGGCGCTGAAACCCTGGTTTCGTCTGAAGTTCTTCGGTTACCTCAGCATAAGCTTTCGTTATTTCCTCATCCGGCTCATGGCCTGCCTGCATTGATGTTTCGATCCCAGTCTCCAGTTCACGAATCCGGTTTCGCAGCTCTACCAACTCCCGGTCTTCATCCACAGCATCAATCGTCTGACAGAGGGTGCGATACTCGTTTATTCTTGCGAGCGCATTACCAAGTTCCTTTGCCTTCTCATATATTTCAGCCACATAAATCTCCAGTGTTCGTGGCTTCCTCATTAGGCCATGCCACCCAAGAAAACTCTAGTCAGTCATCGCTCGGTGAGCCAGCACGATGCGCTCCCGACCGGTAAGGTCCTGACGGACCCTCACTCCCACGAATTCGGCAGTGTCCTCCAAAAACTCCATGACGTAACCGGCCTGGCCAAGTCCTACCTCGAGCGCGAGTAAGCCTCCCGGCCTCAGATGTAGACCAGCTCCCGTGGCGATTCTCCGTAACGCAGCAAGCCCGTCTGGCCCTGAGAAGAGAGCATCTCCCGGCTCCCAGTCCCGGATTTCCGGATCAAGGGCCTGGGCTTCCCCATCAGCAACGTAAGGCGGATTAGAAACGATCACCTCAAATATTTCATCAACCGTCAATGGGTTAAAATACTCGCCGATTCGGAAATCGACTCGCTCTGAAAGCCCTGTCATTAGTGCGTTTCTGGTGGCAACCTCAAGCGCCATCTTCGAACTATCAGTCGCCACAACACGGCTGAACGGACCTTCGTGAACCAACGAGAGTGCTATCGCTCCCGATCCGGTTCCTATATCAAGAGCAACAAGTTCTTTGAATCCATTTCCAGCAACCCATTCAAGTACCTCATCCACTAGGATTTCGGTCTCAGGTCGCGGGATCAGAACAGCTTGGTCAACCTCCAATTCCAAATTGCGGAATGAGGTTTGTCCCAGAATATACTGTAGTGGTTCACGTTGGGCTCTCCTGGTCAGCAACGGTCGATACCGGTCGAGTTCTACCCCGGAGAGAGGTCGGTCGTACTGAAGATATAGGTCCAGTCGGCTGACACGCATCGCATGGGCAAGCAGGTGTTCAGCGTCTAGTCGTCCCCTTTCGACACCCTTCTCGATCAGGTACTGCCCACTCCATTCGATGAGCTTGAGAACCGTCCAATGACGGCGGCGGACCCCCGAATCAGTCAAGTGGTACCCTAGGCTCCGGTTTCGCTTTCCTCAAGGCGCTCCTGCTCCTCGGTGAGTCTAAGCGAGGAGATGATCTCGTCCAAGTCACCATCGAGTATCTCGTCTAGACGGTGCAACGTGAGACCAATTCTGTGGTCAGTAACTCGGCTCTGTGGGAAGTTGTACGTGCGGATCTTCGCCGAACGATCTCCCGTCCCGACCTGGATTCTGCGCGCACGCGCTCGTGTAGCCTCTTGTTCTGCGACCATGCGATCTAATAAGCGGCTCCGAAGCACCTTAAGCCCCTTCGCCTTATTCTTGTGTTGGGACTTTTCGTCCTGACAGGACACAACCAGCCCAGTTGGGATATGTGTGATCCGCACTGCTGAGTCGGTAGTGTTCACGGACTGTCCACCCGGTCCTGACGAGCGGAACACATCGATCCTGAGATCGTTGGGATCGAGCTGCAAATCGACCTCTTCAGCTTCAGGGAGAACTGCCACGGTCGCAGCAGAGGTGTGAATCCGTCCCTGACTCTCTGTCTCCGGCACACGCTGAACACGGTGTACCCCCGATTCGTAGCGCAAGGAACCGTAGACCCCTTGACCACGAACCGTAAAGATCACGGCCTTGATCGAGCCAGGGATTCCCTCAGAGTGACTGATCAATTCAATGGACCAACCGCGTCGCTCGGCTAGGCGTCGATACATCCTCATCAGGTCAGCGGCAAAGAGCCCAGCCTCATCACCCCCTGTACCGGCACGAATCTCCACAACTGCCGCTCGATCCGAGAGGGGATCCCGAGGAACTAAAACCTCTCGAAGGCCAAGAAGCAGCTTCTCGATTCTCTGCTTGAGGCAGGCGCACTCCTCCTCAGCTAACACCTGTAGCTCCTCATCCGTTGAGTCCTTCAGAAGCTCAACAGCTCCCTCAAGCTCTTGGATTGCCTGTCGCAGTTCACGACCAATTCCGACGATCTCCTCTAGTCGAGACCGTTCCCGACCAAGCTTGCGAAGCCTTTCCGGACTCCGGAGCACTTCGGGGCTAATGAGTTCGACATCAAGTGCCTCGAAGCGACGCTCCGCCTCACTTAGGCGCTCCTGTAATCGAGGATCTAGGATCGGAGGCTTCATCAGCGGAGTCGCAGTTCAGACCTCGACGATATGGTGCAAACGCCAGGGTCAGTTGGCCGGAGCTTCACCCCGGCCGAGGTGATCACTTCTCGGCGAGCTTCTGGTATTTCTTCTTGTAACGGTCAACCCGGCCCGCCGTGTCTACAAGACGCTGCTTACCAGTGTAGAACGGGTGGCATACCGAACAAATCTCGATGTGGATCTCTTCTACAGTTGATTTTGTCTCGAAGCGGTTGCCGCAGGCACACGTGACCGGCGTCATTGTAAAATCGGGATGGATACCCTGCTTCATGTCCTACTCCAAGCGCAATGTTAAACGGGCTTCGCAAACATAAGATGCTGTCCCGCCTGTTTCGGGAGGTGATGCTTAGGTAATCCTTCCAGAACAGGGAAGAAAAGCTAAACCTGTGCTTCAGAAGGGTCCAGGGAAGCAGGGCGCCTGCTAAACCTCAAAGAAGCTAGTAGAAGCAAGGCAGCAGCGAACGCCGCCCCATTTCCCGCAAGATCCCCGAAACGAGTGAAAAAGGTAATCTCGTCAGTAGTTAGTACGTTATCGATCCTGACATCTGGCTCAAAGAGGTTGGTCTGGTTGTGGACGCGCCCGACAGGGTCAACGTATAGGGAAATACCTGTATTAGCAGAGCGAGCTACCCCCATTCGGTTCTCGATTGCTCGCATGACCAAGTGCGCCGGATGCTGCCAAAGGGCGGTGGTTCGAGAATAGAACGGTTCTCTCCCAAACCAAGCATCGTTCGTTATGTTGAGAAGTAGGTCAGCCCCTTCGAGCCTGTAAGTGCGAGCCCCTTCAGGATAGGTCGACTCGTAGCAGATTAGCACTCCGTACGTGCTACCATCCACTTCCAAGAGCGGCCAGACACTGCCGACACCGAACCCACCGAAGTAAGGGAGTCCAGTAAGCCAGGACGCCGGCACAAGCGGAACTCGCTCGACGAAGGGAACCAGGTACCTCTTGTCGTACTGAAAGTCTGTGAGGCCACTCGGTTCCATAACGAAAGCCGAATTGAATGGTGTGAACTCCCGGTAGATATCACCTGTGAAGCCCGTGGCTCCGAAGAGGACCGGGACACCAAGTTCGCGGGCATAGTTTTGTATGGGGGCTAGAAATCCTGAATGCACGTCGGCCTTCGGGAATACCGGCAGTGTCACTTCTGGCATGACAACAAGATCAACCGAGCCGGGCTCAATGCGTTGCATGAGTCGGCTCAACGAAGCGTGAGTGCTATCTATGGCTATCCGCTGATCTAGTTTGATGTGCTCGGGTATGTTCGGTTGCACCACTGCAACGCGCCCGGCTTCACGCAGTTGGAGCGTCTCTGCACGCCACAAACTCCAACCCATGGGCACCGTGATGACGAGTAGGATCAACAAGGTCTTCCGTCCCCACCCTCGTCGGCCACGCAGATCGAGTATGAGTGACGCTACAAGTCCATTCACTAGAGCCAGCCATAGTGTCACACCTCGGGCCCCTACGATCTCAGCAAAACCGATCAACTCTGGGAAACCGGTCAAGGAGGTCCCGAGTCCCAACCATGAAGACGCCAACGTGCTCGGCCAGTGTGCCCGGAACCACTCTGCAGCCGTCCAGGCGATGGGTAGCGCGATCCAGAGTGGCGCGCGCACAGTGTGCAGAAAACGGTGGAGCGCCCAACCAAACAAGGCAGCCAAACCGACAAACATCATCATCAAGCCGACGAACGCCGGAATCGCAAGCCAGGTGAACCAGATCAGCGCAATCAGGATCCAGTAGAAGACGAGCCCAAAATACATCGCTCCAAAGACCAGAGAACCACGCACCGCGGCACGGAGCCCTTCAGCATCAGGACTCAGCCCTTGGACCCAGAGCGCAAACGGGACCAAGCCAATAAAGGGGAGGACAAGAAGATGAAGAGGCGGAAATGAGGCGGCGAGGAGAATGCCAGAGAGTGCAGGAACTAGACGTTCCCCAGACCGGGGCCAGAGGAGAGCCTTGACGCCCAGGAAGTAACGACGAACTGAGTCGATCGTATTGGTCATCGATCGCGCTCTTCGCCAGGCGCATTGTCACCAATCATTACTTGAACTCCGAACCTCGTATGGAAGTACTGTAAGTCACCGAGGACCTCATAACGCCCGAGTCCATAGATCCTCAACCAATTAGTCACAGGATATTCAAGGCCCGCGTGCAAATTGAAACCAGCGGTTACCGAATCGAGCAAATCCTCAATGAACGTGCCGCTAATCGATGCGCCCTCCCCATTGAGCACATGTGTTGCAACGCCGAGTCCAGCGAAAGTCAAGAAATCGAGTGGAACCTCCCAAACAACCTGCCCATCGAGAGAAATTGATACGTCTGTCCACTCGATAACCCCTAAGTCGACAGCCGGTCGTGGCCCACCCGTCTGGCTCTGGACCAGGGTTGCCACACGCTCCTCCAACTTAACCATCTCTCGCGTTGTAAGAGGTGAACTCCAGTAAGTCACTCCGGGCACGATGCGAAGTCCTGGGCCCAGGTATCCCAGGTCGATGCGTATGCCGTAGCTCTCGGTGCGGTCCACCCGAGTGGGGTACAACTTACCCCACTCAATCCCCACACCCCGAAAGGACAGGTTATCGTAGTCTAGGTCTGCTAGCTCCTGACTCACAGCTACTCCTGGCCTTCCGATCAACACGGCGAGCGCGAGCCCTTCGATCCATTTCCTCAAACCCATCGAAGCCCTCCTACTGTGTCCACCTGCGGTCTCGAAAACTTACGACTGCGTGACCTTGCCGATCAGATCATAGTCTAGAGAGTCGACAATTTCGACTTCGATCATGCTCCCAGGCTGAACACCTACTGCATCACAAAGATTGGTGGCTCCATCTACGTCCAACGCCTGTCCGGTAGTCCTGGCGATAGCATCCAAATCACCGTCGTCATCGACGAGCCGATCCACAAGTGCCATCAAGTGTCGACCAACCAACTCTTCATTCTTCTCAAAGCTGATCTCTCGCTGGACGTCCATCAGCTCTCCCAGCCGCTCGTTCATAACTTCAACAGGAACGTGCCCCTCCATCTCAGCAGCTCTAGTACCCTCTTCCAGAGAGTAGGTGAAGGCTCCAATCCGCTCAAACCTGATCTCACCAAGGAGATCAAGCATCTCACCAAAGTCATCATCGGTCTCTCCTGGGAAACCTACAATCACTGTCGTCCTTAGCGTGAGTTCCGGGATCGCCTCCCTGAGCTGTTCGACCCGCTCCCGGATCGTCACCTGTCGCTCAGGCCGTCTCATGAGCTGGAGCATTCGGTCCGAGCCATGTTGGATCGGCATATCCAAGTACGGTAAGATCCGGGCCTCGTTCGCAATTAATTCTACGAGCTCGGGTGTGATACCGGACGGGTACATATAAAAAATCCTAAACCAGGGCACGTCAGTCCCTGCAAGAAGTGCCCGTAGAAGATCTGGGAGCAGTGGAGCTGGCGGATCAAGTCGTCTCCTGTCATGCCCGTACCAGGTCGTATCTTGCAAGATCAAGTTGATCTCCTTTACGCCTTGAATTCCGAGCTCTGCAGCTTCTCGAACCAGGTCGGCAATCGGCTGGGAGCGGTGCAGGCCCCGCATCAGCGGGATGGCACAGAAGGCACAGGTGTGGTCACAACCTTCACTGATCTTCAGGTATGACGTATGTGGGGTCTCCGTGGATAGGATCCTTAGGGGTTGCTCCATAGTTGAGATCGGTTGGCTATCAGGCAGTAGGCCACGCTTCCGTAACTCGGGAACAAGGCCCTGCAGTTCAGTCAATCCCATGAAGAAAATCGACTTCAGGAATCTCGTGCTCGAGTTCTGTCTTGTAGCGCTGCACAAGGCACCCGACTGCTACGACAGCACTCAGCTGTCCCCGAGCCTTCAAATCGCACGCGTCCAGGATCGTCTCGATAGACTGTTCCTTCGCATCCTGTATGAAACCGCACGTGTTTACGATCAGGACATCGGCCCTTCGGACATCCGACGATACCCGGGCGCCATGGCCGACCGAAGAAGCCAGAATTCGTTCTGAATCGACCGTGTTCTTGTCGCAACCCAGTGTTACGAGTGCGATGTGGGGACCATCCGGAGCACCCACGGCTTCGAACTCATATTGGACAACTGCGACGTCCCGCATGACATCAGGCCTCACCGGATCCGGAACGAGCGGGAAGACAGGTAGGTTTCAGGTGCGCATCCTCGGTCTGGATTCCCTCAGCCTGAGATCACATGCACACCCTCGGGCGGGGTGAACGTAAACCAGTCCTCGGACAGCGAGGTTGGCTTAAGGTCAATGCGCTGAATCGTGACCGTGCGGACCGAACCGTTCTCTTCCTCAATACGGATCTGCCTCAACAGCGATTGCTCCCGGTCAATCCACACGACGGCGGCTTCATATGACGTGGGTTCAAGCGGGATTAACCGGAGTCGATGCGTAGGCTGGCCGGCGATCTCGTCTTCTTCTTCGTACGTCACCCGATATTTCCGGGCTGGTTCATCCAAGAACTCACGGTGAAAATCATAGTGACCTCCATTCTCGACCATCGGCACCTTGAAGACCTGTTTCGGATCTAGGCTCGGGTAATAGAGCCAAACGAACGATCCGTCGACTAAAACGAGGTCGCCCTCGGGGTCCGAGAAGCGCATCGCGAATCGATTCGGCTGTGCTTGGCAAAGTCGCCCGACCCCAGTGCGGTCTTCACCCAAGAGCGGAACTAACAAGTGTTGCGTGAAGTCCGCGCAGAGCGCATCGACACCCCTGTAACGGATCGCCGCCGACTCAAGAATCTTCATAGCAGCAACTTCGTCAATTCCAGGTACTGTGTTCTGGGCGTCCACACCACACGGGATGAAAGCTAAAGTGAAGAGCAGAGGAACTCGGACAGTAGGCCAGCACGAACTACGCATTAGCCGCCATCCTCGAAGCCAAACATCCTATCGAGGTCGCCCATCGACATCAGGACCTCGCGTCCTTTGGCTCCATCCGAAGGGCCAAGTACCCCCGCATCAAAAAGCTGATCAACGATGCGTGCCGCCCTCCCGTAGCCGATGCTTAATCGCCTCTGCAGAAGTGAAGTCGAGCCCGTACCGTTCTGGATGCAAACGTCAGCTGCTTCCTGGAACAATTCGTCCCACTCTCCACCGATTTCCTCTGAGGCAGTTTCTGCTTCCTCAAGTTCTCGACCACGCATCTCTTCTAGGATATCTGTCTCCGGCCCCGATTCTGGAGAAACGACACCCTTGCTATGCTGTTCAATCAACTCGGTGTACCAACCCATTAGGCGCTCGGTATCTTCGGTCGGGAGGTACGCCCCCTGGATTCGTACCGGGTCACTTTGGCCGGGCGGAAGAAACAACATGTCGCCGTTCCCAAGTAGAGCATCGGCCCCATTTTGATCGAGAATTGTACGCGAGTCAGTCTTGGACGCCACGCGGAAGGCGATGCGTGTCGGGAAGTTGGCCTTGATAAGACCAGTGATCACATTCACTGATGGGCGCTGCGTTGCCACTATCAGATGAATCCCTATCGCTCGTGCCTTTTGCGCGAGTTGAGTGAGCGGCCTTTCAACCTCGGCCTGCACAGTCACGATCAAATCGGCTAACTCGTCCACCACTACAACGATGTATGGGACAATACCATCCCGATAGATCCATCGGTCCTCAAACCCTTCTGGACCCTCTGGTTCAGAACGCTTCATTGTCACACCGTCGCGGACCTTACGATTGAACTCCGCAATCGAACGAACACGGTTCGCCCCAAGTAGGACGTAACGCCGCTCCATCTCAATGACGGCCCACTTGAGTACACCCGCCGCATCACGAGCATCTGTCACGACATCGTGCCTGAGGTGCGGCAACCGGGAGTAGGCTGAGAGTTCGACCATCTTGGGGTCGATCATCAGAAGCCTGAGGGTCTCGGGCGTATGCCGGTACACTAAGCTCGTGATGATTGTGTTCAAGCAAACTGATTTTCCCGAACCTGTTGCCCCTGCAATCAGTAGGTGCGGCATCTTCTCTAGTGCTGAAACGTAGGGGCGACCGTTCAAGTCCTTTCCAAGAGCGAGCGGCAGTTCACCCTTAGCATGCTTGAACTCCGGTGCCTCTAGAACCTCCCGAAGATTCACGATTTCGGGCTGTGGATTAGGAATCTCAACTCCGACAGCGCCCCTACCTGGTATCGGAGCGACAATTCGCACGCTCTTGGCTTTCATAGCCAGGGCAAGATCAGCATCGAGGTTAGCGATGCGGTTCACCTTCACCCCCGGTGCCGGGATGACCTCGAACTGGGTCACCATCGGACCGGTCGTTCGGTCGCCTAGCGAACTATCAACATTGAAGGTGAGGAGCTTCTCTATCAGGATTTGACCCAACTCTTCCAGCTGCCGATCCATATCATCATTGTCCCGATCGTCAGGGCCCGACAGGAGTTCCATCGGTGGGACCTCATGCTCGATCCCGGTGGTCGTTAAGGGATTGGTCAAATCACCCTCACTCTCGGGGACCTCGACCTCCTCGCCCGGTCCTGTCGACTCGAAATCCTCGTCGGCTGGATCACCTGAGAGTTCATCTTCAACATCACCCGGATCTCGTACTTCGGTCGGTGGTGGATCTGGATTGAGGTCATCCGAGCGGAGGGTGGCCTTCTCCCTAACCTCTTCTCCCTCATTGTCTTCCGATTCCATCCATTCCGGCTCCAGCCCGGGTACCGGATCGACCAGTGTTGCTTCGCGTGATTCAGACCCCACTGCAGCCTGAGCTCGGGCTTCCGCAAACTCCCGTCCGCGATCCGCAACGGCTTTGGCAGTACGTCCGGCCATTTCTCCACTAACCAGCATCCCCCTATACAAAGAGAGGAGAGGATTCCATGCCAGCGTACCAATCGAGAGAACCACAAGGCCGGTCCCCGTGACGATGGTTGCCCCGAAAACACCGACGAGGCCGACTAGGGCTCTTCCCAAAGTCTCACCAAGCCACCCAGCTGCCACGTGCAGACTGTTAAGCCATACCCAAGTGTTGATCGTGATCGGTAGAAGCACGAGGAGCCCGGCAGTCAGAACGGAGAGCCTCGCAGTCCAATCCTCTGTAACCCACTCGCTGACGTGTAGTCCCAGAAAAATCAACAGTACTGGGACAAGAAAGGCCGAAGTACCGAAGAAAGAATGGAGGTAATCCCGGAGAGTCCATCCGACGATACCCACAGGGTTCCTCTCACCTGCTCCACCAAACAATGAATCTGGTAGTACAAGAGATAGGAACACAAACAGGGCGAGGGCAAATAGGCAAATGCCTAGAATCTGCTGTTTTTGTTCCCGCTTCAGCATGATGGGTACATCAAGCCATGGCCCCCACATCAATCTTCGGGAGCGTTAACGCCAGGCCTATCTTCATACTTCGATCCGGCCATCAATTTCGCTTAACATACGAGCTACAAAACCGGTATCGATATCCCCATCGAGGAAAGCCTTGTTGTCTACGATTCGCCGCAGAAGAGGTAGTGTCGTCGGGATACCCTCAATGATGAACTGATCTAAAGAGTGCCTTGCACGGAGAATCGCCTCCTCTCGGGTTGCACCGCTGACGATCAATTTCGCAAGAAGCGAGTCATAATAGGGCGGCACGTTGTAGCCAGCATAAACGTGCGTGTCAATCCGAATGCCAGGTCCACCAGGAGGATGGAACGTCGTGATCTTTCCAGGACCCGGTGCGAAATCTCTATCCGGATCCTCAGCGTTCACCCGGAACTCTATAGCGTGTCCGCGACGTTGGAAACTCTCTGATCCGTTCACCGGGAACGCGAGTGCTTCACCTGCTGCTACACGGATTTGCTCCTTTACCAGGTCAAATCCGGTCGTAACCTCTGTAACAGCATGCTCGACCTGGATACGCGTGTTCATTTCCAAGAAGTAGAACAAGTGACCATCATCCAACAGGAACTCGACGGTCCCAGCACCCACATAATCGATAGATTTCGCAGCCAGAATCGCCGCTTCCCCCATCTCTTGCCGGAGTTCCGGTGTGAGAGCAGGTGACGGCGCTTCTTCTATCAACTTCTGGTGCCTCCGTTGTATCGAACACTCCCGCTCCCCTAAATGCACAATCCGCCCATGAGCATCACCGAACACTTGAATCTCAACATGGCGTGGATTGTGGATACAGCGCTCCAGATATACCCCCCCATCTCCGAAGTTAGCCTTAGCCTCTGCCTGGGCAGCACTAATCAAGCTAAGGAAGCGGTCTGGGTCCTCCACGATGCGCATACCCTTACCACCCCCACCCGCTGAGGCCTTAATCATGATCGGGAATCCGATCTCTATGGCCAACTTTCTGGCCTCATTGATATCTGTGATGACCCCGTCAGTTCCCGGTATAATCCGCACACCCTTGTCTTTCATCTTCTGGCGTGCTCGTGACTTGTCGCCCATCGAGCTGATCTGTTCGGGGGTGGGCCCAATGAAGTTTAGGCCCAAATGGGAACAGATTTCACTGAACTCCGCATTCTCTGAGAGAAATCCATACCCGGGGTGAATCGCCTCGGCTCCTGTGACCTCCGCCGCCGCGATGATCCGCGGGATATTTAGATAGCTATCAACCGGCGGTGCTTCACCGATACAAACATCTTCGTCTGCGAACCGGACATGCAGGGATTCTCGGTCAGCCTCGGAGTACACAGCAACCGTTTGTACACCCAATTCGTGGCAAGCCCGAATGATGCGGAGCGCAATCTCCCCACGGTTCGCAATCAGGACCTTCCCGAACAAGGATGCCTCGCTTGGCTAGGCCGGATCCACGAGGAAGAGTACCTGGCCATATTCGACTGGATGGGCGTTCTTCACGCAGATTTCGACAATGGTGCCTGTTACCTCTGATTCGAACTCGTTCATCAGCTTCATCGCTTCTATGACACAGAGCCCGTCTCCTGGTTTGACCTCAGCACCGATTTCAACGTATGGGGGAGCATCCGGCGTCGGGGCTGAGTAAAACGTACCTACCATCGGTGAGGTTACTTCGATGAGGTCACTCGACTTCTCACTGAGACTAGTTGGTGAATCCTGAACCGAAGCCTCCGAGGAAACACCTTGTGCATCTTGGGAAGTCGTTTGTCCCAAAGTAACTGGCTGGATTGGGGTTTTTCCGAGCCGAATACGGGTCCCACCGCGTTCGATTTCCAGCGAGTCAAGATCGCTCTCGTCGAGAACCTTTATGAGGCGCTCGATTAGATCTGGATCAATCATTTGCTGACCCGCGACAGGTATTTGTCTTCACGACGATCAATCTTCAGGACGTCACCCTCTTCGACGAAAAGCGGCACCTGAATCTCAGCCCCTGTCTCAAGTGTCGCTCCTTTACTAGCACCCTGAGCGGTGTCCCCCTTGAAGCCTGGATCAGTCTTAATAACCAGAAGTTCCACAAATTGAGGAAGCTCCACGCTAATCACGACTCCATCGTGGATGAGTCCCTCGCATTCCATATTTTCCTTGAGGTATCTCAACTGGTCTTCACCGAGGAGATCACGGGCGATTGGAATCATGTCATAAGTACCGGTGTCCATGAAGTAATACAGGTCACCGTCGGTATAGCTATAATTCACTGGATGTCGCTCAAGCCGGATGTCGCTGACCTTCTCGCCTGCCCGGTACGTTTTGTCGACAACAGCACCGGAGAGAACATTCTTGAGCTTGGTACGGACAAAAGCACCTCCCTTACCCGGCTTTACGTGCTGAAAGTACGTAATCGCCCAGAGCCCCCCGTCAATGTCGAGAACCATACCGTTCCGGAAATCAGCGGTGCTCGCCATGCGGCCTCGCTTCTGGAAGTCTAGTCTTCTGCCAGTGAACTATCGAAGACCTCTACCGCCGCAACTTAGCCACGAGGCCTTGAAGGCCTAGAAGATAGCTATGGATACCAAAGCCATAAACCATACCCGCAGCAACAGGAGCAAGATAAGAATGCCTCCGGAAGCGCTCACGAGCCGTGGTATTGGAAAGGTGAACCTCAACGAACGGGCGCTCCACCCCTACGAGAGCGTCCCTGAGCGCTATCGAAGTATGCGTGTACGCACCTGGGTTAATCAAAAATCCCTGTACCTCCTCAGCCATGCGCTCAATGTGATCAAGTAATTCACCTTCGTGGTTAGACTGGAAGGTCGTGATCTCAACCCCCAACTCGTGTGCTAACTTCTCCAACTTGCTGTTGATGTCTTCAAGCGTGTCGGTACCATAAACCTCCGGCTCCCTCTGACCCAGGAGGCGGAGGTTTGGACCGTGAACGATGGCAATCTTCATGACTCGACAGGTTCAGTGTCAGGCTCAAACCCCAGCAGGCTCTGGAAGTAAAGCCCAATCGTCGGATCATCATCCACAGCTTCCTCACTCGACGTGAGTGGAGTTTTGCCCTGGTCTTCAAGTTCAACCAACCGTGCACGAAGCGAGGTATCATCGGGATCCAAACTCACGAGATGGCGGAAAATTTCGATGGCCTGGCCCATCGATCCTTGTTGTACAAAGAGTTCAGCCATCGTGCGTGTTTGGATCGGCCCGGAGCGTTCCAGCTCTTCACTACCGCTAACCCTTTCCGCCTCGAGCTGAGCTTCGAGTGGATCGGGCAAAGAGCGCTCAGACGAGGAAACAGGCCTTGGCGGCCAAGATTCCGGTTCGAGTGATTGGGTCACGTAGACTCCGAAAACGGGAGAGAAGAGGGAGTTTCTTGTGCGACTAATAACGAAGCGGAAAATACGAGTATGTTGGAAATAGTGTCAACGAAGTAGGGGCAGAGCCAATCCCTGGACATACTAAAGATCTGATCACCTTGCGAGGATCTCAGTTAGGGCTTCCGTTGAGGGCCACTCGGGGAGCAGTTATCGTTCCTCGTTCGTTTACTAGTGCTTTTACGCCTATCCCAGGGTTTTAGGGAGACGCTTTTCTCATGATGCGTCAGATGCGAGCGGCGACGAAACCGATCATGCTTGTCACAGCAGGCGCGTTCGTCGCCCTCATGGTATTCCAGTGGGGAATGGATATCACCGGCCAAAGTTCTGGTGGCCTGGGTGCGATCGGTCGAGTTAACTCGGATGCGGTAATGTACACTGAGTACATGGCAGCATACCGAAACCTCTACGACGAAATCCAAAGCTCGCAGGAAGAGCCTGTTTCTTCTCAGCAGAATAAGGAAATCGAGGACGCCGCTTTCGATGAGGTCGTGAACCAACTTTTGATCCGCCAGGAACTCCGACGGCGCGGCATCGGAGTGAGCGATCAAGAGATTAGCCAGGCAGCACAGCTGAGTCCCCCTGGCGAGCTGCGCCCGCAGTTTACAGATGAAGACGGACAATTCGACTTCACCGGCTACCAGATATTCCTGGCCACCCTGCCAGCTGACCAGCTTCTGCTTCTTGAAGCGTACTATCGGGACGTGATCCCTCGGGGCAAGCTCCTCAGACAGGTTTCAGCGGGAATCTACCTGAGTGGTGCTGAACTTTGGCAAAGCTGGAAAGATCAGAGTGAACAGGTTGAAGTTCGGTACATGGCCTTTGAGCCGGCTACCCGCTACGAAGATGCACAATTTTCGATTCCCAACTCTGATATCGAGGGATATTACCGGGATAAGCAGGAAGAATTCGAGGTTCCGGCAAGAGCAGCCGTAAAGGTCGTCGTCCTAGATAAGACCCCAACCACGGCTGACACGATGGCATCAGGCGAGCGGGCCATCGAGATCCGACAGGAGCTACTGGATGGAGCAGACTTCGCCGAGACTGCCCAGCAAGCATCAGCGGATCAGGGAAGTGCCCAGTTAGGTGGAGAACTTGGCGTGTTCCCGAAAGGCAGAATGATGGGGACCTTCGATAGTACCGTCTTCTCGGCCCCAGTAGGGCAACTGACGGAGCCTGTGAAGACTGCCTTTGGGTTCCACATCATCGAAATCCAGGAGCGATGGGGTCAAGACAGTGCTCAAGCCCGGCACGTCTTAGTTCCAATCCAACGCACCGACGAGAGCGAGATCGCCCTATTGACTCTGGCTGATTCGATCGAGGATCTCGGAGAGTCAATGGTGATGGAAGACGTAGGTACCAATGCGGGTGTCGATGTTCAAACGGTGGACATCTCACAGAACTTTCCGTTCCTCGTAGGAGCCGGTCAGATTTCCGAAGGGGCTGATTGGATATTCGAGGAGGCCTTAGTAGGCGATATCAGCCCTGTCTTCGAGACGCCACAAGCATTCTACATGCTGGAATTGTTGAGTTCTGAACCCGAGGGAGTCTTGCCGTTGGAAGAAGTACGGGCAACGATCGAATCTATCCTGCTATTCGATAGCAAGATGTCCCAAGCTGAGGTCGAGGGTCAGGCAGCCGTGGCACGAATTCGCTCTGGGGAAACACTTGAAGACGTCGCGGCCGACTTAGGGCTGGAGGTACGCGATACTGGATTGTTCTCGCGTAGTGACTTCGTCCCGGGACTAGGTAGACAAAATGCTGCCATCGGATCAGCCTTTGGGCTGCGATCTGGTGAAGTCAGCGAAGTCATCACGACACCGACGAATACCTTTATTATGGAGTTGGTCGGTTACGTCCCTGCCGACTCTGCCGCTTGGATTAGTCAGCGGACCCAACAGCGGCAGACTCAAGTATTCATTCTGCAACAGCAGCGGCTACAGGAGTGGATCGATGCACTTCGGGCTGCAGCACGAATCATAGATCGTCGGGACGAAGTGCTCGCTCCTACCGACGAAAACACCGTTCAACTGCCTTTGATCTTTTAGAGAGATCATACTCGGCCAATAGCAAAAAGCAGAGCCGAGACGCCATATATCCTCGCGTCTCGGCCCTGCTTTTTTCGCCCAGGAGAAGACCTCTGTCAGCTCTCAGTCGTCGCTTAGGCTCTTCGGTCCATCATCTGCCACCGCGTCATCTTCATCATCGGCATGCTCGTCCTCTTCCGTCTCTCCCGGCGGGTAATTCGTCTTATGGATCTGGCGATCAGGATGCTTGAGTTCCGTCTCGAGCTCACGGACAGAACTCTTGAATTCCCTGATTCCCTTTCCGAGTGAAGACCCTATTTCTGGAAGTCGCTTTGCTCCGAAAAGAAGCAATACGACCAGGAAGATCATAATTATCTCCCACATCCCTAATCCGCCAAAACCCATATTTCAGAACCTCCGTCGGGGCCTGGCCCCGCAAGTTTCTCCCAACATCTTCGTACTTTTGAAGCCGAATAGTCAGATCAATGATCGCGCGATCATCGCAACGATCGAGATCCCGACCAAGGATAACACATTCAGAGTAATGGAGATCGGCCCCAGTGTGAATGCAATAGCTATCAAGTCAACCGACAACGGACCGAATGAAGCTTTCACCGATGTTGTCAGAAAGTCGCGAGCCACACTATCCGGCAAGAACAACTCTGACAGCTTTGTGAACAGCCCACCGAGGAATAATCCCAAGACCAAAGTCCACACGAGGCGAACGATCCTCCGCCACCTAGTGTCAACAAGCATAACCGTCTTTCATCGTTGACGATCCACAACCCAGTTCACCGCTTCCATTAACGCCGCAAGCGCCGGGCTTTCGGAGAGCCCTGATAGCGAGGCTTGGGCCAGCTGCCCGCAACGATCTGCGTGCACTCGAGCGTACTCCAGCCCCCCCCTCTCTTCGACAATCCCAATAATCCTCGCGATGTCCTCCTCCGAGGGGTTAGCACTATCGAAAAAGGTCCTTATCTGACGATGCTCACTCTCCGTGGTATGGGCGAGTGCCCCAACGAGCGGGAGTGTGACCTTGTGCTCGCGTAGATCCTGGCCACTTGGCTTGCCCGTAATGGTCTCACAAGCCGTATAGTCGAGAAGGTCATCAGCTATTTGGAACGCCATCCCAAGGTGACTGCCATATTCAGCGAGCCGAGACCGGTAGCTCGGGATTCCTGCTAGAGCCCCCATCTCGCAGGCCGCTGACATGAGTGATGCCGTCTTGGACGCTATAAGTGTGTAGTACTCATCCTCTCCGAAGTTAAGTGCATCGTACGCTGTGAGTTGACGCATTTCCCCCATAGCCATCTCGTTCGCCGCTTGAGCAAGTACTTCCAGCGCTGCAACATTCCCGAGCTTGGCAAGCTCGGTGACTCCCCGAGAGTAGAGGTAGTCCCCCATGATGATCGCCACTTGGTGAGTCCAGGCAGCATTTACGGTGGGGAGACCACGCCGGAGAACTGAGTGGTCCACCGCATCGTCGTGCACTAGTGTTGCTAGGTGCACAAGTTCTACGATGGCTGCCAAAGTCAGGGCCTCATCAGACGGCTCGCTACCAACTCGACTCGACAAAAGCAGAAGTGTGGGGCGAAAAAGTTTGCCGCGCGTCAAGAAAAGGTGCTCATTCACCTGATCAATTAGGTCGAAATCTGAGACCACAATCCGTTGTAACTCAACCGCTACGAGATCTAGGTCTACTTCAATCAACTCCTGAATCGATGAAAGCGTCGGAGGGCCGGACTTTACGAGTTGACTCACGCTCTTATCCGTAAAGATCGACATCTGAAACTACACCAGGCTAGGGAGCCGTTCGACGTCAGCCTCTTCAGGGCATTATGGCATTGGTCCACAGCGTTTCTTCCACCCTTCCTCATGCTCACGGCAGCCACGCTTCCGACCTAAGCAATGGGATACTCATAACGGATCATCCGGAGTGCCCTCTCCCCTCTCCTGGGCTTGCACATACTCCTTGACCCGACGGGATAGGATCCGGTTAGGATCTAGGTTAAGGAGGTCTAATCTGTTTCCTGGACCTCGAAGCACAAGGGCATCCGGAACCATCCCAATCACTTCAACT
Source organism: Gemmatimonadales bacterium UBA1142 (assembly GCA_002311875.1). Taxonomy (GTDB): domain Bacteria; phylum Gemmatimonadota; class Gemmatimonadetes; order Longimicrobiales; family Gaopeijiaceae; genus UBA1142. Next base: position 1,706 of record DCAD01000046.1, on the reverse strand, counting down.
TCAAGCACTACCCCGCCCATCTCAGATACTGCTCGAGCAACTTCTTCATATACAGCTGTGGGCGCTGTCCTCATTGGGTCTTCTATGTTCATCGAGATTTGGACTTGTTCCCGCTGATGCAGATAGAGCCCAAGAGCCCGAACACCCGAAAATCCACCGTCACGCTCACGGACCTTAGACGCGATTTTCTTTGCCTGTTCTTCATCGATCCCAGCTACAAGAACGTTCCATGCCAGTAGAACATCTCTTGCACCCACGCAGGTGGCACCCGCAGTCGGATGCGGAACCCTCACGGAACTTGGGAGATCAGGCTCACGTTCTCCATGGAAACCGTCTCGGAGCGCCTCGACTCCACCCCGTCTGAGCTCCGCGAGTCCACGACCCGGTGGATCCGATGCCTGACCGTAGAAAAATACGGGGACACCCAACGACGCGATGGTCTGACCAACCTCGTGAGCAGCAGCAATGGCATCGCTCATAAGAAGCCCCCGAAGAGGCACAAACGGAAGCACATCAAGTACCCCGATGCGCGGATGCAGACCACGGTGGAGGCTGATGTCAAATTCCTGGACCGCGAACTCAGCTGCGGCCACGGAAGCAGATATCACAGAGCGAGGATCGCCGATATACGTGACGACAGACCGATGGTGGTCAGAGTCCGCTGACCAATCCAGAATGTCCACACCCTTTCTGGCAATTGTGTCAACGAGTGACCGCAACTTGTCTAGGTCACGACCCTCAGAAAAATTTGGGACAGCCTCAAGTACCGGAATCATGGGTCAAAGTTAACACCCGCTGAGCAAAGATTGAGCGCAGTTGCTCGGTCCCGTTATGAACCAACCCCCCAACTATGAAAGATCGACTTGTAGACCGTAGCGCACTATTAGACGGCCATTTCTATAAGAGGTCTATAT
>DCAD01000046.1:252-631 GCA_002311875.1 Gemmatimonadales bacterium UBA1142 | reverse complement strand
CCTCACAGGCCTTAAGTGATTAAGGAATCACCAAGGGTCACGGTATAAGCGATTGTTACAATTTTACGGAGAGCACTCATGGATTGACAGTTATATAATCCTATAAGCATGTTATAGGCCGCTATTGGTGTATAAATCTATGCTCTCATAGCTTGATTCGCCTTAATAACGGGGTATCCATCTTGTCTAAACTAGATGATCAAATCCGAGAGATGGTCGAGAAAGCGCTCGTGCAGAACCCGAAGACGCCTACCATGGAACTCTTTGAAAAAGCAACACAGATCAAGAAAAGCATTGGGAAATTGAAGCTGAATCAATTTCGCGGGAGGTACGTACTAGCAGTAAGCCGTAAGCTCTCAGGAAAGAAGCCTGGACCTAA
>DCAD01000046.1:0-130 GCA_002311875.1 Gemmatimonadales bacterium UBA1142 | reverse complement strand
GCGAGAGGCCTTTGAAGGCAAGAAAGGTGCAATCAATGAAGCGCTCGAGTCTGCCTACCAGAAAGCTATCGGTTCTGATAGGATATCAACGGTCGAGCACCTGCTCACCTCGATGGACAAGCTAAAGAAG
>DCAD01000062.1:226830-227320 GCA_002311875.1 Gemmatimonadales bacterium UBA1142 | reverse complement strand
TAACGGCTCGAAGCGGACTTTGCCGTCCATCCGAACGGGGCCGTGGGATAGTCGGTCGTACTCAGATTTGGGTAGGGACCAGAAGTAAATGTCTCCACTCACATGCTTGGGCAGCTTCAGCCCCCGCGACGTGGTCAGGCCCTCGAGGTCGAGCCACCCTCCCATATGCTCGGGAAATTCTAATCCTTCTGCGGTAGTCAGGCCCCGCAGATCGAGACCTGCGCCCACATGTTTGGGCAGCTTCAATCCCTCCACCGTGGTCAACCCGCTGAGGTCGAGCCATCCATCCACACGCTCGGGCAACTCAAGTCCCTCTGCAGAATGCAGTTCACAGAAATCAAAATCTTGAGGGCGCGAGATTGATTTCCGCTTCGCCTTTAGCCGCTCATTAACGGAGACGCCGGTCGTGTCCCCTCCTCTATAAGGGTCGATCTTACTTTTCGTCGGATTTCGGCCTCATCCTTGTTCTTCAGACGAAGAAAAATCGAGA
>DCAD01000062.1:210076-226775 GCA_002311875.1 Gemmatimonadales bacterium UBA1142 | reverse complement strand
TTTGCCCTCCTACGCCTTGCCTTCGTTCTCTATTCGGCAGTCAGTTTAACCTGAAACGTCTTCCCAGTTTTCGACGAGGTGAGCCGCGCTGCGCCAGGCGAGCGCCTGTGACGTAAGCGTCGGATTTCGTGCACCACTCGTGCCCATCACCGAGGCCCCAAGTATCCCTAGGTTTGGAGCCTCGTGTGAAAAGCTCCACGGATTAACAACATTCGTCCCCGGATCATGTCCCATGCGGGTACCTCCGTAGGCGTGTGTGGAGATACCCATCGAGTTACCAAGCCCACCCCGGACAACTTCTATAGCGCCCGCTTCCCGGTACCATTCCTCCATACGATTCTGAGTGAATTCAGCGATCGCACGTTCGTTCTGCTTGAATTGAGCGGTGATACGAATCACCGGGAGGCCGAGTTCGTCAGTGACCGTAGGATCGAGATCGAGGTAATTGTCTTCGTAAGGGAGTGTCGTTTTTTGGATATAAGACGAGTGCGAACGGTCAGCATTTTCCCGAATGAACCGCTTCCATCCGGAGCCCCAGTTCCGTCCGTTTCCATAGGTGCTCATGCTTGCCGCTGAGATCGGTCGCCGGTCAGACATCACCCAGAGGTTGCCACCTCCGATAAAGTCGTGCCCTACGTGGTCAAAGTTATCATCGGCCCAGTCATCAATCGCGACGCCTTGAGCTGGGAGACCATACCAAGACTTGAGATCAAACGGGAAGAGCGCACTAACGGCCGCACCTTGATGGTGGCTGAAATAGTGACGTCCGACCTGTCCGTGATTATTCGACAGACCGTCCGGATAAGCGCTCGACCTGGAGAGCAGAAGCAGCCGCACGTTTTCGTACGTGTAGCAGGCAAGTAGTACGACCTTAGCCGGTTGGAAGTACTCCTCGTTTCCAACCACATAATTCACACCTGTTACCCGACCCTCACCATCCATCTGGAGCGTTGTTACGTGGGCTTGAGTCACGATCCGCAGATTGCCAGTGTCGAGAGCTTTCGGAATTGTAGTCAGGTGCGGTGAATTCTTTGCGTTGACGGGGCAGCCGCCTTTGGAGCAAAAACCATGGTAGGCGCATCCGGCGCGGCCATCGTAACGCTCAGAGTTGATTGCTGCGGGACCTGGAAAGGGATGCCACCCGAGTGAGTGAGCAGCGTCAGCCATCGTTTCAAGAAACCCAGTCCAACGAAGGGCGGGCATAGGGTAGGGTCGCTTCCGGGGCCCCTCGAACCTATTCCCTTTCAGGTCGAGATTGCCGCCAACGTTGCCTGCCTGTCCTGATACCCCAATCTCGCGTTCGACCCGGTCGTAGTAAGGTTCGAGTTCATCATACCCAAACGGCCAGTCTTCGACAGTTGAATTCGCTGGGATCCTAGACCGCCCGTAACGACGTGCAGTTTCGCTTACAACCTGGAAATCCCAAGGATTAAGGCGCCAACTTTGCGCCCAATAGTGGACTGCGGTTCCACCAACCGCATTCATCATTGGGTGCCCACCTACACGGTTGGCGTTGGTCGCGGATGTTGCTCTCGACGTGGGTCGCTCGTTCTCACACTTCTTTACGAGCATCGGCCAGTCACGGTAGTTGTTACGAATCTCGTCAGGTGCAAAGTCACGCTGGTCTAGCCAGGTACCTGCCTCGAGACCCACCACATCCAGTCCTGCTTCAGCCAAGGGCAGCACAGCCACGCCTCCGGCGGCACCCATTCCAACAATCACAACGTCGGTTGACCTGAGTTGCCTCGGCATCGGTCACCACCCCTTTGGGCAGGAGGAGTAGATCATCGAGGCCGCCCGGTCCGGAACATGGCCAACTCGTAGGCTGAACGTCGTTCCGGCTCTAGTTCTTCAGCTTCGAGTTGCTCCTGATCTTCCTCTGTGACGCGCATGCGAACACCCGGATAATCAATAAGGTCCCAGCCCGCGAATTCTCGGTTCCCACCATAGTGCGGGTCCCCGAATGTTCCTTGCCATGTGTGACTCTTCACCATGTTGAAAAATGAACCTGAACTGCCAACAAAGCCCACTCCGGCACCGGAAGCCCCTCCAGTTTGTACGTCGATGAGGGCGGAATCCTGATCTCGCTCCGAGAGTTCGATGAACCGGGCACCACGAGTGTATTCACTATATCTATCGAGCGCTGCAAGCCCTGTGCGATAAGACTCAACAGAATCAGGTCCAAGCTCACTGAGGGTGCGGTCGATATATCCAAGAGCGTCCGCTTCAAGTGCCCCAATGCCAAGCTCATCCGACGGGATCAAGCGGTCGACCATTGCCGCGAGTATCTCGGTTTCCCTGGCTGTAAGATTCATGAGCGGCGCCCCAGGGGGCATGGCCGCACTGCCTCGCATAGCTCCATCTAGGATGGGGCTAGCTGCGCTGGAGGCTCCCTTAAGTGAAGTAGGAATCAGAGCAGCAGCACCTGCAGCTCCGGCGGCTTTAAGGAGATCTCGACGCGTGATCTTGGAAGCGGTCTGCTCCGAGCCATCAGAGGGATGGCTCTTTTTTCGAGGATTTTTAGTCATTCCATGACCCATGGATCGAGTTATTTGGTATCGTATCCTGGTCCGCTGGCTGTCGCTCATAAATCGGCATCATGTGTCCTTCCCCAATGATGTGCCCGTCGATCGCTTCTAAGAGTTCGTTTCGGGTGAGTCCTGGCGGCAGGTCCAGCTCAGTATTCAGGGCGAAGACGGCAAAGTGGTAATGATGAACACTATTTCTGGGTGGTGCCGGACCTCGGTACATCGACAGGCCCCAGCCATTGTTGCCGTGTGTGGCACCGGTGATTTCCCGTGGCATCGGGTCAGTGGACTCAAAGGGGATTCCCTCCGGCAATCCCATAGCGTTCCCGGGGATGTTGTAGATGATCCAGTGCACCCAAGGGGGCGGGTTCCCAGCTCCATGATCCTGGCATATTACCGCTATCTGGCGGGTTTCAGCCGGCAACCCCCTCCAGGTTAAGGGAGGCGAAAGATTCGGTCCGTCAGGGGAATACTTACGAGGCATCATTTCCCCTGTCCGCATCGTTGGGCTCTCAACGATGAATGTGGAAGGAGTTTGGGCGCTGAGCTCCATGACTGAACCGACCGCGAGCAGAGCAGCACATAAGTAGATTGGCCGCCTTGCCCTCATGGTTACTCCCCCTGACTGCGTATTTTGAAATGCGAAGATTACGGGCTCTCTCGGTTTCAAGGCAATCGTTAAGGGAGCTGAGTCACGGAGCTTCGGGTTGGAGGAGCGATGGCAGAACAGCCCTCTGGGGCACATGTTGGCACTATGACTAGACTGACCCCACAACTTTTCAAGCCCTGCCGCGTAGTCGTTAGGCTCCGAAGCACGACCCGTCACATTGGTGCGTTGGTTGTAGCCCTGTCTGGCGCAGTTCCGGCGCTCGGGCAAAACGGTGCGAGCAATGGTGAATGGCCGGCCTATTCAGCGGACGGGGGTAGCACCAAGTATTCGTGGCTTACGGAAATCGACCATGAGAATGTGGGAGATCTTGAGATTGCTTGGCGATGGCAGGCTCGAAACTTCGGTCCCGAGCCAGAATTTAACTTTAGGGTTACGCCGATCATGGTTGACGGCATTCTTTACGCGACAGCCGGTTACAGGAGGGCTGTCGTAGCTATAGATGCGGCAACCGGCGAGACACTGTGGATGTATCGGTTGGAAGAGGGAAAGCGTGGGGAAAATGCTCCTCGATTGAACTCGGGTCGGGGTGTCTCGTATTGGAGGGAAGGAGCTGACGAGCGGATTTTTCTGATCACGCCCGGCTACCATCTCGTCTCCTTAGATGCGAAGACAGGCCAGCCCGTAACCACGTTCGGACAGTCGGGTATCGTGGACCTAAAGAGAGGACTGGACCGTCCAGTAGATCCCATCGAGGGTGCTATCGGGTCAAGTTCACCCCCTGTTGTGTCCAATGGAGTGGTTGTGGTCGGCGCGGCACTACTTACGGGGCTAGCCCCGGTAAGTAAGGAGAATGCCCCAGGCTTTATCCGTGGCTACGATGCCAGAACCGGGGAGCGCCTCTGGATCTTCCACACGATTCCACTACCGGGAGAGTACGGGAACGAAACGTGGGAAGGAGATTCCTGGAGCTACACCGGTAACGCGGGTGTGTGGGCTCCTTTTTCGGTGGACGATGAACTCGGTTACGTCTATCTGCCCACCGAAGCAGCTACAGGCGACTACTACGGAGCTCATCGGCTGGGTGATAACCTCTTCACCCAGAGTCTGGTCTGCCTAGATCTTCGAACAGGAGAGAGGGTTTGGCATTACCAGATGGTTCATCACGGAATTTGGGATTACGACAATCCGGCCCCCCCGATCCTAGTCAATATCGAGGTTGACGGCAGACCGCTGAAGGCGGTAGTCCAAGTTACAAAACAGGCATTCGCCTACGTTTTCGATCGGGTGACCGGGGAACCGATATGGCCGATTACTGAGAGACAGGTGGCCTCAAGTGATATCCCCGGTGAACGTACGTCGCCTACTCAGCCGTTTCCGACCAAACCTGCGCCATTCGATCTTCAGGGTCTAACGCTCGACGATCTGATTGACTTCACCCCTGAACTCAAAGCCCAGGCCGTTGAGATTGCCTCGCAATATAGGATCGGACCTCTCTTCACTCCGCCGTCCCTTGCGCAGGCAGAAGACGGAACTAGGGGTCTTATCCAGATACCTGGGCAGGGAGGAGGAGCAAACTGGGAAGGTGCTGCTGTCGATGTGGAGAGTGGCGTGCTTTACGTGCCATCAATCACGAACCCTATCGTAAGGGGCTTGTTCAACGACCCTGAGCATTCTGATATGAACTATGTAGACGCCCGATGGCGACTGCCGGGTCCTCAGGGCCTCCCGCTCGTAAGGCCACCATGGGGCAGGGTTACAGCGATCGACCTGAACACTGGTGAACACCTGTGGATGGTACCGAACGGTGACACACCGGAGTACGTGCGAGACCATCCCGCGCTGGCTGGCATCGAAATCCCCAGAACGGGAACGGCTACTCGTGGCAGCACGATTGTCACTCGGGCCCTCCTATTTGTGACGAGTGGGGACCCTATATTACGGGCACACGACAAGGAGACCGGTGCCATTGTAGCGGAGATTGCACTGCCGGCTCGAGCAACGGGAGTTCCAATGACATATATGGTTGAGGGTCGCCAGTACATTGTTGTGGCGGTAGCCGGACCAGATCACCCAGCCGAGTTAGTCGCTTTGACTTCCCGGTAAAGATGTCGACCTATCCAATACTGCTCGGAGATGACAGTGTGAAGATGACACGAATGCTGGGGTTCTTATTCCTCTTGGCGGCTCTAGCGCCGCCTGATTCGGTGACCGGGCAGCAGTCCGCTTCTGGATTAGAAGCCGGTGTTCATGTGACCCCTGACGTCGTCTATGGGCATAAGGATGGTATGGCGCTCACGTTCGATGTGTTTCATCCATCCAACGCTCATGGTGGGGCTGTCCTGTATATGGTGAGTGGTGGTTGGATCTCACGCTGGAGCCCCCCTGAGTGGCTTATCACCCGCAGCTTCAGAGGCCTTCTGGACAAGGGGCTTATAGTTGTGGCTGTGCGTCACGGAAGTGCTCCTAGGTATAAGGTGCCGGAAGCTGAGGCCGATGTCAGACGGGCGCTTCGATACATACGGTTGCACTCTGAAGAACTCGGTATCGACGAAAATCGTCTCGGGGTTTTCGGTGGAAGTGCCGGAGGGCACCTCTCCCTTATGCTCGGCTTAGCCTCAGACGACGGCGTGATGGGTTCGGACGATGAGATCCTGCGTACGCCGGCTCGCGTAGGTGCGGTTGTCGCCTATTACCCTCCCGTGGACCTTAGGGCGATAGTGGGTCCGAGCGAACGCTTCCCCGCCCTCGATTTTGCAGAGGAGAAAGCTGCTTCGATATCCCCGATCCTTTTTGCTTCTCCCGACGACCCTCCGACCCTCTTGATCCATGGTGACGCGGACATGCTCGTGAATGTGCGAAACAGCGAGGTAATGTACGAGGCACTGCAGGGAGAAGGAGTCGAGTCGGAGCTCATTATCGTTCCAGGTGGGAATCATGGATTCCGCCTGCCGGCAGACAGGGAGCGGGCACAGCAAGCCATGGTCGAATGGTTTGACCGGCACCTGGGTAGATAAGCGGGGGTCTGGAGGAAGTCCTATCGCGACAACAGGTACGAGGCCTTCAGCATGAGCCGCCGATCCCTGAACTCAAGTAGGCCCGTAGGGTCTGTTGGATCACGCCTGACCTCGTCGTACACAACGTAGATGTCACTGCCGGGTCTGTAGGTGTATCGCAGGCGAGCGCTCGTGCCCCACTGGTCACTCAAGGAGTTGTACTGGGTGAGTGTGCGCAGGGTGAGTGTTGGTGATAGGGCGTAATCCACACGAAACGCTGCGAGGTGGACCTTGAATTCACCAGCAGAAAGGTCGATGTCGTTCCTGGTATATGAAGCCTGAGCGGAAAACTGGTTTGTTACTCGTGCCCCTAGGGTAGCGTTCATGTCAACGCGTGTCCCGTCGAAGAAGGTCTGCGGAGCAAGCATCAGATTGTAATAGACTCGCCGCGCCTGATTACTGTTGAATGAAAGGCGCAGTTGCCCGTAGCGGTACGCACCCGGAACAATGGTGACGCCCTTCCGGACTATGAACGGCTCGTCGAGTCGTTCATAGTTTCGGTTGTAAAAGATGTTTAGGTATGCACCATTGTCGAAAACCGTTCCGTTCATGAAGTGATAGCGGCGTGATACGAGCCGATTCTGTTGGTCGGTTGTATACATGATGTCGTACATCGGGGAAAGCATGCGGATGCCCCATCTGTCGGGGCGGGGATTCCACTCCACGTGGAGCTTGGTTGTGCGTATTCCCCTGCGGGGCAGAAAGCCTACCTCGGGATTGAAGTTGTCCTGAAGATCACCGAACTCTCCGTAAATACGCCAACTTTGGCTCAGCCATGTAGCGTTGAGGTACCCGGCCATATCACCGGTACTGATAGAAGGAGTCTCTGTTTTAGCGAGAAAGCCGGTGACAGTGAAGTTCGCGTGGGGGGCGAGCGTCATGTCGACCGCATAAGTCCGGTTGTAATGAGTGCCATTCGTCTGGGCCTTGTTGATGAACAGAGCTCCGACCTTAGACCGCGTCAGGATGTTCCTGCTGTAGCGGGCGACCAAGAAATTCTCGCCAGATTCCTCAAATACACCGTTGGTCTGCACATCCATGAGGGCGATGTCGTTACGGCCCAGCTTACCCGTCAGTCGAACTCCGCCGATGATCGGCACTGTCTCACCTGTATCCGAGAGGCCGATCCGTCTGGTGAAGAAAAGATCAGCGAGACGATTGAAAGAGGATACCGAGCCAACGTTGAACTGACCGGCATTCTCAAGGAAAAAGTCTCGTTTCTCAGGATAGAAGAGTGCGAACCGGGTCAGGTTTACCTGCTCGTCGTCGACTTCCGCTTGGGCAAAGTCGGTATTGATCGTGACATCGAGATTGAGGCTTGCGCTGACACCGTACTTGAGGTCCATGCCGATGTCTCGTTGCAGCGCATCGTCAGTCACTCCTGCACTCCGGATGCGGCTTGCTCCACCGGTCACGAACGGTGTGATCCTAAGATCGCGGCCCCGGTTAAGTGAACTAAGGTTGTCCAGAGTTCCAGCAAGGCTTACACGTGTGATGCTGTAGGGTTTTGGGATCGGAGACCAGAACGCTTGCTCGTTCTTACGTCCGATATTGCGCATGAGGTTGATTCCCCAGCTCTGTGGTTCTGATTCAGGGAAACGCAGTGTAATCATTGGGATCGCAATCTCGGCGATCCAGCCCTCTGGGACTTTCTTTGCTACCACTTCCCAAACCCCGTCCCAGTCGCGATTGACGTTAGAGGAGGCTCTACCGAAACGCCCTCCCTCCCCCTCATTAGCCACCTGTTGATCAAGCATCGCTCCGAGGGGATTCGTGACGAACATGTATCCAGAGCGAGAGTCCCTGAACGTGTCGAGAATTATCTGAAAGTTGTCTTCTTGAAGAATCCGCTCCGAGTCACGACGCATCTCGGTGGCAGTCAGTGCCTCGGGTTCGGAATCGAACGCGAAAACGCCGAGGTACAATGTCTCTCCGTCGTGCAGGATTCGGACCTCGGTGCGTTCAGTGGACGGAGAACCCTCGTCGGGTTCCTGCTGGATGAACACGTCAATCAGTGTTCCGCGCTGCCAGACTACATCTTCTAGTGAGCCATCGAGTGTGGGCCCCTCATCCACGAGCACAGCACCGATGTTGTAGGATGTGCTGGTTTCCTGAGCAGCGAGTGGTGGGTTGAGGGGTGAGACGGTAGTGAGAAGTAGCCAGAGATGGCGAAGCCTGGACCGGAGGTGCGAGCCGTTCACAGATGAACGCGTCGGAAAAGATTTCATGGTGGCGATTATAGCGGAACTGTTACCAGAAGCAGATTCTCAGAATAGTCCTAGGTGTGCTACCGCTCCGGCCTGTTCTTAATTGATGGACAGCCGAAGGGCACGCGCGGTTCTCCCGACGAATCGTCACCGGTGCTACCGCTATGGATGTTTCTTAGGCTGCCTAGAAAATTTCCGTGTTGCAGTGCATCAGATTCATCTGTGGTGGTTTTCCTGCAGCAGCCTCGGAAGTGAGTACCAGAAGGCCATCTGTACCAATCGCTACCCCCTCGCCTTGGGCTTCTAGAAGTGAGCGCAAGTTTATGTCACCGTCCCTTAGGGGAATGAGCTTATTGGCCACAAACTCGTAGAATTGCAGTGACTCATAGGTACGCAGCACTATGATATTGCCTTGCGGTGAGACACTTCCTCCTGTGACCTGGCGGGGGATCACGCGAGCGCCTGACGAGAGTTCCTGTACGAGCTCGAGCGTGATTGTGTCGTGACGAAGAGGTGGTGGGTACCGATATACAGTTACTGGTCCGTTTCGGCCCTTAGTGATGACGTAAATCTCTTCTTCAGGCAGGACGAGGAGGGCTTCTATATCCCGCGGGCCATCAGGTAGCCTCACAGGAAAGACCTCACTATCAAGTTCCGGTAAACGCCCGTTAAAGTTGTCCGTGAAATTGGGAGAAGTGAGATCGGGCTCCTCTAAGCGCCGTATACTGATTCCGCCGGCAGGCCGCCTCTCAAGGTTATCCCCCATATCCGCGAGATAGAGGCAGGACCCACCTCCAGGACATCTAGAGGCCGCAATGTCCTCCCAGTCTCTTAGCGATGGCCTTATTCGCATCTGGGAAATGATCTTGCCATCCGAATCAATCGCACTAAGCACCGAACCATCATCGTTGTGGCTCCAAAATACATCAGGCTGACTCAAGCTTATTGCGACCCCACTCGTTTCCTCAAGCTCTTCGGAGAGCGAGATGCCCGTGGTCGTTTGGCGGCAGTTCAGGCTAGTCGTCGTGAGAGGCCCACAGGCTTCTATCAACAGCAAAACCAACACTCCCCCAGCGTGTCGGAGACAGAGTCGCTGTTGGCTTCTCCTATCAAGTCTCGTGTTCAAGGTACTTAGGTCAGTTTCCCGTCGCCCCGCTGATCTCCTGGTGCATGAATTCCAGGACTTGTAGGAATGTCTCAGTGGGCAGAGCTCCCTGAATGGGTGGATAGCCTATCGGATAGAAAGATGGTGTACCGCGCACACCAAGCCGGCGAGCAGTGCCGCCTGCACTGGCAATGCGGTCGATGCGGGTGTCGTTGCGTAAGCAGGCATCAAATTCCGAGAGGTTCACACCTGCCTCTTGGGCCATGCCACGCAATACAGGCTCGGGGTCGTTACTACCCTTCCACGATGCTTGGTCAGTCCAAAGCCTTTCATTCAGGGCTTCGAATGGGGATGCTCCCTGCTCAAGAGCGCACTCGGCGGCCTCGGTCGCAGCGAGCGAGTTCTCGAACATACCGTTTATGAAGGGCACGAATTTCCATAGCACCTTTCCAGTCTCGATAAACTCTTCACGCAGTGTGGGGAAGGTCTCAAGGTGAAATTTACGGCAATACCCACACCCGTAGTCTGACATCTCCACAATCCTCACAAGTGCGTCTTGGTCTCCTTGATCGAAGCCCAGCTGCCCCAGGGGTAGCTGATCTTCTCCAGAGGGGGTTTCGAGGCCAGGCCTGACCTGCGTCAGCTCTCCGATCGGTCGGCTGAGCAGAGCCTGAGTAGTAGCAGCCGTACCCTGTTGGTTAGGGGTTCCCGCCTCGCAACCAACCGTCCCAAACATTACGAGTAGAGCTAAAGGTCCTCCAACCCAGCGGCTCATGGCATCTCCAGATTTATCAGCTGGCCTAGTCCGGCCAAAAACGCTGTCATCGTAGCAAAGCGCCCCGTCACCATAAGGAATCCAATCAGGACGAGGATGGTTCCGGCAACACGCTGCAGTGGCACCATCCAGTTCCGCAGATTGTTCACACTTGCCAGGAACCAGTTAAACGCTACCGACGCTCCTGCGAAAGGGATGCCTAGCCCCAGGGAGTAAGTAGCAAGAAGTAAAGTGCCTTCGACCATCGTTGATTCTAGTCCGGTATAAAAGAGAATTGATGCGAGAACCGGGCCAATGCAGGGTGTCCACCCTGCGCCGAAAGCAATGCCGACGAAGAGAGACCCGAGAACGCCGGCTGGTCTCGACGAAAGGTCCTTCCTGAACTCCCTACGTAGCAGTGGAAGTCGAACAGCTCCAGCTACGTGGAGGCCGAACAGGATGATCAGGCCTCCACCGGCGCGGTTGATCCAGGGAAGCATATGCCCCACCGCTTGACCGGTTGCTGTCGCGACGAATCCCATAGTCATGAAGACAGCTGAAAATCCCGCGACGAACATAAGTGAGTTGATCACAGCCGAGGTCCGGGCGTGGCCTATCGACCCGGCACGAAGGTCATCCAAGGTCAGCCCGGAGACGAAAGCGACATAGCTCGGTACTACGGGTAGAATGCACGGGGACAAGAACGATACGATCCCTGCCGCGAAGGCGAGCGGAAAAGAGACCTGAGGTTCCAACGTCAGGGGCCTAGGCGCTCAGAAGGTCGCTATTCATGACAGATTACGGTGGCCTGGATGCCTCTACCTCCGCCAGGTCCAGAGCACTAACGCGAGCCCCGCGGCTGCCCCCAGGAGAGCTCCTGCTGCCATAGTGCGAGTTGTGGATGAGTCGAGTTGAGCGAAAGGTTCGACGCTTGCGTTTTCAGCCTGGTCGCCGACGTCAACTTCCCCTCGCTCCTCGTAGGTTGGGAGGACCACTGGCCGTTCAGCAACGAACGGGTCGGTATCGTCTTCCGGGCCTTCCCAGTCGCACTCGGAACAGGTAGCGAGGCCTTTCTCACGTGCAGTGCGATTAGCAAAGACGACTTCTCTACCACAAGTAGGGCAGCTAAGGCCGAGAGGGTGCGGTTGGATTATATCGTAGAGGGCGCTCTTCGATAGCTCGAGTCCTTCGGCGATCTTGTTAACACTTTGTTTTGAGCCCCAATACAACTCGTTGGCTGTAGCAACTCCTGTTTGTGACTCTTTTGGAGTGACCATCGAGGGGAAGCTGTCCTTGAGTGGTTGTGTTGGGTGACCGCCTTGACCCTTCTAACTGGTACGATGAACATAGCTAGCCTCTCCCAGCTACGTCACCAGTGCTAATCCCCGCATCACACGGCCATCTTGAGGCTCTCGTAAGGGAGCCGGCGATCCTTCCTAGGGGTGCTGCTGTCATGTGTCACCCTCACCCGATCTATGGTGGGACCATGCACACCACGGCCGTTTACCGTGTAGCCCAGGCGTTGAGTGACACGGGGTTCGTGGTCCTGCGATTCAACTTCCGTGGTATCGGGGCCAGCACAGGTAGCCACGATGGGGGCATCGGCGAGCATGATGACGTCCTCGCGGCACTCAACTGGTTGGAGAGGGAATATCCCGGGTTACCCCTGATCGTCGGCGGATTCTCGTTTGGTTCCGAGATCGGCATGAGAGTGGGTGCCGAAGATGGCCGTGTCACAGGTCTTCTTGGGATAGGCTTGCCGATCCACTCGGAGCGATATGACTACTCATTCCTGTCGGCCATGGAAAAGCCAGTGCTAGTCGTCCAGGGTGAAGACGACGAGTTCGGCACGGGAGAAGCGGTTGCCGAGTTGATTGTAGACTTCGGGGAGCACATCAGACTGGTGCGCATTCCGGGTTCGGACCATTACTTCACGGATTGCTGGGACGAGTTAAAGGAGACCGTGCGGGGGTACTACGAGTCGGGGCCGGGATCCAGGCTCATGCTGGCCGTCTAGGGTTACCTGAGGAGGAATGCCAATGCGCACCCGCGATCGGGTTCTGCACAGCCTTGAGAACGTTTACCGAGGAGCGTTCACTACGGCGGAAGATGCGGATGACAGTGCGGCTATGGGACAGCTTGATTTGGAGTATCAGCGGGACCAACTGAAGCTTGAGGTCCTTCTCGATATCCGGGATTTGTTGATTTCTGAGAAACCTGATGCGACGACCTCACTACTCGAGAAGGCTCAAAATATCCGCAAGTTGACTAGACTGCGCTGATGTCTGGGAAGATATATACGCGCAGGGGCGATGGCGGAGACACGGGGCTTTTCGGAGGTGGACGTGTCTCGAAGAGTGATTTACGTGTCGAAGCGTACGGTACTGTCGATGAATTAAACGCTGCACTCGGGTGGGCAACGTCACAGGTCGATGAACAGGAAATCAAGGACCGTCTCGAAACCGTGCAGGAGGACCTGTTTGTGATAGGTGCGGACCTTGCGACTTCTCCTCCGACGGGAAAGCGTCCGCGCCCCAAGGTGCCAGTTTTAAATGTATCTCGTATCGGAGAGATTGAGTCCTGGATCGACAAGGCCGACGGTGAACTTCCTGGACTGAATGCATTCGTGCTTCCGGGTGGCTTGAAAGGAGCGGCGGCGCTACACATGGCGCGCACCGTCTGTCGGCGCGCAGAGCGAGCGGTGGTTCGCTTGGGGACTCGAGAGGATGTGAGTGACAGGGTTATACCCTATCTGAACCGGCTTTCAGACTTGCTCTTTACTCTCGCTAGACTGGAGAACTATAGAGTGGGTGTTAGGGACCGGGAATGGAGTAGTCCAGAGGAGTAACAATAGGTTGCTTGTGGCCCTAACTTCTATTAGAACTTTGCCGTTTTCCTATAAAGAAGTAGGACACGACAAACGTGTGAAGCTATGACATACATTATTGCTGAACCCTGTATCGGCACGAACGATGCGAGTTGCATAGAGGTCTGCCCGGTCGATTGCATATATGAAGGCAAGGACCAGTTCTACATTCATCCCGACGAGTGTATCGACTGCGGGGCGTGCGAGCCGGAGTGTCCGGTTCAGGCGATTTTCCCTGATACAGATGTGCCTGTGGAATGGGAAAGCTACACCGAGAAGAACAAGGCCCACTTCGAATAAGACCCTAGGTTCAGTGGTGGCACGGAAGCCGAGTAGAGATCCCGGTCGCTCACGCGGTTCAAGGAAGTACCTTTAGCTGCGTATCCTGGTTCAGTCTCAAACACGACCTACTACCGATGTTTGCCCGCTTCTATTGGAATACCCAGAGGAAGCATCAGGATTGGGGCAGCGCCGGGCAGACCTCTAGAATGCCTTGAATCCAGAGACACTGGAACTAGCAAGACACGGAGATCCGCTTGCCCTGACTCGTTCATTAGTCTCGACTCCTTCTGTGAACCCGCAGCTGGAAGAGGGTGGTAGTGGGGAACAAGAGGTCGCAATCCTTGTCGCCGAATGGCTCGATTGCTGGGGGTTAAACACCCGAATCATTGAGATCAGCCCCAACCGTTTCAATGTGATCGGAATGCTAGACGGGGAGGGTCCAACACTTCTGTTGAACGGACACCTGGACACAGTGGGCGTAGGGGGTATGACAATCCCTCCCTTCGATGCCGCGATAGAAGGTGGGCGTATCTGGGGCAGGGGTTCTTGCGACATGAAAGCTGGGCTTGCCGCGATCCTTGCCACGACAAAACGCCTAGCCGAGGAAGGCCCGCGTCCGAACCTCATTGTCGCACTGACCGCAGATGAAGAACATGCGAGCCTAGGCATGTACGCTCTGGTGGATTCGTCTCCCCTGGCGGATTTGGCGGTTGTTACTGAGCCTACTCGTCTCGCAGTAATGCCAGCCCATAAGGGGTTCTTGTGGGTTCGTGCTGTTTTTGAGGGGCGTGCAGCACACGGCTCCCGCCCCGATCTCGGCATCGACGCAATTCGACACGCCGCTCTTTATGTGAGTGCACTTGATGACTACGGGAATCGACTCATCTCTCGCCCCGCTCATCCGCTACTCAAGCATGGGTCGGTCCATGTCGGTACGATCCGGGGTGGATCAGCACCTTCCGTGTACCCTGACGGCTGCGAGCTCGTTCTTGAGCGTCGGACGATGCCAGGCGAGAGACCGGACGAAGTGCTTCGCGAATTCGAGCGAATACTTGATGAACTGCGTGAGAGGGAGGGGGATGTAAGGGCTTCACTGGAGCAGATGCTTGAGAGGCCCGGTACGGAGGTTCCAGAAGAGTCCAGACTCGTGCAGGGACTGCTTAGGGCAGGTCGAAAGCACGGGATCTCACCAGTCGTAGAAGGTATGACGGCCTGGGTCGACGCGGCACTTCTGAACGAAGTCGGGATACCGGCGGTCTGCTATGGACCAGGGGACATCGCCCAGGCACATAGTGCGGACGAATGGGTTGAAGTAGAACAGATTGAGAAGTGTGCTGACGTGCTGGAGAGTTTTGCGCGGGATCTGGCTACTTAGGTCCCTTAGCGGGTTACGCTCGTTTGCTTGGTTTGGTGGGTCTGGAGGGGGATATGGCAGATCTCGTCATGATAGGTGGCGTGGCTTGGACAGCTATTGAGGGCTCCGCCCTAGCTGAGGCAGTAGCCGTGCGGGACGGGCGCATCATGGCCATTGGATCTAATCAAGACATCCAAGCGTTAGTGCGTCCCGGGACTCGGGTCATCGAGCTTAATGGTCGGACCGTAACCCCTGGCTTCATTGATGCTCACACCCACTTCATCTCGGGCGGCTTCCAGCTTTCGAACGTAGACCTTCGGGATGCAGCCACTCCCGAAGAATTTGTAATGAGAATCAGGAAGTTCACCGAATCAGTCCCTAGTGGAGCCTGGATCACCGGAGGCAATTGGGATCATGAGCTCTGGGGAGGACTACTCCCGCGGAGTGACTGGATCGATTCTGTTACGCAAGCACATCCGGTGCTGGTCCAGCGTTTGGACGGCCATATGGCTCTCGCGAACTCGCTTGCGCTTAAGGTGGGTGGTGTAACTAAAGAAACGGAGGACCCACCGGGTGGTTCCATCGTTCGTGACGAGGCCGGGGTGCCTTCGGGTGTACTTAAGGATCAAGCGATAGCTCTAGTCCGGAAGGCGATTCCACCCATGACTGAAGAGGAAGCTGAACAAGCGCTTGAATCCGCAGCTCAGCACGCACTTTCACTTGGGGTGACTCAAGTCCATGACATGGGAGGTTGGGCAAATCTAGACATGATGGGTTGGGCGAATCTGGAGAGATACCGGCGGGTCCACTCCGCTGGCCGCCTACCTCTCCGAGTCTATTCGGTGGTACCCATGAGTAGTTGGCGCCGAATGAGGGATTATGTCGCTACCCATGGTCGGGGGGACGATCGCCTGTGGTGGGGTGGGGTGAAGGCATTTGTCGACGGCTCTCTCGGATCAACCACTGCGTGGTTCCATGAGGCTTATGCGGACGACCCCGAGAACACGGGGCTCACAACTACGGATACAACAGAATTACGAAATTGGATTGAGAGAGCGGATGAGGCTGGTCTCCAGGTCATTGTCCATGCGATTGGCGATAGGGCTAACGACTGGTTGCTGAAGACGTACGAGGATATAGTGGCGAATAACGGCGAGCGGGATCGGCGCTTTCGCATCGAGCACGCTCAGCATCTGAGTCAGTCAGCTATTGGACGGTTCTGTGAGCAGGGAGTGATCGCGTCGATGCAGCCGTATCACGTGGTGGATGATGGTAGATGGGCAGTAAGGCGGATTGGACCACAGCGCGTCAAGCGCGCGTACGCGTTCCGGTCCATACTCGACACCGGAGCGATCCTAGCGTTCGGTTCAGATTGGACCGTGGCACCACTGAATCCGATCCTCGGGATCGATGCAGCAGTTACTCGGAGAACGCTCGACGGGGCGAATCCAGATGGATGGATACCGGAGGAGCGGACCTCGCTGGAGGAGGCGCTGCTCGCCTACACAGCAGGAGCCGCGACGGCTGGGTTCAGTGACGACCGCTCAGGGTCTCTTGAGAACGGCAAGTTGGCTGACCTCGTCGTACTCTCTGAGGACATCTTTGATGAGCACACGCACGACGTTGGGGATGTCCAAGTTGATATGACAGTCGTAGAAGGTGAAGTAGCTTATGAGCGGCGCTTCTAGAGAAAATTATTGAAGNNACCACAGAAGAATCCAGTCACGGGGCTACCAACACAGTGAGTAGGACAACCGTATTTGCCTGCGAGATACTGTGTCGGATCGGCATTGGGTAGCGCGGACGTTGGAGGGTGAAGCATCTTGGCGGTCCGATTTTCATTACGGAGGTAGCGTGTGTAACTGGAACCTCGCCTTGTTTGTCGCACTCCCGCTTCTGGCAGCGGTCTCCGCTTCAGCAACGGAGCCGGACAGGTATCC
>DCAD01000062.1:180890-210038 GCA_002311875.1 Gemmatimonadales bacterium UBA1142 | reverse complement strand
CGCCGGATCGGAATAGATATCCAAAATTACAGATTTGAAATCACACTGAGTGATCAGACTGATGAGATTGTAGGTCGTGCGACGGTCTCGGTGAGTTTTACAAGTAACGGCGTCAGCGTTTTACCTCTCGACCTGACAAACTTGAACAATGAGGGTCAGGGGATGCGTGTGTCGGCTATTTACACACGTGCGGCTTCGCTCTCATTCACTCATCAGGACAATCTGCTCACGATTGATCTTCCTGAGACCGGGCAGGTTGGTTCAGGCGTAGAGATCACGATCGAGTACCGAGGTGTACCGGACGCAGGGCTAAGGATCGGTCCGAACAAATACGGAGATCGAACGTTTTTCAGCGACAACTGGCCGAACCGGGCGCGGAGCTGGCTCCCAACAATCGATCATGTTTACGAAAAAGCCACATGTGAATTCGTGGTCAGGGCTCCAGGTCATTACCAGGTCGTATCAAACGGGTTGTTACTCGAGGAAACCGATCACGATGACGGTACCCGCCTCACGTACTGGAAGCAGTCTGTTCCAATCTCCCCATGGCTTTATGTGTTGGGCGTGGCTCGGTTTGCAGTTCAACAGGTTGACGACTTCGAAGGTAGGCCGATTCAGACCTGGGTTTACCCACAAGACCGTGAGGCGGGTTTCTACGACTTCGCGGTGCCGACCAAGCAGGTCATGGAGTTCTATTCGGAATACGTTGGACCTTTCGCGTATGAGAAGCTTGCGAACGTGACTTCGCCAGCGACCGGGGGTGGAATGGAGGCAGCCACAGCGATCATGTACGGAGAGAACTCAGTCACCGGTGAACGGTCTATCCGGTGGCGCAATGTCGTCGTCCACGAGATTGCTCACCAATGGTTTGGTAACGCTGTAACTGAAGCTGACTGGGACGACGTGTGGCTCAGCGAGGGCTTTGCCACGTACTTCACGCAGCTCTTCATCGAACATGCTTACGGACGAGATGAATTCGTGGCTGGAATGAAGAGCGCCGCGGAGCGAGTCTTTTCTCAGTATGAGGATGATCCCACGTATCGTATCGTGCATGACAACCTGGATGACATGCGGCGTGTCTCAAGTGGAGCTACGTACCAAAAGGGAGCGTGGGTACTGCACATGCTCAGGAAGCGCATGGGTGAGGAGGCATTTTGGGCCGGCATCCGTGCGTACTACGCAACGCATTTCAACGCGACCGCCACCACGGATGACTTTATGAGGGCCATGGAAGTGGCTTCAGGGCTTGATATGGAGATGTTTGCGGAACAGTGGCTTTATGACGGTGGGAACCCTTACCTCTCCGGGTGGTGGGAATACGACCCAACGTCCCGCACTGTCAGCTTGGAGATTAATCAGGTCCAGCAGGTTGGGGGCTTGTTCGATCTTCCACTGGAAGTCGGTATCTACTTTGAGGGTGAACGCCGGTCGCGCCTGATAGAGACAGTCTCCCTCACTGATCGCTTCCATCGTTTTGTAGTTCCGGTTGGCGAGGAACCTACGGAAGTGCGGTTGGATCCTGACACGTGGGTACTATTTCAGGCTGATTTCGGGCGACGGCAGGTAGGACCACAACTTCGGAATTGATCCAGAAGAGGATATGACAATGATTCGGAAAGGGTTAATTCTCGCATTCACGAGCCTCGGTCTGGCGGGTTGTGGTGTTGGGGGTACCCACTACGATTTGGTCATCGAGGGAGGCCGGGTGATCGACCCAGAGTCCGGTCTCGACGGGTTACGCACAATTGGAGTGCTTGCAGGTGAGATAGCTGCGATCACCGAGACATCTCTTGAGGGTGACCGTGTCATCAACGCCATGGGGCTTGTCGTAGTTCCCGGCTTTATCGACCTGCATGAGCACGGTCAAGAAGAGGAGTCTTACCGGATGATGGTGCGTGATGGTGTAACAACCGCGCTTGAGCTTGAGGTTGGCACAGCTGATGTCGAGGAATGGTATGCTGAGCGTGAAGGCGGCCAACTCGTGAACCACGGCGTGAGTATAGGCCACATTCCGGTACGAATGGATGTCTTGGATGATCCGGGAGATTTTCTTCCTGCGGGTAGCGGAGGGAGTGGAACAGCGACGCCGGATCAACTCGACGAGATTGAACGGGGTATCCGTGAAGGAATCGTGCAGGGTGCGGTGGCGGTCGGTTTCGGGAGTGCTTATACGCCGGGTGCCACGATGGAGGAAATAGAGCGGATGTTTGGAGTCGCCGGTGAGAGGGCGATAAGCGCCCATATTCATATGCGCAACGGCTTGGCTGGGCTCGATTCGACGATCACCGCGGCGAGTAGAGCCGGAGTACCTCTCCACATCGTGCATGCCAATTCGAGTGCCGGTACGCAGATCGACCAGTTCCTCTCTATGATTGAGGCTGCACAAGCGTCCGAGCAGGACGTCACTACGGAGACATATCCCTACGGTGCCGGCATGACCCGGATCGAGTCAGCACTTTTTGATGACTGGGAGAATTGGGATGAGGAGCAGTTCGCTATACACCAACTGGTATCGACAGGGGAGCGCCTGACCAGGGAAACTTTCGCACAAGCAAGAGCCGAGGGTGGCACTGTCATCATTCACAGCCGAACGGACGAAATGACCCGCGCCGCAGTCAAGAGCCCGATCACCATGATTGCGAGCGATGGCTTTATTGAAAACGGACGTGGTCATCCTCGGACATCGGGTTCTTACTCCAAGGTTCTTGGGCAGTACACGCGTGAGGAAGGGTTGATGACCTTGTCCGAGGCGATTCGCAAGATGACACTGATGCCGGCTCGGCGCCTTGAGGCTCGGGTTCCGAAGATGGCTGACAAAGGCCGAATCCGTATTGGCGCGGATGCGGACATCACGATCTTTAATGCGGAGACCGTTATTGACCGGGCAACATACATGGACGCCTCGATCCCACCGGAAGGAATTCCGTATGTGATCGTGGGAGGAGAACTAGTGGTGGACGGGGGGGAGATCACTACAGCACGACCCGGCCGGCCGGTAAGAGCACCAATTCGATAAGGTTAGGTCAGGTTCACCACAATGACGGTGATTCCCACGACGCTAAAGCTTCGTCACCTCGATATTCCGCCACCGCACCCTGATTCCACCTCCATCGTGGATTTGCAGGGCTATATGGCCCGTGGCCGCTCCGATCCGTTCATCCGTGAGGTTGATCATCTCTGTCCCGTTTATCCAGGTGGTGACGTGCGGGCCCACGACACGCACCCGCATAGTATTCCACTCACCCATGCGGAGTGCTGCGTCTTTTCCGGCATCAGGCTGGGTCAGCCACCCTCGACCGTATGACTCGTAGATACCACCGGAGAATAGGCCGGGCGGTGCAACCTCAGCTTGCCAACCACTGATAGTTGTGCCTTCGATCGTAGAACGGAAAAAAACGCCACTGTTTCCGTCGGCTTCCTGCCTGAAGTCGAGGGTCAAGTCAAAGTCTGTATAAGTCTCGTTTGTTCGGAGGTAGCCGTACTGAGCGTCCGGCCCACTTTCACAGATGAGTTCTCCATCATCGACATACCAGAGTTCGGTCCCATGCACGGTCCAGCCCTCAAGGTCACGCCCGTTGAAGATGGAGGTTGACTCCTGAGCACCAAGTGGGGATGTGATCAAGAGAACCGCGATCTTGAAGACTGCACCCCTTAGGTTTCCGCCCAACCCCGGGGAGGGGGTTCGCTCAACCCGCATCAGATATGCGGCCTGATCTTAATGTTGCGATAGCGCACATCATGCCCGTGGTCCTGAAGGCCTATTGAGCCAGAGGGAGACCGGGCATAGAGGGCCGGGTCGAACTTGCTTACTCTGACCAAGTCCTTCCATTCGTCGGTGTAGTAATCGTACTGGACAGTCAGCTGACCGTTGAGCCAATGCTCGACGTGGTTTCCTAAGACGACTATCCGGCCGGTATTCCACTCACCTACCGGGCTAGTCGCAGTGACCATGGACGAATGGAGGTCGTAGTTGTCCCCCGTCAGGTGCTTGTTCATGTCCATGGTGCCCATATCGATATAAGCAGTATCGTCGAGCACTTGAAATTCTGGAGCCACCTCCCACATCGTCGTGCCATCAACCTCCTTCACTCGGTAGAACACTCCGCTATTGCCTACGGGTGAAAGTTTGAAGTCGAAGACGAGTTCGAAGTCAGAGAACTGCTGCTCGGTAACGATATCGCCACCAAGCCCACCTTCACTTCCGTCCGAAGCAAACACGACCAGGTTGCCGTCGGCTATGGCCCATCCTTCCTGAGGAAACGATGTGTTTAAGTACCCACGCCACCCGTTTGTTGAAACACCATCAAACAAAAGGATCCAGCCTGCGGCCACTTCTTCCGACGTGAGCATGTTGTGTTCTGCCTCATGGCTGATTCCTGCTTCGGCACGCACCTCATCCCTTGCTTGCTCAGCCTGAGAACAGACGGTAAGAACTGACACTAAGCCCAGTACGCTGAAGCACACCCCAGCCCTCCGCATGACACGCACCCTCACATAACCTCCATCTTTACAGGGTCCCAGCTCACAACCTGCTCACCGAAGTAGCTGTCGTTGCAGGCTAGGGCTGGCGCTGCAGCGCGTAGCCCAAACTCTGCGTCTTCATTTACCGAGCTACCGTCACGAACACCGCGAAAGAAATTCATGAAGTGATCAAAGTGCGCTCCCATGTAACCATCTTCGACCATGTAAATGCTCTCTGCGGGGGGGAGCATCTGCTTCCGTGCTTCGATTCCCTGGTCCATTTCATCGGCTTTCCTCTGACTGAAGACGTCAGTCGGGCTGACAGCTTTGTTACGGCGCAGGACGACTTCGGTCCAAGTCACGTCCATCGCGCCTTCGCTCCCGACCAAGCGTAGGAATGTCGTTCCCGAAGTACCGTCAACGAAATTCACACGGAGTGAGAGGTTGAACGGTGGGTGCACATCAGTCTCCGGGTAGTCGAACATTCCCAGCAGGATGTCTGGTACCTCACGCCCGTCCTTCCAATAGCGCAGACCACCCTGTGCCATGATCTTGCGTGGCCCCAGAGATGACGTGATGAAATGGAGACTCGAGAAGAGATGGACGAAGAGGTCGCCTGAGACCCCAGTTCCGTAGTCACGGTAGTTTCGCCAGCGGAATATCCGTAGCGGATCGTAGGATGTTCTGGGAGCATCACCGAGAAACATTTCCCAATCGACGGTTTTCTCCGACGCGTCATCAGGAATTGCGTATTGCCATGCACCGATTGGGTCGTTGCGGGCCCAAAACCCTTCAGCGTAGTTCAGTTCTCCGATCTTTCCTGCTGCAAGTAGCTCTTTTGCCTTCTCGTTACCAAGCGAACTCATTCCCTGGCTACCCACCTGGAAGGTCTTGCCGGATTCATTTTGCGCCCTGACCACATCACCGCCCTGGGTGATGCTGTGCACCATGGGTTTCTCACAGTACACAGATTTCCCAGCTCTGAGCGCTTCCACGGAGATCTTCTTGTGCCAATGATCAGGTGTACCGCAGATCACAGCATCGACGTCATCCCGGGCCAGGACTTCACGGTAGTCACGAGTGGTAAACAAATCTCGCCCATAGCGCTCACGGGCAGCCTCAAGGCGTCCGTCGAAGCAGTCTGCGACCGCCACCAGCTTCACTCCGGGAACAGTCAGTGCCGTTTCCACGTCAGCCATCCCCATTCCTCCAGCTCCGACAACTGCGAGCTGGACCTGGTCGTTGGCAGACTGATGTGTTTGCCTGACGAGAGCGTGAATGCGATTCCGTTCCGTGGCGGACAAGAACTTAGGGGCGGCGCCGCCGGCTAGGGCACCAGCGGCGAGGCCGCCGAGGAACTTACGACGGGATTGCAGGGCTCTTGGGTCAATCATCTCTCACACTCATTAGGTGGGGTTCGGTGTGGTACTCGTCTGACCGGCGACTCCCAGGCCACTTCCGTGAAGCCTCGAAACCGTCCGGTACAATGCGCGGTGACTACTCGAATTGCCAGGAAATCGGCCGGGGTTGCATCTTACCGCCTCCCGGACTCGGAATGGACCCTTATCAGACCCGGAGGATGGATGATGCTCAAAACAATACAGTGCTCCATCGCAATCACGGTGCTCGGTGTAACTGCTCCGCATATCAGTGCCCAGGTCGATCTTGGAGCCCTGCAGGACGAAGCCGTGGGCTGGCTGCAAGAATACATACGCATCAACACGATAAATCCTCCCGGGAACGAGATTCGCGGAGCGGAGTTCTTCGCGCGGATATTCGATGCCGAGGGTATCAAATACGAGATCACCGAATCGGCCCCTGGCCGAGGAAATATTTGGGCCAGACTCGAGGGTGGTGATAGACCAGGTATCGTCCTGCTGCACCACATGGATGTCGTACCGGCCGATGAGCGCTATTGGGCGACCGATCCACTCTCAGGGGACCTCAGAGACGGCTATATCTACGGTCGTGGTGCTCTCGATACAAAAACAAGTGGCATTCTGCATGTTGCCGCCTTTCTCGCACTTCATCGGTCAGGGATTCCTCTCAACCGCGATGTGGTTTTCATGGCGACTGCTGACGAAGAGGCCGGAGGCTTCTTAGGAGCAGGTTGGCTCGTTGCGAACCGGCCCGAACTCTTCAGTGACATTGGTTTCTTACTCAACGAAGGTGGCGGTGGCTCGGTCGTTGAGGGCAGAGTGCAGTTCGGGGTCGAGGTAACTCAAAAGGTGCCCTATTGGCTGCGTCTCAAGACAACGGGGGAGCCAGGGCACGGTTCCCGACCGCTCGTGTCATATGCTTCACTCGAACTAATCGAAGCTCTGGAACGTTTGCGTCTTCACCGGTTCGAAGCGCGCATCATCCCTGCGGTTGACTCCCACTTCAGGGGAATGGCGGCGCGGCATCCTGAGCCATGGCAAACGCGATTCCAAGACCTCGCCTCTGCGATCCAGGAACCGGGCGTGCTCCAGGAACTTCAGCTCTACAACCCATCGCTTCACACATTGACTCGAAACACCTGCTCAATCACGCGCTTCGAAGGGAGTAACAAGATCAATGTAGTGTCACCAGAAGTGTGGGCAGAGATCGACTGCCGACTGCTACCTGATCAGGATCCTCAAGCATGGCTCCGAGAGTTTCAGGTTGTGGTGGGTCCTGAGGTAGAGATCGAGGTGTTAATGGGGTTTACTCCCGCAGTCTCGACTACGGATACTGAGCTCTACGAGATGATCAGGGAAGTGACTTTGGAGACGCTGCCTGGAGCTAGCTTTGTGCCACAGGTTCAGGGTGGCTTCACTGACAGCCATTTTTTTCGAGACCTCGGCATTGTCAGTTACGGGTACACCGCGACTGCGACACCCTCGGAGGATGCGGGGGGCGTGCACGGTAACAACGAACGGGTAACAGAAGAGAACGTCCGTCGCGGTGTGATCATGACCATTAAGATTCTAGAACGCTTCGCGGCAACGCAGCCGATTTCGGAGGAAGGGTGACAATGGGGAAAATCGACATCTGGGCGACGGAGTCTCGGGAGATCATGAAGGGGTACCACGGGCGCTTCGTCCATAGCGAACGTACCACCCATGTTTATTGGGAAATTGATCCAGGCAAGCCACTTCCGGAACATCATCACCCTCACGAGCAGATTGTGAACATGCTCAAGGGCACCTTCGAGTTAGTACTGGACGGGACGCCCCACCTCCTCGAAGCGGGCGACGTTTTCGTGGTTCCTCCGGATGTACCACACTCCGGTGTCGCACATACCGCCTGTAGGATTCTCGATGTCTTCGCCCCAGTCCGGGAGGAATACTTATGAAAACTCTCAGCGCATTCAGTAGCCTAGTAGGGGTCGCACTTCTCATGGGTGCTTCAGCCCTATGGGGCCAGGTCAGCACTCAATCCACTGATGATACGACAGTTCCCTGGCCGCCCGTGGCGACCTTTTCCATCCTCGGGTATGACCCGGATACTGGAGAAGTGGGTGGGGCTGTGCAATCGCGGGTCTTTGCGGTGGGAAACGGAGTTCTTTGGGCTGAGGCGAATGTGGGTGTCGTGACGACCCAGGCGATTGTGGATGTTAGTTATGGACCACAAGGCTTAGAGTTGCTCCGGCAGGGCTTGGGTCCGCAGCAAATTGTCGAACGGCTCCTCTCGGATGATCCGGATCCCCGCCCCGAGCAGTGGACAAAACTCGGGCGGCAATTCTCCGTGATGGACTCCCAAGGCAATGTTGCAACCCACACCGGATCACGCGCTTCCGACTGGGCAGGCCACCGAGTTGGCACTCATGTGTCGGCTCAGGGAAATATCTTAGCTGGACCGGAAGTGGTCGATATGATGATAGAAGCATTCGGAGGCACAGAGGGGCACCTATCATTTCGCCTCCAAGCCGCCCTCGAGGCAGGTCAAGCCGCCGGTGGTGACAGTCGGGGTATGCAGTCGGCAGCAATGATCATTGTCAAAGAGGACGGTGGGGTTTGGCTCAACAACGATGTGGTGCTCAGACTTCAGGTTGATGACTCTGATAATCCCATTGCGGAACTCAGACGGCTTGTTGAGCTCGCTGCCCGTCAAAGGGACCGAATCAGAGGGCGTTAGCCGCTCGAGCCAGAGTCCTGCTCAGTAACCCAGTTGGTTATGGTTATAGAAGGTCGGAACTCAGAAGGCCTCCTAGGAAGACACTGCCCAGTCAGCAGTGCTCTTCGTATGCAGTCCGCAGATCATTCGCGATGTCTTCTGGATTACGACCCTCAATCAGGTGGCGCTCCATGAAATAGACGAGCTCCCCGTCCTTGAAGAGCGCTACTGAAGGAGATGAGGGCGGAAAGCCGACGATGTAATCACGTGTGCGTTCCGTGGCCTCTAGGTCTTGTCCGGCGAAGACCGTAGTGAGGACTTCAGGTTTCTTTTCTCCCTGAAGCGACATGTATACTGCTGGACGCATCATCCCTGCGGCACAGCCACAGACCGAATTTACCGCTACTAAAGTGGTCCCCTTGTCTGTACCGAGTACATTATCCACGTCTTCCGGCGTCTTCATTTCACTGAAGCCGACTTGCACGAGGTCCTGACGCATTGGTGCGATCATCATCTCCGGGTACGGCATGGTTTGGCTCCTAGTGGCTTGTCAGGAACCAAAGTTACCCCTGAGACGGCTCGGGTTCCACGGGTGCGGTTCAGCATCACCGTTGCAGCCCCACGTTTACACGGCCACCTTTTCGTTATGCCAGCCGTGACCCAAATCGTGAGACTCACCGTTAACGGCGACCTGAGGGAGGTCGGAGTGCCAATGCACTTCACTCTTTTGGAAGCCTTGCGGTATGGACTTGGCCTCACAGGCTCTAAGCAGGGCTGCGACAAAGGTGACTGCGGAGCCTGTACTGTGATCCTAGATGGCCGACCGACACTATCGTGTATCACTCCGGTTTTTGAGGCCGAGGGACATGCCATCGTGACCGTAGAGGGTTTGGCTGACGTGGAAGGTCCCCATCCGTTACAGGATGCGTTTGACCTGCACGGGGCCGCCCAGTGTGGGTTTTGTACTCCCGGGATTCTTTGTTCGGCCGCCGTGCTGCTCGAAAAGACAACTTCGCCTTCAAGAACAGAGATTAAGGAAGCCCTGTCCGGAAATCTTTGCAGGTGCACAGGCTACTCTAAGATCTACGACGCCGTGGCAAGCGCGGGCCAGAGATTGCAAGTCGAAGCTCAGTTGGGTGAATCCGGAAGATGATCAGGAAGCCCCATAAGGATAAGTCGGACTTGACGTTAATCGGTACACCGATGCGGAAAATAGAGGGGCTCGATAAGGCTACCGGCCGGGCACTTTTCACGGATGACATCGTCCTCCCAGGGATGCTTCATGGGAAGATCCTTCGGTCGCCCCATCCGCACGCCCGGATCGTGGCGATTGACGTATCCGAGGCTGAAGCGCTTGAGGGTGTCCACGCTGTCATTACCGGCGGTGACATCCCGATCAAGTATGGCATCATCCCCTGGACGGCTGACGAATACCCGCTATGCATAGACCGCGTCCGGTATATTGGTGATGCGGTAGCCGCTGTCGCTGCGGTCGATGAAGACCTAGCGATCCGTGCTCTAGAGTTCATCCACGTCGAGTATGAGGAACTCCCCGCCTTTCTTGATCCCTACGAATCGCTGGCAGCTGATGGGTCGACGCCATACGTACATGAGCCGAAGAAGGAAGGAGGGAACGGCAATGTAACGAAGCAGGTTTGCCTGGAGTTCGGCGAAGTTGATGACGTCATGGCCGGGTCAGATATTGTTGTCGAGGGCGAATATTTTTTCGAGGGGAGCACGCACGCAGCCATTGAGCCGCACTGCGCGATCGGTCTCTGGGACGGAGTGGGTAAGCTGACGGTCTGGTCGGCTACGCAGGTGCCCCACTATCTGCACCGCGAACTTGCCCGAGTTCTGGAGTTGGACCCAGCGCGTATTAGGGTGATCCAGCCACTAGTCGGCGGTGCTTTCGGTGGAAAGAGTGAGCCATTCGACCTGGAGTTCTGCGTGGCCAAGCTATCAATGTTGGCGGCCCGCCCAGTGAAGATTCTCTATACTCGTGAGGAAGTGTTTTACGCGCACCGTGGACGACACCCGTTCCACATGAATTACCGAATGGGCTGCACCGAGGAAGGGAAGCTCACTTCGGTTAACGCGGAAATTGTACTTGATGGGGGCGCGTACGCGTCGTTCGGTCTCGTGACCACGTACTACGCTGGACAGTTGCTCTGTGCGCCGTATTCGATGTCAGCATATCGGTTTGATTCAACCCGTGTGTACACAAACAAGCCGGCGTGCGGCCCCAAGCGCGGCCATGGTTCTGTGCAGCCACGATTCGCGTTTGAGGTCCAGATTGACAAGCTCGCTGAAAGGGTCGACCTGGATCCGTTTGAGTTCAGGCGCCGAAACTTCATTGGTTCAAACACACGCACGGTGAATCAGTTGCGGATCACCTCGAACGGCTTCCTAGAGTGCCTCGAGTCAGTTGAGCGTGCGAGCCGTTGGCGTCGCAAGTTTCGCCAACTGCCGTTCGGCCGAGGTGTAGGGGTGGCGGGATCGACCTATATCTCTGGAACGAACTACCCAATCTATCCCAACGACATGCCGCACTCCGGCGTGCAGATGCAGGTTGACCGCTCGGGACGGGTCTCTGTCTTCAGTGGTGCGAGTGAGATTGGGCAGGGCTGTGATTCGATGGTTGCCTACATCGCCGCCGAAGAACTTGGTGTGCCCCTCGAATACGTGAGGGTTCTCCGGGGAGATACCGATTTCACGCCGGTGGATTTAGGGGCTTATTCTAGCCGAGTAACGTTCATGCTTGGCAATGCGGCGATTGACGCCGCAACCAAGTTGCGCGAGATGGTCCAACAGGCGGTCGCTGGGGAGTGGAAGATAGAGGCCAACGAGGTGCTTCTTGCGGGAGGGATCGCGATGTGGGCATCTGACACTGAACGGCAGATGCCGATCCGGGAAGCTTTCAACCTCGCCGAGGCCAGATTCGGGACGTTGGGTGCAACGGGCTGGTACAACACACCGAAAGATGTTCATGGCGACTACCGGGGAGGTACAATCGGTGCCTCTCCTGCTTACTCGTTCACTGCTCACGTGGCTGAAGTTGAGGTTGATGTCGAGACCGGTGTAGTCGAGGTCGAAAAGATTTGGGTCGCACATGATTGTGGTCGGGCCCTCAACCCGGTTCTGGTCGAAGGTCAAATGGAGGGTTCCGCCTACATGGGTTTCGGTGAGGCTCTCATGGAGGAGCAGATTTTCAAGAGTCCTGAACAGGGGCGAGCCGGGCTGCACAATGCTCCGTCACTTCTCGACTACCGCATCCCCACCAGTCTCGACACGCCAGAATTTGAGTCTTTGATTGTGGAATCAATCGATCCAGAGGGTCCGTATGGAGCCAAGGAAGCGGGAGAAGGGCCGCTCCATCCTTCAATTCCTGCGATAGCAAATGCGATTTATGACGCAATCGGTGTCCGGATGGACAAACTACCCTTCTCCCCGCCAAACATGTGGCGGGCAATCGAGGAAGCCCGAGAAGTCGGGGCCCTGGGTAAACCAGCTTTTCCCGGCGGTCTTCCAGTAACCCCTGAGGCTGCACCCGCCCGATCAATGTCATCAGGATCATGAAACCGCACCGCCTTGTACCAGGATGGCTCGCAATTGTGATTGTGATGTCAGCGGCTGTGCTCCTGTTTCGTTCCATGCCAGCCAGTCCTACCGGGATAGAAGTTGCGGATCTAGAGAAGGGAGGAGACACGCAGGACCATGGTTCCTGGGGAGAAGATGACTGGTCGATCTTCGAGGCCAAGGTCTCATGGGCTTTAGGACAGGGATTGGACACCTTGTCGGTTGGTGCAGTAATGGCCGATATAGGGCGTTCTTTTGTCGGGACCGCCTACGTCCCCGGGACACTCGAGGTGGAGGGATTCGAGCGACTCGTAATCAATTTCCGTGGTCTTGACTGTGTGACCTTTGTAGAAAACGTCTTTGCGATGTCCCGCTTTGTGCGTACGGCAGGGGCTCAGTCCCTCCTCGAGGACCGCAAATCCGCTGAGGACGTCTACGAGTCCATTTTGAGTGAGCATCGGTACAGGGATGGTCAAATCGATGGCTATGCGAGTCGCTTGCACTACTTCAGTGATTGGGTTGAAGACAATCACCGAAGGGGTCTGGTGCGTAACATTAGTGCAGAGCTTAGCGGCATTCTCGATTCCGAACCGGTCGACTTTATGTCGACCCATACTGACGCCTACGCGCAGTTAGTAGACACATCAAACATCTCGTTGATCAAAGAGACGGAAGAGCGCCTGAGCGCGGCTGGCAGACGGTACGTGCCAATGGACCGAATCGATGAGGTGGCCCAGAAGATCCATGACGGTGACATCATTGCGGCAACGAGTACTCTGGCCGGGCTAGACGTTGCCCATACTGGTATAGCGCTTTGGATCGATGGGACCCTTCACCTTCTTCATGCACCACTCGTGGGGGAGGCGGTGCAGATTAGTGAGACCTCACTTGCAGAGCGGATAGAGAAGATAGAGGGACAGGACGGCATCATTATCGCACGTCCTCAAGATGAACCACGGCGCGAAGCCACCTCAGCAAGGGAGAGGTGACGTGCTGAGACTACCTCCTTTCAGCTACCACAAGCCTAGTTCGGTAGCCGAAGCCACGGGTCTCATGGACCAGTATGCGGAAGAAGCGATGTATGTGGCCGGTGGGACGGATCTCATCCCAAATATGAAGCATAGGCTCTTTGAACCGACCCATCTCATAGCGCTCAAGAGCGTGACCGAGTTGAGTGGAATCCGTGAGGAGAACGGTGATCTCCGGATTGGTTCGGCTGAAACACTCGCGGAAGTGGCCGGACATCCGGAGGTGCAGAAGCTATTCCCGGCCCTCGCCGATGCTGCGGGTCATGTAGCGGGTCCTCAGCTTAGAAACGCGGGAACGATCGGTGGGAATCTCTGTCTCGATACTCGCTGTACCTACTACAACCAGACATCATTTTGGCGGGGGGCACTGGGTTATTGCCTCAAGAAAGACGGCACAGTTTGCCATGTCACTAACGTTGGAAAGAAATGCGTTGCAGCTCACTCAGCTGATACACCACCAGTGCTAATGACCCTCGGAGCAATGGTCACGCTCGCTGGGCCTGACGGAGAGCGGCGACTCCCGATCGAGGAGTTTTTCATAACGGATGGCATATACAACACGCGGAGGACTCCGGTTGAAATTGTCACCGAAATCCGCATTCCACTCGGTGCGGCCAGTCGGCGGCAGGCATATGCGAAGCTTCGGCAACGCAAGTCGATTGACTTCCCACTCCTGACGGTAGCTGTGTCAGCAGATATCGAAGGGAATGGGACCGTTCAGTCGATTAACGGCGTGGTTACAGCACTTGGAGCACGCCCTCGTGCTCTCTCCGGATGGGATGATCTTGCAGTGGGAGGCACTTTGGATGCTGACATGATCGATGAACTTGCTGAACGCGCCCACGAGCAGTGTCACCCACTCGAGAACCTTATTGTCGATGCGGACTGG
This sequence comes from Gemmatimonadales bacterium UBA1142, assembly GCA_002311875.1. Classification (GTDB taxonomy): domain Bacteria; phylum Gemmatimonadota; class Gemmatimonadetes; order Longimicrobiales; family Gaopeijiaceae; genus UBA1142. Next base: position 196,007 of record DCAD01000062.1, on the reverse strand, counting down.
AGAAGGGCGATGGTCCCAGTATACGTGAGACGCGTTTTGGAGAAGTTACGTATCACGTAACAGTATTTTCCCTATCGTACCGTCTGACTGAGCCGCAGATAGTCCTACAATAGGTCCATCACCTAATTCCCCAAAGGATCCGGGCAGTCCTCAATTCTACGCGTGTCAGACAGCTGAGTGATCTCCCAGTGTTCCCCATTTCGGAGCAACTCAATCGAGTTCACACCGCAATGGGAAATCAAACCTTCCAAGTAGAAGGTATATGGTACCCATGCTGACGCGACGTTGTCGTCTATCCGGACGTCCATATCGTAGACTTGCTCATCCCAGCTCCCTCCAGATTCACCGATAGCGCCGATCCATTCAGCCACCGGTTGGGTGCTGATTTCCGGAAGACTATCTTTTGATCGCACGACTGCGAAACGCGCGTTGTCAGCAAATACGGCGGCGACCATCGCGGGATCTGCGGCGCGCATCCCATCGAAGACCTGATGGATTGCTGCCATGACTTTAGCTTCTGGGCTTTGGGCGGTGGCGGTCTCGCCCACCAACATGCTGCAGATAGCTACCACTAGAGTGACTCTGTGCATTCCGATGCTCCCTTTTTATCCGCCGGTGAGTCAGCTTTATTCAGTCTAGACAGGATGCTGGCGAGGTGCAGCCGCTCGCAACACCATATTCTCACATTTGCTCAGGAACTCGACTGGAAGGGTCGTATGGCAGATTCAGAACTGATCCCTCGTAAGCCTAAAGATACTATTGCCGTAGTCTCCGAGTTGATGATGCCCAACCAGGTGAACAATCTGGGACATGTTTTCGGTGGCGAGCTCCTTTCGATGGTCGATCGAGCGGCAGCAGTCGCAGCGATGCGGCATGCAGGTGGACCCTGTGTGACTGTCTCTATCGATCGCGTTGACTTCAAAGAGCCAATTTACACCGGGGAACTTGTTACCTGCACGGCAAGAGTAAGGTTCGTAGGGCGCACTTCCATGGAGGTCGGTGTCGAGGTTCTCGCCGAAAACCTCCTAACCGGTGTGGAGCGACTTACCAACAGCTGCTTACTGACTTTTGTAGCTATCGACGAAGAGCATCGGCCACGTCGGGTAGCACCACTAGACCTTTCCGATCCCGAGGACGAGAGGAGATTCCGCGAAGGTAGGCGACGCCGTGAAGTGCGGGAGGAACTCGATAAGGAACTTGAGCAAGGAGGGTAATGCTCTGGGATTCTGAGCCTGCTAATTCATTAGGAGGTTAGGCCCCAGGCTTATCCGTCCAAGGGTTACATGAAGAGCTAGCGCCGTTCCACTACCATCGCGAAGCCCATGCCGCCTGCGGCGCAAGCGGTGATCAATCCAAATTCGATGTCCCGGCGGGCCATTTCGTTCAGAAGCGTGATGGTCAGACGGCCGCCGGTTGCTCCAAATGGGTGACCGATCGAAAGAGATCCGCCCATCACATTGATAAGATCTGGGTCCGGATGACCGACAGCTACGCTTCGACCTAATTCCTCTTCTGCGAACTGTTTGGACGCCAGAGCCTGGAGATTCGATAACACTTGAGCGGCGAACGCTTCGTGCATCTCCATTAGGCCAATATCTTTCATCGCAAGACCGGCCCGATCGAGGGCGAGTGGTACAGCGTAGGCCGGGCCTTGCAGGAGTTGCCCAGAGGGGTCGAGAGCAGCCCACGCCCAACTCCGCACATACCCCATGGGCTCAATACCTTCGGCGCGCATCTTCTCCTCGTTCATGAGGATTACTGCCGATCCTCCGTCAGTGAGGGGGGAGGAGTTACCGGCGGTGACTGAGCCGTGCTTCCGATCGAAGACCGGACGGAGGGTGCCTAGCTTCTCCAGGGAAGAGTCAGTGCGGATACCGTTGTCGGTTGAGACGACATTCTCGAAATTTGGAGGCACGTATACCGTGCCTATTTCCTTAGTCAGCCTCCCGTCTCTAGCCGCTGCCGCCGCTAGTTCGTGTGAACGAAGGGCCCATGCATCCTGCGTTGCACGGGAGATGTGATTCTCTTTTGCCATTCGCTCAGCCGAAGCCCCCATGGTCTCACCTGTCGTAGGCTCGGCAATGGCCGGAGCTACCGGGACCAAATCTCTCGGCCGTAAGCTGGTAAATGGAGCAAGTCGTTGACCGAGCGTCTTCCCCTTCGCGGCAGTTACAAGCGCATTAGAGAACTTGTCACTGACCGTAATAGGGATTCGTGAGAGTGACTCCGACCCTCCCGCGACGACCACGTCCGCCTGGCCGACCTCGATGAGGTGCGTGCCGTCCGTGATCGCCTGGTTCGCGGAGGTGCAGGCTCTGGAAACCGTGACTGCAGGTACCCCTTTCGGGAGCACAGCTAGCCCAACCTCACGTGCGATGTTTGGTGCTTTCGTGTCATGCACCACCGTACCGTAGATCAGCTGGTCAACCTCTGCCCCCTTAAGACCACTACGCGCCAGGGCGTCCCTTACTGCGTATTTGCCTAGATCAATCGCCGTAAGGTTCGCAAAATCAGTTCCCGAGCGGACAAATGGGGTGCGTGCCCCGGCTACAATCGCCGTCTTCATTATGAACCTACCCTTCGGGTCCGGCCGCTATGGAGCTAGCCCAGTCAGGCACCATCGACGGGTCGATCCCAAACACTGTCGTACCCACGGCCAGGACTATCGCAGTGATCACTACGACCCCGATCAAATTGAGGAAGATCCCGATACGGACCATCTCTCCGACCGAAAGCCTCTCGCTCCCAAATACGATTGCGTTCGGGGGGGTTGCAACTGGCATCATGAAAGCGCAAGAAGCTGAAATCGTCGCGGGGATCATGAGCAGTAGCGGATGGGTCCCTGTTACTACCGCCACTGCAGCAAGCACAGGGAGAATCATTTCGGTCGTAGCTGTGTTACTTGTCAGTTCTGTGAGGAAGGTGATCATCAGACAAACGAGAATGATCATAGCGAATGTCGGGAGGTTCCCAACGACCTGCAATTGCTCCCCGATCAGGGTGGCGAGCCCGGTTTGTTGCAGGCCTGAGGCTAAAGCGAAGCCACCACCAAACAGGAGCACGATATTCCAGGGCAGCTTAGGGATCACGTCGGGACCCATGATCCGCCGATATCCCTTCGTGCGATCTCGGGTTGGGATCAGAAATAGGATGGATGCCATTGCTATAGCGACTGTTCCGTCGTCGACCATCTCTGGGAAGGGTAGTAGTCGTGACCAGCCTGGGATGGTCAGCAAACCGAGATTTAGGTCTACACGAAACACCCAGAGGATGGCTGACGTCGTGAAGACCGCCAGTATGACTTTCTCCTCGAAGGACATTTCGCCGAGCTGGCTTCGTTCCTTCTCGACCACGGCTTGGTCCACGGTAAGATCCTGGGGGGTGCGGTAGAAAACCTGTGTTATCAGTAGCCAAATGAACCCTATCATGACGATCCCGATGGGCACGGCTACAACGATCCACTGGCCGAACGCGATGGAAGGAGCTTCCGGAAACAAAATCTCAAATATGCGCACGAACGAGAGATTCGGAGGCGTGCCAAGAAGTGTCATCAAACCCCCGACTGAGGCCGCATATGCAATCCCGAGCATGAGACCGACCGAAAATGAGTGAGTTCGCTCCGCCCCGAAGTCATCTTCGACTTGAAGGATTATCGCTAGGCCGATCGGGACCATCATTACGGCGGTGGCCGTATTCGAAATCCACATCGATAGAAACGCTGTGGCGATCATGAAGCCCAAGACGATCCGGGAAGGGCCTCCGCCGACGAGATGGATGATGTTTAGCGCAATTCTTCGGTGTAGATCCCACTTCTCCATTGTCAGAGCGATCATGAAGCCACCGATGAACAGCACAATGATACTGTTGAAATAAATCGGTGCGGTTGCTCCACTATCCATGATGCCGAGCATGGGGAAGAGGACTAGAGGTAAGAGAGCTGTCGCGAAAAGCGGGATCGCATCACTTACCCACCAGATTGCCATCAGTAAAGCTACTGCTGCCATCTTGCTTGCAGCTTCATTCGTGGACGCGACTGGGAATAACATGAGTAACAGGAAGGCCGCGAGTCCCAACCAGAGCCCTATGGTTCGTGCCTTATCTGTTTGTTGACCTTGAATCGCCATGGGCTTCCTTAGACGACTTTTGCACGTGACCGGGTGATGCCCGCTCGTGCTTTCGCTCAGGTGACCGCGAGCCAGCGCATAGTTGGGCTGAAGACGGGAGCAAGCTCGCGGGAATGTCAAGCGACGTCTAGGGAAGGAAGGGGCCTAATCAAGTCTCTTTACCTGACTTGTTCTGTGCGGACTTTTGCCTCCCGTCGCTCAGCTAGCTAGCTGGTCTTATCATGTCTGAGCTTGGGCACGGTAAGCGGGGAACGCCATGAGATTAACGATATGGGCTGTCTTCACTTTGGGAGTCTGCGCATGCACAGCGGGAGACAGTGATACCGGCGCATTACCTGAAGCATCAGTCACCTCCACGAACAGGTCTGCTCGATCTGATCCAGCTCTGCAACGGGTCGAGCCCTTCTCGATTTTCGACAACGTGTACTACATCGGGATTGGGTGGGTCTCTGCGTATTTAGTCGACACCGGTGATGGACTGATCATGATTGATGCTCTCTATGGTGATTTTGTTGACACCGCGATTGAAGATATCAAGGGCCTGGGTTTTGACCCTGAGGACCTTGAGTACATCCTGGTCACACACGGGCACTTTGATCATGTGGGTGGGGCAGGCGAGCTCCAGCAACAGTTTGGCGCCCAAGTGGTCATGACAGAGGCTGATTGGGAGTTGACGGAAGCCCCCCTCGGTCCCTAGGAACAGGCTCTAGTATGGGATATGGTCGCAACTGACGGCGATGAAATTGTGGTAGGTAATACGACCGTCCACTTCTATGTAACGCCAGGGCACACACCCGGCGTCCTGTCGGAACTAGCTGTCCGCGATGGGGAGACGGAACACAGGGCGTTCACGTTTGGTGGGGTGGGGTTGAATCTTGAAGGTGTCGAGCGGACGGAAGTGTACCTGAGGAGCGTTCGGCGTATCCAAGAACTAGCACAAGCGAAACCCATTCAGGTAAACCTGGCGAACCATCCGGGCATGGGCCGACTCTTCGAGCGCCGAGATCTACTCGCAGAGAGAGCCCCCGGTGAGCCACACGCGTTCGTGGACGCGACTGGCTACCTGAGTTGGCTGGACGAGCTAAGGGAGAACGGTGAGGTGAAGCTAGACGACGAGCGAGTGGAGGTCGGCCGCTAGCTCTCAGTACTACCTCGCGCCGGCTGGCTCAATACGCACAACACCAGTTGGGGCACCCCGTCGATCTTCAATCGCCAAGTAGATATACCCATCCGGTCCTTGGCGGACATCACGAATCCGTCCCATCCGCTGGAAGAGGGTCTCCTCATTGAGGATGGTATGACCATCGATGGTGAGACGTGAGAGTTGTTCTCCGCCCAGGCCGCCCACGAAAATATTGCCGCGCCATGCTGGGAACTTGTCACCGGTGTAGATCATCAGTCCCGAGGTTGCGATCGACGGAACCCAGAAATGCTTTGGGGATTCCATCCCTTCCTTGAGCGTCCCTTCGTGGATTGTTGAGCCGCTTCCATAGTTGACGCCATACCCGATTACGGGCCAACCATAATTGCGTCCAGGGAGGACGACGTTGAGTTCGTCCCCACCCTGCGGTCCGTGCTCGTTTGCCCACAATTCCCCGGTCATGGGGTGGAAGGCGAGGCCCTGTGGGTTACGGTGCCCGTAACTCCAGATTTCGCCGAGCGCCCCTTCTGTACCCACAAAAGGATTGTCCGCTGGAATACGACCATCATCGTGTAGACGGACGACGACTCCATGGTGGTTTGAGAGATCCTGGGCCGGATGAGCGTAGAGATCTCCACGCGACGGTACCTGTCGATCTCCGGCCGTGATGAAGACGTAACCGTTGCCGTCGAACGCTATGCGGGAACCGTAGTGTCCACCACCAACGGCCTGGGCAGAAAAGAGTTCTTCAACGTTTGTTAAGGCATCATTCTGGAAGGTACCCCTAATAAGAACCGTCCTCGCACCTTCTAGGTCAGTGTAGGGTTTCGAGTAAGTGATATAGATCAGACCGTTCGAAGCAAAATCAGGGTGGGGTTGTACGTCCATAAGGCCACCCTGCCCTCGTGCGAACACCTCCGGCACACCCGGTATCGCGTCAGGGAGTAGCATGCCCTCACGGATGACCCGGAGCCTCCCGGGGCGCTCTGTGACTAGGATATCGCCACCTGGCAGGAATGCGATCGACCATGGGTTCTGGAGGCCATCAGACACGGGGACGACACGGTAGTCATGTAATGTTGACCGGTGGATCTGTGCCCTGGAGTCCTCGGGGAGGGCCACGGATACGAGAAAACCTAGGGCGATTAAGACTATAGTAGTTCGGACCATCTCTAGTTTCCTCGGAATGCATAAACGCTAGTCCCAGCGTCATTCTCACGGGACGGATAGTGCTGATCTAAGGTCCACCACGCTCGGCCGTCAACGTCATGGGGTCTTACGGCTTACACCAGTAAGGGGTTTGCGAGTAACCAGTTTGACCCGTAACCTCATGCCCAGATCCTATGTTGAGTGATAGGGCCGCGTGCATTGAGGAGGTTTATGATGAGTGAGATCCAGGTCGATCGCAAAAAGTTTCTCGCGACGGTAGGCGTCGGAGCCCTGGCGGCGATGACGCCCGAGGATAAAGCCGAGGAGCTTGAGCACTACATGATCGACCTCCTCGAGGGGCACGATCACGCCCACGGATCTCACGAGAAAGATGAGCTAGGAGTCCCGTGCGCAAGACCGTGTGAGATCCGTAGACCATGTTGTGACGAAGAGCAGGAGCAGCCGAGGGCCCCCCGGGGTACCGGAAACCTCTTCCAAGCGAACGGTCGTGTATTCGAACCGATGCCCGAGAAGCCCACGCTCGTGGATTTTTTCAACCTGCGGTTCGCCCCAGCCCGGCATGTTTTGCAGAGTGCCAATTACGCCCTCCAGACCGGACAACCTGAAGAAACGGTTTTGGCTTGTCTGCTGCACGATGTTGTACAGAATCTCATTAAAGTCGATCACGGGTGGTGGGGTGCACAGCTGGTCGAGCCTTATGTTGATGAGCGAGTGGCTTGGGCTATCCGCTACCATGCGGCACTCCGATTCTATCCGGACGAGTCAGTGGGATATGAGTATCCGGAGATGTACAACCGGATCTTCGGTGAGGACTACATCCCAGAGCCCTACATAGAGCGCGATTACCAGCACGCCCGGGCCCACGAGTGGTACATGGATGCTCGCCTGGTGACCCTGAACGATACCTATGCCTTCCAGGACGGCGTGGACGTTTCGATAGAACCGTTCATTGACATCATTGGGCGCCATTTCAAGCAACCCAAGGAAGGTTTGGGATACGGCGGCACACCCTCGTCTCATATGTGGCGGACCATCGGGAATCCGAACAAGCCTCTGTAGAACTCTTTAAATAAGGTTCTGCGGCCAACCGCTATCGTCCGAAGGTCGCGGCAGCCAATTCCTCGGGTTGGCCGAGCTTTATACCTTGGCGCGCAGTGGTGTAAACTACTTACTCCGACCACGGCCAGAGTTTAGCGTGTGACCATGAGCAACTATCCACGCCGAAGGGATGTTCTTATAGCCGAATACGTGAACCGTCACGAAGCTGAGTTCGGCGCTGGCTTCTTAGCCGATGCTGGAATCCCGTTCCGCTTACAAGCTGATGATGCGGGTGGTGCGTATGGTGGGATGACCTTTACATCTGGTGCCCGGATCTGGGTGCGTCCCCAAGATGCAGAGAAAGCCAGAGAACTCCTCGAAGCCTCACCTGATGCTGCGGTATCCGTTGAAGTGAATGACTCAGACGAGCAAAGGTCAGGCTAGCTGGTGCAAGCTGTCACCTTCAATGTCACGATTCCAGGCTATCTCCTGGGAAAGGGTCTCGGCAAGCTGACCGAATCCACGGTTTTCGGTGGTCTCAGTGGACTGCGGTACGGTGAGATAACTGAGCCGCGGCTACCCGCGGACGACTGGGTCCGGCTTGAAATTCTCAAAGCTGGGATTTGTGGGTCAGATATTGGCGCACTCACCTTCAAAGCTAGTCCCGCGATGGAGCCATTTGGCTCTTTCCCGGCCGTGCTTGGCCACGAGATCCTGGCTCGTGTTGTGGAGGTTGGGCGAGCTGTCACAGGTGTTGAGCCAGGCCAGAGGGTTGCGGTAAATCCCGTTATTTCCTGCAGGATGAGGGGATTTAGGGCAGGAGCGGAGTGCTCTTCCTGTAGTACCGGATGGCCAGCTACATGTGAGCGAGCAGGTGAGCAGGGAACAATTGTAATCGGGAATGAGCCGCTGCTCCGTGGCATGACCATCGGGTATCATGGATCACTACCAGGCGGATGGGCTGAGGGTATGATCGCCCACGAAAGCCAATTATTTCCCATGGATGAAGCCTTAAACGATAGGACTTCTGCTCTTATTGAGCCCCTCGCTGTTGGGATGCACGCCGCGCTGGGATCTAGACCGTTTGGGCCTGGTCCCACGTTAGTGATCGGGAGTGGTCCTATAGCTCTCGGAACTGTTTGGTCTTTGCGAGCTGCTGGTTACCAGGGTGAAATCATTGCTCAGGTCAAGCGAGGTCATGAGGCGAACATAGCCCAAAATCTTGGTGCGAGTGGTGTAGTGTCTCCGGGAGAGGAAGCTCGGCAAGCACTCGTTGAAACAGGCGCGAGTGGTTACATGCCGATTGTCGGTGAAGAGGTATATGCGGGTGGTGGTTTCCCACTCATCTTCGACTGCGTGGGAAGCCAGCAGACCATTGCGCAAGCGCTGCGCTTTGCGGCGCCCCGAGGCCGAATCGTGATGTTGGGTTGCGCTGCTGAAATCCGGAAAATTGACCTAACGTTTCTGTGGGCGAGAGAGTTGAATGTGAAGGGCTATGTGTGCTATGGGATAGAGGAGTGGAGGGGGGAGAGCAAGCATACGTTTCAGATCACTCATGACATGCTTGTCGAGACAGGTGCACCCGTGGAGGAAATAATCACGCACGTGTACCCTCTGGGGCAGTACCGTCAGGCACTCTCGACGGCTGCAAACCGGGGCAAGACAGGCTCTATAAAGGTTTTGCTGGATCCTACAGCGCGTTGACATGAGTAGGCCGCGCGTCGTTGTCGTAGGGGGCGGAGTGATTGGTGTGAGCTGTGCCTATGCTCTCGCCAAAGCAGGTGCCCAGGTTCAGCTTTTAGAGCGTGACGAGATTGGTTCTGGTGCCTCGGGAGGGAACGCAGGAACCGTATCGGCCGGTCATCCCCCACTCAATCGTCCTGGTCGACTGAGTCAGGTTCTGGGTTGGATGCTGGACCAAAGAAGCCCTCTCTACGTTCCACCTCGTTGGGATCCGAGCCTCTGGAGATGGCTCCGCGACTTCGTTCGGTACTGTACCGATGAACACGTGGAAGCATGTATGAAGGTGATGGCTCCACTCGGGAAAGACGCACTCCAGAGCTTTGATAACATCATCGAGGAAGAAGGAATTGAGTGTGGGTATATTCGCAAAGGTTACTACGAAGTGTGTGTGACCGAAGCTGGTTTAGGGAAAGCGCAGAATGAAGCGGCTGCAATTGAAGCATACGGCTACCACCCAGAGTGCGTTACCGAAGAGGAGTTAAGACGACGGGAGCCAGAGTTTGGTCCCGAACTCCTAGGTGGGGTCTATTATCCCGAGGCTCGTACCCTGGATCCGCTCAAGTTCCTGAAGGCTTTAGCAGAGAGAGCCAAGCTATGGGGTGCTGGGATCTCAGAAGGAGTTAGTGTCCTCGGCATTTCAATCGCCTCAGGGCGTGTCGTAGGTGTGCACACTAACGAAGGTGAGATTGGTGCTGATGCAGTAGTTCTAGCGACAGGACCTTTTAGCGCGGGAATATTAAATGAGGTCGGAATTCACTTACCGGTGCAGCCCGGTAAGGGCTACCATCGCGACTACTCTCTAGGGCCCGGTGGTGCCCCCCCGATCAGGGTTGCGTGTGTGCTCAGTGAGGCATCTGTTTTTTGCACCCCGATGGGTGATTTTGTCCGCTTTGCTGGTACTATGGAGCTTTCAGGTTTGAACCGAGTGATGCGGCGCCCGAGACTTAATCAGTTGACGAATGCTGCTCTGAAGTGCTTTCCCAGCCTGGGCAGTGATGGCCTAAGATCCGAGTGGTGTGGTTTGCGTCCCATGGCCTCGGATGGAATGCCGATCATAGGCTCGCTACAGGATATCAAGGGGCTGAGTGTCGCAACTGGACACGGTATGCTTGGACTTACTCTCGGTCCGGTAACAGGAGAGATGATTGCGCAGGATGTTCTAGATGCAGGAAAGCCGCGGTTCAGCAAGTTGTCTCCCAGCCGGTTCCGCTAGACCGGACCAGTGAGTGCTAACGAGCTGTAGATTGCTGCTCGTAGGCTAATGTCGCGCAGGTGTTCTTTTTAAAGATTGTTACAGATCCAGGGGAATGACCTCTGGATGTACCTTGCTGTTGGCTTGGTGACCATCAACCCCTATTCCCTCTAGAGTCAGCAAGGCAACTTTCGCCCGAAGCCCACCACCAAAACCTGTAAGACGACCGTCGGCGGCCACTACTCTGTGGCACGGTACAACAATAGGAATAGGGTTTGCTCCTACTGCCTGTCCGACGGCCCGAGCCATGTTAGGTCTGCCGATCTCCTCGGCTATCAGACCATAAGAGACAACATGTCCGTACTCGATGTTGAGTAGCCGTTCGTAGACTTCGTTCTGAAAACTGGTGGTTGTTCCTCCGAAATCGAGTTCAAGGTCAAACACAGTCCGATCCTTCTGGAAGTATTGTTTGAGTTGCTCTGCGGCGTTTTGGAGATTGGGCAGCCAGGATTCGGGCGGGTCAGTATGGCGATCACGGGGAAGAGGGCCGAACTCAATTCGTCTCACCCCGGCCGTTGAGACCCACACTGTGAGTGGACCGGCCTGTGTGTCAGATAGGTGGGCGGAATGGACGTCGTGAGGAGTAGTCAGCTTTCGTCCTCTTTTGCGTGTGTCTTAAGGGCTTCCTGGAGGGCATCAAAGCCGATAAGTGCGCACTTAATGCGCACCGGGAACTTACTCACACCCTGCAGAGCCCGCAGGTTTTTTAGCCTCTTGTCCTCAGCCGCATCAGGATCACCATGCATCATCCTCGTGAAACACTCGGCCAATATTTTCGCGTCCGCAAGCGAGCATCCATGAAGCAGCGTGGTCATCATGCTTATCGCTGCTTGAGAGATCGAGCAGCCTTGGCCGACAAATTTCGCTTCCTCGATTTGGCCAGCTTGAATGCGCAACTGCAGTCGAACCTCATCACCACAAATCGGGTTCGCCATATGGATCTCAACAGATGTCCCTTCCAGTTCACCCTTGTTCCTCGGGTTACGGTAATGCTCAAGGATCAGCTGCTGATAGAGAGAGCTGAGCTGGGGCGTTTCCATTAGGCAAATATACTTCGGACCTGCTCAAGACCTTCTGCGAGCCGGTCGATGTCGTCCTCAGTGTTGTACAGGTAAATCGATGCGCGGGCGGTTGCTGAGATTCCAAAATGTTTCATGGCCAGCTGTGCACAGTGGTGTCCCGCACGCACAGCGATGCCTTCAGAGTCAAGAATTGTCGCGATATCATGAGGGTGAGCGTCGCCCAGCGTGAATGAGATCAAGGCCGAGTGCTCCTCGAGTGACTCAGGGCCATAGATACGAACGCCACCCACGGCGCTGACCCGTTCCAGCGCGTACGCTAAAAGATCGCGCTCGTGCCTTGCGATCGCATCCATGCCGACTTCAGAGAGGAAGTCGATCGCTGCGCCCATACCGATTGCTCCGGCGATATTGGGTGTGCCCGCCTCGAACTTGTGTGGGACCTTAGCCCAAGTGCTCATCTCTCGTTCTACAAGGTGTATCATCTCACCACCACCTTGGTACGGCTCCATCGAGTCGAGTAGATCTCGCCTGGCCCAAAGCGCTCCGATCCCGGTCGGCCCGCACATTTTATGTCCGCTAAACGCGTAGCAGTCCACACCGAGATCCTGGACATTGACCTTGATGTGCACTGCCCCTTGAGCCCCGTCGACTAGGACGAGAGCCCCAACTTCGTGCGCCGCTGCGGCAACTTCTTTCACCGGGTTCACCGTTCCAAGAGCGTTCGACACGTGACTGATTGCGACCACTTTTGTTCTGTCTGTCAGTAGGTCGGACAGGTCCTCTAGGACCCATCGTCCCTGGTCATCGATCTCGATGTATTTGATTACGGCACCGGTTCGCTGAGCGAGAAGCTGCCAAGGAATGATGTTCGAGTGGTGCTCAAGGACCGAAATCAGGATCTCATCGCCTTCGCGGACATTGTTGAGTCCCCAGGCTGTTGAGACAAGATTGATGGCTTCCGTTGTACCTCGGGTCCACACGATCTCCGCGGGCTCTGTTGCTCCAACCCAACTAGCGACTTTAGCGCGTGATTCCTCATATGCCACCGTTGCGCGTCGGGACAGCTCATGAATTCCGCGGTGGACGTTTGAATTGTCGTTCTCGTAGTACGCCCCTAACGCGTCCAGGACGGCCCTAGGCTTCTGTGAGGTTGCCGCGTTGTCCAGATACACAAGTGGGTGTCCGTTGACAGACTGGTCGAGCGTCGGGAACTCCCGGCGAATTCTGACCGGGTCAAGTGTGGCGGTCGTCATCGAAGAGTCAACTCAGGTCAATGTAAATCTCGTCGGCCCGGACTTCGACTGTGAAAGACTTCACGGGGCGGATGGCAGGGAGGCCCTTGTTACGGCCAGTGGCACATTCGAAGCGGGCTCCGTGATAGATGCATACCAGATCCTCACCCTCAAGTTCACCGTCCGAGAGGGGGTATTCCTCGTGGGAGCATTCATCTTGAAGAGCGAAGACATCTCCGTCGACGTTAGCTAGCACTATAGGGGTGTTTTCGACCATAACGGCTTTGAGGGTGCCGACATCGCAGTCGGTTACTGCCGCAACACGTACCCAATTAGACACGGACGGTAACCCTGGAAGAATATCTCACTTGCCTCAACCTCACGGGTTGGTACTCCCTTGTTAATGTTGTGCCAGCTTCTCTTTGATTACCCGAGTAACCTTCTCAACAACGCCACCGAGCGGGAGCTTTGAAAGAACTTCTCCCAAGAACCCGAGCACCACCAGACGCTCGGCCTGTGTACGGCTAAGACCTCTGCTCATGAGGTAAAATGTCGCCTCGGAATCGAGTTCACCGATTGTCGCCCCATGGGAACACTTCACATCGTCCGCCTCTATCTCAAGTCTGGGGAGTGAATCTGCTCTGGCTTTGCCGGAGAGCAGCAAATTGCGGTTGGTTTGATACGCGTCCGTGCGCTGAGCTTTGGGCTGCACGCGGATAATGCCACGGAATACCGCCCGACTTGCCGCGTCGAGGGCGCCTTTGTAGAGCAGGTTGCTGGTAGTATGGGGTGCAATGTGATCCTGGCTCGTGTTGAAGTCGAAGTGTTGATCGTTGTCCCCGAAGTAGAGCCCGAGCATATCTGAATTCGCGCCTTCTCCGAGAAGACGGGCGTTGAGATCGACACGTGTGACTGAGGCTCCGAGAGCGACGTTAAGTGTGTCAAGGGTTGCGTCGCGATGCGCAAGGGTGCGCTGAACGGACTGATAGAATACACCTCGGCCGAGGCGCTGCACTGCTACGTACTGTACGTGTGCCCCATCCTGAGCGATCACCTCCACGGCGTTGGAAGTAAGGGTCTGCAAGGAGAAATCGTCAGACAAAATCTCATCGACATATGAAACGCGGCTTGCGCTCTCAGCGAGGATCAGGACCCTACCGAATTGCGCAATCCCGGGCTCGCTCAGCCAGCGAGTAACCCTGATCGGTACATCGAGTTGAACTCCCGCTGGCACGTATAAGAAGATCCCGTCGCTCCAGAGTGCAGCGTTTAGTGCGGCGAACTTCCCCTCTTCAGCAGGGACCGCCCCTGTTGAAAGATAGTCGCTCACGAGATCTGAGTGTTGCTCTATCGCGTCATGAAGTGAGGAAAAAATCACGCCCCTAGCTAGGAGTTCGGTGTCAAGATCAGTGTGTACAACGTGACCGTCGATCACGACGATATGACCCGAGGCCTGCTGGTCCTCTTCCATCGCTTTCCGAAGGCGTTTGGGCCATGCAGCTGAATTGTCCGGTGCGACTGGGGCCTGGGAGAGCTTCAGCACATTCAGTTGTAGCTTCTTCCGGAGATCAGTGTAGCGCCATTCCTCTAGTTTGGTGGTGGGCATCGGAGTTTGCTCGTAGACGTTCCAAGCGTGCTCACGACGCTTACGGAGCCAGTCTGGCTCCGCGATGGAAAGGCGCTCGACGGCACTGGAATTGAGCGCTTCAGTTATACCTTTGGTGGAGGTAGTGTCCGTCATGTATGGGCTTGGAGTCGGCTGCAGGCTTACCCGACTGATCCTTCCATCTCCAGTTCGATCAACCTGTTCAACTCAACCGCATACTCGAGCGGTAACTCCTTGGCGATCGGTTCGATGAAACCTCGAACAATCATCGCCATCGCTTCTTCTTCCGAGATACCGCGGCTGGTAAGGTAAAACAGCTGTTCCTCACCAATCTTGGAGACCGAGGCTTCGTGACCCACGTTGGCATCGTTCTCCTCGATTTCGATATACGGGTACGTATCGGTGCGAGACGTGTCGTTGATCAATAGCGCGTCACATTCGACGTTCGAGCGGGCATGGTGCGCGCCTTTGTGGACCTTGCAGAGCCCCCGATATGTAGATCGGCCATTGCCCTTAGAGATTGACTTAGAAATGATTGAAGAAGTTGTGTATGGGGCCACATGGACGACCTTACCGCCGGTATCCTGATGCTGACCGTCACCTGCGTATGCGATCGAGAGGATCTCACCGTGTGCACCTTCTCCAACCAGGTAACACGACGGGTACTTCATGGTCAGCTTTGAGCCCAGGTTCCCATCTAGCCACTCCATGTTTGCGCCCTCATGCACAATGGCCCGCTGCGTCACGAGGTTATACATGTTGTTGGACCAGTTCTGGATTGTTGTGTAG
>DCAD01000062.1:180507-180807 GCA_002311875.1 Gemmatimonadales bacterium UBA1142 | reverse complement strand
GAGTGGAATGACTCCGTGGAGTAGACAGGTGCGGTGCACCCCTCGATGTAGTGAGCACTTGCTCCTTCATCACAGATGATGAGTGTTCGCTCAAACTGTCCCATTCGTTCCTGATTCACACGGAAGTATGCTTGCAGCGGTGTGTCCAAATGCACACCGGGCGGTATGTACACGAACGAGCCACCTGACCACACTGCAGCGTTCATCGCGGCGAACTTATTGTCTTGGGTGGGGATTATTGTCCCGAAATACTCGCGGAACAGGTCCGGGTGGTTCTTAAGCCCGTCTTCAATTGAGTCG
>DCAD01000062.1:141462-180414 GCA_002311875.1 Gemmatimonadales bacterium UBA1142 | reverse complement strand
ACGGAGTGAATGGTATACCATTTCAGACTCATACTGCGCACCCACGCCAGCAAGAACCTTACGTTCGGCTTCGGGAATCCCCAGTTTCTCGAATGTGTCCTTGATTTCCTCGGGAACATCATCCCACGAGTGTTCCATACGGTCTTGGGGACGGACGTAGAAATAGATTTCGTCCAACACTGCGTCGAGGTCTGAGAGGTTGCCTCCCCAGGTCGGCATTGGTTTCGATTCGTAGACCTTGAGCGCCTTCAGGCGGTGATCGAGCATCCACTCAGGCTCCTCCTTGTATGCTGAAATCTCCCGGACGACCTCCTCTGACAGGCCCTTCTTTGCGCGGTAAACCGGCTCGGCTTCCGTGATAAAGTCGTACTTATATTCGTCAAGTTCGAGGTCGCGAATTGTCTCGCTGTAGGGCATGAGAGGATATCTGCTCCTTTAGGCTGTTTTCGGGACGCCTGCCCCGTCGGATGGCGATACTCGCTTCAAATTTTTCCAGTTCTTGTAGCCGTCTTGCTCCAGTTCCAGGGCGATCTCCGACCCGCCAGACCGTACAAGCCTTCCGGCTACCATCACGTGGACGAAATCAGGTTCGATATAGTTCAACATACGCTGATAGTGGGTAATAAGTAGGATCGACATTTCCGGATCCTCCTCAGTGAGCTTATTCACACCGTTTGCCACAATCTTTAGAGCGTCGATGTCGAGGCCTGAATCGGTTTCGTCCATTATCGCAAGGGTGGGCCTCAGAACTGCCATCTGCAGGATTTCATTCCGCTTTTTTTCGCCACCGCTGAACCCATCATTGACATGACGTTCAGCGAAGGAAACGTCCATTTCTAGCATCGACATACGCTCGGTGAGCATATCGGAGAAGTCGAAGATGTCGAGTTCTTCCTCGTCAGCGAGATGTGCTTGGAGGGCTGTGCGCAGAAAGTTGGCGATCGACACCCCAGGGATCTCGATCGGGTACTGGAATGCTAGGAAGATGCCAGCTCGTGATCGTTCATCAGCGTCCAGCTCAAGTAGGTCCTGGCCCCTGAATAGGACTTTTCCTGCTGTGATTTCATAGCCCGGATGTCCTGCGAGTACCTTTGCTAAAGTGCTCTTCCCAGAGCCATTGGGACCCATGATTGCGTGGACCTCACCTTTGGCAATCTCTAGGTCGACTCCGGTCAGGATATCAAGATTCTCCGAAGCGACCTTGGCCTCGAGGCTCTCTATCTTCAGAATACGAGTGTCACTCATGAGTTCTCTAGACACAAATCGGAGCTCTCTGGCTCCGGTTATTAAGAATGATTCTGCTTTTCAGGTAGGGAAACGTAGAAAACGCTAAGGGGGGGGTCAAGTGCGTTTAGGATCCACTGAGAATTCGCATAATATAGGCATGTTCGGAAACCTAGGAGACCTTGGTGATAACCCTTGGCTTGTACTGGGAGGGGGAGGTCTGAAAGGGATTTCAGAGGTCGGAGTTCTCAGGGCCCTTTCTGAAGATGGAATCCACCCGTCAGGGATTGTAGGAACTAGTATCGGGTCGTTAATCGGGGCTTTTGCGGCGAGCGGCATGGATTGGAAGGAGATGTGGGAGATCGCGCTGGCCATGGATAGACGCGATGTCGTCCAAGTAAACCGGAGGGTTGCATGGATCAACGGAATCCGCCAGAGGAGTGTTTTCCGGGGAGAAACACTCAGGGATTACTTCTGGAAACTGCTTCCGGAGAGTGGTTGGGAGGCGATGAAAATCCCTCTGCTGATCAACGCTGTCGACCTCGGAGACGGATCCACAGAATGGTTCGGGGCAGGAGCGAGAATGGATGTACCACTGGCTGATGCGGTCTATGCCTCTTCGGCTTTACCTGTTTTCTATCCCCCACTCGAAGTTGATGGGAGAGCGTTCGTAGATGGTGGAACTTCACACCCTCTGGCACTCCAGCGTGCGCACGAAGCAGGTGCAAGCGCCATCATTGGAGTTGATGTAGGCGCTGGTGAGACCGGTGATGTCAAATCGATCCTTGAACAAGGAATGCTTGCAGTTCACCAGCGCATCTTCGCCATCATGACTTGGCGCCGCCGTCAGGAAGTTGTTGCCGAGTGGGACGGACCCCCACTCATCTACATTAGGCCTCGGCTGGAAGGGTATGGGACATTCGATTTCAAAAGCGTAGAATATTTTCTAGAGGAAGGATATCGAGCGGCGAAGAAAGCGTTGGAGGACTGAGGAAGGCTGACTTCTTGCCCATGTAAGCGGTCGCGGTTAACAAGTCAGTTAGAGAAAATCCTGTAACACCGGAGTGCTGGACCATGAAGCATTCGCTACTTGTCTTAACCATGATCGCGGCGGCGGTCGTCCCGTGTGCTGCTCAGACTGTCACCCGCATAGAAGCTCAACCAGAACAACTGCAAATGCGGGCTGGGGAATCGGCCGATCTCGTTATCCTCGCCTTTGATCAGAGCGGTCAAGCGGTTTCTACTCCGTTAAGGATTAGTGGGGCACGCGGGGCCTTACAGTTCGCAGATGGCCGGGTTACCGCCCTCCGAGCGGGCGACTTCGAGGTCTTTGTGTCGAGTGTCCCTCAGGATGGTGGTGAGCCCGTGACTTTGAATATTCCTGTGCACGTTGCTTGGCCAGCTGTCTCGAGCGTACGGATCCATACAGCCGATGTCCGGCTTTTCGAGGGAGCTCGGGTAGCGCATGAGGTTGTGGCAGCTCACGCGGATGGATCTGCTCGTCCATACCCGGGAATCACGTGGTCAAGTTCTGATGAGACCATCGCAACTGTCGATGCTTTCGGAAATGTCCGGGCCATCGGGACTGGAATGGTCACGATTAACGCCATGATTGAAGGCGTGACCGGTGCATTGACCCACACGGTTGTTGCATCACCGGTCAGGTCCTTGGCCCTAACAATGGGACAGGAACAGGTACGGACTGGTGACGTTCAAGGCTTTGTGGCAATCGCGCGGGACGAGAGTGGTGCCATTGTAGAGGACGCACCGATTTCTTGGAGTTACGTATACCAACCAGATGACTCGATCGTGGCGCCTTCCGGGCCGGCTCAGATGCTAGGGGGCAGAATGGTCGCGGATGTTCCAGGCGTATACACAGCTGTTGCTTCCACCAGTGGCGCCTCCGCCGAGTTTTCGTTTCGCGTCATCCCCCGGAATGCAGTACGCAAGCTTGAGGTTGTAGGTCAGGGCACGGAAGACCGGATTTTTACGACTGATTTCTGGATTTGGCAGGGGGTCGACGGGCGTGACTATGCCATGACCGGCTCAAAATTCGGGGACGGTGTTTCAATGGTTTGGGATGTCACCGATCCGGGAAATATTTTCAAGACCGATTCCGTGTTTGTCGATGCACGCACCACGAATGACATCAAAGTGTCTCCCGACGGGCGTTATGGGGCGCTATCCCGTGAGGGTGCGTCAAACCGGCGGAACGGGGTCGTAATTCTTGACCTCGCAGATCCCGGACACCCTGTCGTAGCCTCGACGTTCGAAGGGAATGGGGTCACGGGGGGCGTCCACAACATGTTTGCTACGGATGATTATTTGTTCGCCCTCGCAGGTGGTGATAAGTACGTCATCATCGATGTACGGGATATCTATCAACCGAAGTTCATTAGCGAGTACAATCACCCGAATTCCCGCGTACACGACATATGGGTTCACGATGGCCTCGTGTATTCAGCTGAGTGGGAGACGGGAGTTGTCGTGGTCGATGTCGGAAACGGAAAGTACGGTGGCTCAATCGAAAACCCTGAATTCGTAACATCTTTCCCATTATCAACAGGGTCTACACACGCGGTTTTCCCGTACTACCAAGAATCCACCGGGCGCTTTCTGTTAATTGCTGGTGACGAACGTGTACAGCGTCAGGGACTCGCTTGGGAAGGGACCGGTTCGGATCACCGGCAGCAGTACGATCCGCTGACGGGGAAGGGTGGATATCCAAGGGCGACGTCCGGCTACATCCAGATCATCGACTTTACGGACCCAATGAATCCAGAACAGCTCGCACGCTATGAGGTCAGCGAGTACGGGACGCACAATATTTGGGTCGAGGACGACGTGCTTTACCAGGCCTACTATGAGGGGGGCGTGCGTATGGTTGATATCTCTGGTGATTTGATGGGCAACCTCTACACACAAGGCCGGGAGATAGCGGTCTTCAAGGCGCACGACCCGATTGGATACATCCCCAATTCTCCTGGTGCTTGGAGCGTGATGCCCTGGAAGGGGAACGTATTTTTCAGCGATATCAACTCGGGTATGTGGGCGGTAAAAGTTCAGCCAGCGGAGAGGCCAATATCATAGAACTTTATGTTTAGGTTCGTCTGTAAAGTCTGTAGTTCCTAACAGTTGTATTCCCTTGTGTAGCTTATGCGATCACGCTGGACACGTGCCCCGATGAGACGCCATCGCCTCGCGGCTTTCTTGGGCCTCTCACTGCTAGTGGCGTGCGCGGATCAATCACCGCCTGGCCCTGGGATCCTGACGGCGACATTGAAGTCACCAAACGGTGCAGAAGGTGCCGCCTTGGTGGTACTCATGGGCTCAGGGATCGGTGAGGTGACGCCGCTCGGTAATACCGAGTTGTATACCAATTCGAATCTTGATGAGGTTCGCATTGTCCTCATCAACCAGGCAGGCGGTGAACTTGAGTTCAGGGTCGAAGTTGCAGATACCACGATTAAACCCACGGCTAGTGTGGAAGAAGTCGCTGGCCCGGATAACCAGCTTCGATCGGCAATAGGTGGTTATCAGTTGGAGTTCCGGCGATGAGGCGACGCTTGTTCAAACAAGTAGCAGCGATGCTGCTGGCGGGGTTTGGAATGACTATTTCTCTACCCCTGGAAGCCCAAGACATTGAAACAGTGGCTCGCATAAGAGGGCTGGAACTCCCGCTTGGGTACTACGAAAGAGTTCGAGAGGATCCGAGTGCGTTCACCCTTCCTAATGGGCTTTTCCGGGTGAGCCCAGAGGGCCGTTCAGCAAGTAGGACGGAGGGACGAGCAGATATCCCAGTGATACTCGCGCTCTTCTCAGATTCCGAAGAGCCTCATATCACGCAGGAAATGATCCAGAAGTCGCTCTTCGATGGACCTGCAGAACGGGGTACGATCACTGAGGCTTATCTGGAAATTTCAAGAGGCGCACTCACCGTGGGTGGCCAAGTCTTTCCCTGGGTACGCACTTCGCTGCCGATAGACTCTGTGGTTGGAACCAGCAACGGACTTGGTGATGACGCCAAGACTGTAGCGTATTTCGCTGAAGCTCTCGATTCCGTCGAGAGTGAGGTCGATTGGACGCTCTATGACAGCGACGGAGCGGACGGTATCCCGAACAGTGGCGATGATGACGGGATCGTCGATGTAGTCACGTTTGAATATCTCGAAACCGCAGCATCGTGCGGTGGCCCCTCGATCTGGCCACACCGTTGGAGCATGTCTGGAGCGGCAGGAGCCCCATACGTGACCGATGACATTGGGGTCGGGGGCGAGAGAATCAAGATTGACGGCTACATAACTCAAGGAGTTAGCGATTGCACCGGGAATAATGTCCAGACTGCCAATGTTATGTCTCACGAATTTGGTCACGTGTTGGGACTTCCGGACTACTACCATCCTACCGCAGAGGGTGGGGCACTCGGTCGACGTTGGGTGCTGGGGTGTTGGGCGCTCATGGCAGCAGGCTCTTGGGGGTGCGGTCCCGTGGATGACCGCTCGGTACCATTCGGGCCTACGCACCTCTCGGCTCACTCAAAGCAAGTGTTAGGATGGATTGACTACGTCGAACTCGGTGAGGTCTGGAATCATGAAGTTTTCCTTGATCCGGTTCAGAGTTCAGGCCTCGCGCTCCGCGTTCCGATAGGCGAGTCAGGGAATGATTTCCTCATAGCTGAATTTCGGACACAAACGGGTTTCGATCATCAAATTCCTGCCGAAGGTGTCCTGATGTACAAGCAGGATCTAACCGCTTCTCGTAGGCCGGACCCGGCTACGAATGACCCCTACTTTCTTACGGTGCTTGAGCAGGATAATAACAACGGCCTACTCCGGAACTCCTACGAAGGCGGAAACCGTGGCGAGGCGGGCGACGCTTGGGGGGTGAGTAGTCCGTCGGGTAAGCAATCTGCGTCTTCCGGGCCTTTACTTAAGCTTAGCACTGGTCCAGTGAGGGCCGTGACGGTTCATGACGTGGCAATCCTCGATGGACGAGCTCGGTTGGTAATATCGACAAGCTGGGCACCAATCCTCAGGAAATTTCTAGAGACCCAAGGCCCATCTCTGTCGCAGGCTGAGTCGAGCTATCTTGACGAACTTGGTAATGGGAACGGCCGCTACGACCTTGGTGATCTTCGCGTCTGGCTTCGGGATAACGGATAAGCAGCCCCCTGCATAGCTAGCTAGACAGGGGGGCCTTAGGATTTTTTCGCGAGGTGTGTGAGCCCTCGTGTTACCCGATCTCTCGCGGTGGGCGGACTTCTCTCAAGCCTCTGCGCTGTGGCCGTCTGCGGTTATTTCCAAAAGCCCGGGGTCCTCTGGGGCCACCTCGGCCGCCCCGAATGCCGGGGCGGCTAGGCCCACCCTGCGGGCCGCGGAAACCCCCTGGTCCACCTCGTCCACGCATCCCCCTTGCTCTGCCCGAGGGTGCTCTTAGCGATCGCATCCTAGCCTCGTTAAGGATTTCACGCTGCTGGTCCGTTAAGATCGACGTGGCCAGCTCACCTGGTTTAGCCATTGCTTGGCCTTCCTCACGTCGCGCCTGAAGGCTAGACGCGAGGTCACTCCGCTTGATCTGGCCAGCTGCGACCTGCGACCCTAACTCAGCCATCTCGGCCATTGCGGTTGCACGACGCTGGACATTCTCCCGTCGAATGTCGTCAAGCTGGCTGATCTGTTCGTCAGTCAACTCAAGACGGTCTCTCATTCGCATGATGGCCTCTACCCCACTCGGTGGGACACGATCGAACCCTGGTCTACCAAAAATTTGTGGGCCACGGAACTCCCGTGCATCACCCTGCCGCATGTTTGGTGCTCCCCGCATGCGTCGATTCTGCTGGGCGTTCAACTCAATCATGCCGGCCCCTAATAGCATGGCGAGAAACAGAAAGCCAAGTGTTTTCTTCTTCATCTTGTGCTCCTTCAAGTCTATTTGTCCTGCTATAGGGGTGCGTTCTGGTACCTCTACTAAGATTGGAGTGTGAGCGACCACGGTATGTTAAGTATAATTTCAATTCTTGGTTTCAAGGGCAGCCTTTAATGTTCGTGACCACTCGGCGAGTGAGGTCCTCAGGTAGCGGCCCTTCTCTCTATCGTTTCGAGATATAGGGCCCTCTGATCCCGGCTCTACCATGAGGTGCACGAACGTTGGGCCTGGCTGGGTCAGGATATCCCCGATCGACTCTGCGTAACTGCGGGCGTCGTCGAAGGTGAGAACCCGCTGGAAGCCCGCGGCCTGGGCCATCGCTGCGTAGTCGACTTGTCCAGAAGCAGCTACAGATTGATGACCCGTGATCTCAAAAACGCCATTATCGATGACGAAGAGCACGTAGTTTGAAGCTCCAGATCCGACTACCGTCGCCAGGGTTCCCAGCGTCATGAGCATGCTTCCGTCACCGTTGAGGCAGGCGACTGTGCGATCGGGGCGAGCAAGTGCAATGCCAAGCGCGAGGTCGGCGGCATGACCCATAGCGCTATCAGCTGAAGCGAAATCCAGATCGCTGTCCGAAATGCGGCCCCAGGGCCGGGTGACCCCCATGGTTGTCACGATAACCTCATCGGTTCGGTGCTTAGCGAGTGGCTCGAGAACTTGGGCGCGCGTGAGCATCAAGTGAGCTCACGCGCCATAACAACGGCGGTAGGACGCTCGGTACAACGAGCAGCTTCAATAGTGCGTGCCAATGCAGCTGAAGGGTCATCCTCACTTTCACACCGCTCAAAGGGTACACCCCAAGCGTCAAGCGTCGGCTCGGTGAATAGGGCTACGGAATCGATGTCCCGTCGAGTGAGTAGGTCACCTTCCCTCGGCTCGGAAGGTGTAAGTCCCGCTCGCTCCATCTTGGAATATCCACGGCCTGTGACGAGAATCGGAATCGGCGCTCCCATACGGATCGCGGTTCCACGTAAGCTGTCACCTGACTCGAGGAGTCCGGTGTTCTGGATCACGACGAGGGGCGAGGCGCCCCCGAGCCAGAGGCCTGACGCAATCGCGAACGCCTCGCCTTCTCGGGTCACAGTGACTAGCCGGATCCAGAGGTGATGTGAGAGTGCCTCGAAAAGCGGGGCTGAGGTGTTGTCGGGTAGCCCCACTACATGGGTTATGCCTGCTGCTACGAGCGTACTGAGTATCTCAGTCACTCTTGCTCACGCGAGAGCGAGTCGTGGCGATGCCCCCGATCAGGATTGCGGCGAGCATCGCACCCGCCCCGAGTGCCAGCCGTGGCTGTGTACCGATCAGGATCGCGAGGATCGCTATGTACAGAGCGATCGTGATGGCAGGCAGCCAGGGATGGCCCGGCATCACGAACGGACGCTCAAGGTCGGGACGTTGGGCGCGGAGTTTGAAGTAGCCAAGCAGAACCATCGTGTCGACGGCGATCGCGATCGTCATCATAAAGCGGATCAGGAGCTCAAAGGCGCCGGAAAGTGCCAGAAGCCCTATCCATGCCGAGATGAAGTAGAGCGCGTTTCTCGGGGTACCCTTGTCGTCGACCTTGGTGAATGCTTGGGGCGCGAGCCGATGCCGTGCAAGCCCGTAGGCGACTCTTGGTAGCCCCAGGAAATTCACGTTCAAGCTACCAACGAGGATGAGAAGCGCCGCCACTGTGACGGCTGTCCCGGCAGCGTTTCCAAACACTGTGGAAATCGTAAGCGCGGCGATCAACTCAGGATTCTCAGCCATCTCAGCAGGTGAGAGCACCGCGAGGAACGCGACATTGATCAGTAGATAAAGGATCATGACTGCCAGCGCACCACCAAGCAAAATCCTGGGGAGTGCACTGCCGGGATTCTTAACTTCCTCAGCCATCTTTGCGGCGTCTTCCCAACCGTAGTAAGCGAACGAAATCGATTGATATGCGAGCGCAAAGCCCAAGAGACCGGCCGTGGGTCCTGACGCTTCTGTCAGGGCTGGCTGAAACCCAATGAAGTCACCTGCGGCAATCCCTGCAGCCGCGATCGCTACTACGATGAGGACCTTGATGACTGTCGTGACGTTCTGGAATTGTGAGCTCGCTTTCAGTCCACGTGTATGCAGAAAGAAGAACGCGATACAAACTGCCAAGGCTATGATCCGGATGTCGCCCCGATTCCCCATCAAGATCCGTACATACTCAGCGATTGCGACTGCCTTGGCTGCTCCGCTGAAGCCACGGCTGACGAGGAGTTCTGACCAGCCGGCGACAAAACCCATCGTGTCACCCCAGGCGTGGCGAGCGTACACGTATTTTCCACCGGCCTCGGGTAGAGCTGCAGACATTTCTGCTAGTACTAGGGTGGAAAGCGCGACTACTACACCACCGAAGAACCAGAGTCCTAGGATCAGCCACGGATCACCGAGATAGCCAGCGATAAGCCCTGGTGTACGCAAGATACCAGCGCCGATGACCATCCCGATCGTGATAGCCATCCCGTCCCTGATACGGAGGACGCGTTGGAGGTTATAGGTATTGGTATTATCACTCATGGGGTGACGAGATTAGAGGGTTCGGACAGGTCGGGCTAGCGGGGCCATGAGTATCTGAAAGTTAGAAGTTCTGCGTTAGTCGGATCCTACAATCACTGTGACCACCCTGCCGGGCCCGTGGACTCCCTTCACCAACACCTGGCCAATATCGGCCGACTTTGACGGCCCGGAGTGTAGGCCAACGGCAGAGGGCAGGCCTCCACTCTCGTTTTTTTCGGGATGCAATTCATTCCTGAGTGCCTTGAGCCCTTCACTGAGTGTCTCGTAAATCTTTGCTTGGTCCACGAACACCACATGAACCGGAGGGAGAAGCTGTGCCCGTCGGCCATCTTGTGGAGTCATGATGAGCGAGCCGGTTTCAGCTACCGCACCGAAAGCTAAAGATACGCCTGCCTCAACCTCTGATGGGTCGATCCCTTCTATCCATTCCTCGGGCCTTGCGCCTTCGTGGAGTCGGTGGTGTGCCAACTCTCCAACGGAGAGGCCATCGAAGTCGGCGAGAAAATCCCTGACCCATGCTGACGCCTCAACTTGAGTCTTGAAGCTCACAACCTCACCACCCGCTGCTTCGAACATCTCCCTAAACTGCTCAGTCGGGCTCCCTGGGTGAGTTGAAGGCCGCCAGCCTTTGAAATAGCCGGGGTGAGCAACAACCTCCCGATTTTCAAGGGCGGTCAGAACGCGGTTGAGAATCGATGAGCGTGCAGTCACTTAATTCCGTCCTTCCACTGCCGCATGAAGCTTTTTGAACTAGATGCGGGGGCTGATCGCTCCTTTACCCAGCCGCGGAGAATCGGGAGCGCCCGACCGACCGCGTTGAGCGGTAGGTGCCGTAGCACGGCCGCCGCTGCGCGGAAGATCCCCGGCCGTTCGGCAGCCTTTGTATACGCCTTGATTCCTGCCGACTCTATACCGGGCGTGAGGCCTTCCTCTACTGCCCTCTCCCTCCAGTGGAGTAATAGTTCTGTGATCGGGATTCTTACAGGGCATACATCCACACACGCACCGCAGAGGCTTGAAGCGTACGGCAGGGGCATCGCTTCCTTTATACCCAGCATCCCTGGAGCGATGATTGCTCCAATCGGTCCGGAGTACGTCCATCCATAGGGGTGACCTCCTGTTTGTCGATAGACGGGGCAGATGTTCAGACATGCACCACAGCGGACGCACCGCAGTGCTTCCCATGCTTTATCATCGGCCAATAGACGCGTGCGACCGTTATCGACAAGAATGACGTGTACTTCTTCGGGTCCGTCGATCTCATCATCCCGCTTAGGCCCCTGGATGAGTGAGATGAAGTTCCCGATCGGCTGGCCGGTAGCCGCACGCGAAGTGAGCTGTATCAAACCAGAAACATCTTCGAGACAGGGGACGATCTTCTCGATTCCGACTAAAGCAACATGAATACGCGGTAGGGACGTCGAGAGTCGGATATTCCCTTCATTCTCGATGAGGGCGACCGTGCCAGTTTCTGCAATCAAAAAGTTGCAGCCCGAGATCCCCAGGTCAGCAGCCAGGAACTCTTCTCTGAGAGCCTCACGGGCTGCTGCTGCGAGTATTTCAGGCCGGCCGTCGAGTGGAGTGCCGAATTTCTCGTGGAAAAGGCGCTGGCAGTCCTCTAGGCTCAGATGCATTGCGGGGCCGACAATATGGCTCGGCCGGTCACCAAGAAGTTGAATGATATACTCACCGAGGTCTGTCTCACGCACGTGTACGCCGAGTTCCTCGAGGTGCTCGTTCACGCCCAACTCTTCGCTGAGCATACTCTTGGCTTTAACCGCGCTGCCGATTCCGTGATCGCTAACGATTTTCTCGAGAAGCCCGAGAGCATCGTGCGCGGTTTCTGCCCAGTGCACCTTTGCACCGTTCGCTAGGAGTTGCTCCTCCGCCTGCTCTAGATACCGGTCCAGGTTCGTGAGCACGTGCGATTTCACGTCTCGGCCCCAATTCCTCCACATATCCGAGTCGATTTGCTGGTACGCTGCTGACCGTTTCTTGTTGGCGATATTCGTCGCACTGATAACCGTCTCACGAACGCCCGGCTTATCCTTCAATGCTTGCGCAGATGCTGTTGGGTACTTGTTAGGGCCACTGAAGCTCATATACCGACCCCCTCCCAGAGTGCGCTCGCCAGATGCCGAAACTGGGTGGATGCTCGACGCCGGCTACCACGCCCGGAGAGCTGGAGAAGACATCCGCCATCGGTCGAGGTCACGAAGTCCACATCGGGTAGCGTATCGAGTTTTCGGTCTGCCATGGCCGCTGATACTTCGGGTAACTTGACGCTGAAGAGTCCCCCAAACCCGCAGCATTCTTCGTCTGCTTCCCAAGTGACAACCTCCGCGCCACACTTCTTGAGCAGGGAGATCGGCTCGTCACGCACGCCGAGTTCCCGCAGAGCATGGCAGCTATGATGGTACGCAATTCGCTTGCCCGTGAGCCCGGATCCGAGATCCTGAACGCCTACTACTTCTACGAGGAAGTGGGAAAGCTCGTATGTACGGTCAGCGAGTGCTTGAGCGAGCTTGGGATCGTCGTTTACGAGGTCCGGATAGAAACACCGCACCATGCCAGCGCAGCTTCCCGATGCTAGCACCACGTAGTCTGAGCCATCGAAGGCATTTAGTGTCTGATGTGCCATACGGATTGCTTCACTTCTTCTGCCTGCATTGTAGGCCGGTTGTCCGCAGCAGGTTTGTGACTGAGGCACATCAACATCGACACCTACGTGGCGCAGGAGACGTACCGCGTCCGCGCACGCGTCCGCGTAGAACTGATCGCCGAGACACGTTGCGAAGAAAGCAGCCTTCATGCTCTGGTCTAGTTCCCGTTCCCTCCTAGAATCCGCTGGATCTCTGAACGGATGTCTCTTAGGTGTGTGCGGGTCATATTTTGGCTCGTACGTGCCAATGCCTGCTCCGCGAGTAGGTCGATGTCCTCTAACTCGGCGCGCAACACGGCACGAATATCTGAAGTCCACGGTGCCGATGTTGGGTTGAAATTGCTGTTGAGGTCCTCTTCATTCGGGTGTAGACGGTCATCAACCACCTCTAGGAAGGCACGCTGCACGTTGCGACGGTATGTGTTGACCTGAACGGTTGGATCTTCGAGTTCATTCCAGATCCCTGCTCTTAGATCGCCCATGAGATCGGCTAGGGTATAAGCGTCGCCCTCGCTTGCTGCGAGCGCTTCGAATTCGATGAGTCGCTCCAGCCGAGCTTGGCTCAGGAGAGTAGTTAAGACGCGATTCTGTTGAGTGCGGAAGCGTTCGACGACTCCCTCCGGTTCTATTCTGCGGAGAATATCTGAGTTCAGGAACATCTCAGGTACGTGGAATGCCGCCTCGTCTAGATACTGGACCGCTTCCCGCTGACGTGCCGTCTCGACGGGCTCGAATCTCGGGCCTGTACCATACTTCTCCTGGGTCTGAGCGCCCCCGACGATTGCGGTCACGTGACCCATATAACGGCCCCACTGGCTCACGGCTTGTCCATAAAGATTCTCTAGCTCGTCATAGCTCTCGCCGGGCTTCTCCGTTACGTCGAGCATCATGCTCATGACGCGCTCGAGGTTTCTCATCCCATACGTGGTCGATTTAACCGCGTCAGCATCACCGACCGCTTCGGTGAGTGCTTCCGGGTCTGAGCCTGCGGCATCAGCGGTTGTGAACCTCAGCCACGGGTAACGATCCTGCTCTCGTGCCCATCCATCGAGTGTCTGGAGTTCGTCGTCGGGCGTGTCCGCACCCGGAATTGGTGAGTAGCCCCAGCGCACACTAAAGTGGTCGTACGGACCGACCTTGGGGATCAAGTATTCCAGTGGAATGTTATCCTCGGGTTGGGCAACGTAGTTGAATCGCGAATAGTCCATGAGCGTTGCCGTATGGCTTCCGCCCATCCTTTCCAGGAACGACGGACTTCGCACTGAGTCTGCCGGGTACATAGCAGACGCCTTCATGTTGTGTGGGAAGCCGATCGAGTGGCCGATCTCATGGGTGACGACGTATTCAACCAGACGTCCCATAAGCGAGTCTGGCAACGGAAGAGATTGAGCACGCTCGTCCAGGGGCCCCACTTGGATGAAGTACCAGTTCTTCTGCAACTCCATGATGTTGTGATACATGTTGACTTCCCCTTTCAGGATTTGTCCTGAGCGGGGGTCAACGATTTGTCCACCAGTTGCATTTGCGACCGTGGAAGGCCGCCAGTAGATCACAGAATGGCGTGCATCGTACATGGAGAAACTCGGATCCTCTTCCTGGGTTGGTGCTACACGACCCACGATTGCGTTGCTGAACCCCGCCTCCTCAAAAGCTGGTTGCCATTCATTCACACCCTTAACGATCCAGGGCTTGAGCCAGTCGGGTGTTGCCGAATCGATCCAATAGACGATTGGTTCAATGGGATCGGAGATCTCGGCGTTCGGGTTTTGCTTCTCCAACTTGAAGCGGTGGATGAATCGAATCTGCTCCAGTCGGTTATCTGGTCTGGTAAAGTCGTACGACCGGCTTGAATTGAAGCCTACACGTTCATCATGCCAGCGCGGCATCATCGGTTCCTCAGGAAGACGGGCCATGCTGAAGAATACTTTAGCTGTCTGTGAACGAGTTTGGGTTTGTCCCCCTCCGCGTCCACCACCTGGTCCCCCTCCGCGTCTACCAGGACTAGCACCGGGACCTGAGCCACTTTGGGTCACCTGGACGTTCACCGCGTCCTCGAAAGCCCAACTATCCTCCACCCAGCTTCGCCCACGGTTCAAACCGTCGATCGGGTTCAGCTCAGGAATATTTGAAAGGAACATGTCTGAGACGTCGATGACGGCTGAACTGTCAGCGCTGTATGCTTCCACGTCGAACGTGGCGAGCACTGGACCTCTGCGGAAACCTGAGACTACGCTCCAGATGGCAGCCGTGGAGTCGGCAATCATGTCGTAATCCTTCCCACGAAGGATTACCCTGTCTCCTTGACGTTCCCATTGTACGATTAGGCGCGGACCACCCGTGAAGAATGAACCTGGATCCTGAAGCGTCGACTCCATCGTACGCTGGATGAGCAGCATTTCATTTTCCAGCTCCGATGGTGGAATCTCGAAGAAAAGGTCATCGCCTACCTGGTGGACGTCGAACATACCGGTGCTGGTGACCGCATCCTCAGTGATGACCTCGGAATACTCTCGTGGTCCGTCCGAGTCACCTTCTTTGGGTTCGTCTCCTCTGTCGCCCGGACGCTCTTGTTGCTGGGGCTCAGCTACCGACGTGAAGGTCATCGTGGCTGACGCCCTCGAGCAGACTGGAAGTGAGAATGCTGCCACAAGGACGATCGTGAGACTTGTCTGAACTCTCTTCATGTGATCTTGCCTCTTGGGAGCTGATCCGGCGTCATAGCCGGGGTCGCAGGGTAGGTTCGCCGGATTTATGCGACAAGAGCAACTTAATAAGGCCAATGCAGTTCGCCCTTGAGCTTACGGTGGGCTGGTAGTGAGATTTCTGACTGTGAATATGCGAAAAAACATAGATGGTCCTCCGGTCCTCTTCAGCAGGGTCAGAACAACTCTGCTACTGCTATCGGCGCTAGCGTGCGGAGAGTCGAGTACAGATGTCGTCAGGCTTTCCATTACGATCGAACCACAGGGGGGTTTGATCGTCGGAGTGGGCGGCACTTTAGATTTCCTCGCAGCCGTAACCGATGAGTCTGGCCAATTGGTCTCCGGCCAAAATGTCATCTGGTCTGTTGAGAACACCGCAATCGCTACGATCGACCAGAATGGTCTCGCCACGGGTGTGTCTGCCGGTGCAACTACAGTGATGGCTTCGGTGGGTGAAGCAAGCGGCAGTGTGCGCCTGGAGGTGTATCTACGTGAGGTTATCTCAAATTACGAGGTCGGCAAAAGCTACTTTGGGCGAAACAATTATGTTGAGTACATCCCAGGTGATCTGCCCATTGTTATTTCAGCGCCACACGGCGGGGCATTGAAGCCCGGAGAGGCGGCGGATCGCACGTACGGCAGCACAGGCTCAGATCGCAACACCGTCGAGCTTAGTCTCGCTGTGAGAGATGCGCTCATTGATGCGACCGGTTATGCACCACACGTAATCCTCTCGCGTTTACACCGCAGTAAGCTCGACCCGAACCGTGAGATTGTCGAAGCTGCTCAGGGTGATCCGTTCGCCGAAAACGCATGGCACGAATTCCAGGATTGGATCAAGCAAGCACGGGTTTTCGTCGCCGGTGACTACGACCGAGGACTGTACTTTGATATGCACGGTCACGGGCATTCGATCCCCAGGGTCGAGATCGGATATCTCCTGAGTGGGTCAGATCTCAACCAAAATGACGATGCACTCAACAATATGACGATGGTCGAGAAAACGAGTATCCGTGATCTGGGTCGCCATGCTCCAGAAACGTTTTCCGAACTTCTGCGAGGACCGAAGTCGTTCGGGGGCTTCTTAGGGGATGAGGGTGTGCGTTCTATCCCGAGTCCGTGGGACCCATCTCCTGGATCTGATCCCTACTGGACTGGTGGCTATAATACGAGGGAACATGGTTCGAGAAGCCTGTCAGAAGTCATCAGCGGAATGCAACTTGAGCACCAATACCCTGGCCTCCGAGACACAGACGCCAACCGACAAGTGTACGCGGCTCAACTAGCGTCAGCGATCCGTCTTTTTATGCTCGAACATTTCGGGTTTTTCGAACCTGGGAGCTAAGTCCTTATGACATACGAGAAGTACTATACATCGGCACAGTTAAGTGAACTGGAGCAGCGTGCCGAGAAGATTGGGGAAGAACGTATGCGGGCTGTTCAGCAAGAATGGACCGAACTCTTTGCCGCCTATCAGAGGGCTATGTAAGAGGGGTGTGACCCTGCGAGCCATGAGGTGTAAGCTTTGGCACGGAAGTCGGCAGCTCTCATCCAGGAGTTCACTGGAGGTGACCCAGCCATCGCGGCATCATTGGGGAATATGTACCGGACAGAGGGGGGCGAGAACGTTTCGTCCAGCTATGGGATGAACATATCCCCGGAACTCTGGGAGTATATGAGCAGGGCGGGTGCGGTGTTGCGCGGGGATAGCTGAACTTCAAAACACAAAAAAGAAGAGGGCGGCAGGCATAGCCTGCCGCCCCCGATGATCTCTACAGCCGCGAGCAGCCGAGTGACTGGACGTAACTAAAAGCTTATCCGCCCGTTCTCTTCTTCGGACGCAGCGGGTGTCGACCGCGTTTCGCCGTAAGATCGATCTCCCTCTCTTTACCGTTCACCACGATCGTAGCGGTCTCGTCACCGTCAAACGTGATCGTAATATCAGCAGAGCGTGTATGTGTTTCGTCACCGTTTGTCCTGGTCGCGTTAACCTTGCGAGTGATAGTTCCGGAGATCGGGTAGCGCGGATCGGATCCAGGTATCGGCACTACGATGTCATTATATGTGAATTCGCCAGTCATATGGTATGAGCGAGTACCCTCATCAGTATGGCGGCTTTTCGTTACCTCTTCGGTTCCGTCCCCGTTCCGGGTGCGATGTGTCTCCTCACCCGAGAGCCCAGTGACAGTGATGTTTCGGGTCCGGGCGATTTCGGCTGTCCAACCTTGGCGACTGACTTCACCGCTCACATCACTTTCGTGCTCGATGCGCTCGGTTGTTAGGGAGTCATACTCAGCTTGTTCGGTTCCGTCTGCATCAAAAAACTTAACTGAGCGGGTTCCTGACAGCGGATGTCCAGGGCCATGCCGCCCACCCGGGCGACCAGGGATACTGCCGGCCACATCTGGAGCACTTCGGGGTTGGAATGCGAACGCCAGACTCCAAATGCCAAAGTCCTCAAGTGTAGCATCGGCTGCTATGATAGCCATATCTAGTGCGAACTGATCATCAAAGGCGTCCGGACCGCTCAAGTCAGTGCATGCACCAGCCAGTGCCGCAATAGCGAGTGCACCCGTGATCTTACCCGGTCGCCTTGTTTGGTGTCTCATACCTGGTTTCCTCTTCTTCGTTATGGGACCACATCCCCCGTTTGTCTAGATGAGATGCGTATCACCGCCCGGACGTTAAATGGATAGACGAGGGGTACGCAAGGATCCCCAGGTGCTCTTGCAACAGAATCGCCGGGTGAATATGGAGGCTTCTGGCCCAATGTTAGCCCTGGGCATTATCAGTGCTCTATGACGAAGACGGGCTGCGTCCAAGCAACTCGTCCGGCGGAGTCACGGACCCGAGCTCGCACATAACCAACGTTAGTCACAAGCTCGAATATCGCTGGATTTTCGATGCTCTCAGACAGGATCTGACCGCCCTCCCCGATGAACATGGTGGTGTATCGGAAGTCACTCTCACGTTGGATATACACCTCTAAGCGGTCGCGTGTGATCAAGATATCGGAGAGTTCTACACCTGTGCTCGAGTAGAAATGGCCAGCCTCTAAAGCCTCCATTAGAGCCGTGGCGTCTAGATTCTGAGCCCTGACAGTGACCCATCCCCGACCGGGATTTGCCCGATCCGGAGCAAATTCTCCCTGGAAGTGGTGGGCGTCATCCACGGCGATTCCGTAAATTCGCTTTCCGTTGCTGAGAAGAATATCCCAGATCTCTTCAAGACCGGGGCTGTCTTCTCCTCCCTCGTTGTGCACTGCTGGGTGCCCGTTCGAGATCTCTAAGAGGCGGTCTCTCTCTATCTGGGCGAGTT
This sequence comes from Gemmatimonadales bacterium UBA1142, assembly GCA_002311875.1. Taxonomy (GTDB): domain Bacteria; phylum Gemmatimonadota; class Gemmatimonadetes; order Longimicrobiales; family Gaopeijiaceae; genus UBA1142. Next base: position 162,045 of record DCAD01000062.1, on the reverse strand, counting down.
CCTTGGCGCCAAACGACCAACGGAAGTTTGGGTGGTTGATGTGTGGAACACCTTCGACCTCTCTTACCGCGTCGACATTAGCCTGAATCGTGCCGACGAGGGTGCTAGAGGTCTGAGCTTCTAGCACGTGTGGGATGTTGAGCCCATTCACGTGCACCGCCACTGCCTCAAAACTGGATGTCAATTCCTCACCTGGGATAAGCAAGAACGTCGAATCCACGAGATGTGAGAGGCTTTGGGGGTCAGTGAAAACGTTGTGGTCCGATAGTACGAGAAAATCGTAACCGTGTTCTTTGTACCAGCGCGCAACGTATTCAGGAGGCGAGTCTCCGTCGCTCATAGTTGTGTGAGCGTGCGTATTTCCCTTGTACCATAATCCATCTTGATCTGCTGGAACCTCGAACTGGATGGTTGCCTGAGGTGCGCGGCCATCAGTGCAAGAGGCTATCAGGAGCACTACTGGGATTACTCGACCCAAGACCTGAGAAAACAATCTCATCGGCTGGTTGCTTCTGTAGTCTGTTGGGATTCCCGAAACCGGTAGAGGAGCATTGCCCTGTCACTCTCTCGAATGATATCAGGTGCGAGATACTCCGGTCTCGAGAACGCTTCTGAACCCAGGAGTTCTTCTGGACGCAACAAGTGCTCAATGATATCGAAGCTGATCGGGTGACCAGCTGGCATCTCTAGTTCGAGGTATACCATCGGCTCGGGTGTCCCCCAGTGATCTGCCCAAGTTAGCTCTTCAGGATTATTGATGACTGTTCCATTGATCGAGACCAGGCGCGTGTCGTCTGCTGGATCATATTGGAAGCGGAGGCGTTCGGAGCCGATCTGCGACCGCACGCCGATTATCACACGCCGAACGTCGCCTACGATCGTATCATTCTCGATCATCACGACTGGTTCAAGCACATCCACTGCAGGTGCGACAGCAGAGGGAACCTCCCCGAAGTCATATCCGAAAGCACTAAGGTCACGCATAAGGCCGAAGGCAGTACCGGTGCGCTGGACTGCCCATTCACGGGCAGGCAAGTCCATCGTGTCCACAACAGGATCTGTCGCCCAAAGGGCTTCAGGCGCTCCGTATTCATAAGCGTATACCAATGTTGATGGTGCTGGCCGCTCTGCTGTCGGCCGGGAAGCTAGGATTCCGACTCCCAGCGTGGCACCGACTGCGATGACACCTCCCACAGGCACCCACCAGCTATGCGGGCGAAGGACACTGTCTAAGGCCGGCAGGGACAGGTGCAGGCCGATGGCCATGAGAACAGCTAGCCAAGGTGCGAATTCGAACGTCATCGCAATCCAGAGCAATTCCGTGACAGGCACGATGAATGTGAGTACCGGAACAACGAATAGGACTGCAACAAACCAACTGAGTGTTCCTGTCGCTCGTTCACCTAGGACGGTGACCCAGAACACTGACATGAGTGCCGCCGCGACAGGCCACTGGAGGTTCATGGCAGCGAGGGGGGCTGTGTAGCCTAGCCAGATTGCACCCGCGAACGGCACGATCAAAGCACCGAGTGCCAAGTCTCTGACACTGAGCCACTTCCTAGCTAATGCGTGGAGGCCGGTCACGATCGCAACTGCTGCGGCAACAAGGGCTATTACGTACCAACCCTCGCTGTGGTACAAGGACCCCTGAAGGCTACCAGCTTCAGGGTGGAAACGCGGTAGCCAACTGAGGAGCAGTAACGCAAAACCGAAGGATAGCGCGGCTCCCACGATTGAGATTCCAGTGCCTATGAGGACCCCAGAAAAACCGATACCCGAACGGTGAACTGCTAATAGTGCCAGCAGAAACAAGATGATGAGTCCCGCACTGATCCTCGTGACCCAGGTCGCTTGGTAGACGAACAAGCCGATAGCTGGCACGCTGAAATAAACCACGTCTGGTGCATTGACGTTTGTGAGGTCTTGATCACCGAGGTAGCGCAGAACATGAAGGGCGTGCAACCCGTGGTGTTGAAGCGTCGACTCCGAAAGGTTTTCGGGTGTGTCGTACTGCTGGTGATACACGTGCCCCTTATCGATCGCCGCGAAGTTAAGTCCTTGCTTGCCGGCTTCCTTAAATGGCGTGAAATCGGTGTCATTCGGCATCCTCCGGTAAACTTCGTACGACATGGCGTTGGCGAACGGGTACTGATCAGACACCTGCAGAGCCTCGATTATCCAACCGTTATCGTCCGCAGTCTCGACCATGATTACTGGGCCGCCGCCGCCCCGCATTTCGAATGAAAGAACGAGTTGAATCTCTTCCATCCATGGATGCTCGTTCACGAAAGCTTTTGCACCAAGCAACCCTAACTCCTCAGCATCCGTGAGTAGAACCATCACATCATTTCGGAGTGGTGGGCCTGCCTGGATTGCCCTAAGTGTTTCCAGTATCGTGACAACCCCTGTTCCGTCGTCTCCCGCACCTACAGCGAGGCCGCGGCTATCGTAGTGGGCAGTCATCACAATAGCGCCGGTGGATGCAGTGCCGGGGAGTCTGGCGATCACGTTTCTGACCGTAGCAGTCCGTGCCATGGTCCCTCGCTGAAACGAGCTTGTTGAGATTTGGACTTCCGGATTCAGGCCAAGGGTGGTGAGGCGGTCGACTAGATAACCGCGTACTCGCTCGTGTTCGGGTGAGCCCGGCGGATGCGCTTGCCTCGCAATTTCAACAAGGATTGACATTGCACGGGCGGATGAAAACTCCGTGTCAGGCGCATTCGCGGAGACAGGAGGCGGTTGGCCAGTGCGAGTGCTGAAAAACCAACACATCGCGAAAATGAGTGTTAGAGTGGTGACTCCGTGCCACCGTTTTCGTGCCCCTCTCTCGTCAGTCATCCCCATACCATGATCAGGGGATTGCTCCTCCCGGATCGTGAGGTTTTCGTCGGATGCGAGATCAGGTGATTCGTAGTCACTCATTTCTCACTGACTTCATCTGGCAAGAATCCGGACAAGATCATCAATAGCGGCCCTGACTTGGCCAGATGGGAGCCCGGATCCATTGGATAGTATAGAAAAAACCACTTCACTTCCGTCGTCCCGGGTCAGGTATCCGGAGAGCGAATTTACATTGGAAATCGTTCCGGTCTTGGCGAAGACACGGCCTTCAAGGCCGAGGAGCCGTTCTTCGAGTGTGGAATCCTCCTCACCCGGTGAGGCCATCGCTGAGCGGTAAGCACCGCTGTTTTGATCAGAAGACAGGTATTGAAGGATGCGAACTAGCGCCCGGGGCGTCACAAGATTGTACGCCGACAATCCCGAACCGTCTCGCGGCGAGATGTCGAGGCTGTCTACTCCAACCACTTCTGTCAGGAACTCAGTCATGATCCGAACTCCCTCTGACCAACTGCCCTTCTCGCCCAGTTCGGCTCCGAGAGTGCGGATGAGTTGCTCCGTCATCCAGTTCTGACTCGGTTTCAGGATTCCGGCGATGAGGTCGGAGAGTGGGGGGGATTCAAGGGTTAGAACTAGTCCAGCGTTAGGACATTCTCTCACGGAGCCTGATAGACACCCGCGCCCGACCCGGTAGCCCTCACTCCACGCGATGTGTGCCCCACTCTGTAACTTGATGCCGGCTCGTTCGATCGCAGTGCCGAGTGCGGCGGTTGCTTGGCGAACCGGATCTCGGAGCGCAAACATCAGGGTGTCGGTCTTATACAACTCGATCTGTCCCGTCAGTTCGAGAAGGCGTGTTTCCGGCAGATAACTTGGACGGACTTGTAACCCGCTGTCAGGCGGGACGGTGGTAATTCGAGCCCGCACGTAATCAGGGGTCCCTACTGGGGACCATTCGAGAGTGGCAGGAGACCCGACTGCGGGTCCAGCTCGGATGATCACGGAGATTTCACCCTCATCGATCGCGAAGGCCCCCCCGGTTGCTCCGTGCGTAAATCGCAGGTCCTCTACTTCCCAAGTAGGTCCGACGGTAGTGGAATCCCAAGCGGAGACATCTACGAAAACTGAACCGGCAACGTCCCGGAGCCCTTTCTGGTACAGACTATCAGCGATGGCCGCTAGTGTTGCTTCTCCCGATTCCCAGTACCGATCAGACATCGATGGGTCTCCGGAAGCCAGGATCACTAAGTCACCGTCCAGGAGTGAACCCATGACCGATCCTGTAGCCCAAACCTCAGTCCCATAACGGTAGTTCGGTCCGAGAAGCGAAATGGCGGTTGCTGTGACCAGGATTTTTTGGTTCGAGGCTGGTACGAACTTTTGGTGGGCGTTCCTGGAGTAGAGGATATGACCTGTTCGAAGTTCGACCGCTAAGACACCGAAGTGTACTTGGTCCAGGGGAGGGGCATCGAGGATGGTGTCTGCCGCATCTCGATCGATCCCTCCTGAGGTGCCCCCGAGTAGCGCACACCCGGCAGAGAGCGTGATCACGACCAAGGAGGAGACACCTCTCGAGGCCCTACTGAGCACTCGCTGCGAGTCGGTATTTTGAACATGAGTGCTGCGGGCGCACATGAATTTACTCTGAGTCCTGGCCTCCATTAGAGCTGGCCTGGGGTGCTTCTTCATTGGGTGGCTGTTCGCGTCCATGCTGAGCCCATTAACGGACTTCTAGGGTTTCTCTAGCCGGCGGTTTCCAGCTTGACCGCCGTTCCATAGCAGAGCATCTCAGCAGCTCCGGTCATCACCATAGACGTCTGGAAGCGGACCGCGGTCACCGCGTCTGCACCCAAGGCTTGTGCCTCTTCGATCATCCGATCGACTGCCTGCTCCCGGGATTCCCCGAGCAGCTTACTGTACTCGTGTACCTCTCCACCAGCGATGTTTCGAAAGCCTGCCATAATATCACGACCGATATGGCGTGCCCGAATTGAACTACCTCGAACCAACCCCAAGGATGCGGTCTCCTGTTGGCCAGATACGTGTTCCGTAGTGACTACGATCATCTTTGTACATCCTTGTAAGGGTCATTTCTCGATTCTTTATAGCGATCCCAAATCACTGAGGCGAGGAGTGTGAGGAGCCCAATCCAAAGCATGGCTGTACCCCATTTCTCCCAGTTACTTTCTCCGAGATCTGTAAAGAAAACATATGCACTACCGGTAGTCAGAATAATCGATGCGACGATCAACAGTATCCATCCGACACGTCTTGTCACTTTAGCATTCACCTGGTCCCACACGGACCTCGTATAGTTAACTGGATAGAAGTTTGAATCCTGAAAGTCAGCCCTCAGCGTCTTATAAATCGCCAACTCACGCTGCAGCTCTGTAGAGTGCTTAAGCTGCTCATTGAATTCATCACACTCGTCTGGCGGCATCTCACCGTCGAGATAACGCATCAGATCTTCTTTAGAGATGGGCTTCTTCATGAGTTCTTCTGGTCCTCGACCCTGGTGTCGAGTAGGGCTTCGCGAAGCGCGCGTCGTGCATGATATAGACGACTAGCCACTGTGCCTTCCGGGATATCCAGGATGCTCGCTATTTCTGTATAGTAGAAGTCTTGAATCTCCTTAAGGACGAGAATCTCCCTGTGTTCCTCGCTGATCTGCTCCAGTCCTCTCCATAACTTCTCAGCGGCAGCTTTGCGTTCCAGAATTCTTTCGGGTCCACCTTCACTATCCGTAGAACACAGATCAAATCTTTGATCCAGCTTTTCGAATTTGAACTCAGCTTTGCGGCCGCGCAGCATGTCACGGCACTGATTCCTCAGAATCTGGAAGAACCAAGGGCTGAAGGATTGGTCTAGGTCGAATTGGTGCAGTGATTGATACGTTTTGATGAACGCTTCTTGAAGGGCGTCCTGTGCATCATCGGTATTACCCATCAGTACAAATGCGAGGCGCATCCCCGATGGCTCGTACGCCCTGACCAATGGCTCATAAAAGCGGGCGTTACCGGCCCTGCACTTGCGAATCAGTTCACGCTCCAGGTCCGACTGCAATCAACACTCCCTCAGATGACTAACACTACGAGATGTACCCTGATTTTCTTCAAGGGTCAGCTGATTATCTCGTCGAGTGCATTGACGAACGTGCTGAGTTCCTCTTCGGTGTTGAAGTAATGTGGTGAAATGCGGAGAGACCCGTCGATACCCTTCTCGGCATAATCGATGATGGCATCGATGCGTGCCTGACCTGTCGTGTTGATGCCACGCGCACGCAGTTCTCGCACCAGGTTTGCTGGCGCCCAACCGTCCACAGAAGCCGTCACAGTTGCCCCGAGAACTGCACCGCGATCTAGGACCTTCACTCTGTCATGGTCACTCAAAAGTTTCCGGAGATGAGCTGCGAGTTTCCAAGCTCGGTCACGGATTGGCTCCAGGCCGAGCTCGAGCGCATAGCGAGCTGCTTCTCCAGTCCCCCGCACGAGCCCCCACGCAAACTCCCAGGTCTCGAAGCGTTTTGCGTCGGGTGCTGGCTGGTATACGTCTGGCGCAATCCAATCGGCTCCTCTTAGGTCGGGGAAAAGCGGTTCGTAGCCAGAAGCCAAGACACGGTCCGAGACGTACAGGAAGCCTGCCCCGCGCGGTCCACGGAGGTACTTTCTCGCCGTGGCTGAAAAGTAATCACACCCGATTGTTTCAACATCGACCGGCATCTGACCAATCGATTGGCAACCGTCCACGAGGTACAGGATATCCTCGGCTCGACACATTGCTCCGATCGCCTCAACATTCTGCACGAGACCAGAGTTCGTCGGAATATGCGTGACGGCTACTAGCTTGGGGCGCAAGCGGTGGATCAGTGCTTCCATCGCCGTAAGGTCGACCCCCCCCTCCAGTGCTTCCGGGGCGCGAACCACCTCAACTCCGAATCTCTGCGCTAGGGCAAGGTACTGAATTTGGTTCGAGACGTAGTCGTTTAGCGTTGTGAGTAGCACACTGCCGGGTGCGAAGCGAACTGAAGAGATTGCAGCTACAAACGAAGCAGTTGCGTGCTCACTGAAAGCGATATTGAAAGTGGTCGTCCCCAAGAGCTTGGAGACGTGCTCATACGCCATGGCGATCTCGTCAGCAGCCTCTGATTCGGCTTCATAGCCGCCGATACTCGCCTCGAGATTGAAGTGGGACTCGACTGCCTCGATAACAGTCTTGGGCATAAGTGACGCGCCTGCGCTATTCAGGTGGATGCGTTGTTCACACCCCGGGGTTTCCCCTCTGATCTTATCGAGATTCACCTATCACCTCTGCAGTTCACAACGTTGTGCAGACAAGAATCAAGTATGTCTCAGACCTCTCTGAAGCTCACTCAGCCACAACCGTGAATTCTTGGGATCCTGTATAAGTGGAGTGGTGTTCGGTGACCTAGTGATCCCCCTCCTGGTCAGTAATCGATCGGGCTTTGGCATCGGCGACCATTCGGCGAACATCCTCCAATAGCTTTTTGGCATCGTAAACGATTCCATCCTTAATCGTATAGGTGATCCCGCCCACGCGCTCGAGTTCACCAGTCTCATCGTTGAGCATTGGAGCACCAGTGCCATAGAGCACTTTTAGGTTTTCGAGGGGATTGTGATCAACGACGATCATATCGGCCTTGAGGCCAGCCTCGAGGACTCCGAACTGGAGGTCATTCTCCATGCCTTTTGGCTTGTGGAGTTGGAGGGCGCCATGGTAGGTCGCAGCACGGATGACTTCGAGTGGGCTAAACCCTGCCTCGCGGAGAAGCTCGAGTTCCCGGACGTAGTCGAAGCCGTATAGTTTGTATATAAAACCCGAATCAGATCCGGTCGTGACGATCCCACCCTGGTTCTTGTAGTCGTTGAGGAATTGCATCCACTTCTCATAAAACTTCTTCCAGTGGTACTCATCCTCGCTGGTCCAGTAATACCAATAGGAGCCGTGAGCTTCACGGCTTGGTTGATAGAAATCCCACTGGCTCGGTAACGTGTACTCCTCGTGCCACTCAGCCTCCCGGGCACGCATCACGTCCCGGCTCGCTTCGTAGATCGTCATTGTGGGATCGAGGCCGAGGTCTAGATCAAGGAACTCTTCGATGAGCGCGTTCCATTTCTCAGATCCGCGCTCCGCCGATTGATACCATAACCGTCCGACCTGTCCGAAGCGGTGTTGCTCGTTGTTGTAGTTGTAGTCGTTCGGGAAGTCCTGAATGGTTCGGTTGTCGAACAAGGCTTCGAAGAGGCCGTAGTAGTGTGTAATCATATCTAGGCCAAGACGCGCAGCGTCTAGTGCGTTCATGCGGGAGACCCCGGTCTGGGCAAGGTGCGCTACTGTTCCCAGACCGTGCTTGTGCGCCTCATCGATAAGTGCCTCCATGATGTCTGGGGGGTAGGAAGTCAGTTTTAGGCCGTCAATCTGAGCTCCTTCGACATCCACATTCGCAGCGTAGCGTACCCACTCACGAGCCTTCTCGGGGCTATCGACAGGCCCGCGGTCCCAGCCTTCCCCGGGACGTGCATAGGTGAACATCCGAGGCGCGACGATCTCGTTTCGCTCGGATGCCGCCTTTTCACCGAGGCCCCACATCATCGAACCATGGCCGACCCCTCGAGAAGTCGTGATACCGTTCCCCATCCAGAGCTTGTACGTGTACTCAGGCTGCGGTGCTTTTCCACCACCACCCGTGTGAGCATGCATGTCGATCAGGCCTGGCAGTACGTACATACCGGAGACATCCAGTTCCCTGGTGGCATCCTGAGGCCGGCGTTGTTCGTTGATTGGGGCCATGGGGAAGCCGACCGATCGTACTTCGGCGATGCGGTCTCCTTCGATGACTATATCCACCGGGCCCATCGGCGGTGCACCGGTACCGTCGATGATTGTTGCACCCCGCAGAATGAGCCGTTCATGCGGTCCGTCCCCCTCCTCGGCTCCTCGTGGGGTGGTCACTTCCATGCCATTCGCTTGGCGCTCGATAGCCAATCGGTTCACATCAGTTTGCGCGGTAACCGAGCCTGTGACCACGAAAGTGGTGATTGCTGCCAGTGAAATATGGAGTAGTGGAAGATGCTTATTCATGGTCCCTCCGAACTGGTTTTCATGACCTGACCAAGTGCTGTGGGAGGATATTATCGGACTTGCTTGTCTTGTTCGCCACGTGGTGTCATCCGTCTGAACGTCTCTTGGAGTGCGGATATCACCAATGGCCACGATGTCGTGGATGGTGAGACCATCTCAAAGTGGCCAGAGTCGGGGAGGTCGACTATTCGGACATCCTCCGTTCCTACCGTAACGGCACGATGGTAATAGGACCGCCCCGGAGGTGCCCAAACGACATCCTGTCCGCCGATAACAAGCGTCTGTGGTACAGAAATCGGAGCAAGTTGCATTGGAGAGGCGGCACGGTATCTCTCAGCGTGTTCAACTGGCGTTCCGCCCATGAGACGTCGGACTGCGTTGCCACACGACCCACGCTTCTGCACTGCTTCTAGGTCTGCGGCTGGAGCTAATGCGAACACCGCTTGTACGGGAAGTGGGTCAGGCGTGTAGAGGGCACTCTGGTCGTCGACTTTAGCTCGAGCGGCTGCCCAGAGAGCGAGTGCCCCCCCCGCCGAGTGTCCTGCGACGACCACCCGACCTAGGTCCAAGGTGTGTGGTTGTGCGAGTTCCCGGAGATGATCGATCCCTTGTCCTACGTCGAGGTATGTGCTGGGCCAGCCACCTCCATCGTCACCAAGCCGCCGGTATTCAATGCTCCAAACCGCATAACCAGCTTCGGCTATTGCCACCTCAGCTTGTCCAACATGTTCGATGTCGAATGCCGATAACCAGCAGCCACCGTGAATGAACACGACGATAGGATGCGGGCCGGCGCCTGTTGGGAGGCGAAGATTACCAAACTGTTGCGGGGCTGGACCGTATGAAATGCGATGGTCTGGTGGGGGCGATTGCCATTCCAGTACTTCACCTGAACCTATGAGCTGGGCCTCTCCAAGATTTGGGCTGATCGTGGTGAAGATGACACCAAGGGTGATGATCGCCTGTTGCTTTTGTATGGCCATCTTCTGTGATCCTTATTCTGGGTCCCCCGAGAGGTCCGAATGACTATTATTGATGCTCTCTCGGCTATCGAGCCATACCCGAAGTCACACTAATATATGAGCAGAGAGTTGGTTTGACCGATCAAGGTACGTTGGAATTCGACAACGCACGCACCGAAGCTGAAAAGTTGCGTGAAGAACTGCACCATCACGCTTATAGCTACTATGTGGAAGCGCGTCCGGAGATCAGTGATACTGAGTACGACCAGCTATTCAGGCGTTTACTAGAGCTAGAAAAGGCTCATCCTGAGCTTCGGTCACCAGATTCGCCGACTCAGCGCGTTGGCGCGAAGCCTCAGAACAAGTTCGAGACGGTAGGTCACACAGCGCCGATGCTATCCCTCGACTCGACTCAGGACGCCGACGAACTTCGCCGCTTTGACGATAAGATTCGAAAGGCACTTGGGGAGGGCCATGAGCCGACTTACCTCATCGAGCCTAAGCTAGACGGTGCCTCAATCGAACTTGTCTACGAGGACGGTGTGCTAACCCGTGCGGTTACCAGAGGTAACGGGCGTGAGGGCGAGGAGGTCACCGATAACATTCGCACGATCCCGTCGGTTCCACTTCGACTTCGTACTCAGGATCGAGCCGCACCTGAGCTGCTTGCCGTGAGGGGTGAGGTGATCATGTACATCTCCGACTTCCGGGTCTTCAACGCTCGTTGGGTTGAGGCGGGTGGTGAACCGTATGCGTCTCCGAGGAACTCTGCAGCTGGCTCAGTGCGCCAACTTGACTCGCATGTCACAGCATCCCGGGAGCTCGACTTGCTTGTGTATGATATTCTCGCAATAGAGGGTTCCGGGTTCAAAAGTGACGCTGACGTCATCGGGGCAATCCAGCAGTGGGGTTTCAAGGTTCCTGACCGCATCCAATCAGTCGGGACAGTCGAGGACATCCTTGAATACCACGCCGAGTTTGCTGCTGATCGTGAAGATCTAGACTATGAGATTGACGGGGTCGTGATCAAGCTTGACGACCTTTCGGCCCGCTTAGCTATCGGTGTTACTTCACACCACCCTCGGTGGGCCCTGGCTTTCAAGTTTGAGCCACGCCAGGAGGTCACCCGGATCGACAAAATTGAGGTCAACGTTGGCCGCACGGGAGTCATTACACCGGTTGCGTTGCTAGATCCGGTTCTGGTTGGTGGCGTCACCGTATCTCGAGCCTCTCTTCATAATAGAGAGGAGCTTCGCCGGAAAGATTTGCGCGAAGGGGATACGGTGCGAGTCCAGCGAGCTGGTGACGTGATCCCACAGGTAGTGGAGGTGATCGCGCATGAGAAGGATCGAGCTCGCCCATTTGAGATGCCGACCGAGTGTCCGGCATGCGGCGCGCCGGTGTACGAGGAAGGTCCACGCATCAAGTGCCCCAATCGATTTGGATGTTCGGCTCAACTTCAGGGTCGAATCGTGCACTTAGGTTCTAGGTCTGCGTTAAATATCGAGGGGCTCGGCGAAGAGACAGCTGCTTTACTTGTTAGCGAAGGATTGGTCGGAAGCCTTGCGGAGTTATTTGATGTGCGTCCTGAGCAACTCATGGAGCATGAAGGCTTCGCAGAAAAATCTGCGACGGCGCTCGTTGAAGCGATCAGGTCCAAAAAGGCTCCCGAACTCCAACATTTCTTGATTGCGCTTGGCATTCCAGAAGTGGGTGCGGCCGTTGCTCGTGATCTCTCTGGTCATTTCGGGAGCATTGAGGCAATTCGGGAAGCAACCGCAGAAGAACTAGAGCAGATAGACGGCATAGGGCCGAGAATGAGCCAGGTTATAACGGCCTTTTTGGAGGATGAACGGAACAGTTCGGAGATCGATGCAATCCTCGCACGTGGTATCGAGCCAGTAGCATCCGCGCCAGTCGGCGAGGATCTTATGGATGCAGGTACAGCTGTTTTCACTGGCACGCTTCCTATCCCACGAGCATCGGCCGAAGCAGCGTGGCGAGCTGTTGGTGGGCGTACTTCCAACACGGTCTCTACGAAGACTGACTTCCTGATCGCAGGGGACAATACGGGCTCCAAACGAGAAAAAGCGGAGCGGCTTGACGTAGTAATCCTCAACTTTCGGGAGTTCGTCGCCAAAGTGGCCTTACTGGGGGGTGAAGTTGATGTTCCATGAATAAGCTTGCTCTCCAGTAGTAGATGAGAAACGTCGACGACATTCGTGCGTTGGCGGAGTTCGCCAGGATCCAAGAACGGCAGGGAGTTGGCCTGTTACACATTTTGATCTATGAAAACAGGGTTATCGTATTCTGAGCGTCCAACTGCTATAAGAGCTATGGGCGAGGATTGTGGGGAGCGACCAGGGAGGAGGAGAGCTTGCTGGGACTGATGCCGGATCTTGGTGTGCTGATCTCTGGAATAGTGGTGCTGTACTTCGGCGCCGAGTGGCTTGTACGGGGAGCTTCAAGGTTGGCGCATTCGCTCGGTGTTAGTCCGATAGTTGTTGGCCTGACAGTCGTGTCCCTAGGGACTTCCGCGCCGGAGTTGGTTGTCTGTGTGGTAGCTGCTTTCCAGGGAAACCCAGGCCTAGCGATCGGTAATGTGATGGGCTCTAACCTCGCCAACATAGGTCTCATCTTAGGACTCACGTCACTCATTCATCCACTAGAGGTTAAGCACAGGGTCGTATGGCGTGAGATGCCTATCATGTTGCTAGTGACGCTCATTCTCTACCCAATGGTGTACGATGGGACCCTCGGCCTAACTGATGGTCTCATACTTTTCTTGGTACTGCTCGCCTATCTGCTGTTCGTCTTCGGATCGGAACACCGTGAAGAGACTAAGACCCCCAATGGGCACGAAGAATCCTTGAAAGCTTCGGGTGGGGCGACTTCGGTTCTAAGGCTTAAGGATATCAGGCTGGTTGTTCTCGGATCCCTGCTCCTCGTTGCGGGTGGATACTGCATCGTTCGGAGTGCAGTTCAAGTTGCGGCAGCGCTTGGCATTTCAGAGGTGGTGATCGGGTTAACCGTGGTAGCTGTTGGCACCTCCCTACCTGAACTAGCGACATCGCTAGTCGCTGCGATGCGTCAAGAGGTGGACATTGCGGTTGGAAACATCATTGGTTCAAATGTTTTCAACCTGACTGCGATACTTGGAAGCACAGCGGTCATTGGAAGCGCCACGGTCTTCGAGAAGATCGAAATCCAGGAGGGCTGGCGGTACCCTCCACTCGCCGGAGTTGTTTTCATGTCGCTACTCCTGCTACCAATCCTGAGGAATGGCTGGCGGATCCACCGATGGGAGGGGGCCTTGTTGTTGACGGCGTACCTAGGGGTAGGCTGGTGGCTTCTATAGGACAGACTCGGAGTAATCATCCCGAGAACTCACGGGGCGCACAGAGCGAAGTGTGGGTGCGGTCAGCGTTGTGATTGGCCTAACCGTACTCGAAAAGATCATCTTCATTGGCCTCAGAACTAGAGACTCTTCCCAACGGAGTTAAACTGCCGCTACCGTGTGGGGGTAGGCTCTCACCTTGGGGCTGGGTAGCTTCTTTTGGTGGGCCGAAACGGTTTTCAGCGCAGAGCCACAATCCCAGGAGCTTGTCTGGATGCTTTCGATCGATCTTTCCGGCAAGCGCGCTTTCATAGCGGGTGTTGCCGACGACAGAGGATACGGGTGGGCAATTCTACGGGCGCTCGCGGCCGCTGGTGCCTCAATATGTGTCGGCACATGGCCACCAACCCTCAGGATTTTCACTCGGAGTCTCGAGCGGGGAAAGCTTGACCGGTCTCTTCCGGGTGGAGGAGAGATTGAGTTCGAGAAGATCTACCCCTTCGATGCAGCCTTCGACACAATCGATCAAGTACCCGAGGATGTGCGGGCGGACAAGCGGTATGCCGACCTGGAAGGCTATACGATTCAAGGTGTTGCGGATCGGATGCAGGCTGACTTCGGAGACCGTTGCTTAGATATCGTTGTGCACTCGCTTGCGAACGGACCCGAGGTCAAGAATCCGCTCATCGAAACGAGCCGTGACGGCTACCTCGCGGCAGTCAGTGCAAGTGCATACTCAATGGTGAGCATGGTCCAGCGCCTTGCACCACTCATGAACAGTGACGGCGCTCTAGTGTCACTCTCGTATTTGGCTGCGGAGCGGGTTGTTCCAGGATATGGAGGGGGAATGAGTTCGGCGAAGGCAGCGTTAGAAAGTGACACCCGCATGCTTGCCTTTGAGGCGGGTCGTAAGTTCGGTGTTCGCGTCAACACCATCAGTGCTGGGCCACTCGCGAGTCGTGCTGCCAGTGCGATAGGAACGATCGACCGTCTGATTGACTACTACCGAGACAACGCGGCGCTGCCGGAGGTGAACACTGCAGACGACGTTGGATACGCTGCTGCGTTCCTCTGCTCTCCTCTTGCTGCTGGTATAACAGGGGAGACGCTCCACGTCGATAAGGGCTACCATGCAATGGGGATGCCCGCTCAAGCGCTGCTCAGAGACGAGGTCGAGTGACGGTAGCCGAACCTCGTTTCGGATCCCTGCTGCCTGACATCCTTGCGAGCCCTCCGGGCGGAGTTTCACGCAGTCTGGCTAAGCGCCTTAAGGCGGTCGAGTCCCGTAATATCACGTACGTTGACTCGGGCTGGCCCATCTTTTGGCAGGAAGCGCGCGGGTCAAACGTCCGGGACGTAGACGGAAACGTATACATCGACCTTAGTGGGGCGTTTGGTGTTGCTCTCATTGGACATGCACACGCTGGGGTTGTTCGTGCCCTCCGGGTCCAGGGAGAGAATCTGTTACACGGGATGGGTGATATCCACCCCCCGGTTGGAAAGGTCGAGTTGATAGAGCGTTTATGCGGGATCGCGCCCTGGGTTGGCGCGCAGGCAGTACTCACGACGAGCGGCTCGGAGGCAGTCGAAGTGGCACTCAAGACGGCCCAGATCGCGACTGGAAAACCGGGTATTGTCGCTTTCAAGGGAGCGTATCATGGTCTTACGATGGGAGCGCTCGCGGTCACGGACCGAGCTCATTTTCGTTCATACTTTGAGGCCCAGCTCTATAAGGGAGTGGCCTTTGTCCCCTTTCCAGGGTGCAACGGCATCTCGGGAGTGACGGCAGATGAAGCCCTAGAATTGCTCCGGACGGCCCTCAGGCACGGAGCACCTAATGGTGACCCGATCGGTGCTGTCATTATTGAGCCTGTCCAGGGCAGGGCGGGGGTGCGGGTCCCTCCTGATGGTTTTATGGCTGTTCTATCGGATGTAGCCATGGAGGAGGGGGCGATTATTATCGCTGATGAAATCTTCACTGGACTCGGACGCTGCGGATCACTATTAGCATCTGAGCCACTAGGACTACGCCCAGACATCGTGTGTCTAGGCAAGGTCCTCGGAGGTGGGATGCCTCTCTCGGCGTGCCTCGCCCGACAGTCGATTATGTGTGCTTGGCCCCAAAACGATGGAGAGGCGATCCACACAAACACCTTCCTTGGTCATCCGCTCGCATGTGCAACCGCATTAGCTGTTCTCGATATCGTTGAGCAACACAGCATTCCGGAGTGTGCGGAGGTAGTTGGATCAGAACTGCTCACCGAGTTGCGAGGGTCTCTCCGGGATAGCGACACGGTCTCAGAGGTCCGCGGGTGTGGTCTAATGATAGGGATCGAGCTTGTCACAGCAGAGGGATTACCATGGAAAGATGGTGCTGTGCGAGTAGCAGAAGCCGCTCTCGGTCACGGCTTGATTCTGCTTCCGGCCGGGGAGCACGGACATGTCGTGGAGCTTACGCCACCGGTGTTCTTGACTGGTGAGCAAGCAGCGCACTCGGTAGCCGTGCTCTCGTCCATTATCCAGAAGCTTCATTGAGGACATCTCGATCAAATCGCATGTGGTCTGGGGTGTTCTTTGATCTCGACGGTACCTTAGCTGACACGGTTGAATTGATCCTCAAGTGCTTTCGCTTTACCACGAAGAAGCATTTTGGCCAAGCGCTTCCTGACTCGGATGTACTGGCTACGCTAGGGATACCACTTCCGGTGCAGATGAAGGGTTTTGCTCGAAACGATGCAGAGGCCGAGCTGATGCGCCAAACCTTCATTGCATATCAAGACACAGTGCATGACGAAATGGTGCGTTCGTTTCCTGGGGCGTCTACAGTTTTAGCGGCACTGCGAAAGCGTGGAACAAAAATAGCGGTTGTCACGAGTAAGCGTGTCGGTATTGCCAGGCGAACGCTCGAGTGCTGTGGTCTGTGGGAAGCGGTGGATCTTGTTGTTTGTGCTAATCAAGTAAGGTTGCCCAAACCTCATCCTGAATCAGTCAACCTGGCGCTCAGCACACTCAGGCTAGAACCGGATAACGTCGTTTTTGTTGGCGACTCACCCTTCGATATGCAGGCAGGGAAGGGCGCGGGTACTCGAACAGCGGCGGCGCTGTGGGGTCCATTCAATCCTGAAGAACTTTTAGCGGAGGAGCCTGATTTCGTGCTGGAAGTTCTTAGGGACGTACTAGAGATCAGCCCGGCACAGGCGGTTGCCGGGGGGCGCCTTCCTCCCGTAACCCCTTAGTTAGACGACGTCGAGAAATCGATTTGCTCAGCTAGTGCCAGGTCCTTTTCAGTGATCCCACCTGCATCATGTGTGGAAAGCGTAATTGTGACCTGGTCGTACCGGATATCGATATTCGGATGGTGGTCATGAGTGTCCGCAAGGGTTGCAACCCGGTTCACGAAGACGATTGTGTTCCTGAAGGAGCTAAAACGGAAACTCTTTATCAGTCGGTTTGAGCTGCGCTTCCATCCCTTGCGACCGTTGAGCCATCCTCGAACGGATTCTGTATTGAGCTTACTGACCATCTCTGTCCTGTGGATCAGACCAAATTATTGTGGAATAATGAGTTAGAACCAATATGCGAGTTTACTCGGGATTTGTAGAAAAGTACACACGCTGACCCTAAAGACATTTATCGGGCGCAAGCTGTCGAGGGGTTGACGCTGTCTGACAGGCTTCTGTAAAATTTTCCGCTTCTCAGTACTGGGAAGGTTGCAGCGCCCCCATCGTCTAGTGGCCTAGGATATCGCCCTCTCACGGCGAAGACCGGGGTTCGAGTCCCCGTGGGGGTATTGGTCGCTTAGCTCAGCTGGTAGAGCGCTACGTTCACATCGTAGATGTCGCAGGTTCGAGTCCTGCAGCGACCATTGATCTGCTGTCAATCGGCGCCCGCGACAGGCTCAAGCTGAGGAGAGTTTCCTAGCACTGATCTGCTTGAACTTCTGTCCCGGTATCCAACTGGTCACGTAACCCACGATCGCACTGGCGGCAACTGAGTACGGTGAGCCCAGGTAAAGATTCCCAGGTCCAGAACGTCCCGGAAAGTTCCGGTTTTGGGATGAAATTGAGACTTCATCGGGTGAGCTTGTGACGCCTGGACCAGCTGCGATACATGCGCCGCATCCGGGTTCGATGAATTCCGCTCCTATGCGATCGAATAGCGTCATGTAGCCCTGCTTACGACAGTACTCGCGCACCTCTGTCGAGCCACACTGGATGTACGCTTTTACGTCCGGATGGATCTTCATTCCCTGCGCATCAGCTTCGCCAAGGACACGCGCGTACATGTCCATATCCTCCTTCTTACCGGCGGTGCACGAGCCGGCGTAAGCTATATCGATGCGGATGGGTTCTTTTCCGAGTCCGTCGATATAGACTCCGTTACCCGGATCGTTGGGCAAGGCCACCATCGGACGGATGGTCGAGGCATCTATCTCGATGGTTTTCACGTACTCCGCAGCGGCATCACTTTGCATTCCGTGTATGAGCTGTTCAGCTCGGGATCGATCCATGCCACGCTCGTTAACCATAAACCGGACCGATGTTTCGTCTGCTGCGATGATACCAGTGAACGCTCCAACTTCTGCGGCCATGTTAGTCATGGTGGCACGTTCATCGATACTGAGTGCCTCCACGGCAGGACCAGCATACTCAATAATCTGCCCAATCGCGTGACCATCTCGTATGTAAGGGTGTCTTAGAATCTCGAGCATATAGTCTTTGGCGGTGACATTTGGTGCCGGAACTCCCCGTATCTCGACTTTGAAGGACAGGGGCACGCTCATGCGCACGTCCCTTGTGAGCCAAGAGTTGAAAATTGCTGTCGTTCCGACGCCGAAAGCGAGCGAGCCGATGGCACCTGCGTGTGAAGTGTGTGAGTCAGTTCCGACTATGAGCATGCCTGGCTCGGCGTACTCTTCGAGGATTTTCGAGTGGCAGATAGCCTGGGACCCGAGTCGGTGTCCCATCTGTTCGCCATACAACTTCACACCCTGTTTTTCGCTGAACTCGCGCTGTTTCACCTCGAGCTCATTTGCCGCTTCAAGTAGCCCGTCTTCAATCCGCTCCTGGCTCATCACCTTGGACAGGAAAGTCAGATGATCCCGAAAGAAAAGCACAGAAGCGGGATCCACGATTTTGGCATCTCTTCCGACTTTGTTTTCGAAGAAGATAGAAGCCATCGGAGTCACGTATTCATGGCTGAATCGGATGTCGGTATGAAAGAAACCAGTGTCTCCTGGCTCAACCCACGGAACACCGACTTCATCCTTTCCGGCATCGGTAACCAGATGCGAGGCGAAAATCTTCTCTGCGACGGTCATCGGACGATTTGGTGCAGCCTGTTCCTGAGCGCAGGCAGCCACAGGAATGGTCACATTCCCCTGTAGCCGTGCGACATTGAACTCAAAGAGCCCGCCATACTCGATGATCTGGCGGGTAATTTCGTCTTTGCCTCGAGTGAACTCTGTGAGGGAGATTTCCTCCCCTGCCATGATCCGGTCGATGACCCCGAAATCGGTCGACGTTAGCAGTCCTAGGTTCTGGCAGTTTTCATCGTAGATACGCTCGATACTCTCAGCGACGATGACCTTGATGCCCGCATGGAGTTCAGCGTAGGGACTCGCCTCACGACTACTGCCTTTGCCACGCCGCCTGCCCGCGACAGAGCAAATAAACCCTCCGTTGCGCACGGCATTACGCTTCACCGGGTACTCTGTTTTCTTAGTGGTTTGGTTCGTGGTGCGTAGACCCAGATAGGGAAAATCCCCAAGCGTTTCGTCATAGAAGAAACAGATATACGCTGGTGTGATCTCGTCCGTGGAGATTTGATCGCGTAGCAGACCTCTATAGTCGTGCGGTCTTTGAATGTCGGTGCCTTCGTATAACTGTCCTCTGACGAGCTCGGCATCATCCAAGAGATAAAGGATGCGGCCCTCGAACTTGAGGGTCGTGGGCCGCTTCTTGATGTGCCTGCTCAGGAGGTCTTCAATCATACGCGCGTCTTAACTGGACCCCTTAATACGCTGAGGGGACCTAGAATGTGCCTTGAGGATGGATAGTCGGAAAGGGACCGATATCCGACAGGAAACCTAGATCCGAGAGATGAAATAGAGAGACTTGCCTGCGGGTGGTTGGTCCGGTTCAGGCTACTAACTCACCATCAACTGAAGTCCACCCCAAAGATCGTTACTGCGATAATGATGGCGGCTACCGCGGTCGGTGCTACGAAACGAATGAAAAAACGCCAAG
Source organism: Gemmatimonadales bacterium UBA1142 (assembly GCA_002311875.1). Classification (GTDB taxonomy): domain Bacteria; phylum Gemmatimonadota; class Gemmatimonadetes; order Longimicrobiales; family Gaopeijiaceae; genus UBA1142. Next base: position 142,561 of record DCAD01000062.1, on the reverse strand, counting down.
CCCCATAGCTAAACCAGCCGGGCTGCGTGCCATCCATGAGTTCGCTCATGGTGTCCTCTTTGGTCATAAACCAACCCGCCACGATTGTGACTGCGAAGCCACCCGTCGGAAGCATCCAGTTCGAGACGAAATGGTCGGCCATAGAGAACCAGCCGATCTTCCCTCCAAACAGTGTTTCCCCCAGTGCTCCTGGGACGGCAAGATCGGATACACCGGAAACAGCACCAAAAGATACGGCGGCAAGGATGGTAAACATGAAAACGGTAGCGCCGCACATCAGCGTTGCTTTTTGCCGAGCGACGCCGTGTTCGTCGATCATGTAGCTCGCCACGACTTCGAGCAGCGATATCGTGGATGTGAGAGCAGCGAGCGCGACGAGCACATAGAAGAGCGGTCCCAGGAACCGTCCGAAGGGAACCTCAGTAAAGAACAACTCAGGGAGTGAGATGAAGAGCATGCCCACCGTCGAGCCACCGATCTGCTCTTCCATCCCGGGGACACTGAAGATTACCGAGAACATTATGACGGTTGCAAGGAGCGCGATCAGTGTGTCGAGGAGCACGATGGTGGCTGATGCCTTAACAACTGACTGAGTCCTTGAGATATAGGACCCGTATGTCACCATAGCACCCATCCCCAACGAAAGCGTAAAGAAGGAGTGTCCCAGCGCCTCGAGAATCGCGCCGGGCTCCAGTTCGTTGAAGTTAGGCTGAAAAATAAATGCAAGGGCTTCGCCTGAGCCGCTCATGCCAAGCGCAGAGAAGAGTAGGAGAACGAGAATGGCAAATAAGACTGGGAGAAAAAGCCGTGAGATCCTCTCGATGCCTTTCTGGACCCCGAAGTACACGATTGACACTGTGGCGATGCTGAATGCTACGGAGAGCCCGAGTTGAAGGCCTCCGTTGCTGGATTGTTCCGCAAAGAGATCACCCAAAGCCATGCCACTAGGGAAGCCAGTCATCATCCACCCAGCTGTTTTGCCGAAATAGAAGAGAGACCAACCCGCGATGACGGTGTAGTAACTGAGTAGGATGAACCCGCAAAGAACGCCCCAGCCCCCAACGATTCCCCACACAGGGCCTGCGGCATCCCTAAGCGC
>DCAD01000062.1:71303-141373 GCA_002311875.1 Gemmatimonadales bacterium UBA1142 | reverse complement strand
GCCTACGGCAGCTATACATATCAGATAGACGAGGACAAAGGCTCCGCCACGGTTTTCCCAGGTGATGAAGGGAAATTTCCAGAGGTTACCGAGGCCGATCGCGCTCCCTGTGGCTGCGAGGATGAGCCCAGTATTCGAGCTCCAGTTGCCACGCTGCGCGTCCATGGGCTCCACTCCCTTTTCTTCTGGGGCAATTCTGTTTCGACAATCGTGACCGAATCAGTGCCTTACCATCCGACGGAATCCGGCTCTCGGGCGCACAACATACCGGGCACTTTGAACTCCCAACAGGCAACGGTTTACTCTAGAGAATCTCTGGACAAGCCCTTTTAGCGAGACACGCTCATGCGCCGGTTCATCCTGATTGCGTTACTCATCACAGATGTAGCCGTATTGGCTTGTGCCCCAGCGGACAGGTCAGATGGCCGAGGTTTTGGTTCTGAGGAGGCTCCGCTTCGTGCAGCGCTACTCACTGCAGGTCCGGTGAGTGACGCTGGTTGGTACGCTGGAGCCTACGATGGATTGCTCCTTCTCCGTGATTCTCTCCGGGCTGAGATTAGTCACCAACAGACTCGAACTCCTGCGGAGTTCGATGAGGCATTCCTATCGTATGCCTCATCGGGCTACGACCTGATCTTCGCACACGGCTTTGAGTACCAAGACGCTGCAATACGTGCAGGTCGGCAGTTTCCGAACACTACGTTCATTGTGAGTGGCGGTGGCAGGTACTCAGAAAATGTCGTCCCGCTGATCTTCGAGTTGGAAGAGGCTAGCTATCTCGCAGGAATGGTTGCCGCTGAAGTAAGTGAGTCTGGCATCTTGGGTATGGTCGGCGGCGTCGAGATTCCGACTGTTCAAGGGACCTTCCGGGCCTTCGAAGCCGGTGCTCAGAGCATTAATCCGAACATACGGGTACTCGAAGCTTTTATCGGTGATTGGGACGATGTGGCCGCGGCCAAAGAGGCCGCGATCGCACAGCTCCGTCGCGGTGCTGATGTTCTTATCCACAACGTTGATGCGGCCTCTTTCGGGGTTTTTCAAGCTGTCCGGGAGATGGTTGAATCAGGAGGAAGGGCATGGGCGCTTGGGATGAACCGCGATCAGAACCAGATTGCACCAGAAGTGATCTTGGGTAGCGCGGTTATTCGTATCCCGCAGGCGTTTGTTGAGATCGCACTCTCGTGGGAGTCTGGTGAACTAGGCGGCGCGCCGGTCTATGCCGGTGCTGAATCTGAGGTGGTCGATTTTGTCGTGAACCCCGAGCTAGCTCATGTGTTGTCCTCCGACTTCATGATGACGATGCAGGAAGCCCGTGCCCGCATCCGTAGCGGGGCCCTTGAGGTTCCGAGAGTCTCGTTCGTCGAGGGCGAGATCGAGGGGGCATGACCGAGGTTCTTGCCCGCCTCGACGGCATCGTCCGTCATTTCGGGCATGTGAAGGCGCTAGACGGCGCAACTCTCGAAATCCATGCCGGTGAAGTCCATGGAATTCTTGGAGAGAACGGTGCTGGAAAGACCACGCTCCTAAATATCCTGGGTGGTATAATACGGCCGGATGTTGGTTCGCTGGAGATGGGCGGGACTCCGGTCAGGCTGCAAAGCGCGCGAGCGGCCTGGGAAATGGGGGTTGGGTTGGTGCACCAGCACTTTACGTTGGTGCCGGGACTTTCCGTGTTAGAGAACCTCGCACTCGGTTGGAGGCATGAGGGGCGTAGATGGACATTACGCTTAGAGGAAATCCGCCAAGAAGCTTACCGGCTTGGGAGGCTTACGGGACTCAACGTTCCCTTCGAAGCCTCAATAGAGGAACTGGGGGTGGGGGATCGACAGCGCATCGAAATCCTGAAAGCCCTGTTACGTGACCCTCAGTTACTCGTGCTTGATGAGCCGACTGCTGTGCTTGCGCCTGCGGAAATCGAACAGTTGTTCGGTCTTCTCCGCACTCTGGCCAATGAGGGTCGTGCGGTCGTCCTCGTCGCGCACAAACTCGATGAAATACTGTCAATCGCAGACCGTGTGACCGTGCTCAGGGACGGACGGACTGTGATGACGGCTGCCTTGGCTGATCTAGATGCAGCGGTGTTGACTGAGGCTATGGTTGGGCCGTCGAGCAGGGAAGGAGAAGAGCCCGAAGCCAGGATGAGAGAGGTCTCGTCTTTGTTCGGTCAGGGCACAGAGAGCTTGGCTCGAGATCGGGCATTAGCTGCTCGGGCTGTGGCTAGCTTAAACGGGATAAGTGTGTACGGACCACGGGGAGAGTCGGTTCTGCAGGACGTGCAGTTGGAAGTCATGAGTGGCGAGGTGATCGGGGTGGCGGGTGTAGAGGGTAATGGGCAGCGAGATCTCGCGCTCCTGCTATCCGGACGCCGGGATGTGTACGTAGGTAACTTAGAGATTCCTGATGACGTTGGCTTTATTCCACAGGATCGCAACCTGGAAGGGTTGGCGGCCGATTTTGATCTTACAGAAAACGTGGCACTTGCAGTGCACCGGGACCCAGAGTTCCGCTGGGGTCCCCTACTTCGCTGGGATGTCATCAAAGAACGCGCTAAGGAGATCCGCTCCCGATTCAAGGTGAGGTCCTCAGACACGCGAGTTCTTGCGCGTGAACTCTCGGGTGGAAACCAGCAAAGATTGGTGGTAGGCCGGGAACTTTCCCGGTTACCCAAACTCCTCATAGCGGAGAATCCCACGCGGGGGCTGGATCTTACCGCGACGGCCTTCGTGCGTGGGGAGTTGAAACGGTTGGCCCGTGAAGCGGCTGCTGGTGTCGTGCTCATCTCCACCGACCTAGACGAGGTACTTGAACTCGCGGATCGCATTTTCGTGATCCTACGCGGGCGGCTGACGCTAGTGCCGGCGGTGCGTCACTCCCGGGCAGGTGTGGGCGCTATGATGCTGGGCGGTGGGCCCGAGGTTGGCTGAGATGAGGCGATTTGGCCAGCTGGGTGTGGCGGTTGTGGCCCTGCTTGCCACAGGCATCATCGCGGCGGGATCTCTTTGGCTTGGAGGCTACGACCCTTTGGTTGCCGGTAGAGCGATGCTTCAAGGTTCTTTCGGCAGCGGGACGGCTATCCTTTCGGTCACAATGGTTCGTGCGGTTCCGTTAATAGTCACCGGGCTCGCGGTAGCATTGGCTTTCCGCGCCGGAGTATGGAACATCGGAGCAGAAGGGCAGCTGTATGCTGGAGCAATCGCCGCGGCCTGGGTGGGCCTGAGCTGGGGCAGCGCTCCCAGGTGGGTCCTTACTCCGGCCGTGCTCTTGGCTGCCTTTCTCGGTGGGGCGTTATGGGCAGCTATACCCGCGTTGATGAAGGTGCGACTAGGTATCGGAGAGGTGATTCCGACGATCTTGATGAACTTCGTGGGGATTTATCTTGCGGCGTTCATGGTCCACGGGCCACTTCAGGAAGCTCGTGGAGTCTTCCCTCAAACTGATCCGATCACCGATGCCGCAAGGCTACCTGTGCTCGTTGAGGGAACACGGCTGCATCTAGGCTTCCCGATTGCATTGCTTATTGGTGCTATGCTTTGGGCCGGCCTGCGGTGGACTCATTTCGGTTTTCAGGTGCGTTCGGTCGGGGCCTCTCCCGAGGCAGCACGAGTGTCAGGGATGATCGAAAGTAAACGGGTCTTGCTGGTTGCTTTTCTAACCTCTGGTGCGATTGCAGGCCTGGCCGGTGGAATTGAGATCACTGGCGTGACCTTCGCACTATACGAGGGACTCTCACCTGGCTGGGGGTATACGGCGATTGCGGTTGCCCTACTGGCTGGCCTTCATCCTGCTTGGGTGATCTTCACTGGTCTGCTTCTTGGCGGGCTTGAAGCGGGAGCCGGTGCGATGCAACGTGAAGCGGGCGTACCGGCGGCGTGGGTGAGTGCAGTGGAGGCGCTTGTGATCCTGTTCGTTTTGGCCGGCGACCAGATCAGGAGGCGATTCCATGCCTGAAGCGATCGCTATCACCGCATTTCTTGAGGCATCAGTACGCCTCGGTATTCCGCTCGCGCTCGCCGCGCTGGGGGAGACGATTACCGAGCGTAGTGGGGTCATCAACATCGGTCTTGAAGGGTCGTTAATCGCTGGTGCACTGGGAGGTGCACTCGGTGCGCTCACGTTCGGCGGCGCAGGCGCAGGCGTTCTGGTAGGCGCACTCGGGGGCGCCTTAGTAGCGATGATTTTTGCTGGATTCGTAGTTGGCCTAGGAACGGATCAGATCATCACCGGGACTGCAGTGACCCTCGGTGGCCTGGGGTTCACAGGTGCGATATACCAGGCTCGCTTCGGGGCGACAGGGACCGCACTAACGCTGCCCACTCTCTCCTCAGTTCCGATCCCATTTCTCTCGGACATTCCACTCATTGGGTCAGCCCTCTTCAATCAGGCGCCAACCTCATACTTCGCTTACATGGTGGCACCGGTGCTCTGGTATTTTGTGTACCGCACAGAGTGGGGATTGGAATTGAGAGCTGTTGGGGAGGAACCGGATGCGGCGGCGGCGGCAGGGGTGCGAGTGAGGTGGAGTCGTTTCTGGGCAACGCTCTTTGGTGGCACACTCGCCGGTATCGCCGGGGCACATCTTGCGCTTGCGCATGCCGGTACCTTTGCTGAAAACATGAGTGCTGGACGCGGGTTTATCGCAATAGCTGTAGTTGTACTGGGCCGGTGGAATCCACTACTTGTTCTTCTCGCTGCGCTTTTCTTCGGTGCGGCATCAGCCCTCCAATTCCAAGCCCAAACACTCGGGCTCTCTCTTCCCTATCAGCTGTTCCTGGCCTTTCCTTATCTGCTCACTTTATTGGCGTTAGCAGGTTGGGTCGGACGGTCACGGGCGCCAGCATCGCTTGCTTTACCATGGCCTAAGGACAGGTAGTGGGAATGAATCCGGTGAACTGCTTTGCCGTCGGCACATCTCAAGGGGGCAGCAGGGTACGGGTATCGGCTGCAAGACCCAGGGATCTATCTTTACCAAGTTCCCGGTCTCGACACCTGTGCCTTCCGACAGGAGCCATGATGAGGTTGTTCAGAGCGTGGCCCAATCAGATCACAGTACTGAGTGTGTTGGCCCTTATGGCTTTCCCGGCGTGCGTTGATGCCCAGTCGATGCGAGGCACAGGGCTTTTGCCTACGGGCCTCTTACTACGCCAAATGGATGGAGTAAAGCGCGTCCTGATAATCGGTGCACATCCGGATGATGAGGACACTAGCCTTCTGACTGCCCTTGCTAGAGGCTGGGGAGTTGAGACTGCTTATCTTGCGCTGACGCGTGGTGATGGTGGCCAAAACCTCATTGGTCCTGAGCTCTGGGAAGGCCTGGGTGTCATCCGCACGGGCGAGCTGGAGGCGGCGCGTGCTTTGGATGGGGGACGCCAGTTCTTCACACGAGCGTTCGACTATGGATTTTCCAAGAGTGCTGATGAAGCGCTGTCCTTCTGGTCCCGTGAAGAACTTCTGGAAGACGTGACATGGGTTGTAAGACAATTCCGACCGCATGTGATCGTGTCAGAGTTCAGCGGCACGCCACGTGACGGACATGGGCAGCATCAGGCTGCGGGCATCATAGCACGGGAGGCCTTTGAAGCTGCTAGGGATCCCAGTCGATTTCCGGAACAGTTTGCACACGGTGTCGAACCGTGGACACCGGCGAAACTCTACGAGACATCTCGGAGACGCTTCTTCGGGGGTGGAGGAGACACGAACGAAGAAACCACAGTCATAGACACGGGGAGACATGATCCGTTGCTTGGCCGCTCTCTGTTCCAACTTTCTATGGAGAGTCGAAGCCAACATCGCTCGCAGGAAATGGGTGCCGCCCAGCCCTTCGGTCCCCGGAGTGCAGAATTAACCCTCGTCGACTCTCATGTCGGTGGCTCTGACGATGGGATGTTTTCGGGCATTGACACCACAATCATAGGCATCACGACACGACTCGCTACCGAGTCGGGCACTCGGGTGCGCCCGCACCTTGAAGCTTACCGGGCTTCCGTCGCTCGTGCCCGAGCCGACCTGGGTCTGGATCCTTCTGTAATCGTACCAGACTTGGCCGAGGCGCTGCAGCATCTGGTGATAGCGGGAGAGGTGGTTGGTACGGCACCCGACCAAGAATTCACGATTGCGCTCGGGATGAAGCAGCTTCTAACGACGCGGGCTCTGATGGCTGCGTCAGCCATCACCTTCGACGTTAGGGCGGCTGATGATCTTCTTGTCCCAGGTCAGACTGTCCAGGTCCAAGCGCACCTTTGGAACGGCGGTGACTTCCACCTTGAGAATCCCTTGGTAGTGCTAGACACACCTGAAGCTTGGGAAGCTCACGAGATGACGGTTTCGGGGTTGTCCGCAGACGGAGGCGTGATGCCGGGCACTTTGGCGACATGGACCTTCGAGTTGACGGTGTCAGCGAATGCCGATGCTTCACGGCTCTACTTTCTTAGGGAAGACCGTGAAGGCGCCCGCTACCAATGGCCCGATGAGCCGGCTCTCTGGGGACTGCCCCGCGATCCCGCACTGGTCCGGGGGAGCGTGACGTTCTCGCAGACATTCCAGGGCGAATCAGTGGGAGGACGTGTCGAGAGTACCGTTCCCTGGCGCTACGTTGGTGTGGACCCGGCATTGGGTGAGTTCGAGAAGCCGGTATTGGTCGTACCGGGTGTTTCCGTGGCCGTGGATCCGCGTGGGATCGTATGGCCTCAGGATCAGACGCAAACCCGTACCGTTTCGGTCATCGTGAGCTCCCAGGAAGACGAAGGCGCCCAGGGAGAGGTGAGACTTCTTGCTCCTCAGGGGTGGATGGTGACGCCCACCTCTCACTCATTCGAGTTAGATGGTGCGGGGGCAGAGCGAACACTGGAATTCGAGATGCGGCCTGAGGGTGAGGTCTTGTCAGGTGATCATGTCTTCCAAGCTGTTGTCCGAACTGATGCCGATCAGACGTATACGGAAGGTTTCACGCTTATCGACTACGAACATATCCAGCGGTCACCTATGTATGCTGATGCTGAGTTGACCATCACGGTTTTTCCTGTAGCCGTCACTCCGGGACTAAAGGTCGGCTATGTGATGGGTTCAGGAGATGACGGTCCGGAGGCAATCCGCCAACTCGGAGCTCAGGTTGAAGTACTGGATGAGGGCGCAGTCCGAGGGGGCTCTTTTGGTACCTTTGACGTTGTCGTGCTAGGGATACGCGCGTACGAAGTTCGTCCAGAGCTTCAGGCTGCAAGTGCCCAACTCTTGGATTTTGCTAGAGCCGGGGGCACCGTGCTAGTGCAATATAATCGAGGCAGCTTGGGGTCACTCGCGCCGCAAGCAATCCAGGTCGGTCGAGGGTCTCCCCGTGTCGCAGATGAGACTGCAGAAGTCACTCTACTGAATTCATCATCGCCGGCACTCACTGCGCCCAACCAGATTACCCAGCTCGACTTCGAGGGTTGGGTGCAGGAGCGAGGTCTCTACTTCGCCGCTGATTGGGACGATGCTTACGTCCCACTACTGGAAATGAACGACCCAGGAGAGGATCCAAAACGAGGCTCGCTATTGGTGGCCACTATCGGTGAGGGCCTTTTTATCTACACGGGACTTGCGTTTTTCCGGCAGTGGGCCAACAGAGTGCCGGGTGCCTATCGGCTTTTCGCTAATCTCATCTCACTGGATCCAGCAAGTTGGAGGAAGTTCGCTCCGAGCAACTAACTGGGCACTTCATAGAGATGGTGGGAGGCAGCGATTTGAACGTGGAGGCCACTGCCTTGAGCTAGTGGCTAAGCCTTCCCCCGTTCCATGAGGCTCAACGGGACACCCACCAGCAGAACCACCACAGCACCGATAACATTTTGCCACAGGTACTCAATAGGAGTCTGGAATGCGACGAAACCAACCGTCGCCATGCCGATTATGAGCCCAACAAAAGCCCCTCGAGCCTTGGCTCCGGGGATCATCGCTAGAAGAAACACTCCGAGTATTGAACCGTAAAAGAACGAACCGAAGCGGTTCACTACCTCGATTAGTGATCCGAGTGTGGCCGCGTAGGTTGCCACGATGCAGGCGAAGAAGCCCCAGAAAACGGTAGCCCCCTTGGATACGGTCAGATAATGGGCATCATCGGCGTGCGGCCTCATCCAACGCTTGTAGAAATCGATCACGCTGGCGGTCGAGAGGGCGTTGAGCTCGCCTGCAATGCTAGACATAGCCGCAGCAAAGACCCCTGCGATGAAGAGTCCAGCCAGTCCGATCGGCAGCTCGGAAAGTACGAAACGCGGGATAATGTAGTTCACGTCGGTTGACGATTCGTCCGTCTCTTCCACCACCATCGCGAGGGCTTCACCCCGGATCACTTGAATCTCTTGCTCGCGAGCGAGAAAAAGTTCCATCGGCTGCCGGTCACCGTCCGAGGCGTCAGCGACAGCGAACGCCGCCGCCTCTCTCAGCGTAAATGCTTCAGCGTATCTCCTCTGGAGGTCGTCGTACTCGGCCCCCCTTGCCGCAACCACTGCTGCCTCGTGCGTAGGATTGTAGAGCAGTGGAGGGCGCACGAACTGGTAGTACACGAAGACACCGACACCGACTAAGAGCACGAGAGCCTGGAGGGGAATCTTCCAGTAGGCACTCATGAGCAGGGAGCTTTTCGCCTCGTGCACTGATCTTGCAGTTAGGTAACGCTGGACCTGGCTCTGATCGGTGCCGAAGTAAGAAAGCATGAGGAATGTCCCTCCGATCATCCCGGACCAGAACGTGTAGCGCTCGCTCATGTCGAAGGAGAAATCGAATACCTGTAGTCGGCCCGTTGCCCCCGCAATCGTGAGGGCTTCAAGTGGGCTGACCGGCATCTGGATGATCAGGACAAACATGATTGCCACCAGTGCAATGACGATCAGGATCATTTGCTTTACGTCAGCCCAGGCGACTGCTTGGACTCCTCCAACCATGGTGTAGATCACGGTTGGAACACCGATCATAGCCACAGCCCACGTCAAGGGGATTCCAAAGATGGCGCTGAAGACCACACCTGGTGCTGCCATGATGGTTCCGACCGAGAGCCCTCTGGATATCAGGAAAAGAAATGCTGTCAGAGAGCGGGTTTTAGCATCGAAGCGACGTTCGAGGTACTCATAAGCGGTGTAGACACCGGAGCCGTGAAGGAGGGGGACGATAGTGACGCCGAGAATCACCATCGCGAGCGGGAGCCCAAGGTACAGTTGGATGAAGCGGAGTCCGTCGGTGGCACCCTGACCAGGCGTACCGATCATGGTAACAGCGGAAAGCTGCGTCGCCATCACCGACAGGCCAACGACCCACCAAGACAGGCTCTTATTGGCCATGAAATAGCCGGAGACTGTGTCAGTGTCCTGAGATTTCTTGATGCCATCCACGACTACCCAAACCAGGTAGACGATGACAATTAGCCAATTGACCCAGTGCATTATGTTAGTTCACCATCCGGCTGGGAACGCTGCCGGTTCTCATCTTCCAAATCGTATCTGGAGCCATAAAAGTAGGCCCAGCGCTATAATCTGAACGATGATCACACGGATAAGCGTGATTCGGAATCTGCTACCACCGGAAGATGTTTCCTGAGTATCGTCAACCATTAGGTACCGGGTTCTGGGACCTGAGCGACGCCAAGCTCGAGGAGCGTGAGATCAAGCGCAAGCGTTTTGGATGACAAAGACGGGAAGTCGAAGAAAATGAGCACCGACTTGAGCTGCCTAACGCTTATTTGCTCCATTTGAATCTCTTTGTCGCACGAGGGTACGCCTTCAGTCTCCCATGCAGGTGCCGAGCGCTCGAGCAGCTTTCAGTATGTCGCTCTCGATCGGAACCTTTTTTATTTCAGCGATCGCTTCTGCCAAAGGAACAGCGAATACGTTGGGAGGATCAAGTGCGACCATACACCCGAACTGGCCCTCAGCGACCAGATCAACCGCGGCCGCTCCAAAACGCAGAGCTAGCAACCGGTCCTGAGCATTCGGTCCGCCACCCCTCTGAAGATGCCCAAGAACCAGTTGTCGGGTCTCTTGACCTGTAACCTCTGCGATTTCTGTAGCGATCCGAACGCCGATACCACCGAGGTGTTCCGGTCCGCCACCCTGCCGCTGGAAAAGTGGCTTGCCTCCCACTGGAAAGGCACCCTCTGCTACCACCACGATTGCGAAATTACGGCCTTCCGCATAGCGCTCCTCGATCTTGTCGCACACTCGCCTGATGTCGTACGGGATCTCCGGTATCAGAATGACGTCAGCAGTTGCCGCCACTCCAGCACTGAGCGCTATCCAGCCGGCGTGTCGACCCATCAATTCCACTACCATCACTCGTTCGTGTGCTTCAGCAGTTGAGTGGAGCTTATCGAGAGCGTCTGTTGCGGTTTCGACTGCAGTTAGGAATCCGAATGTTAAATTCGTTGCAGCGAGATCGTTATCGATGGTTTTCGGCACTCCGACAACGTTGAGTCCCTTTTCGAAGAGCGCCTGTGCGATCGAGAGTGAACCATCTCCCCCGATGGCGATCAGAGCATCGATCTCATGTGTTGCGAGGGTGTCGATCACCTCTTGGCTCCGGTCTATAAATGTCGCGGAGCCGTCTTCGTTATCGACACTCCACCTAAGGGGATCTCCACGGTTTGTGGTGCCGATGATCGTACCACCAAGATGCGTGATGCCTCGCACGACCGATCTGTCGAGCCGCACGATTCCGTTTTCCTCGAACAGTCCATCGTATCCGTCCTTGATGCCAAGGATTTCCCAACCGCGCTGCTCGGCTGATCTAACCACCGCTCGAATCACTGCGTTGAGTCCTGGTGCGTCTCCGCCACCGGTATTGACCGCGATACGGTGGATGTTGGGGGTCATTTAGGTCCTAGTCAGAGTCCGTGGTTGATCTCGAGACAAAGTGTGTTCACGTGCGCCTCGATACCCAAGGTAGTGCGTGTACAGGAAGAACCGCGACCCGCCGCGGCTCGCATTGTGCAAGAACGCTAGGCCATCTCCCGAAGAACCATTATCCTCGATTCGAATGGACGCCGTGGAGAAAAGGTGAGAATTCTAATACTCCTGATAGTTGCTCTCGGATCTTGTGAGTCGCAACAAGTGCGACAGGACATGATGCAGTTGTCATCGACCATGTTATCCCCGGATGAGGATGACTGGATAGCGCTCTTCAATGGAAGTGACTTGACCGGCTGGACCCCCAAGATTCGTGGGAATGAACTCGGGGAGGATCCAGGAGGAACATTCCGCGTCGAGAGCGGACTCCTGACAGTCGGCTACGAAAGCTATGAGACCTTCGGTGAACGATTTGGGCATCTCTTCTATGCCGATCCTTTCTCACACTACCAATTGCTGGTCGAGTACCGTTTCATTGGAGAACAGGTCACGGACGGACCAGATTGGGCCTTCAAAAACAGCGGGGTGATGTTTCACGCCCAGAATCCCAATTCGATGCTACTCGAACAGGATTTTCCGATCTCCCTTGAGCTACAGTTGCTCGGGGGTAACGGTACTGATGCTCGCCCAACCGCGAACCTCTGCACTCCTGGAACAGAGGTTGAGATGAGTGGGGTGAAAGTTCAAGCACACTGCACGAACTCGACTTCGGAAACGTTTCATGACGACGAGTGGGTGACCGTAGAACTCATTGTTCATGCTGACACGGTCGTCTCACATCTTGTGAATGGTGAAAAGGTCCTGGGTTATGAGCAGCTAACGATTGGCGGGGGCTCTGTGGACGGCTTTGACGATGCCATGAAACTTGATGGCCAACCGCTCGGGCATGGATATATCGCACTGCAGAGTGAGAGCCATCCTGTCCAGTTCCGCCGTGTTCTGCTTCGGCAGTTAACCGGAGGCTAATCAGGTCCGCAAGAAAAGTCGGCTTCAGTGGAGTTGAAGGAACGGTTACCACATGTCCGAGAGCTATCTCAGTTGTTTTGGGCACCTTCAGCGATCCATGCCTGGATCACCTCAAGTTCCTCGGCGGTCAGAGGGTCCCCTTCTTGTGGCATATCCCCGACTTCAATCATCATCCAGAGGACGCTATCCTCCACGTTGCCCGGCTCGACGATAGGACCATACTCGGATCCTATCATTAGTGCATCGTAGCTTGTGAGGTCAAGCTGCATCTCTTTAGTGATCGCACCGTTTTCGTCAGCTCCGCCGTGGCAGATTACACACTTCGCCTCAAGGATAGGAGTGACGTCCTCAGAGAAGCTGACATCAGCTGCAATTAGTGAGAATTGGAGTTCGTCTTGAGCCGCGAGAGTCAGCGGCACATCTGTTAACGCAAGCATGAAACCGAGAGGTAGCGCCAGCACTCCCATAGCTTCAAATCGAGTCCAGATCACTGAGACAGTCCTTTTGTTTGTGGGAGAGGCCGCACTTGGCCTTCATTATGAGGCTGCATTGACCATTTATAGGAGACTTGGATAGGTCAGATACCCCGTGGTGGGCCGTCGGGATGTAACTCACAGTCGGGAGGTTGCTGTCGAGACCAATCGAGTGACATGATCCGCCAACCCTCCCGGGTATGGAGCAGGGTAGCAACATCTATCCCGCAGTGACTGAACTCCCCACCGGAGTAGAAATCGTAGGGGGTCCACACGGTCGCGATTGGACCGCTTACCATAATTCTCGAATCGAACATGCGTTCGACCATTGCGGACCCGCCCGAGACAATCCGATCTCTGAGTCCGTCAACAGTCGAAGTGGATGAGATAACTGTGCCATCCTCCTGGATGCTGGTAGATCGCATTGTGACATCTGGCATCATGACTTCGGATAACTTGTCCACATCTCCGGCAAGTGCATCGAAAATCCCCTGGACCGTCGCGAGAATCTCGGTGCGCTGCACATCAGTTGGGGCGAACGAGGCAAGCTCGGTAGAAGATGCCAGGCCGCTGGATGATTCATCATCATTGTTAGGCTGCTGGCATGCTCCGAGGACGCTGATGAGCATCAGTGTGACGAAGAAACGGGAACCGTGCCGACACATCTTGGCCTCCTGATCCAAGTGGGTACCGGGAGAGTGTAGGCAGAGCGCCAGCGGTGCAAAAGACAAAGCCTCCAAATACCGCACGCATCCTTTCCGCCGGTTGTTCCGGTGGCCTGGTATCATGAGCTTCAGTAGAATCACGATTCTCCTATACGATAAGCTTTCTTCGGATCCCAAAATGAAGACGATGCCCAAGAATAAGATTCCGACTGAAATAGCACTTCTTTCTTTCCCTCTGCTATTGATCGCCTGCGGAGGGGGTGAGGTGGCCCAAGAGTCCGAAGTCGATCTGGTCAACCGCGCGCGAGGAATACATGAGCGGGTTATCACACTCGACACTCATGACGATATCAATACCAGCAATTTTACCGCCGATCGGAATTATACGATGGACCTGGGAAACCAGGTGAATTTGCCAAAGATGGAAGAAGGTGGACTGGACGTGGCATTCTTGATCGCATTCGTTGGACAGGGTGAGCTCACAGAAGAGGGCTATGCCAGAGCGCATGCTCAGGCGATCGAAAAATTTGACGCGGTTCACCGATTGACCGAGGAGATTGCTCCTGATCGGATTGAGCTTGCATTGACCTCGGATGACGTGCGCCGGATTTGGGCTTCAGGTAAGAAGGTCGCAATGATCGGGATTGAAAACGCTTACCAAGTTGGGACGGATCTCTCTAACATCGCTGATTTCCAGGCACGAGGTGGGCGCTACATGTCCTTGGCCCATAACGGTCACAGCCAATTCTCAGACTCGAATACAGGAGAGCGGGATGGCGTATGGTTGCACAATGGGCTAAGCGACTTGGGACGCCAGGCAATCGCCGAGATGAACCGGGTAGGTATCATGGTCGACATCTCTCACCCGTCGAAAGATGCGATCATGCAGATGTTTGAGGTAACCCGAGCACCGGTGATCGCGTCCCACTCATCAGCACGTGCTCTGAATGATGTGAGCCGTAATCTAGATGATGAACAACTGATAGCGCTCAAAGAGAACGGCGGTGTTGTTCAGACCGTTGCCTTTCGCAGTTACATCAATTCCGAGAAAAACAACGCCAATCGACAAGCGGTGCAGGGACTTGAAGCAAGCATCGCCGAAGAGATGGGCTTCGAGATACTCGGAGGCCGGGGCGCCTTACAGGGCTTAAGTGAGGGTGCAAGGAATGAGTACTCTACTAGGATGGACGAGGTCCGCCAGAGAGCCGCGTCGAGAACGGAGGAGGAGGTCACCAACACAGCGCCGCCTGTGGATGTAGCTGATTTCGTAAATCACATCGACTACATGGTGGACTTGATTGGTCTGGAACATGTGGGCATCAGCTCTGACTTTGACGGTGGTGGTGGGGTTGAAGGATGGAATGACTCCTCTGAAACGTTCAACGTGACACTTGAATTAGTTCGCAGGGGCTACACCGAAGAGGAGATTGGCATGCTCTGGAGTGGGAACCTGCTCAGGGTCCTGGATGAGGTCCAAGCCATCGCTGCTCAGATTCAAGCCGAGGGGTAATTCCCAAATAGCTTCGGCTACCGGGATCAGGGTTTGACCTGAGTAGTAGCCTGAGTTCGGGGAGCTATCGTCGAATGGGCAGTAACTGTGCTCGAACTGCTCCGAAGGGGTGGTTTCGCGTCATAACCTCCAAGTAGAACTCACCAGACTCGAGCCGTTCGCGCTCGTTTATATCCAGGGTGAGTATGCCTTTGGAAGGTGAGAGGCTCGGCCCTGAGAGGCGTCGCTCAATATACGGTCGACCCTCCTCATCCTTCGTGCGTAGGACGACAGCGAAGACGTCGCTCGGCCTGATGCCTGACACACGCGCTTCGTAAGCAAGTGCGCCGGTTAACGGGTTGTAGGTGAACCGCACTCTCGCCCTGACGCGTCCACTGGAAGACAAAGCGCTTCCAGCTCTTGTGCGCACGGTAAAGGTTAAGGGTCTTGGGGTTCTACCACTCAACAGAGGTGGTGTGCTCACGGGTGCACGACGATGGTCAGTCGCCTGTTCATAGGCGTATCCCAGTGCAACCAACCGGACGTCGTCGAGGCTGCGCCCCAATAGCTCAAGACCGATTGGTAGTCCTCGTGTCCATCCGGCTGGGATGCTGAGTGCTGGAAGTCCTGTATTTGCGCTCAGCGAACAGTTCGAGCCTCTCTGTGGTTGACCAATAAATGAAGGGGGCTCTCGCATAGTCGGGTAGATCAGCGCATCGACTTGGGCTGCCTCCATCACCGATACGACCGCGTTCTTGAGTGGCTCTCTTTTGGCCAGAGCCGCCGCATAAGCATCCGTTTCTCTGCTCTCCGGTGCATTGCGTCTTCGCATCCCAGGAGTGAGTGCCTCATGGATCAAGCCGAGTTCAAGCATTTCTTCGAGTGAATTCACTGGAGCATTTGGCACGCCCGCTAAATAGTCTATTAGGTCCCATTTGAACTCATGACTGATCACACCCGACCCAGAGATGAGGTCCTGAAGATTCGGGATCTCGATCGTGATTGTGTCAGCACCCAGTTCAACCATCTTCGCAATTGCTTGGCGTACTATGCTCGCTGCCGCTGCCTCCACACCCCCATTACCGAAGTACGCCTCGAGGATCCCGATGCGTGCGCCGTCAAGTGCGTTGGGGTTCAGGGCGGCAACGAAACTTGGCAGATCTCTTCCTTCAAGTACTGCGGTCGCAGGGTCGCTAGGATCGGCTCCGATGGTTGCATCGAGTGCGACGGCTAGGTCCTCTAGGCTCCGAGCGAGTGGCCCCCCCACATCCTGCGTATGAGACAGAGGAATGATCCCATCAATGCTCGACAGCCCCTTGGTGGGTCGCAGGCCGACGAGGTTGTTGTGCGATGAAGGAATGCGAATCGAGCCGCATGTATCGCTACCCCAGCCGACTGCGGCGAAGCTCGCAGCGATAGCAGCCCCAGTCCCGCCACTTGAGCCCCCCGGATTCCTTCGTAGGTCGTACGGGTTGAGCGTTTGGCCACCCAGTGATCCGATGGTTGTAATGCCGCTTGCCAACTCATGCATGTTCGACTTACCGAGGATAATTGCTCCGGCCTCTCTGAGCTTATGAACTTGCAGGGCATCATCTGGTGGAATATTTCCAGCTAGTGCGAGTGTCCCGGCGCTCGTAGGTAAGTCGAAAGTGTCGTAGTTGTCCTTAAGGATGATAGGGATGCCGTGTAAGGGTCCTCTCGGACCAGTTGTGGCACGCTCCCGGTCAAGCATCTTGGCCTCAGCAGTCCCATCCCAGTTCACCCAAATCATCGCGTTCAGGTTTGGGCCAGCCTTGTCGTAAGCCCGGATCCGCGAGAGGTACATGCCGGTGATCTGAGCTGATGTCACAACCCCAGATTCCATCGCCTCCTGGAGTTCAGCGATCGACGCCTCAGCGACTTCTATCTGGGCGTTAGCTTGTGCCGGCAGTACATAGAGCAAGCCAGCAAGGGCTATGGAAAGCTTCATGATTTGTGGACGTTTCAGATACCCTACGAGCTGCTCAGATAACGACCATGCGAGATACTGGTTAAATGCGTTGGAGAACAGCATGGCTTTATCGACTGTGCGTTCTCTCACCCGGAAGGGAGCTTGAAGACATAGAGAGCATTACCTGTCCGAGGGTGTCTGATTTCTGGTGATACCCGACGTGGGACCTCTCTCGGGCTGCCTCCTCCTAGGCCCGTTGATACTGCTATATACTGCTCGCCGTTTACGCTGTAGGTGACCGGGAATCCCTGGACAGAGGTACCTAGCCTGGTTTGCCACAGAACACTACCGGTTCTCACATCATATGCTCGGAAGTAGCGATCTAGATCTCCCGCGAACACTACCCCTCCTGCAGTCGGAAGGGCGGCGGTCAGGAAAGCAGCACGTTGCTCTACACTCCAAAGTTCTTCGAGAGTGTCGATGTCGTAAGCGGCAAGTTTACCGAGGTTCCCGTTCGTGCCAGGCATCTCTTCCCAGCTACGAGCGGCGCCCGTTCCACCGGAGCCGACTTCGAGAGCAATTTCACGCCCAGAGATGTTCAGGCAGGTCTGGCTCAGCGGGATAATGAGCGCATTGACTTCAGGACTGTAGCCCATTGCTGGCCAGTTGTGTCCCCCCGCGGTGCTCGGACATACTGAGATAAATTCGCCCACCTTCGCTTCCTGGATATCTCTTCGGTAGGTGACTGCGCCCGTGTTGGGATCGATGATATCGAAGGCATTCTGGTACACAGTCTCTTTGTACCCAAAAAACTCTCCGGACATACGGTCCAGCTTCCAGAGGATTCCGTGCTTTCCAATAGTGAAGAGGAGTTTCTCGCCATCATGATCGATCAGCACCTGTTCGAATGTCTCATCGAGATCGAGCGCTTCTCCCGGCACGTGCTGCCGATACCATACAATCCGGCCATCCTCCGGGTCGATGGCGAGTGTGGAGTTCGTGTAAAGAGCAGCATCCGCTGTAGTCATGCCGCGGCTGGCGGGCACCCAAGGTTTTGCCTGGGCTGTTCCCCAGTAGATCAGATCTAGCTCGGGATCGTAGCTGCCTGTAATCCAAGCATCCCCACCACCACGAAGTTCGAAAGGGATTTCTCCCCACGTGTCGTCACCGAATTCGCCCGGCCGGGCGATTGTGAAAGTCCTCCAGAGTTCCTCACCAGTCACCGCATCGTGCGCAGTAATGAAGCACGATTCTTCGAAGAATCGCCCGCAACCGTTGATACCGTTGATCACCTTTCCGCGAGCTATGATTGGTCCCGCAACATTCGTATAGCCCTGTTGATAATCAGCTATCTGCGTTTCCCATGCTATCTCACCAGTTCTTGCATCCAAGGCGACTAACCAAGCGTCTTTGGTGGGGACGAAAATCTTGTCCTCGTATATTGCAATCGAGCGGAGTTGGGAGAAGCCTGCACGATAGCCCTCAGGGAAAGTTCTGCGGTACTCCCAGAGCAGCTCACCAGTTGCCGCGTCGAGCGCTTGTATAGTGTTCATGGGGTGTGTGAGGTACATAACCCCACCACGCACGAGCGGTGTGGGTTGGTTGAACCCATCGTCCATGGCCCAGACCCAGGCCAGCCTAAGGTCGCTTACGTTCTCACGGTTGACCTGGTCGAGTGGGCTATATCCTTGCCCGTCCAGAGTTCTCCGGTACATCAGCCAGTCGCCGGGATCAGGACTCGTCAGCTCTTCGTCGGTTACTGGACGGAAGTCTATAACCGCATTGAATGTAGAGGTGCCACCGGCGGAGGTACCGCCACGTCCACCGAATCCTGCATTAGGTGTGCTCGCCGGTCCGGCAGCTCGGGTCGGGGGAGCAGGTGTGTCTCGCGGTCCCGTCGAACCTTCAAGCGTGCCGGTTGCATCAGCTATGAGTTCCGCAGTGCCGGCCGGGAACCCGTTTCTCTCCAGCAGATAAGCCACGATGTTTGCGTAGACGGCCCCATCGAGCGAACCCTCTTCACCCGGCGGCATCGATATCGCCGCTTCCATGAGCTCTTCGACCGACCGCCCCCCCCAATAGCTAAGGAAGTTTTGTCCGGCAAGTTCGGGAGCCTCGAACGAACCCACGAGCGTCTGTAGATGGCATTCAGCGCAATGCTGCTCGTACGCGACACCTCCTGCTACTGCTTGTTCCGCGGTGTACAGTACCTGTGCAGCTGCTTCGGTGACGAGTACGGAGGTGAGCGAAACAGTTGCTATCGTCGAGCACGCTATGTACCTAGCCTTCATGCTTTCTAGCCTCCCCGCAAATCATTCCAGGCGCTGAATAGGGGGCATGAACGAGTGGCGCGCGAGTCCCCCTAGTTTGTGCCGCTGACACCGTATAGTTCACGGAGTTGGTCGATCCCCTCTACTCCCCCGATGAGAGTGAGCCGGTCCCCGTCGAGTAACTCTGTATCACCGCGGGGGATGATTAGCTCGCCAGAGCGTCTGATCATGGCAACCAGGGTGCCTTCGGGGAGGGGGAGTCCTCGAATCGGACTGCCAATCAAATTCTCCCCGGATCGCCCAGGTTCAAGTCGTATCGCGAACATGAGCTCTTCATGGAAGAGTGCTTCCTTAAGCTCTTGATCTGTTTGGGCCTGCAACCACTCTGGAATAAAGCTTTCGTCTTCCACGCGCTTGGCGATCCGTGCCAGGATCCGAAGGTGCCGTCCAGGGTGTTCTTCCGGGCTCACAAGAAAGAACACGGCTTGAATCACTTCTTCCGGGCTCTCTTAAGGCCCTTGCCTGTGTCCCAAAACAATGACTCCTGAACTGATGGAGGCTAATTGTTTCCAGTCTTAATTGCCCTTCCAGGCCGCACACCTTCAACAACTTCACCCTCATACACTACGGGAACGCCATTCACTAAAACGTATTCGATCCCCTCAGATGTGAGTGATCCTTCCATGTAAGTAGCTTGGTCCATCACAGTTTCTGGATCGAAGACTGTTATGTCGGCATCCGCCCCCACACGAATCCGTCCCTTGTTCTCCATCGCGGGTACGAATGCCTCAAGCCTCTGAGCTGGGCGGATCGTCATGCGGGCGAGAGCGTCCATCAGTTCAAGAGCGCCCTGCTCACGCACGTAGCGACCGAGGATTCTTGCAAATGTCCCGGCCCCCCGAGGGTGTCCTGTTCCTCCGTCACTAGCGACGATCGTGAGCGGACTCGTGACGGCGGCAAGCGTCATCTCCTCTGTTCGTCCGTGGATGATTACAGAACCACCTTCTGTCCTATACTTACCAAAGGTCTCACGGGTTAGGCGCTCTCCTGTCCTAACCCACTGGTATCGTCCGAATCGTTCCTCGTCCCAGCTTTCCCAGTTGTCGAAGAGTGCGGATTGGATACCAGTTTGCGAAGCCCCGTAGGGGTAAGCTTCCGTTGTTACATCCTGTCCTTCATCCTGTGCCTCTTTAATCATCTCCAGAAACTCGAGGATGTCCTCCCCTCCACTTGAATTGGCATGCACAATGTGAAGTGATGCTTCTGCGTTTTGTGCAGCCGTCAGTGTTGAGTCGAGCCCCTCCAAGCCGCCGCGCATGTGGATAAAAGCAGTTACCCTGGCATCGGCTGCTACGTTGAACATCCGTTCAATCTCGTCCATAGTCGCGCCTGGCGTGTACGCGCTCCCGAAGCCGACTCCGATAGCACCTTGGCCAAGCCCTTCACGGATGAGTCTCTCCGTCTCAGTGACCTGATCCGGCGAGGCCGGCTCTCGCGTCGTCACTCCACCACTACCCAGAATAGAGTCCCCCATGGCCCTACCTCTTGCTCCGATATGGCCCATCGAGACTCCGTAATTTACTAACTGGCCACCTTCTCTCTCATCGTACCAGGCTGCCGCGTTTGCAGTGCCGATCTCGAGTTCGAGACCAGTTGTGACCCCATCCTGGACCTGTAGGCGGTAAGCTTCCTCTCGCTGCCCATGTCGGTGGAGGTCAACAAAGCCGGGCGCGACAACCAATCCCGTAGCGTTGATGACTCTGTTCCCGTCGAGGTGCTCGGCTGAGAGGGCTTCTACTCGCCCTGCTCGGATTCCGACGTTGAACACCGCGTCCAGTCCGGATTCCGGGTCCATGACCCGTCCTCCTTGAATCACCGTATCGTAGTCGGCACTGCAGGCAGCCATACTCGCTACCAGGGCGATGGTCGCTGACCCGAAAAAAGAGTAAGGTCTGATATAGGCTCTGAAGAGCACTCGGCTCATGGTCGCAGCCCCTTTTTGTGTGGAACCCTAAGGTCTAATTGACGGTCGTTTCTCCACTCTCGCCACCTTCTTCCGCTCCTATACTGCCTATGTGCTTTATGTCTCTCGTTAATGCACCCCTGTTTGGGTGCGTGTGTAGCGCGAAACAGGCAATTAGCGGCATAATTCACCTACCCATTTGCCAGAGATAATGATCAGATGCACAGAACACTCACTCAGATAGGTAGAAGAGATGGTGAAGTTCACGCTTAATGGCGAACCCTGGGAACTCGACGTTCCTAGCGCCAATCCGCTTCTTTGGGTTCTTCGGGAGTCACTCGAACTCACAGGTACGAAATTCGGTTGTGGGATCGGGCAGTGTGGAGCGTGTATGGTTCTCGTGAACGGCCAGCCGACCAGGTCATGCCAGATGCCGATCAGCGCCGTCCAGGGTGCTGAGGTCATGACGATAGAGGGACTCTCGCGGCACGGGACACACCCGGTCCAACAGGCTTGGGTTGAGGAGCAGGTCCCACAATGCGGGTACTGTCAGTCGGGCCAAATCGTATCCGCTGTCGCACTGTTGGCGGCGAAGCCAAATCCGACGGATGAGGATATCGACGGAGCAATGTCCGGTAACGTATGTCGGTGTGGCACGTACACTGCAATCCGCCGGGCAATTCACCGGGCGGCCGACTTGCAAGCGGAGGCGATTGCGACGGACGGTGCCGGAGCGGGAGGCGACCGATGAGCGAGCGACACGACGGCTCGACCGGAGCCGAGAACGGTAGTAAGGGGCTCTCACGACGCACCTTCGTGAAGATTGGTGTGGTAGCAGGAGCAGGCCTCACGCTCGGTGTCTCCTACAAGGTGATGGCGGGCCCCGGCGTCCCCGCCACGGACGCGACCTTCGCTCCGAACGCGTTCCTCCGTATCGACGCGGATGGATCGATCACCGTGATGGTGGGGAAGTCCGAGATGGGTCAAGGTGTTGCGACGGCACTGCCCCAGCTTATCGCGGAGGAGCTTGAGGTTCCTCTCTCACAGGTATCATTCCAGTTCGCGCCCGCGCATCCGGCGTACGGTACTGGGATAGGTATGCAAGTAACGGGCGGGAGCACGAGCGTAGTGCAGTCGTGGCAGCCGCTACGCGAGGCGGGCGCGACGGCACGGTGGATGCTGCGTGAAGCCGCGGCCCAGCGGTGGGGCGTTCCGGCCGATCAGATCCAGATGCGTGAAGGGAAGGCGATCCACGCCGACAACTCCGAGCTCACGTATGCCGAACTTGCCTCGGCTGCAGCGTTGCTTGACGTGCCGGAGGATGTGCCGCTGAAGGATTCCGCCGACTTTCGGATCATCGGTACGTCCGTGCCCCGCCTAGACGTCCCAGCCAAGACGACAGGAGAAGCTGTTTTCGGTATTGATGCGGGCCCTTCGGGCACACGAGTTGCTGTGGTGGCTCGCTCGCCGGTTTTCGGAGGTACGCTGCGCTCCTTCGACCCGACACCTGCGCTCGCCGTGGCTGGAGTGGACGAAGTGGTGGAGCTCGAGAGCGGTGTCGCGGTCGTCGCGGACGGATATGTCGCCGCGAAGGCTGGACGGGATGCGCTCGCCATCGAGTGGGACGAGGGTGTGTGGAATGACTTGGACGACGCAGAGATCTATGGTCGCTTCGAGGCGGCAGTGCGGGAGGGTGGAAAGTCTACGCGAGACGATGGTGACGTTGATGCGGCCTTCGCCGCAGGCAGAGAGCTGATAAGGGCGACGTACACGCTGCCGTACCTCGCACACGCGACGATGGAGCCGATGAACTGCACCGCGTGGGTGCGTGACGGCCGTTGCACCGTGTGGGCGCCGACCCAGTTCCAGAACGCGCCGAACATCGTGGGTGGGGGCGCGCGCCAGGTAGCCGCCAAGGCTGCGGGTGTCGGAGCGGACAGCACTGAGGTCCACACGACCTTCTTGGGTGGTGGCTTCGGGCGCCGAGCCGAGCGGGACTACGTCAGGGAAGCGGCTGAGTTGGCCGGCAAGGTCGACGGTCCGGTCAAGGTGGTCTGGTCGCGAGAAGAGGACATGCAGCACGACTTCTACCGCCCCGCGTCGTACCACGAGTTCGCGGCGGTGCTGAGCGCTAGCGGAATGCCCGAAGCTTGGCGTCACCGGATCGCGTCCCAGTCGATCTTGCAGCGTATGGTGCCGGGCTGGGTCCCGGGCTTCGCGGCGAACTGGGCGGGGAACAGCGATCCCACATCGACGGAAGGGGCACGCAACCAGCCATACCACGTGCCCAACATCAATGTGTCGTACGCGAAGGTCGATCTCCCGATTCCAGTCGGCTTCTGGCGCTCCGTGGGTCACTCCACGAATGCCTTCGTCGTGGAGTCGTTCATCGACGAGTTGGCCCATGCCGCCGGGCGGGATCCCTACGAGTACCGCAGAGACCTCTTGAAGGAGCATCCTCGGCACCGAGCGGTTCTCGATGCTGTGGCGGAAACCTCCAAATGGGGATCACCAGCTCCAGAGGGTCGGGCGCGGGGAATCGCGGTTGCGGAGTCGTTCGGCTCATTTGTTGCCCAAGTCGCGGAGGTGTCCGTGGAGAACGCCCAGCCGCGAGTGCACCAAGTCTGGTGTGCAATCGACTGCGGCGTCGTCGTGAATCCGGCGATAGTGAGCGCCCAAATGGAGAGTGGTATAGTCTATGGGCTCACTGCAGCCTTGCACGGACGGATCAACATCCAGGGTGGCCGCGTTGTGCAGAGTAATTTCCACGACTATCAGATGCTGAGGATGCGAGAGGCGCCGGATATCGAGGTAGTGCTGGCACCGAGCGGTGAAGCACCAGGTGGTGTCGGAGAGCCTGGAACGCCCCCGATAGCCCCTGCGGTTACCAATGCACTGTTCGTTCTGACAGGGCAGAGGATCCGCGAACTTCCGATTCAGATGACCTAGTCGTGCTGGCTCAGGGCGGAATCCCATCCCATAATCACCGTCCCCGTCACCTGCTCAGTTCCACAGGAGAAAACAAGATGGCCCATATACGTCAAATAGGTTTTGAGCTGGCGGCAGTCGCAGCTGTGTTCACAACCCTCGTCGGACCGGTACTGGCCCAGAATCATGCGCCCAATCCGTACCGTACCGTCGAGGGCGTGTGGGGACAGCTGGGGCAGGGTAGAACTTGGGGATCGACGAGCGCTGTATACATCGCCCCGGACGGCATGAATGTCTGGGTAGGTGAACGGTGTGGCGGGAACCAGGGCGCCTGTATGCAGCAGGGGGACTGGGACCCGATAATGCTTTTTTCGCCTAACGGAGAGCTGGTCCGGAGCTTCGGTGCTGGGATGATCGTTTGGCCGCACGGGCTGCACGTGGATCCGGACGGTAACGTCTGGGTCGCTGACGCGGCGGGCGCGGGAGATAAAGGCCATCAGGTCCACAAATTCAGCGCCACGGGTGAGCTGCTGATGAGTCTGGGAACAGCGGGCGTGGCGGGCGCGGGACAAGACACGTTCAACCAACCATCCGACATGCTTGTGGCTCCAGATGGGAGCATATTCGTGGTCGACGGTCACGGGGCAGGTAACAACAACCGAGTCGTCAAGTTCGACAGCCGCGGCGACTACATCATGGAATGGGGTGAGACGGGCAAGGAGAACGGAGAGTTCCGAGATCCACATGCGCTCGCGATGGACTCACAGGGTCGGCTTTTTGTTGGAGACCGGGGTAACAGCCGAACTCAGGTTTTCGATCAGGATGGGAACCACATTATGACGTGGACTCAGTTTGGTCGACCGAGCGGACTATTTATTGACAGTAACGACATCATGTACGCTGCTGACTCTGAGTCGAGCAACGCGGGTAGTATGTCAAATATGGGTTTCTCACGGGGGATCCGGATTGGGAGCGTCCATGATGGGCTTATTACCGCGTTTATCCCAGATCCACAGTGGCGCTTGGGCGTCCGTGGAACGACTGCAGCGGAAGGTGTAACCGCTGATGCCCAAGGGAACGTGTACGGAGCTGAAGTTGGACCTAGAATGCTCAGGAAGCATGTCAGGGTGCGTTAAGTAGCGATTTGACTATTGGAGGAGGGGCTATCCACACAACCTGGATAGCCCCTCCTCACACCCTCAAAAACCAGAGTTGAGGTACAACATGTTTGGGGCTCCGGAGCGCCCTGAAACAATATCAGGTAACCCGTCTCCGTTTACGTCTCCGATAGCTAAACCGTACACCGCACCCTCACCGTCCCCAAAACGCATTGCGGTGAAAGACGTGCCATCTCCGTTGTTTACTAGCACGGTGGACGGTGCCCCGACGGTGCCCAGAACGATGTCATAGTCGTCATCGTCATCGAGGTCAGCGATCGCGATCGAATAGACGAGGTCCGACGGTGCCTCGAGGGGCAGTGGGCCCTCGAAGGTTAGGTCGCCGTGGTTCAAGTAGAGTAGGGCTCCGCCCGCTTGGTCGTTCCCGACGACAATATCCAAGTTCCCATCTCCGCTCACATCACCGAGTGCAACAGCACGTGTTGCGGACTCCGGAGGACCCAGGGGCACAATTGTCTCGAATTCGCCGTTACCGTTGTTGATGTATAGGAAACTTTGTCCCCCATCTCGATGCGGTACTACAAGATCGATGTGCCCGTCCCCTGTTAGATCGCCTGCGCCGATCGTAGTAGCTGACTGAGAGGAGAGTTCGGTACATGTTGAAAAGTGCCCTTCACCGTCATTGGGGCAGATGTAATTAGCCGTTCCCCGTACAGCTCCACCTCGGTTGGCGACCACGATGTCAGGTCGCCCGTCCCCTGTTAGATCTACGACGGTGACGTTGCGTGTCGGCCAAGTGGGATCACCGAACGTACCCATGATTTCAAAATGACCGGTGCCATCATTACGGTAAAGGAGCTTGCCATCCGGCCTATCATTGCCCACGACGAGATCCAAATCGCCATCGCCGTCTAGGTCTGCGAGAGCTGCGGCGTACGTTCTGTCCGCCAGGTCACCCACGGTGTGGCGCTCTATGAAACTGCCACTTCCGTCGTTTATGAGTACGACGTCCAGCAGGGGCCAATGGCGTCCTTTGGCCAAGACGATATCAAGATCACCATCACCATCGAGATCCCCAAGGCTCGCGTTAGCGCTTGTTTCGGATGTTGTTTCCAGGTGGATAGCATTAGCGAACCCGAGTTTGCTGACTTCTTCAGACCTTGGCCTTGAGTCCCAGGAGCAAGCACCTGAGAACATGCACAAGGTAGCAAGTGCTACCCAACAGCATCGGGTTGTCATCAGGCTCGGATCTTCAATGCCGAGCCTGATTGCAGGTCAACCTCTTACCGCCCGCTTAACCAGGTTTTCCATCAGAGGGATCTTGAAGTGGTTGTAATTCAGCACCTTGGCTCCCTGGATGGCCATGGCACCTGCTTGTGCGGCAGTGTCCTCGTCCCGGCCCTGACCCCGAATCATCGCCTCGACATTTCGTAGGCGCCGCGGTATACACTGCACCGCCCCACAGACAATGCGCGCGTCATCAATTCGGTCACCAGTGCTCTTGATCGCCAAGGCGACACTCACGAGCGGAAAGTCCCAACTGCCACGGTCGCTCACCTTCTCGAAGTAGAAGTCGGCACCGGTCCAGGTGTTGGGTATACGGACCTTGATCAGTAGATCTTCCGGGTCGAGGACTGTCATTCGCATGATGTCGACTGCGGGTTCCATAAAGAAGTTTTCAGCCTTGATCACACGTTCCCCACTGGAGTTTCTGACCACCATTTCGGCATCAAGGGCCACGAGTGCTGTAGCTGTATCCGAAGGAGACACTGCTACACAGCGGCTTGCTCCGAAGATCGCATGCTCCCGATTGAGTGCTTCCGGTGCCGCGGCATAGCAAGTATTTCCTCCCGCTCGGTAGCAAGACACCCCGTACCGGTAGTACCAACAGCGGGTATCCTGGCAAAGGTTACCGCCGAGGGTGCCCGCATTCCTGATCTGTGGACTCG
The DNA here is from genome assembly GCA_002311875.1 of Gemmatimonadales bacterium UBA1142. Lineage (GTDB taxonomy): Bacteria > Gemmatimonadota > Gemmatimonadetes > Longimicrobiales > Gaopeijiaceae > UBA1142. The sequence continues at coordinate 114,757 of DCAD01000062.1, read as the reverse complement.
CAACCTTGCTAGCTGCTTCCGCCAAGAGCCAAAAACGCTCACGGATCAGAGGGTTCAGCTCGATCTCAGTTAGCGTCGTCAGGGCACCGATTTCAATTCCATCAGCCGTTTCGTCAATGCCCTTGAGTGCATCAAGGCCCTCGAGATCGATTACGGCCTCCGGGCGCTTCCCTCGGTTCTTAAACCAGCCGAGGCTATCCATACCACCAGCGAGGGCCCACCCATTCTCACCATACTCTTCAAGCAGATTGAGCGCCCCCTCAATGCTTGTGGGCTGAATGAGTTCGAAGCCCGGAATCATATCCTTCATCATTGGGCTTGCCTCTCTACTGAGTGTTTACTTGGAGTGGTGTATGCGACTGCGGCTGTCCTGAATGGGCGTTTACGATCATGTCTATCACCACCGGTGTTCGGTTAAAATAGTGGCCCCCTAGTGCTTCGGAGATAGCGCACAGTAGGGCGGCCGCTGAACATCCCATCACTGGCTCACCAATACCTTTTGAGCCAACAGGATTTTGTGGGTCGGCTATGTTGACTGCGGCCCAGCCCATCTCAGAGGGGACGTCCAAGTACGAAGGTGGCTTTGCTTGGTAGAACCCGACCGAGCCGGGTAAGCCCCAGACATTGTCATAGATGAGGCGCTCTGTACAAGCCATACCGAAGCCCATCACCGCGCCACCCTTGATCTGGGTTGCTAGCCCCTGGGGGTGGTTCACGGTTCCACAATCAGCGACTCCGAGATAGTCGAGGATCTCAACCTTTCCGGTTTCAACATCGAGTTCGATTTCGATGAAACCTACAGCGAGTGCCGGGACCATGCCCCTCTGTCCCATATTGTCTCGTGCCACACCAATCAAGCCAGTGTCCACCAAGCCAGCGACCGCACGGGCCGTCATGGGATTGATGTCATCAGGCACGGTATGTCCACTGTACGCTCCACCGAGTTCGATTGCTCTCTGGGCAGCTCGTGCGTAGGACATGCGTCTCGACGGGTTCGATCGGTTAAAGACACTCTCTCCAGAAATGTCATAGTCTTCGGCTGAGCCGCCGAACTCCATTGCGGCGATTTCTTTGAGCTTGCTAAGCGTATCCATCGCTGCTGCGTAGTTGGTGCGCGTCATAGTGAACGAAGTGTTGCTACCGAATTGTCCCAGGTTCCACGGAAGACCTAGGCTTGAATCACCGCGCGCGATCTCGCAGTTGTCCCAGTCATACTTGAGTACCTCTGCTGCAACTCGAGAAGTACTCGCATAAGAGTAAGTGCCGAGATTCCCGACTCCACTGTGGATGTGCAGGATGCCATCTGGAGTGATTCGTACCAAACCGTCATATCCGCTCGATCCTGCTGAGTGGAATGCTTGTCCGACTGCGACGGCTCGGATCTTGGATCCGTCACGTTGGCCACTGCGTGCCCGACGCTCCTGCCATGCAAACTGTTCTGCTCCGATATCCAGGGCATCACGCAGGTGGGCGCTCGTAACTGGTTGTCTGTTCGCTCCGTAGCGTGAGTCATTTGTCGGAGCGTTGATACGCCGTATTGCGACAAGATCTATTCCTAATTGCCGAGCTGCTTTATCCAAGAGCGGCTCCACTGCCATCGCAATCTGGTTTTGTCCGGGGCCACGTTGGGCACCCCGAGGAGGCGTATTGGTTAGGACTGAAATCCCTCGGTAACGCATAGCCAGTGGTGTATAGACGATGGAGACCGAACTTGCTGCGGCACCCATATCACCGCCTCCGCCGTTCGATCCGCTCTCTTGCACGATGTATAAGTCGACGGCCGAGATCCTTCCGTCCTCTCGAAAACCCATCTTAATGCGGCCCTGAAAGCCGGGGCGGGCTGAGCCCAGGAAGTACTCCTCAGCACGGCTAATCCGCATCAGAACAGGTCGTCCGGTCTTCCTAGACATGTGGGCCGGAATCGCCATGGTGGGATAAGCGCTACCCTTGGAACCAAATCCGCCACCACAGTATTCAGCAACGTAAACCACATTCTCTGGCTCGATTCCGATGTAGTTGGCTAAGCCTGGCACTACGAAGCTCTGGCTCTGGGTAGACCCACGAACGTGGCACTTACCGTTTTCCCAATAAGCTAGGGCGGTTCGCGGCTCCATCGAGTGATGCGAATTGCTCGCTGTGACAAAGGTTTCGTCTAGGGTGAACACCGCTTCCGAGAAACCCGCTTCCAGATCACCATACGACCACTCGGCGGTCGGCTCTCCCATCGGGAGTTCACCTTCCCCGGCCGCCTCAAAGTCTTCCGCCGTCCACTTGAATTCCTGCACCCCCTGGCGCGGCACAACCGCATTGCCTTCCAGGTATGCATTGGGACCACCGGGCCGTAGGCTCTCCAGTGGGTCTACACAGAAGGGTAACGGCTCAAAATCAAGCTTGATTGCTTCGATCGCGTTTTGCGCAATGGTTTCGTCAACCGCAGCTACAGCAAGGATCGGCTCGCCCACAAAATGGGGCTCGTTCGTTAGAATGTTAGTGGCCGCACCGGGCTGCTCAGGCACCTCATCAGCTGTGAGAATGTCAACGACACCCTCCATGCCCAGTGCCTTGCTCAAGTCGATGTTCAGTACACGTGCGTGTGGCATCGGACTCGTAAGGAGTCGACAGTAGAGCAATCCGTCCATCCGGAAATCTTCGGCGTATTTGGCTGCTCCGGTAACTTTCCCACGGATATCCGGCGGTGTGAAATCCTTGCCGAGCAACTCAGGCATTTGACGTCTCCTCGGCGGCCCGCATCACACCGTTCAAATAATGATCATAGGCACCGCAACGGCAGAGGTTGCCAGCCATTGCGACGCGAGCTTCGTCACGGGTTGGGGTCGGGTTTGACCTGAGCAGGGCGACTGCTGACATGACTTGGCCTGGTGTGCAGAATCCACATTGTGGGCTTAGTTCGTCTATAAAAGCTTGCTGGACTGGGTGCAGTTCTCCGTTTGTCCCCTCTAGTCCCTCGACGGTGGTCACCTCCCGATTTCGAACACGGTGCGTCAACGTTGTACATGAGTAGTAGTTCACGTCACCGATCAGTACCGTGCATGCTCCGCATTCGGCGCGGTCACATCCTAGCTTTGTACCTGTAAGGCCGAGTTTGTAGCGAAGAGTCATCGCCAGTGTTTCACCCGGCAGTACATCAACCCGACGGGTTTGACCGTTGATGTTGAGAGTGATCAGACGCTCCACTCCCTGTGCTGACAGAGGATTGACACGCGTTAGTGCCGGGCCGAAGTAGACAGCTCCGGAAACCGTGACTCCGGAAGCGATTACTCCCTTGATGAAATTACGCCGGGACCACTTGGTTTGGGCTTCGGGCACAATGACGACTGTATCCGAGTGGCCGACAGACGGAGAGGGAGGCCTCGAGGTTCGGACGGGCTCGAAGGGGTCCATATCACTCACGCAACCTGACTCCTGCCTGGGGAACTAGGGCATGGTAAGGTAGAGGGGGCTAGCGGACAACTTAGTGATGTGTCCACTGCGTTTGGCGAAGGTTGCCGGATTGTGCTACGGTCGAAGGGGGACAGAGGCTGCCTGGCTTGTGCGCTTGTTCGAGAAAGCAACTAGGTGGCGCGTAGCGCTACCCGAATCCAGTGAAAGAGGTGTGACGATGAGTACAGCAAGATGTGCGTGGTATACCACGGTGCTACTCGGGTTGTTCACGGGTGTGTGGGCACCTGTTAAGAGCGCTCTGTCGGCGCAAGTAGTCAGCCTCTCCAATGCGACAATCGAGGACATTAACGCTGCCTTCGACTCGGGAACTCTAACTTCCGAACGCCTCGTCGAATTGTATCTCGCTCGGATCCAGGCCTACGATCAGGATGGCCCCCGCCTGAACGCTGTGCTCTGGTTAAATGACCAAGCTTTGGAGACCGCGAGAATCCTTGATGAGGAACGCAGAGTGAATGGACCGCGTTCCCCATTACATGGCATCCCCGTAGCACTTAAGGACAACATCGATACTGCTGACATGCCTACCACTGCAGGTTCACTGCTTTTGGCGGGATCACTTCCACCGGATGACGCGTTTATCGTCAAGAAGCTAAGGAGCGCCGGGGCGATCATTCTAGCCAAGCTCAACATGAGCGAACTCGCCTCTGGGGTGACGATGAGTTCGGTCGGTGGCTTTATCAGGAATCCTCACGATACAGAGCGGTCTCCGGCAGGCTCTTCTGGAGGAACAGGGGCAGCAATCGCGGCCGCTTTTGCGCAGTTGGGTATCGGCACCGACACAGGGGGTTCCGTTCGCGGACCGACTACGGCTAACGGTATAGCCGGACTCAAGCCAACACATGGGTTATTGAGTCGTGATGGTATCGTGCCGCTAGCCCTCTCTTTTGACATGGCGGGCCCTATGGCACGCCATGTGTACGATGTGGCAGCGATGCTGGGTGCTATGACGGGAATCGACCCGGATGACGTTGCGACGAATAAGAGTTCCGATCGTTTTGAAACCGATTACACCCAATTCTTGGACGTGCGTGCACTCGGTGATGCCAGGATCGGGATTGCCCGAGATTTTCTGGGGCAAGATGCCGAAGTCGACTGGATCATTGAGGCTTCGCTCGAGGCAATGCGAGCCGAGGGTGCCACTGTCGTAGATGTGTATTTCCCTCAGTGGTTGCTTGATGCGAAGGGTGACTGGTATACGACGATCCGGTGGAGAGAATTTCGTGCTCAGATCCCTGAGTACCTGGCCACGATTGGACCTGAGTACCCAAAGACTCTCAGTGAGATGGTAGAACGTTCCATGGAGATCACATCGCTTACTCCAGAGGGCGGGACACCAAACCCTATACGCTGGTCACTTCTCATACAGGAGGAGGAGAGTGGAACGCTGGATGACCATGAGTATATAGCGATGAAGAACTACGGGCTCCCGATGGCACAAAGTATCGTGGCCGGGCTAATGGATGCCCAAGACCTTGATGCGATCGTATACCCGACTTCACCTACTCGTCCTTCTTTGGTAAACGGGGGTGGGGGTGGCGGCGTATCTGCTACGAATATTGCCAATCTCACGGGGTTCCCAGACTTGATTGTACCCGGTGGTTTTACCAGTGGTCAGCTTCCGGTTGGAATCTCATTTCTCGGCCGGCCGTTCAGTGAGCCCCGCTTATTTGGGCTAGGGTACGCATTTGAGCAGGCTACTAAAGTGAGACGTGATCCTAAGACAACTCCACCACTTATGGGTGAAGAGATTCGAAGATAGGCCACCCAAACTGAATCTCCCTTGCGCCTACTCGTTCAGCCCCAGCTTAGCTCAGCGGCATTCAGATTAGCCCAGTTTCCTAGCGCTGGCTTTGAAGAATGTGTAGCAGAAGGTACCCCTTGAACTCAGTCCGGTCTCCCGCAGGTCCGCGACGCCCTTCTCCCACTCGATCGGCGACATTAGACCTTTGGCGAGCGCTTCAGCTCGAACGCCCTCGACCATGGGCACAATCGTCTGAAGTACGAACTGATGTTGTACGTGCGGATGGCTCTCGTCTGCATAGACCATACGTGGGGAGACTCGCACATCTTCGAACCCTGCAGACTGAAGTAGCGGATGCAGTCTCCGTCCGATCTCGGAGTCGCATCCGAATCCCGCCTGGATCTCGATAAGGCACTTCCACGCACGAATGGCCTCTGGGGTGTCTGGATGGAAATAGCAGGACCCATGATCTCCTTCCACGACAAGTAAGTCACCACCGGGACGAAGAAGTGCTTTGAGGCTGGTCAGTGCAGCAAGAGGGTCAGGTAGGTGCTCAAGCAGATAGTTGATGAATAGAACATCGAAGCTTTCTGGTTTGAACGGAGCTTCAAACAGATCGGCGGCGAGCAGATGTACCCGCTGCAGTCCAGCTGCCCGAATGCGCTCTGCGGCCAACCCAACCGATTGCGGGATCTTGTCGAACGACACGAGACGACAAGCCGAGAGTTGCTGAGCCATCGCAACCGTCTGCGCACCGACTCCGCAGGCAACCTCGAGTATCCTACTGTCTGTGGGGAACTCGGTGTCGTGGTGGATCAGATCCCGGACAGATTCAGCTTGGTCCATGAGTCGCTGGGCCTCTCGCTCACCGTACCCATGCACATAGGTCTTCGACTCACCTGACTCCCCACTAGACACCTACCCGTTCGGTTCCAGCACAGCTTGGATTCTAGCAATCGAGTCATCGTAGTGTAGCTCAGTGGTGTTGAGGTTGGCTCCATTTCGTGCCTGCTGTTCCTGAAGCAACGTCTCTAGGAGTGTATTGAGGTGTGCCCGCACATAAGGAGCAATGTCAGTCTGTAGTGCCTCTTCATCATTCATCAGTTCGTCCATACGTCCCAGGTAGGCCCGCTGGAGGTTCCGCCGGTATACATCTGCTTCGTTTCCGCTAGACAATTCAGACCATACACCATTCCGGAGATCGCTCATCATCTCACTCAGCGAGTACGCTGCTGAACCGTAGAAGGCTTCTTGCTCTATGAGACGTTTCATGCGGTCGGTATTTAGAACTTGAGTTAGGGTGCTGACTTGCCTTTGCCGGACGACATCCGGTGCTCCAGAGTCCTGGAATTGGTTGAGTATATCTGAGCGGAGCATCCAGGTGGGTGTAGCAAACACCTGATTATTCAGATAGTCCATTGCTCTTTCCTGCTTTTCCTTCGGCACTCGTTCGTATTGAACTCCTTCCTGTCCTTGGTGTTTCCGGGTGAGAACGACGCCTCCAATATTGGTCACTACGTGTCCGGAGTAACGGTTCCACTGTCCTATGACGTTGGTGTACAGCTCTTCGAGATTCGAAAAGTCCTCGCCTGCCTGGTATGTCCAGGCCTTCAGGTTGTCTACGATGCGTTTGAGGTTTGCAATACCAAGGTCAGAGGCCCGCATGGCATCATCTCCGATAGCCTCTGTGAGTGCGGTCGGATCCGCCCCGGTCGGGCTCGAAAATCGATATACAGGATCAGCGGTTTGTGTCACCACCATTTCCCGTAGCCCCTTACGTTCAGACAGTTCGTTGTATCCGGGCATCGGTCTGTATCCCCATTCGATCGCAAATTGGTCGTAGGGGCCAATCGCGGGCATGAAACACGTGTCATCACCCGGCTGAGCCACATAATTGAAACGCGCATAATCCATGATCGATGGAGCAATACCCATCCGACACGGGAAGCGGGTTCTGAGCGAGTCAACCGGATACGCGGCAGACGACTGCATGTTGTGTTGTAGGCCGAGTGTGTGCCCCACCTCATGCGAGGAAACAAAGCGAATCAGTTCACCCATGACTTCGTCACTAAATTTGACTGCTCGCGCATCGGGATTCGCGGCCGCGGTCTGAATGAAGAACCAGTTTCTGAGTAGGTTCATCACGTTATGGTACCACTGGATGTCGCTCTCGAGGATCTCTCCTGTACGAGGGTCGTGGACGTGCGGGCCGGAAGCATTCTGAACCGTTGATGCCAGGTAGCGAATCACCGAGTAGCGGGAGTCCTCTGCATTCCAGTCCGGGTCCTCCTCAGGTGTCGGCGCATCCCTCGCTATGATTGCATTACTGAAGCCTGCTGCTTCAAAAGCGACTTGCCAATCTTCCAGGCCTTGCTTCAGGTACGGTCGCCACTTTATCGGTGTCGCCGGGTCGATATAGTAGATGATGGGCTTTATCGGATCGACGAGTTCTCCCCGGGCGAAGCCTGCCGGGTCGCTGGGTTCTAAGCGCCAGCGTGTTATAAAACACCGTTCGGTAGCACGATGCTCGTCGAGCCCATAGTCGATCTGGCTCGTGCTAAAGAATCCTACACGCTCGTCGCAGAGTCTAGGCTGCATAGGGTTGTCGGGTAGGGCGAGCATCGAGTGATGCATCTCCATCGACAAAGTGTTTGTTGGATCATTGGAAGGCGGTTCAGAGGCTTCATAGGTGAGTAGCTGGCGTACCTCAACATTTCGGGGATACGCACTCGACCGAAGGACGAAAGTGCGGTCTGGGTCCACTCTTTGAACCCCGTAGGTTTCACGCCTGTTTTTCTGTAATCCCAGCATCGGGACGTCAGTAGTAAAGAGATCGGTGACATCGATGACCAGCGCCGAGGAGTCGTTCGAGAACGTCTCAATTTCAAACGTTTGGATCACTGGCTCGAAATTGGAACTGGCAACCGCGCGTGCGATCGGCTCACCATCGTCAGCATAATTTTGGTGACTCACGAGCCGAAGAAGTATGCGATTGCTTCTACGGTCCCAGCGTACGACGGATGTATTGACCTTAGATCCACCGTAACCTGAGCCATCTGCCGACTTAGCAATCCGCGTCAATAGAAGCATCTCTCGACCGAGCTCATTAAGCGGGATCTCGTAGTACAGATCGTCACCGATCATGTGTGTGGTGAAGAGCCCCTCACTCGTCACAGCTTCACTAGTTATAACATCCGAGTAGGACTTGTCGTCCTCTGAGCTCTCCGCTTCCTCTTCTTCCTGTTGGATGAGGGATGCCTCGAGGTGTGTGTAGGTCACAGTGAACGTGATCGTAAAGAGAATCAGTGGAGTGAGGAGTCGCCGTTTCATAATGTGATCTCAAGCTCGGGTATTACGTGATGGGGGGATCAACATCCAACTCGCATGCTGAAATGGTCAAGTTGCCAGTTAGCGGATTCGCGAGGTGTGACAAGCTAGACCTATCATGCCGTCATGGATGACATTCTCGCACAGCCTATAGCTCGGTTAGCAGAGGCTATTAGGCGCAAGACGGTCTCGGCTGTGGAACTGATGGAGATCGCGCTCAGTCGGCATGCGATGCACGGTGATCGCCTTAACGCCTATAAGTTTCTGGATGTGGAAGGAGCCATTCGGGCAGCCCGAGAGGCGGATGAGTTGCTGGCCCACGGAGTTGCACCAGGCCCCTTCCACGGGATTCCTATTTCGGTCAAGGACATCTATGGTGTGGAAGGGTTTCCTACGTTTGCGGGGACGGCTCGGCAGTTGCCGGACGCGTGGTCAACTGATGCCTGGCTTGTTGCCCAGCTCCGTGCCCGAGGGGCGATCCCCATTGGCAAAACGCACACAGTTGAATTCGCCTTTGGGGCAGTCGGTATCAATCCTCACTGGGGGACACCGTGGAATCCCTGGGATGAAAAAGTCCATCGGATCCCAGGAGGTTCCTCATCCGGCGCTGGGGTAAGTCTCTGGGAAGGCTCCGCTTTCCTGGCTCTTGGGTCGGATACGGGAGGATCAATCCGGATACCTGCAGCGATGACTGGGACCGTTGGTCACAAACTGACCTGGGGCCGCTGGCCAGTTGACGGAGTCGTGCCGCTCAGTAGTACGCTGGATAGTGTCGGTGGTTTGACTAGATCTGTTGAGGACGCAGCATATTTGTTTGGTGCCGTGGACCCGGCTTGGGGGGACCCAGAAGCCTTCCTAGCAGACATCGCCACGACAGAAATCACGTCGCTGCGCATCACCTTACCTAGCTGCTTGATTTGGGACGATTGTCCGAGCGACATCAGCGCCCAGATCTATGCGGCGCTGCACGATCTGGGAACGGCTGGGGTGCATCAGACCGATGTGGACGGAACCCTTTTGGATGAAGCCTTTGATCATTACAAGCGCAGTGGTATTGCTGGTGCAGAGTGTAGGGATTTCCTCGAGCAAGAGCTTCCAGAGTGGCTAGATATTGTCCACCCGACCGTAGGGCATCGACTCGAAGCTGCAATTCCCCTTTCTGATCGAGCTTATGTCTCTGCTGTAGAGGAGCATCATCGGCTGATGTCTGTGGCAGACCAGCTCTTCGAGAGTGGGCCCCTGCTAGTACTTCCATCCACCATCATCACACCTCCCCCCGTGGCTGAATTGGAGGATATGGACTTCTACTTGAAGACCAACATCACCGCACTCCGTCCGACGTGCTGTATTAGCATGCTCGGCCTCTGTGCAGTGACAATCCCGGTGGGGCTCGACCGGGCGGGCATGCCGGTTAGTCTCCAACTAGTGGCGGCCGCTGGAGCTGACGAGGCCTTGCTTACAGCGGCATTGGCCGTCGAGAGGGCCCTAGGGACGGCGCGAGAAAGGTTGGGTACTCCCCCCTGTGCCTAGCGTCTCGGGCTGCTGCCGCGAAGATTGTTCCCCCGCTGTAGCCTAAGAGGAGATCACTGGCTCAATGACGACAAACAAGGTCGCAGACTCCCTGATACTCCTAGAGGATGTCGATGAAGTGGATCCCGAAAACATCGAAGGAGATCGGTATCATGAAGACCGGATAGGGTGGCAAGAAACTGCACGAGGCGTGAGGGCCTAGTGGAGAGCGCGACTATAAGGCAAGAAAACGAGCTTTTAAAGAGGGTGTCGGAAGCCGTGCATGAGCGGGTCGTCGGGCAGGATGACGCTGTGGAGGGACTCCTTGTCGGCCTACTGACGGGTGGCCATGTGCTGCTCGAAGGTCTGCCAGGCCTCGCTAAGACGCTTATGGTTCGCACGCTAGCTGAGGCAATCCAAACGGGGTTCCGCAGAATCCAATTCACTCCTGACCTGTTACCAACGGATATTGTTGGCACTCCGGTCTTTGATCAGGGAACTGGAGATTTCAGAGTCCACAAGGGCCCGATCTTCTCAAATATCATTCTGGCTGACGAGATCAACCGCGCGCCCCCCAAGGTGCAGGCAGCCTTACTGGAGGCGATGGAAGAGCGGCAGGTCACGATCGCAGGAGAGACACACTCGCTTGACTCCCCATTCATGGTGCTTGCGACCCAGAATCCAGTCGAACTGCACGGCACATATCCGCTCGCGGAGGCACAGCTTGATCGCTTCGCTTTGAAGCTCAATATCAGCCACCCGTCCCGAGACGAAGAGAAGATGATCGTTCGCCTCGTTGCCAGCGCAGGTTCTGCCCCGATCGAGCCCGTTGCCACAGTCGAACAGATTTTGGTGGCTCGCGGTGAGGTTGCTGCGGTCCACCTAGACGACAAAGTCCTCGACTATGTTGTGGAACTTGCTTTCGCGACGCGTGAACCAGGTGCCTACGGGTTAGAGGACCTAGAGGATTTGATCGATTTTGGTACGTCGCCGCGCGCGACGATCTTCCTAACGCGGACGGCCCGTGCCCGTGCATACCTGCGAGGTAGAGATTTTGTGCTACCGGATGACGTCAAGGCAATGGCACCTCTCGTTCTGAGACACCGTCTTAGGACAACGTACGAAGCGGACGCCCGAGGAATCGACACTGAGGAGATTATGCGGCGTGTGCTCGGGGCTGTCCCGACCCCCTGAAGGCTGTGGACGGCGAGCGAGTCTTCTCCAAAGAGGTAACTGCGCAGTTGCGCCGTATCGAGCTGCGTACGCGTGGGCTTGTCGAATCACTCTTCAGCGGCGAGTACCGATCAGTTTTCAAGGGACGTGGGATGGAGTTCTCGGATGTTCGAGAATACCAGCCGGGGGACGACGTGCGTGCGATCGACTGGAATGTTACTGCCCGGCGTGGTCGTCTTTTTGTCAAAGAGCACGTGGAAGAGCGTGAACTCAGTGTGCTTCTCATTGTGGACTTCTCGGCATCTAAAGACTTCGGGACGGGACTTAAGCGGAACGTGGTTATCGCGTCCGAGATCGCAGCGATCCTTGCGCTTGCGGCCACAGACAACAATGACCGTGTTGGTCTCCTCGTGGTGACTGATCGCGTGGAACTCTACATACCCCTGGATAGTGGCCGCCGCCACGCTATGCGTTTGGTATTAGAACTCCTCTCGTTTTGTCCTTCTGGGAGGGGTACGAAGCTCTCTGCCGCGCTCGAGTATGCAGCCAAGGTTCTTCACCAGAGGACCGCAGTTTTCCTAATCAGTGACTTTCTGTTAGATGACGAATCCGATCCCCCCCTCGCCTCGGACGCAAGGCGATTCAGTCGTGAGCATGACCTAATTCCGATTCGAATCACGGACCCCGGTGCGGCCACCTTGCCCAATGTCGGCTTACTAGCGCTCGCCGACCCGGAGACCGGAATACGGCGCGTCGTGAACACCAGCGAGGATTTCGTGCGTCAGGCTTATTCAGAGGGCCGATCAGGCCAGAGAGTTGCGATCGACAAGCTTTTCCGCCAGCTCCGGATGGATGCAATCGAGGTTACTTCGACGGAAGACTATGTCCTACCACTTATCAGGTTCTTTCGTCGCCGAAAGCGAGTCGCGAGATGAGGCAAGTGCATCTTGCCTTCGCTATCTCGTGGGTACTAGCGGTTGGGACAAGTACGTCATCTCTCACAGGCCAAGCATCCCTAGTAGCAACCGGCACCCTTTCGGCGGACACGGTAGGCCAGGGTAATGTCTTTGAGTTCTCCGTTGAAATTGGGGTGCCTCCGGGCAGTGCGGTCTATTTTCCCGATACACTACCCAATGCATTCGGTTTAGAGAGCTTCCGCACGGTTGGCTGGGTGGTGGAAGCGGTGGGTGATGGAGGAGTACTGACGCTCACCTATCCGCTCATTGCGTTCGAAATCGGGTTGGTCCCGGTTCCTGGGCTGGATGTGTTCATCGGTCCAGCGACGGAGATTGAGGGTCAACCCTTGCCTACTAGGTCGGTGATCGGAAAATGGAGTGACGTTGCTGCCAACTCTCGGTCTGAAACGCTTGAGAGAGTTTCTGTTGCCAGACAGAGTGTCTGGGTTGCATCACCGATTCTGCTGGAAGACATAAGCGCTGGCTTAGAACCAAGATTGCCTTCCGATGTGCTGGGAGCGAACTGGGACTGGCTTTCCCTTATCGTGATCTTCTCCCTTTCGGCCGTGCTTCTTGTGGCCGTGACTCCGATGGCCAAGAAGCTTCTTACCAACAGGAGCACAGAAGAAGAGTTGTCCGAAGCTTCCGTGAGGGTCGATCCAGCTTTGGCCCGGTGGCAGTACGCGCTTGACGAGCTTGACCGAATCCTCAGTTTGGGTCTGCACTTAGACGAAGAAGTCGACGAATTCTATAACCGTAGTAGCGGAGTAGTACGCACCTACGTCGAAGGTTTGGATACAGCTTGGGGGCCGAGCTTCACGAGTTCAGAATTGATGTCCCAGCTGGAGAGGTGGACCAACGGCTCTTCTCTGGATCTCTATGGGTCGATGGATGTAGCGGAAGTCGTAAAGTTTGGTCGTCTCAGACCTAATGCGGACTCCGCGGAAAGCGACTGGCGGGTGCTGAGGAGTTGGGTCCACAAATCTGGGAGTATCGAACCGTGAGTTTCGAGTTCGGACAGCCGGGTTTCCTAGTGCTCATGGGACTCCTGCCCGTTTGGTGGTGGTGGGTACGGCCCAAGGGCCTAGCCGGCCTGCTAATAGCTCGGGGAGAACCTGCTGAAGCAGTCGCACTCCGTGGCTGGAGGGCTCGCACGTTGGAAGCTCTGCCCAGTGCGATGCGGCTAACGGCTCTCGGGTTCCTAGTCCTAGCGCTTTGTCAGCCCCGGATTGTCCGGATTCTTGAAGAACCATTCACTGAGGGGGTAGGGGTCGTATTCGCGATCGATTTGTCGACTTCGATGTGGGCGGAAGACATGGCGGAGCGAATGACTAGGCTACAGGCCGCCAAGGCTACAGTTCATCGTTTTCTTGAAAATCGGGATGATGACATCGGCTTGGTGGCTTTCGCGGGCGAATCTTTGATCCGGTTGCCCCTGACCCACGATACCTACGTGGTCGAGATGGCCGTAGATGAGATGGAGGTCGGTCTGTTAATCGACGGTACTGATATTGCTGGAGCGATTGCTGCAGGGGCCGGGCTCCTCAGGGACGCTCCCCACAATTCTAAAGTTCTCATCCTCGTTACGGATGGTGCCCACAACAAAGCCGGCATCGTCCCAGCAGTAGCAGCCCGAGCAGCAGCAGCATTCGATGTGAAGGTTTATCCGATCGCGATCGGTGATGAACAGGGCCAACGCGCGGCCGTGGATGAGATGGAAACTGTGCTGACGCAGACCGCCCGGATTACGGGGGGTCGTTACTTCAGGGCCACAGATGTGGAGGCGCTAGAAGCAATCTACGAGGAAATCGACAGACTTGAGGTAGCATCGGAGGTGATCACTGAGCGCGAGCAGTTGGTGCCGCTCGGGCTCTGGCTGCTGATAGGATCAATAGTGTTTCTTGTCGGTGCAAACATGCTCCGTGGCTCGCGCTGGGGTGTATTACCGTGACATTCTCTCATCCGGAACTCTTGGCGTTGGCCCCGATCATCATATTGGTGTTGGCATTAGCTCTTACCGCCCAATGGCATCGGCACCGGAGGCTTGAGGAGGCCTTTGGCGGAAGAACAGCAGCCCGGCGGCTGACCTCAAGCGATCTTCACAGGTTTCCGAGAAATCGGTTGTGGTGCCTGATCGGAGTAAGTCTGGCATTGACCATAGCGGCAGCGGGCCCCCACATGGACTTTAGGACGGCGCTTGATCCCGAACAGCCTGTAGATCTCGTCGTGGCAGTGGATGTCTCCCTCTCGATGACCGGGGATGACGTTGCTCCTAGTCGTCTGGACCGCGCCAAGGAAGTCGTCAATGCAGTGACCGAGTCCCTTTCCAACGAACGAGTCGGGCTCGCTGTTTTTGCGGACTGGCCGTACTCCGTACTTCCGATGACGGATGACCCCGAACTCGTGCGCTTCTTTACTGAATCGCTCGCAGCGGATCTGATCGAAGACCGCGACCAGGGCACTTCACTCTCCTTGGTGATCACGCACGCGAGAGAAATGCTTGATGCCCGCCACCGGCCGGAAGCTCAGCAGGCGATTCTCTTGATCACTGATGGGGAAGGCCATGAGGACGAAGCCCTGATTCTAGATTCGGTTGCAGTCGCTGCGGCGGATGGAATTCGTCTCTGGACGGCGGGTGTAGGTACCAGCGCGGGCTCCAGCCTTATGACCCCCGGAGTCGATCCAGTACCGGTCCTCGGGGATGATGGTGAGCCTGTAATATCACGTTTGAATGAAGGTTTACTCCGGAGCATCGCAGCTGCAGGAGGTGGTAGTTATCACGATGTTCGTGGGGCTGCAGGACTCCGCACACTACAGGCTCGCTTTCGGAGAGCTGAAACGGCTTCGTCTCTTGGCGGCGAGCCCATGGGAGTCGCACTCTGGATCCTCTTGCTGGCAATTCCCCTTCTCTTCTTCGAAGGAAAGATGGATTCGGCTGGAGTAATAGAGTCTCCCCGCCTCACCGAGCCCCGAACTTGAATAATCCCAAGATGGATCTTGTGTTCGGACGTTCGTGGCGGCGTGTGACTGTGATATCTCTGACACTTGCCGGCCTTGTCTTCACATGGGTGAATGAGCGCGAGAGTGTGGAGCGCGGTAATCGACTCCATCGGAGTGGGGATTTGCCAAAAGCTGTAGTGGTTTATCGGAGCCGAACAGACCTGGCTTCACCGCACCCGGACCTCCGATACAATCTCGGCACGAGCCTACTCAACCTCGGAAGCGCCGGAGCTGAGGAGGAGTTGGTTCTTGGCGCTGGCAGTGTGAACGGGGAGGTAAAAAAGCTCGCGTTCTATAATCTGGGTGTATCGCGCCTTCTTCGTGCTGTTTCAGCTGTGAGCGTAGACTCGATGCGGATCCATGCTCGTGCGTCGGTCGAAGCCAATCGCAACACACTTCGCCTGAGTCCCGACCAGGTTGATGCCAAATGGAATCTCTCCATGGCTCAGCGACTGCTTGATTCCCTGGACGCGGCGAACAGAAGAGCAGGTAGAGCAACGGCTGAAGGTCCTGCAAATCCCGACGAACTCGTACCCGCAGAAAACATGATTGAAGGGGAGGAGGAGGATACACGGCAAGGGTTCGCGCCACTAGAAGGAGACGACGAAAGTCTAGCTGAATTGAGTGAGGAAGAGCCTCTTCCGTTTGCTGAAGCGGTCGAGATTCTCGGAGCGACGAAGCTTGATGCGACTGCGATAATGCGAAAACTGCTTGCTCTTGAGAGTAGAACTAGGTGGGGCAGGCAACTCGGCAGGGTGGGCCCAAAGCGTTAAAGGGGCCTGACCCTACTGTAGTCTCAGCCGTGCTCCTATTAGCATCCGGCGAGGAAGCCCAGGGGTAAAGAAGCGTTCAATATCCTCCGATGGACCACGGACATTTGGGGAGATGAGCCCGAATGGGTTGTACGATTGGTCGAGCAGATTCTTTACCTCTACATAGAGTGTGGCAGCCCCCACTTCTCTGCTGACGTCCAGGTTCACTAAGGTGTAGCCAGCGAGTTTGCCGAAGTCCCCATTGTTGCCCTCATCACCCACGAGGAATCGTTCACCCACATAATGGAGCGAAAGGTCTGTTCGGTATTCCCCTCGTTCGTAGCTGAGAGCGAAGCCAGCGGTTAGCGGGGGAACCAAGGGGAAGCGGTCTCCTGGCTCGACGACCGGAGGGGGGAGGGTCTGATCTGAATTCTCATCTTCCTCTTCCTCAAGAAAGGGAGCCGCCAACGTGGCGTGGGTTTCGAACGTGGCACGAGTCCACGCGAGCGACCCCTGGATGCTTGCTCCCGGAATTGCTGGTATTGATCTAATAGTCACAGAACCCTCTAGCCCAACACGGCGGGTGCCCTCAAGGTTTCTGAAGAACCCACGCGTTGGTTGCTCCGGATCAATGACGCTGAAAAGATCATTGTGAACTTCAGACCAGTACGCAGTGACATTCGTACTTATCCGGTCGCGCTCGGTTCGAAAACCTGCTTGCCACGAGTCAGTAGTGACTGGCTCAAGCGGGGGGTCAGCACCAAGCTCGAAAGGAAGTGGACACGGGTCCTCGGGGTCCGCACAGGTGATCTCGAGAATGACTGGTGCCCGAAACCCCCTCGCATAACCTGCGAATAATCGCATACCAACTCCGGTTTCCCAACTCACTCCTAGTGCGCCCGTGAGTTGGTTAAATCGGTTCTCACCGCTGTGTTCCGGATCGAGAAAATCTTTGAAGGGAACATCGACATGATCAAAGCGGAGAGAGCTGTGAAGAGCTGTTCGGGGGTCGACACGCCAAAAAAGGTCCGTATAGAAACCCAGGTTATTCTCAGCGGTGCCCGCGAGTTCGGTTGTTCCCCTCTCTATATTCGGAAAGGCCCGGTTGGGTAACTCCAGGATCTCAATATCAACATCATTTCTAGCCACATCGATGCCACCTGCAATCGCCACATCAGGGTCAGGCTCATATCTGACTTGGAGCGCACCACCCCCTGAAGCGATTCCGGTTATCCCCATCACGTCAGCCTCGGTGACGTTGTCATTAAACTGAGTGAAGTCTACTAAACGTGCGAAACCAGAGAGGCTGACCTGCAAAGCCGAGTTCAGGGTCCGTTCGAGATAACCGTTCAAGAAGTGCAAGCGCGGGCGAAAGTAATCTCCATTTCCGCCTGTGTACTGAAGTTCCCTCCGGTCTGTAGGTGGTGATATCACGTCCACGGGAAGTGCCCCACCTTCTAGCCAGGACTCAGGGAGGGCTTGGGGTCCCTCAATGGAATCCGAGGACAGCGTGTATGAAATCCAGGCGTCTGAGCGAACTCCCCTCCGCCCCACCTTTATGAAGGCTTGGAGTTGCTGCGCATAGTTCTTCATCCGCCACCCATCCATTCTACGGTACGATAGGCGGCTATAGAGGTCGAAGCCGGCAACTTCTCCGAAGGCGAGCAGTGACCCTCCGAAATGGTTGAAGTCACCCCCGAAGACTTCGGCCTCAACTTGACCGGCTCCGAACCCGCGGCGTGTGACCAAATTCAGTGCTCCTGCCAGAGTGTTCTTTCCGAAAGAGCCGGCTGGTCCTCTCACAAGTTCCACCCGCTCCAAGTCACGCATTGGCAGTAGGTTGAAATGCACCTGAGAGGCATCTGCCTCATTCACCCGCACGCCATCCACGAAGACACTGATGCTTTGAGGAAGACCTACAACTGGAGAAACGCTGAAGCCACGGAGGCGAAGATCCGGCTGGAAAGGGCTTCCCACTTGGTTGCCCAAGCTGACACCTGGAAGGTTTTCGAGGATCTCAGCCACTGAGTGATGAGCCCTCTCGATCGCGTCTCTTCTGATCATATTTACCGGAAACGGGGCCTCCACGATGGGGATGACGCCTGCTCGCATTCGGGCTACTTCGACGCGAATTCCTGAGAGTGCGATAACACTGTCCGAGGGGATGGTGTCTGGGGGTTCCTGTGCATCTGCAGGGAGATGCACAGCAGCAAAGCTGCCTATGAATAAGATTGTCTGGAGAACCCGCATTCTATCTACTTGTGCTTGTCTCAGCCTTATTACCAGATAGCGACATCGAAGAGCTTGCTGTACTTAACTATCAGCGCTCAGTTGAGAGAAGGGACCCTCGCCAGAAGGTCCTTTAGGGGCAAGGGTGCCCACTGCCTTGGGAGGACGTTGATGAACGCCACGCGGACGAACCGTTTCTTCTTGTTGTTCTTGGGAGCGTCGCTCCTCGGGACACCGCTCTCGGCTCAGAAGGTCCCACGGCTCGACTCCTACGACGGGGTCGTTGTCCGGATCCTGCAGAGCAACAACGCCGGCAACGTCCAACACATCATCGACCCGTTGACGAACGAGGTCGTAGGCGTCATCGAGGGCTGTCCCAGGCCGCACAATCTCTTCGCCCACCCGGAGGGGCTCTACTACTACTGCACGAGCGAGGTGGAGAATACGCTCGACGTCTATGACACCCGCTCGTTGCAGCTCGTCGAGCAGCTCCCGCTCACAGCTCGGCCGAACAAGGCGGCGATCAACAAAAAGCATCGCAAGATCTACGTCGGGATCGCCGCCGCGCCCTTCGTCGACGTGTTCAGCCTGGACACACACGAGAAGCTCGGGAGCATTCCTGTCACGACGGGAATCCACAACGTGTACGTGAGCCCGGATGGGAACTGGGTCCTCGCGGGACTGAATGCGCGTAGCGAGAACTCGATCGAGGTCATCGACCCGAACATCGACGAGGTCGTCCGGACGCTCTCGCTCGTCGACGACCAAGGCGGGCACCATACCGTGCGGCCGATGGCGTTGCTGGCGGGGGACGACGGCTCGACCGACAAGTTGTTCGCCCACGGCTCCGGCGTGAACGGCATCTGGGTGCTCGACTGGGAGACGGGTGAGAAAGAGCGGATGCTCTTCCCGCCACCGCTCCCGGCGTGGCAGCGCAACGCAGACGGAAACCAAGGAGCGCCGATGCACGGCCTCGAGGTGCTCCCCGACCGCTCTGCCGTGTGGGCCTCGAGCCGGCTCGACAGCCGCATCTACGGCTGGTCGCTCCCTGACTACGAGTTCCTCGGCGGGATCGAGGTCGGGCCAACCGCGAACTGGATGACGTCGACGCCCGACAGCAAGTACATGTACGTCGCGGTGTCCGGGTCCGACTACACGATCGCGATCGACCTCCAGACCCATGAGATCGTCGCCAAGATACAGACCGGCGCAAGGCCCGCCCGGATCGACGTCGCGATCCTTCCGCCCGACCGAGTGAACGACGGCGGGAGCGGCAGCCGATGAGCAGAGACAACGGCCGGATCGACCGCACCATGCGCCTCGCCGCCCTCGCGCTCGTGGCGGGGGTGGGCGTCTTCGCCACTGTTGGCCTCACGCGCCCCCCCGACGACGTGCCCGCGCCGGCAGCGACGGTCGACCGCTCGGCCGCGGTCGCCGCGGACTTCGACTACTACCGTCAAAACATCGAGCCGATGTTCGCGCGACCCCGTGGCTACCCGAACGCGGGTGGAAGCCCCGCGTGCGTCATGTGCCACAGCTGGCAGACGGGCCTACGATTCGCGCTCGCGGACATGACGGAGACGCCTGACGGCTGGACGTGGACCGCCGGCCAATCCCAGGCCAACTATGACGTCGTGACGAAGCTCGTGAACGCTTCGAACCCCGCGAGCAGCAGGCTCCTGACGAAACCGCTGGCGCAGCAGGCCGGTGGCGAGGGCCACTCGGGCGGTAGCTACTGGGAGTCGACGAGCGACCCGGAGTATCAGGTCGTGCTCCAGTGGATCGAGATGCTCCCGGCCGAGTATTTCACGCCGCCCCCGGAGCCTGAGCTCGACTTCGAGTTCTACCGCACGTGCGTCCAGGACATGATCCAGAGCCCGAAGTACGGGCAGCTCTCCTGCTCGGTCTGCCACGCCGGCGGCTCGATCGGCTTCGCGCCGCGTCCCGCGAACGGCACCTCCTGGACGGAGCAGGAGGCGCGCCTGGGCTTCGAGGTCGTGAACCGCCTGATCGTGCCCGGGAATCCGATTCAGAGCCGGTGGTTGCTCAAGCCGCTCCACCTGGACGGAGGCGGGTCGTACACGCACAACGGGCCCCGCAGATGGTTGTCGAGGGACGATCCCGAATGGCAGATGCTCGCGGCATGGGTGAGGGGAGAGCGCACAGGTAGCGACTGCTCGATGTAGGGCTTGGACCGGTTAGGGGGGACATCGCCACTGCCCTGAAGCGTAGACAGTCCCTTCGCCGCAACGGAGCGGCCGGGCTCGGGCTCGTAGCCCATTCACGTCCTGGCGTTCTGAAAGCTCGATCGTGTAGTCGCCAGTAGCGGGGCCGGAATCACCGGCTAGAGTCGAGACCCGGATCATGATGAGAGTCGGCGAATCGACGTCCGGCACCGTGAACTCCAGCGAGTCCTCGAGGGCAGAGCCCACACCGACCAGGGGGACAATGTCGAAGTAGTCGTCGTAGAAGTAGATGTTCAGATCCGCGGCCAACTGACGCGATCGAACGACGACACGCGCCTGTGCTCCCGGAACGGCCGAGTACCGGTAGTCGTCATAGGCCCGACCGTTCTGGGTCCGATCACCCGGACCCAGAACGCCCGAAAGGGTCTGACCCGGCACGATGGGCTCCTGGGCCATGCCCACAGCAGGCGTCATGAGCATGAGGATGGCTAAGGTCCGTACCATTCAGCCTCCAGCGAAGATCGTGAGATAAGAAGCGCTGTCACCCAGCGGCCCAATTGATTCAGAACTCGGGGCCGGGCGCAAGCGGAGTGCCGGAGTCGGTTCGACCGATTCTGCGCTCGTGGGCGCCAGCCAGAGAATGATATGGACATTGTCTCCTGCCGCATTCGTCTGAATGATCCGAACTGTCTGAGCTGCCACCGGGGCAGTTACAAAAATTGCCAATAGCAATAACGGGAGCATCCCGGAAGATCCGATGCGCATCATATAACCTCCGCTGCAGAATACCCGACTAGGGTAAGCTTCTAGGCACTGAGAACACCAAGGACTAGTAGACGAAGACACCCATTGCCCGTCGTGTGCTGTCTGCGCACCCTCTTGGATTCGGAGCGTTCCATTCACAAAGAGGGCTCATGTCCCGCACTATACATAGCATCGTGGCTTTTCTTGCCACCTCGGTTGCTGTCCTCTCCTTATTCGGTTGTGCGCCACCGGTAGGGAGCGACTCAGGGTCCAACCGGGGGGTACCGTTCGACGTGCTTATTACCGGTGCTCGTGTCATAGACGGAACCGGCAATCCCTGGTTTCGAGCTGACGTGGGAATTCGGGGCGACTTGATTGCCGAAGTCGGGTCCCTCGGCGGTAGAGACGCGGCGCGTACTATTGAGGCCAGAGACCGCATCGTGAGCCCTGGGTTCATCGATATGATGGGCCAGTCCAGCCTCGTACTTATCACGGATCCGCTGAGCGCCGAGAGCAAGCTGCGCCAGGGGATCACTACGTACCTCTCCGGTGAAGGGGGATCTCCCGCACCTCAGAGTTTCGAGACCCAGAGTACACCCCTGATTATCGACGGCGATACGGTCCGCTGGCACACGTATGCAGAGTATTTCGCAATCATGGAACGCTTCGGGATTCCTATCAATGTGGTTCATGATGTTGGTCTAACTCAGGTCAGACGTGTGGTACTTGGGGAGGGAGATGTTCAACCGACGGCTGCGCAACTCGAGGAGATGAAGACGCTGGTTCGCCAGGCCATGGAAGACGGCGCCGTCGGGACGTCAACATCTTTGATATACCCGCCCGCTGTATATGCCAGCACAGAGGAACTCATTGAGCTTACCCGTGTCGCGGGGGAATACGGTGGCGTGTACTTCACTCACATGAGGAACGAAAGCCACGCGGTTCTCGAGGCAATCCGAGAGGCGATCACGATAGGGGAAGCTGCTGGCGTCCCGGTCCACATCTACCACCTGAAGGTTGCTGGTCAGGACAATTGGCCTCTTATGACTGAAGCCCTCGCGCTAATCGACTCCGCGCGCGCAGGGGGGATGGACGTCACAGCAGATATCTACCCGTACATCCGGAACGGGATTGGCCTCGGCTCGTTCCTGCACCCGCGTCACTATGCTGAGGGCACCGATGCATTTCTGACCATGCTTTCGGATTCCGAGCTGCGTGGGCGATTAAGGCAAGAGGTTGAGAGCACCTCAGACTGGGAGAACTGGTATAGGCACGTGGGTATGGACTGGAACAACGTGCTGATCGTTGCGACTTCAGACTCGGTTGATCCGAATGTGATTAATCGATCAATCGTTGGTGCTGCAGAGGTACTAGGTACTGACCCCTGGAACGCTTTTTTTGACCTCGTGCAGGCTGGGGGTGTTAGTGTGAATCCGCAAAGCATGAACGAAGAGCAGAAGTGGCAGGCTCTCCGCGCAGACTTCGTCATGATCGACACTGATGCTTCCCCAGTGAACCCGGCGACAACTGCGAGTTCTCACCCGAGGGCCTTTGGAGCTTTTCCCCGAGTGATCGCTAAGTATGTCCGCGAAGACAGTGTCCTAACACTTGAGGATGCGGTACGCCGAATGAGTTCATTGGCCGCGCACCGGCTTGGCCTCTACACCCGCGGAGTTGTGGCCCCCGGCATGATCGCCGATCTCGTGGTATTCGATGAAGGCGAGCTGAGGGATGAGGCAGACTTCGGTGCCGATGCAATGCAATACGCCCTGGGTGTCGACTATCTCCTTGTAAACGGGACGTTGGTCATCGATGACGGCCAGTTGATGGAATCACGGCCAGGTAGATTGCTGAAGCGCACAGGAAGTCGTTAGGGCAGAACGAACGGAGCCCTCAGCCATCATCAGGGATGGCTGAGGGCTCGACACACTCGTGCCCTCAGGGAATAGGGCCTTACTACGGCGCCAGCTTTGGCTCAACCACCCGGATGCAGGTGAAACTTCACCCGTGTATTTTCCCACTCGAAGACGATGTCCCCCATCGTGTTCGCATCATTCGGCTCGTAACGGAATTGCATCGTCTCTACCATCTCGTCCATCGTCTCGGGAGTGGCAGTGAAACTGCCGATCTCGGTTTCTCGCACTGCAGGCATGATTGGGATGCCCCATCGCTCGTAGTTTGGATTCACAAAGAACGTCCATTCTTCTTCACCTGGCTCGGCGTAAATAGAGTATGTGCCGGCTTCGAGCGAGACGCCTCCAATTGAAGCGGGGCCGCTGAGGTGCAGTGCCGTCGCTTCGTCCGCACCGACTCTCCAGGCCCGGCCGAAGGGCACGAGCTCACCCATAATCTCGCGTCCTCTCGCGGATGGTGCACCGTAACAGAGCACCCCTTGCCCGTTCTCGAAGGTGACTGGAGTGACAGAACGCGGGCTGATGCGGGCACGGGCATCTTCTTGAGAAATGTCCCGAAGCCAGCACTCGTCCATCGTTAGATCGGCGACTTCCATTACTTCTGAAGCATCCTGTGTCTCGGCATTCCCAGTGCAAGCCAGGAGGCCTACGGAGACTCCTATCAGGAGTAAGCCGGCGGATCGCTGGTGACGCATAATCTCATTCCTCTGTGGTAGATCCTATGTGAGAACCGGGTCGGAACGACTTAGTTCCCTTATTAATCCTCCATAATCTCAAAGCTAAAACTGGTTGCATCCGCTCTAATCGCGCAATCTCTATGCGCTGGCCTCTACTCCTGGAATCGTCAGGCTACAGAGCTGAGAGCCTCCACCAAGCGGTCGATTTCAGCGGGATGTTCCTGAGTTCTGACGAGTACTTCGTCTCCGGGAGCTAACTCTAGCCCAACACTTTGAAGGTGCAGTGCCTCAGTTGCGTTTCTGGTCAGAGCGATTTCGCCTGATGTTACCCCGAACAGTGTCGCGAATCCGGGGTGAACCTCTTCGGCGATCGAAGCCTGAAGATTGTGTTTTCCGTGGAGCGGCTCTCTCGAGATTGCTTCGTATCCAGCATGCGCGGACTCGACCACCTGAGCTGGGGGCATACCGAGGTTGGCGTTGTTCATGTACGCGACTTCGGGTTCCAAGAGGAATTGAGCTCGCACGTTTAACCATGCCTCATCTGCGATGCTTGTGGGAGGAGTCAGTACTGCCCGTCTAGCACCTACTGTTATAGCGTCTTCGGTAGCTGGTCTGCACCCGTACAGCACGCTTGTTGTGGCTGCTGCACTGGTTTTCAGGAATCAGCGACGTGAAAAGGACGTCACTGCTTGCCGCCCCAGAAGGTTGTTTGCGGATTTATCCGTTTCGTTCATGAGCCGAATCCTTGTTCCCGGTTTCCTCAAGTGGGGCAACTCACTACAGAAGTAAATGGTGCGTTGCCCCAGATCGTAGGAGTACGATCTGGGAGATCGTTCCCAGCTTGAGGCGACTCCGCACAGCTGTTGCTGCGAAGCAAAGCGGCCTCACCCTTCAAGGGTGAGGCCGGCTCGTGCTCACAATCTAGGCGGCGTCTTCTGCCGCTTGGGGAGTGGTTACTGTCCGATTCGCCGTCTCGCTGCGGGCCATGGAGCACCCATGTTCTCGTCCGTGACCTCACCCATACCCATGTAATTGAACTTTTGGATCCGCTTACCCTCGTAGGTCTCGGTCGTGTAGATGTTACCCTCGGAGTCAACAGCGAGTGAGTGTACAGCAAACCAAAGTCCTGGCTGACGACCTCCGTCACCGAAGCTGTAGACAACCTCGAGCGTTGCACGCTCGATGACGTAGACCTTCATGTTCTGGCCATCGGCCAGGTACATCCAGGTCTGATCGTCATCCGGTGAGAAGTCGATATCCCAAGTTGCACCCTGAGAAAGAGTGTTGGGGGCGATGATAACTTCCTCAACGAACGTTCCGTCCCTCTGGAACACGGAAATACGGTTGGACGGACGATCACAAACGTAGAGCAGTCCGTCATTGGATAGCTCTGCACAATGGACCGGGGTACGGAACTGCTGTGGCGGGGTCTCGCCCGGCGTGTAACCTGGAGTGGGATCATCCGACGGCTCGTTGCCGTACGCTCCCCAGAAGCGCTTCATTTCCCCTGAGGTGGCATCGATGACTGCTACGCGACGATTGAGGTAGCCGTCCGCGACATAAATCTCATTCTCATTGGGGTCGGCGAAGAGCTTGGCGACACGCCCGAAGTTCTCTGTGCTAAGGCTACTGTTCTGTGCCCCCGATTCGCCGAACTGGTTAAGGAAATCGCCGTCCCTGGAAAACTTCAAAATCTGGCGATCCGGTCCACCGTTGCCACCGATCCATACATTATCCATATGGTCGACGGTGATTCCGTGATTCGACACTGGCCACACATAATCACCTGTGTCCGTAGGTCCACCCCAGGAGTCAACGAGATTCCCGTCCGAGTCAAAATGAAGGACCGGCGGAGCAGGGCTACAGCATTCGCTTAGAGGAGGATCTTGAGCTGACCCGAGCTCTGTCCGCCCAGCGAACTGGTCAGGCGTGTTTCGGTGTACCAGCCAGACGTCATCCCGTGAGTCGACATCGACGCCGATCGTGGCACCCAGGATCCAGTGGTTCGGAAGCGGTTTTGGCCAAAATGGATCAACCTCGAACATCGGGGCCATCGTTGCTCCGTCCTGGTTCGCAGCCATGTCATCGACCAGCTCCGCCGCGCAGGCTAGGACAGTAATGGCCACCACCAAACTGATTCCAAAGGTCAGGTTACGCTTATGCATCGTCCTTCTCCCTGATCATGTAGTCCAAGGCCTGCTCGGCCCGGACGAATAGGCTACGTGCTGGAAGCGGTTCGGGCAATTGTTTAGAGACTCAGTAAAGAGGACGAGCCCATACAGGTTCAGGGGTCCTGTTCCTTGTAACGTTCGTCGGGGTCCCCCTAGTTTCTCCCAATGTTCTTGGGTTACCGTCGCACTGCGGCGCTCCTCGTCGGGCTCACTCTCCTTTTGCCCACCTGGTCTGGAGAAGCACATGAGATCCCGGCTGATGTGACCGTTCAGGCATTTGTGAAGCCTGATGGCGGCACAGTGCGGATGATCGTACGAGTCCCCCTGGTCTCGATGCGCGATTATGATTTCCCCGTTCGCGAACCAGGATATCTGATCATCTCAGATGCCGACCCTCTTATCCAAGGGGCCGCAGGAGAGTGGATTGCCAACTACGTCCAGATGTACGAGGGCAGTGAACTCCTCGCTCGTCCTGTAGTCGCTGCCGTCAGGATAGCGATTCCGGGTGATCGTGCTTTTAGGACTTACGATGAGGCGATCGCTAATGTCTTGTCAGCGCCTCTCTCTGATAACATTGAGTTGCCACCTCAGCAGGCGATGCTCGATGTGCTATTAGAGTGGTCAATCATGTCGGAAGAATCTGATTTCTCGATTGATTCTCGGTTTGCGCAACTGGGCATTCGCACCGTGACTGTCCTTCGTTTCTTGCCTGCGGGTGGCGCAGAACGAGCGTTCCAGTACTCGGGAAACCCGGGTCTTGTCCGCCTTGACCCTCGTTGGCACCAGGCGGCGTGGCGTTTCGTAGTGCTCGGTTTCGATCACATCCTCGATGGGATAGACCACCTCCTATTCCTTTTCTGTCTCGTTGTGCCGTTTCGGAGCTTTTGGGCACTCGTGCCGATCATCACATCGTTCACGGCGGGCCACTCTATAACGTTGATTGCAGCTGCGCTCGGGCTTAGCCCCCAGGCACTCTGGTTTCCCCCTCTGATCGAGACGCTGATCGCTCTTTCGATCGTCTACATGGCGTTCGAGAATATCTTGGGAGCGAAACTCAAGAGCCGTTGGATGATAGCCTTCTCCTTCGGGCTAGTGCATGGGTTCGGTTTCTCTTTTGCGCTCTCCGAAGTGCTTCAATTCGGTGGATCTCACCTGCTGACCTCACTGGTATCGTTCAATATAGGGGTAGAATTCGGACAACTTTTCGTTCTCGCGCTCACCGTACCGTTGCTTGAACTCCTGTTCCGGAAAGTCCTTCCAGAAGTTGGCGGTATCGTTGTGTTGTCTGCGCTTCTTGCCCATACGGGCTGGCACTGGATGACCGAACGAGGAGGTCAACTACTCCAATATGACTTCAGAGCGCCAATCATGGGCGTTGGCTTCGCAGCGACCGCGCTCCGTTGGTTGATGCTCACGCTGATAATCTTCGGAACGGCCTGGCTGCTCAGGCTCGGCTTTGAACGACTTGCGAGAGATGCTCCTCCGCGAGAGGAACCCTGAGGCTCGGAGCTTGTTTGCCAGACACTCCGCTTCCGATCCGTTGTCACCACATCTACATTCCAGTTCTACCGCTGGATAGGAGAAAATATGGCGGTGACAGAAAAAGACATTCGGAACGCACTCAAGACGGTCAAAGATCCCGAACTCGGCCTCGATCTTGTCGTTCTGGGTTTGGTTTACGAGATCGAGGTCAAGGAACATGACGCAAAGGTGACGATCTCGCTGACATCACCTCTTTGTCCCGTCGCCGGTCAGATCGTCGAGGATGCGAAGACTGCGATAGAGGGCGTGGATGGCGTTGAATCGGCGGAAGTGGAGTTGACGTTTGATCCTCCGTGGACTCCAGAGCGTATCCCTCCCCTAATCCGGTCGTCACTCGGGCTCTGAAGCCGGCCACGGGCCATGGCTAGGCCTTGTCTTAGAATCTACAGAAGATACAATTATTACACTATTCCGTTGACCGGACTAAAAGTGTCATAAAGGTAGACTTCTATGGGGCTGTCCACCGAGGACGATTTCAAGCAGAAGATTCAAGACGGCTACATCGTCGAGTCCCGTGAGGAGATGACGGAGGGATATCGAAAGGCCCTCATTGTGCAGCTAACCGTCCAGGCGGACACTGAGCTCATGAGTGCTCCGGCTTACTGGATGGCAGCCCGGTATGCACCGTCGACAAATACGCAAGTAAGCGCACACGCGATTATCCAGGACGAACTGGCACACGCGAACATCGCGTATCGTCTCCTCGAGGACGTCGGCGAATCGAAAGAACAGCTGGTGTACGGTCGTCAGCCCCACGAATTCAAGCATCCCTACGGCTTTGATCAGCCACTAGACAACTGGGCAGACTTAGTAGTAGCGAACGGCTTCTTCGACCGTGCGGGCATAACGCTGTTGTCGGATGTCTATCAGAACACGTCCTATGGTCCGCTTAAGAGGGCACTTGTGAAGGTAGACATGGAGGAAACCTTTCATCTTCGCCACGGTGAAGTCTGGATGCGGAGATTAGCGAGAGCCGGAGGGGAGGCCAAGGAGATAGTGCAGCGTTCGGTGGACTGGATGTTTCCTATGACGATCGAGTGGTTTGGGCTTCCGGACGACCTGAAGCGCCACTCTGGCCAACTCGAGTACAAACTGAAAGGTCTTTCAAACGATCAGCTAAGGCAGGTTTGGATGTCCTCCACGGTACCGCTTTGTGAGGGGCTCGGGCTTGACGTGCCCGCGCATTTTGACAGCGAGACTGAAGGATACGTGCTTGATTACCCCTTCCCGTGCGAATACGACGACGCTGAGAAGCGGTGGGTATTTGAGGACGGGGAGACCACATGGGATGCCGTATTTAAGCGATGGAAGGGCCGGGGCCCGATGAACGAAATCTATGTGGAGTCAATTCAGCGTTCCCGAGGAGATGTGAAGGGATGGCTAGAAGGGAAACCGCAGGCCTAGCTAGAGGGATGACCATGCCGGCAGTACTCACCAAGACTCCCTTGATTGATGCAGGGCTTCCAGGTCGGATTTCTACTCACAAGAGCGGAGGACGTGATCGCTGGACAGACCCCCTCAAGGAAGTTCCCGTCGACCGTATTGGAGCGACGTGGGCAGCTCTTGATGAGGTCTTAGACCCCGAGTTGCCGATATCTCTGGTAGAACTCGGCCTGGTCTACGGTGTCGAGTTGATCGATGAGATCGCTAGAGTACAGGTAACTTTTACGTCCACCGCGTGTCCCTGCATGGAGTTTATCCGTGAAGACGTGAAAGATCGACTTGAGATTGAACCGTGGATCAGGAAAGTTGAAATCATCGAAGTCTGGGATCCTCCGTGGACTACAGAGAGGGTGACATCCGCGGGACGAACGAAGCTCGGTCGACTAGGAGTGGGGATTTAGCCGATATGCTTGAAAGAGTTTATGACGTGTTCGCTCGGAAGCACCGCGGTGACCAACTTGCCCACATCGGCTATGTGGACGCCCTGGACGATGAAATGGCGCGGGTCTACGCATGGAAGACATATGACGAAGAGCACTGGTTCGAGATGTGTGTGATCCGACGCACCGCCATCATTCCAGTAAACCGTCAGGATGGTCCCTTCACTGGATTGACAGGGGAAGGTGAATGAATGAGCCACTAGAGATCCGAGACCTTGATGGGACAGGGATGAGTGCTCTCCGTCGTCTAATCCTTACGCTTGCAGACAGTAAACGAATGATGGGCATCCGCTACTCTGACTGGCTGCTAGGAGCCCCTTCCATAGAAGCTGGAATCGCCGTTTCAGCCATGGCCCAAGACGAATGGGGTCATGCCCGACTCCTATATGCCATGCTCAAGGATGTAGGCCTTGACCCGCTAGAGGTCGAGCACGAGCGGCCGGGTGAAGATTATGCGTCGGTCGGTGCATTAGATGAGCCCTTTGATCATTGGGCGGGCCTCGTTGCAGCTATGACGGTAGTAGATGAAGCTATCTCAGTCGCGCTCCTTGGGTTCAGTCGCGGTAGTTATGAAGCAGCGCGGACTAGGGTTCCAAAGATGCTGGCCGAGGAGGAGTTTCACGCGAGCCTCGCGAAGGCATGGTACCGACGCCTCGCGGACTCCAGCCACAAGGCCAGAACCCTACTGCATGACTCCACTGAATGTTTGCTGCCACCAGTGTTAGCGTGGCTCGGTGCAGATGATGCATCTGCCAGGGCTATGGTAGTATCGGGTGTTACTGAGTCCGGCGAGTCTATGACAGAGGTTCTTCGGGAGCGATTACGTGATCTTACTGCCTTAGTGGAGGTCAATATCGACCGGGCTCAACCCAACAGTGGCTGGGACGAGGATCGCGCACGCGGACCCGGTCGCCCGGATGAGGAAGCTATCGAGCGGGTAAGAGGTGACCGTAACCGGGCGCTGTTGGTCGAATGAGGGAGAAGGATATGCCTCTCAGACATGGGACAGAGAAGAAGGTGGCCCAAGAATCGTCATTCGACCCCGAGGCCCGGATAAGCGAAGCGCCCTCGCTGCTTCCTGTGAGCCCTGCGTGCCCCTTCTGCTCGGGAGGTGAGACGGAGATCATGAACGCTTTTGGCGGTAACGCCTCAGTAAGCAGCTACTGGTGCAGGGACTGTCGCAGTCCATTCGAAGTCATGAAGTGGACAAGGTAGGCTGAATAAAGCGTTTAATCCTGCTTCCTCTAGGAATCGATCAGAGCTACTTCATCGAGGAAGTCCCGCAGCGGGTTCACGATGGCGATCGCGCGCTCACTGAGTGCTGCCGACAAGGACTTGTTCGCTTGGCGCCCCATGAGGTGTCTTGATGCTGCTTCCCCGAGTCGATGATCTGACTCGGTTGCAGCTTGATGGTACTCCGCATACCGGGTGACCACACGCCGCTCAAACATCGGGAGTTGGGACTCTGGTGTTCCATGTTCTACCATGTCCTCGAAGACCGCTTGATGGAGAGTATCTAACCCTACCCGAATCCTCTCGTTTGGTACCCGACCCAAGAATGCCATCTGAACTCCGCGCGTGTACGCCCACATAAAAAAAATAAGTGCCTCTTCAATTGTGCGACTCGAACGGTTTTCATCTTCAGAGAAAATATTAATGTCAGGCAGGGGAGGCTCGGCATCTTCTTTTGTGAAGAAGTCGGAGAAGCTCTCCCAGATGAGTTGCGCGAGGCCGTCGCCCAACTCGGTGGGTGTCATAGTTTGGGGCGAATGGAAGCCCTGTACATCGTCGATGAACGTGCCTAGCACGTTAGCTCCTACTTTACTCTTGTTTTCAGGTGCACTCAATTCGGGTCACGGACCCTTGAGTGTCAAGGCTTTTGATTAGGCGGACTAAGGGACAGATGACGACACTACCAATCTTAGAGTTTGCCGGTTCTCCTAGATCGACCCTTACGCGGACGGTGATCATCCTGTTGGCGGTATCCACGGGTTGTGCCACAGGAACTCCGGAAGTGCCAGTGCCACGACCCATTATCATCCACTCCGGGGCTCGTTTACGTGTGGAACAAGAGCGGGTGCAAGAAATCCACGAATGGGTTATGCGGGAGGAGAGGAACATCGTGGAGGATCCCACGTTCTTGGTTGAGAGCCGGCCAACACCTGAGGAGGTTTACGTTTGGGATCGTCTTGAGATCGAAGGGGATACTGTCCGAATTCCTGTCTTTGGCGGAGCGGCTGATGCTATGCTCGTCCATCAGATCTATGCGCACCTGCACCTTATGGTGACGATGGGCCGCCAGGAGGAGTGGCTTCCAGAAGCACCTACCGCTGTAGAATATGATCTGGAGCGGGCTATTCTATCACGAGTCGCGGATGCATGGTTGCTTGGCCGCACGGCTTTCGACACATCTCCCTACGGTCCGCTGGACGAATTGGTATACGCCAAGGAAGCCGGATACTTAGACGCGTTCATCTTCACGTCTCGACCTGAAGAGTTTACCACGGCACGCGCCGGGTGGGCTCGTGAGAACCCTGGTAAGAACGACGACTATCGGGATTGGTTCTTGAATACCTTTAACCGCGAGCCACCAGGACTGCGGACGAGATAGAATTCTGAGTGATACTAAGTCGGAGCAACCTCCCACCGGAGTCCCACTGGTCCTCCGTCGTCTAGTTCTTCGATGTGGAGGTCTACTCGACCCGTTCGCAGCAGTCGATCGTTGCTTGGCTTGCCTCCAAAGACAGCGAACCCAATGGCTCGTATGCGACAGACTTGACCCTGGGGTCCTGTGGCCAGCATCTCCAGCTTGCGAAGCGATTTGATGGATGGAGCTTCACCCGACTGTAACCTCAATCGTAGAATGCGACCTGAATGAGGTGCGTCCATCGCATCCAACACTCGGAACACGAGACCTTTGCCGGTAGTGGCTCCTAGAGTCCTAGCGGTTTCTCCAGTCATGGAAGGAAGATTATCCGTATGACCTCGCGGGCGGAAGATGGTGGCAGAAGCGAACTCGAAATGAGTCCGAAGCAGATGATGGCATCTGCCATGAGGGCTGCTGAATTGGTAGTCAAGCGTGTCCAGAATCTACCGAACGAACCTGCGTGGCGCGGTGGATCCCGGTCCCAGCTCGAACCCATTATGCGCGAAGACCCTCCGGAGGAAGGCCGGCCGTCAGAAGAGGTTATCGAACGCGCGGCTCGTGAGATTCTCCCTATAGCAAGTCGAGTGGATCACCCACGCTTTTTCGCCTTTGTGCCCTGCGCTCCGACCTGGCCGGGGGTCTTAGCTGACTTCATGGCTGCTGGGCACAACATCTTCCAAGGAACGTGGTTGGGAGCGAGTGGGCCGAGTATGCTCGAAGTCGTAGTGATCGACTGGTTCCGCAGTTGGATAGGGTACCCGGAGACCGCTGGTGGCCTTTTCACCAGCGGGGGCTCCGCTGCGAGTCTCGATGGCTTTGTGGCAGCACGCGAGGCCGCCGGAGCACCACGGCAGCCATCTGTGTACATGAGCGACCAGAGCCATACCGCGCTTAGCCGTGCTGCGACGATCATCGGTGTCCGTCCAGAGTCCGTCAGGATGGTAGCAACGGACGACCGTTTTCGCCTTGATATGGACGAGCTTAGCAGGATGATTAGGCAGGATCGAGAATCCGGCCTCACGCCGATCGCTATTTGCGGAAATGCTGGAGCAACCAACACCGGAGCTATCGACCCATTGGACGAGATGGCGGACTATTGTGCGTCAGAGAAAATATGGTTTCATGTCGATGCGGCCTACGGGGGTTTCGCGATTCTGACGGAGCGCGGTTCGGAGCTTCTTAAAGGGATGGAGCGCGCAGACTCAATCGCGATGGATGCGCACAAGTGGCTATTCCAGCCCTTTGAATGCGGCTGTCTGATGGTAAAGGATATCCGAAAGTTGGAGGGAGCGTTCTCGGTACAGCCCGAATACCTTCAAGACACACAGTGGGGGAGAGATCACCCAAACTTCGGCGATCGGGGCCTCCAGTTGAGCCGCTCTTTCCGTGCTTTAAAAGTGTGGATGTCCGTGCAGACGTTTGGTATGGGTGCCTTTAGGCGTTCTATCGGGCGGGGCATTGAGTTTGCCGAGCGGGCTGAGGCCTACATCCGTAAATCTACTATCCTCCAGATCGCGAATCCAGCTTCGCTAGGCGTCGTCTGCTTCCGAGTTAACCCAAGCACTGCCGAACTCGATGATGTGCAACTGGAAGAGATCAATGAAGCTGTGCAGGCCCGAGTGATTGACGAGGCAGTGGCGATGATGTCTTCGACTCGACTTCGCGGGCTCTATTCCCTAAGGCTCTGCATCTTGAATCACACGACGACATGGGAGGACGTTCGTTTTACGTTGGCGGCGATCGAGAACTTCGGCCAAGAAGCTGTCAGCTCTTGAGGTCTTTAGGAGACGGTTCGGTATTTTCAAGCGGGTTTATTTGGGGTGGAGTGCTGTTGGCCCTGAGTATGCAGTTGTCACTCTACTTTCTTACTGAGGTCCAACTGGCGGACTCGATCCTGCTTGCTTTATTGCTGGTGGGCATGCCGACTCTTGCGATTGCCCAACTCTCGCTTATCAAAGAAGCGTTCATAGAGCGCGTGCCCGCATACTGGAGTTCCATAGGAACGCTGTGTGCCTTGGGGGTGATCACGTGTCTTGTTGGAATGCGCAGAGAGGGCCCTAGGGCAATCGGTCTTGAGTGGATTTCGACAGATAGGTTAGTGATTTGGACACTTGTGCTCACGGTGGCTGGTTTGGTAGTGAGCTTCGCGTTTCGAAACATCGGAATCTCGCTCGGGCTGAAGGAAAGCAGGATGCTTCGGGCACTGCTACCCGAAACAGGAAAAGAGCGAGGAGTCTTCGTTCTGTTGTCAGTTGCTGCGGGCCTTGGAGAGGAAATAGCATACCGTGGCTACGCCATTCCCGTGTTAACCCCGGTTACAGGAGTGGCGGGTGCGGTCTTAATTACGTCTCTCGTTTTCGGGGTGATGCACGCGTATCAAAGCGCGCTCGGTATCGTTCGGACAATGACGATGGGAGTGATACTGGCTTGGGGTTTCCTAATGTCTGGAAGCCTACTCCCCTGCATCCTTGCTCACACGTTCATTAACATCATCGCTGGTATCGCTATCGCTCAGCAGTTGATGCTACCTGAAGAGTCTATTGGTGAGCACGATCTTGCTCGGCCTGAACCCTAACTTCACGAGTTCTCTATCATGGATGTTGATCTAGCGCTATTGGCGGATGCAGCCACTATCGACGGCGCCGGGAAGCTGAACATTCTCGGCATCTTTGACAGACTCCACACACCTAATTTTCCTGCTCGGCACCCAAAGATGGCGCTGGTTCTCCGCTTCTCAGCCCCACTCACTGAGACGGGCCGTCATGACATAGAGATCACGCTCAAGGATCCGGCTGGTATCGAATTGATAAGGCTCGACGGCGAGATGCGTTTGGCCCCTGGGCCGGGCGCGACAGGAGGTAGCATTAGAGTGCCGCATGTATTGAATATGGATGGCCTCGTGTTCCCAAATCCGGGTACTTATGCGTTTGATGTTCGGGTTGATGGAGTGCACCACGTGTCGTTGCCCCTAGCAGTTTACGGACCTGAAACAACTGCGGAAGCCTAAGCAGGGCAGGGCCACAGCTTTTACGACCAGAGTGTTTCCTCTTCTCAGAAACCCCAGAGGGTGTCAGGAAATAGGACTACTTTTAAGGAGTTCACCAGGGTCCTCACTCGCCCACCTCTGACTTCGGGTACCGACCAGGAATCCACACTCGCCGACTGAAGTCGGGTCAAGGTACTGTTGTTTGAACGGGTTCTTGAGTGCCTTGGCGAGCGCTACTCAGATGACTTCTTGTAAGAAGCTTCGGACAACCATGCTGCTTGCGATGACGAAGAAACGCTTCATGGTCCCGGGAGACAGGATCGTATGAGATCTCGCTCTCCTGATAACCCTATCTGGTTCGGCTTGCCACCCTCTCTAGGAGGTGAGAAGCTTGAGGCCGCCGAGCGGCGCTGACGTCGTTTGCGGCAATTTTTGACAGAATCTCCGGGAGAAGGAATGGCCACCGCGTCCAAGCGAGAACGAATCCTGCCGCGACTCCTTGAGGAGGAGATGCGCGAGTCGTTTCTCGACTACTCGATGAGCGTAATTGTGCAGCGCGCATTGCCTGATGTGCGCGATGGTCTCAAGCCGGTACATCGCCGGATTCTCTATGCGATGTACGAACTGAGCCTCTACCCCGACCGCCCTTATAAGAAGAGCGCAACCGTCGTCGGTGACGTCCTTGGTAAGTATCACCCCCACGGTGATTCAGCTGTCTACGATGCACTTGTGCGAATGGTCCAGGACTTTTCCATGAGGATGCCGCTTGTTGATGGCCAAGGGAACTTCGGTTCAATCGACGGCGACCCAGCTGCTGCGTACCGCTACACAGAAGTCCGACTAGAGTCTCTAGCTGTCGAGTTGTTGGACGATATCCACAAGGATACGGTCGCTTTCCAGCCGAACTTCGATAACCAATTGGAAGAGCCTTTAGTACTCCCCGCTAGGTACCCGAATCTCCTGGTTAATGGCTCTTCAGGTATCGCGGTTGGGATGAGTACTAATGTGCCGCCCCACAACCTTGCGGAGATCGCCGCCGGTGTTCGCCAACTCGTGGTTGATCCCGATTGCAGCGTGAATGACCTAATGCGCCACATCCCTGGACCCGACTTCCCTACGGGAGGTTTCATCGTCGGTCTTGAGGGGATCAGGGCGATGTACCGTAAGAGTCGGGGTCGGGTTCTGATGCGTGCTCGTGTGGTCAAGGAGGGGCTACGAGGTGGGAAAGAGCAGTTAGTGGTAACAGAGCTGCCTTACACAGTCTCCAAGACGAAGGTGATCGAGCAGATCGCCAAGATGGCTAAGGCTGGTCGGGCAGAGGACGTAGCTGACATCCGAGATGAGTCGGACCGTGATGGGATCCGGCTCGTTGTGGAACTGAAACGGGGAGCGAAGGCTGCGACAGTACTGAAGATGCTCTACAAGCGCACCAACCTCCAGATGACGTTTGGGGGCCACCTCCTGGCACTTGATCAGGGACAGCCGCAGGAGTTCAATCTCAAGGAACTCGTTGAGCGTTTCAGGGACCACCGTGTGGAGGTGATCCAGCGCCGGGCACAGCACGAACTCGAAAAAGCTGAAACGGAGCGTCACATAGCTGAAGGTCTTTTGGCAGCACTTGACCATATAGACAAGATCATCAAGATCATTCGTGCATCGAGTGATCGTCGTGAGGCGTCTGAGAAGCTGCAGGACTCGTTCGGGTTCAGTGAAATCCAAGCCGCTGCGATTCTAGACATGCGACTCGCGAAGCTCACAGCGCTAGAACGTATACAACTGGAGACTCGCTTGGCTGAGTTGGAGTCGGCGATCTCTGAACTCAGGGAAGTACTGGGTTCCGAAGAGCTACAGCTCAAGACGATGCTCGATGAGTTGGCTGACGTCGTTAAGAAGTACGGGAATCAGCGTCGTACGGTGATTCTCGATAAAGAGGAACAGGAAGTCGATGCGTCGCCGGTCGAAAACAGACTCGTTGATGAGGATGTCGTTGTCACCTTGTCGCATGAAGGGTTCATCAAGCGCATGCCAGTGCATCTCTACAGGCGGCGCGTAGGGTCTGGGAAGGCACTTGCGGGCATGGAACGGTATGAGGATGATTACCTGGAGCGAGTTTTCGTCGCTCGCACCCAGGGATGGATTCTGACCTTTACTGAAAATGGGCACGGCTATTTCCTTCCTGTGCTTGATGTGCCCCAGAGTGCACGGGCGTCTCGTGGACAGTCGGTTTACTCACTTCTGGAAGGCGCCGAGCGTAAGGATCGAATTGTCGCAATGATTCCGATCGACGACTTGGGCGTGACAGACCGTTATCTCGTATTCCTCTCCAAGTTGGGCTTGGTCAAGAGGACCTCGATCTCTGAGTTCTCCCATCCGCGAGTGGGAGGGGTGAAGGCTGCAGGGTTGAAGAAAGGCGATGCGATCTTGGATGTTGCTCTCTCGGATGGTACTGCGGAGGTGATGTTACTGTCCCGGTCCGGTCGGGCGATCCGGTTCCCAGAAGATGAGATCAGCATAGTCGGACGGAGCGCACAGGGCGTGAAAGGAATGACGCTTAAGGATGATGAGGTAGTGGGCATGCTTCTCCTCCGCCGAGATTCGACAGTCCTCACTGTCAACGAAGACGGGATCGGTAAACGTACAGACATATCCGAATTTCCTCTGCAAAAGAGAGGTGGACTGGGAACTCTAGCTGTTCCGAGCGGGGAGGATGGTTCGCCGATTGTATCAGCGCTTGAGGTAATGGAAGCCGACGAAGTCATGGTTGTCACAGCTGGAGGACAGGTGAGCCGTGCAGCGGCTGATTCGGTCCCGGTGCAGGGTCGCAGGACCCAGGGGAAGAGGATTGCCACGGTCGCTTCTGGTGACAGAGTTGTAGAGGTCACGAGGGCCGAGGGACGTGGAGGGGGTCCCGCCCGTGATCCGGCTACGGTGGATGCGGCAGGGCAACTCGACCTGCTGGATCTGGACTGACTACGCTATCCGGAGTCGGGTAATGGTTATCGCTGCGACTAGCCAGAGGCCACATCAATGAAATTCTTGGTGCTCGGAGGTGGGGCACAAGGCTCGGCATGTGCTTTTGATCTTCTGCAGCGGCCGGAAGTTGACCGGGTCGTCCTCGCCGACTTGGACATGGATGAACCCAGGCCCTTTCTCAAACCTTTCGTGGGTGGCGCCCTGGAGATCGTCACCCTGGATGCCACAGACTGGGTGGCAGTACGGAGCGCTATGGACGACGTTGACGGTGTCGCAAGTGCCCTGCCGTACCACTTCAATCTTGACATGGCGGGCTTGGCCATCGAATCCAAGGTGCATTTTTGCGACCTGGGTGGTAACACAGAAATCGTTGATCAGCAGAGGAAGCTGACAGCTGAGGCACAGGAAGAGCATGTGTCAGTGGTGCCGGACTGTGGGCTAGCTCCTGGCATGGTGAACATCCTAGCTCAGGGCGGAATCGATGCCTTGGATGAGACCGAATCAGTCAAGATCTACGTTGGTGGATTGCCACAGATTCCCGAGCCGCCCCTGAACTATCAACTCTTGTATTCGTTGGAAGGTGTGCTCGACTACTACACGACGCCCGTATTAGTCCTAGAAGACGGTGAGGTCATTGATAAGGAGCCGCTTACTGGACGAGAGACTGTAACGTTCGAAGCGTTAGGCGAGCTCGAGGCG
This sequence comes from Gemmatimonadales bacterium UBA1142, assembly GCA_002311875.1. Taxonomy (GTDB): domain Bacteria; phylum Gemmatimonadota; class Gemmatimonadetes; order Longimicrobiales; family Gaopeijiaceae; genus UBA1142. The sequence continues at coordinate 76,187 of DCAD01000062.1, read as the reverse complement.
TTCCTGACGGCTGGTGGTATCTCACGGATGCCTTATCGCTACCGTGGTCTGATCTCGTCAATGTCCTACAAGACGGTCCGCTATCCTGGGCATTGTGTGCTCATGAAAGCGATGAGGGACCTCGGTCTAATGGACTTAAAGCCGGTCGAGATTGGTGGGGTATCTGTTGTTCCGCGCGATGTTCTTATCAAGATCCTAGATGCGAAACTGCGGAAGCCCTCAAGTAAAGATTTGGTTGTGATGCGAGTGATCACAGAAGGATTTGTGGAAGGAGTGTCGCGCACGGTGACTTACGAGATGGTTGACTACTACGATCAGGATCAAGAGATCACCGCGATGATGCGAACTACCGGTTACTCACTTGCCGCGACTGCGTACCTGCAATCGGCGGGAGTGATACCGAGAGGTGTGCACACACCGTCGGAATGTATCCCAGCCGAAGCGTACATTCAGCAGCTGGCCGAGCGAGGGATCGTGATTGAGCGCTCGGAGACCTAGAGTTCAGTATCGCGGGCTCGTTCAATAAATGTGTTTATCTATTCTCATCGCCGCTCACCGAGCACCACCACCAAAGTGACTTGCTCCCCTCCGCGCTCAACTACTATCGTGACCTCATCCCCGGGCTTCTTGGCCTGAAGGGCGTACGTATAAGTATAGATATCTCCGATATCTGTCCCGTCGAATTCCACTACCACATCCCCAGCTCGCAAACCCCCCTGATCCGCCGGGCTTCCTTCTCGGACACCGGTGAGGCGCAAGCCCTGATCATGGGGGGTCATATCCGGGATCGTCCCAAGATAAGCGGGCCCGTATCCACTACTACTTGAGGATGAAGGGGATGAGCCTCGACTTGGTACCGCGTGCTGAATGGGTGTGAGGGTAACTGAGGTGTCTCCGCCGTCTGCAAGCCGCTCCACAATGCCAGCGGTGAGTGCCACAACTCGAGCGAGCCCGCTTGAGTTAATCAATTGCCAGTCGTCCGAAGGGCGGTGGTAATCCTCATGGGTGCCCGTGAAGAAGTGCAGCACTGGAATTCCTTCTCCGTAGAACGAAGAATGATCTGATGGCCCATAACCGTCCGGGGCCTTTGAGACCTCAAGTGGTTGCTCCAGCTCAGCATTGGCATCGTCTACGACCTGATCCCACTCCTGAGCGGTTCCGAACCCAAATACGGTCAGCGCGTCACCGTCCATCCGACCGACCATGTCTAGGTTCAGCATTCCGACGGACTTGGACAGGTCGACTGTCGGATCCTTGACGAAGTGCCCCGACCCCCAAAGACCCTTTTCCTCACCTGTGAATGCTATAAAAAGCGTGCTTCGGTCGAGTGGCACCCCTCCGGTGATCGTGCGGGCGATCTCTATCAAGGCGGCACCGCCACTTGCATTATCATCAGCGCCGTTGTGGACCTCATGAGAGTCAGGTGCGAGTGACCCTTCGCCTCCAAAGCCGAGATGGTCATAGTGCGCACCGACGATCACAAACTCATCTCTGAGCGTGGGGTGGGTGCCAGGTACCAGGGCGACGACATTCCGTGCTTCTGTAGTTGTGGTGTGTATCTCCGTATGTAGACGAGCAACAGATTGGTTGTTCGCTGCAGCTCGAATGGCATTGGCTAGTTTGGCGTGGACAACTGCTACCGGGATACCAAGTGTTGCCCGTGTCTCGTCATCAGGGTGGCGGGGACTCCATCCTTCAGGGAGGAGCACGATGATTCCGGCGGCGTCACGGTCCTCCGCAAAAATGGTCTTGAAGTGAGGATCGGCACGCAGGGACTCTCCATGAAGTGAATCAGGATCTCCCCACTCGACAACGACAATCTTACCGCTGAGGTCCAGGTGTGCATAAGGGTCTTCAGTGCCATTGGTTCGGCTGAGCCCATACCCACCGTAAACCAAGGGTGCTTCGAGTCTCCGAGTCGCCGAGAATCCAAGGGGAACCCATTCGCTCTCGAGGTTGTAACGTTGGCCAGCGACCTCTAGAGTGTTATCAGCGCCGAGAGCTGCACCCTTTCGAATTGGGAAGGGTTGAAAGAAACTGTTACCCTCTCCAGCTGGTTCCAGGCCGATGGAACTGAATTGGGCGGCGATGTATTCGGCAGCGCAGCGGGCACCAGCGGTGCCTACCTCGCGGCCCTCAAGGCGATCGTCTGCGAGGTAGCGGATGTGCGCTATGGCATCGGAACCGGACTGTGGGACAGGACAAGTTGTTTGCTGGGCGTGGACAGGAACTATTGCTAACAGGGAATATGTGAAGACTGCGCTCAGCCGTATTATGAGATATGACATTCCAGATTTGAGTGAAGGGTGCTCCTTGTGAAACATCATTATCCTATCTCGATTTCTATGCTTTGTTTGATCATCGTCGGATGTGCTGCACAAGAAGATGCTGGGGCCACTGATGGAGTTGCCGCAACCACCGGTGGTCTGGCAATGGAAGGTGAGGTACACCTACGAAACGTTCGGCAACTCACTTCAGGTGGGGAGAATGCTGAGGCGTACTGGGCTTTTGACGGCTCACAGTTGATCTATCAGGCGCGCAAGCCAGGTGCGGAGTGTGACCAGATCTATGTGCTTGATCCAGAGAGCACTAACACACGTATGGTCAGCACGGGCGAGGGCCGTACTACGTGCTCGTACTTCTATCCCTCCGGAAACGAGATCCTGTACTCGTCTACACACCACCACAATGCGGCTTGTCCTGAGAATCCTGACTTCTCCATGGGTTACGTGTGGCCAGTTTACGAGACGTACGATGTCTTTGCTTCGAACCTGGATGGGTCCGGTCTCCGACAATTGACAACCGAAGACGGTTATGACGCTGAAGCGACGTTCTCTCCAATAGGCGACCGCATTGTATTTACGAGTGCCCGAGATGGGGATCTCGAACTTTACTCAATGGCCCCAGATGGCTCTGACGTTATACGGCTCACAGATCGTCCGGGTTACGACGGTGGGGCATTTTATTCACCTGACGGGTCCAAGATTATTTGGCGAGCGCACTACCCGGAGGAAGGACCAGAACTAGAGGATTATAGGCGTCTGCTTTCCCAGGGACTCCTGAGGCCGGGCGAGTTGGAACTCTACATTATGGATGCTGATGGATCTAACCAGCAGCAACTGACCCAACTTGGAGGCGCCAACTTTGCGCCTTACTGGCATCCGTCGGGCGAGAAGATTGTGTTCAGCTCGAATCACCATGATCCCGACGGGCGGGACTTCGAAATCTACATGATCAACGTAGATGGGAGTGGGCTTACCAGGATCACGCACGCGGAAGGCTTCGATGGCTTCCCTGTTTTTAGCCCGGACGGACGGTATCTCGTTTTCGGCTCGAACCGTAACAATGGGGGCACGAGTGATACGAATGTCTTCATCGGAGAGTGGGTAGAGATCCCCTGAGTCCAGGTGCAGCCGTCTGAAGGGTACTAATTACGTGTACACTTCGAGCAATTGTGAGAGTACCCGATAGGTGAGCCCCCATACAGGCTCCTCCTCGACCAGATAGCACGGAAATTCTTGTTTCTGGCCACCAGACAGGTGGATTTCCACATGTGATTGGGCGGTCGGGGTGCGTAATTCATCGACGGCAACCCAGAAGACCTGATCGATCTCAGGACTGGCAACGGAAGCCTGTGCGTTCCTTCCAACTCCGAATACGAAGGGGGTGATGGTCAGTCTGGGTAAGCGGACTGAATTGGGTTTCAAGTCCTTGAGTCGTCCGAGGTGTTGGGCGCCCTGTTCTAAGTCGAGCGCAGTTTCTTCCATTGTCTCCCGCATCGCAGTCTGTAGGAGATCTATATCGTTTCGCTCGCGGCGGCCCCCGGGGAGCGCCATGTGTCCCGACCAAGGGTCACGATCGAAATGTGCACGCTTGATCAGAAGCACTTCCAACCCTGGTGTGCCACGGAGCACTACTGAAACTGCGGCCTGCAGCTGAGTGTCTAGTACATCCGTGGAGATTTTCGCTCTGCCAGAGTGGAGAGACAGTGCTTCGATCAGCGCTTCAAATCTGGGGTCGGTCTCTTGGGTGCGTGAGAACATTATAGGAATTCAGGTCCTGGATTAGGGCGGACCACTCTTGGCCGTAACCCTCAAACGCCCGTCCGTTCGGCTCCCCATATTTGCTTATGGAGCTGGAGTTGAAATCTGACGGGTAACGCGTCCTCCAAGATCCAGGATGCCAAGGCTTCCAGATCTATATTTCCCCATACCGGAGAAACCAGTAGCTCGCGAAGCGAACCTTCCTCAAGGCGCTGATCTAGTCCTCGGTCATGGATCGTCTTACGGGTCCATTCGTAGTCGCTTCGATCCTGAACCACAAATTTTATTTCATCGCGTTCGGTGAGGTGGTCCAGGTTGCTCCACAGGTTGCGCTCGGACTCTCCAGACCCAGGGCATTTTAGGTCCATGATCTTGTGTGCCCGTGGATCGAGTGCACTGACGTCGAAAGCACCGGATGTTTCGACGAGTACCGTATACCTGTGGTCGATTAGCAGCTGGGTGAGCTCGAATGCTCCGGGGTGAGCTAGGGGCTCACCACCGGTTACTTCCACGATCCTCGCAGGGTATGACATGACAGACTGGAGAATCTCTTCGAAACTCATCAGCGTTCCGCCAACGAATGCATATGGGGTATCACACCAGACGCATCGGAGTGGACATCCAGTCAGACGCACGAAAGTGCAAGGTGTTCCCACCCAGGTTGATTCACCCTGAATAGAGTAAAAAATTTCTGTAATTCGCAAAAAAGACGTTTCCATGCTACGAGCCCTCCTCCGTCCTGAGTTCGCACTGGCGGATGATGGCTTGTTCCAGCTGGTCCTTGACCTCGTATAGTGTGAATGATTCAAGAGCTTGCGTCGCCCAGGGCGCAGTACGTACT
>DCAD01000062.1:63350-71094 GCA_002311875.1 Gemmatimonadales bacterium UBA1142 | reverse complement strand
TAAGGTTAGGTCGTCGGGGTCACCCTCCCCCTTGGTCTCGGGCTGATGGTCAGGATCTTGATGAGGCATAGTATAGGAAGGCCGGTAGCAGTCCTGGCGACGCCCGCCGAAGGCTGGCATCGAAGCTAGACTAGCAGCAGCTGGGTGGCCACTGATTCTCTTCGGTTGTGACGAGTATCGTGGGCCTCTAGACTTTCGTGCGGCCTCTTGGGGCTGCATTCATCGAGCGAGTCTGCGCAGACGGAAATCTTTTCTAACAGGGTTCGGGGTTATGGCAAGAAAAATGCGAGCAGCACTTTTCTCTGACTACGGCGGGCCCGAGGTCATTGAGATCACGGACGTGCCGATCCCGAAGCCAGGCGCGGGAGAGGTACGTATAAAGGTTGAGGCGGCGGCGATGAATCATCTCGACCTATGGGTTCGTCGTGGGCTTCCGATCGAGACGCCCATGCCGCACATCGGTGGTTCAGATCTGGCTGGAGTTGTCAATGCAGTCGGTCCGGGGGCCGAAGACGTACCAATCGGTCTCCGTGTGGCTGTCGACCCATCAATCTCCTACAAGTGGTATGAGGGGCAGGGTCGTGGCGAGTCGTTCGACCCGTCCCCGTTCCAGATCATCGGTGAGCACACACAGGGAGGGTTTGCCGAATATACGGTCGTTCCAGCGGAGAACCTCCTCGAGATCCCAGAACACGTGCCCTTTGAGCGTGCTGCCGCTGCCGGGTTGGTTTTCGTAACCGCTTGGCGGGCTCTCCTGACTCGCGCCAAGCTACAGACAGGAGAGCGAGTTCTAATCACAGGGACATCGGGTGGTGTAGGTACCGCAGCCGTACAAGTTGCTTCTAGGGCGGGAGCGAGGGTCTATGCAGTTACAAGTGGTGCCAATAACGTGGCCCGCGCGGAAGATCTGGGAGCTCACGTGGTGTACGATAGGGAAAGGGTGGACTTCGCACGTGAGGTGTGGCGTGATACCAACAAGGCCGGCGTCGATATTGTTTTCGATACCGTCGGTGAGGCTATGTGGCAGCAATGCCTGCGGTCGCTAGGCCTAGGGGGTCGGCTCGTCACCTCTGGCGCCACCACCGGATCCAGAGGCATTACCGAACTCCGATTGCTCTTCTGGAAACAGTTGTCGATCATGGGGAGCACTATGGGAACTCCGGCGGAATTCCGTCGGGTGATGCGCCTCGTTTTCGAAGGGAGCTTCGAACCGGTTATCCACCAGGTTCTGCCGCTTGACCAAGCTCGTACAGCACATGAAATGCTTGAATCTGGTAACGTTTTCGGCAAGCTCATCCTGGTGCCCTAATGGAGATCAGGGATGCTCAGAGGAAGGTGGACGAGTGGATTTCACAGTTTGAGGAAGGTTATTGGCCGCCTCTTACGAATCTTGCGCGCTTGATTGAAGAAGTCGGAGAGTTGGCGCGTGAACTGAACCACCGTTTTGGTCCCAAGGTCAAGAAAGCTAAGGAGCCGGATCAGGAACTAGCCCTTGAACTTGCGGACGTCCTGTTCGTTCTAATCGTTATCGCAAACGAACAAGGGATCGACCTGGACAAGGCGTTGGAGGGGGTGCTCGCGAAATATCGGGAACGTGATGGTGAGCGGTGGGCTCCCGCCCCATTGAGGAAGGGTCAGTAGGTCGCCAGAGCTTCGATACACTGGTCGATTTCCTCTTTAGTATTGTAGAAATGAGGGCTTATGCGGACGAACCCCGGGCGGTGGTCGACTATGACCCCCCTCTTTGCCAAGTGAACAACCGCGCCTGCTGGGTCGTCATGCTGGATCATTATGATTGCGGACCGGTGCTTGAGTTCCGGAAGTGCCATCGCGAATCCTGAATCACGAGCCTTGGCAACGAGGTGGTCCGTCAACTCATTGTTCCGAGCGGTAATCCGTTCGATGCCCACTTCGTCCAGGATCTCTTGTCCGCCGAGCGCAGTGTAGACGGTCGGTAATGCTGGGGTACCCAACTCGAATCTGCGCGCATCCGGACGGTACTCGAACCCGCTTGGGTTGAAGTCAAACTGTTGGGTGGTCGCGAACCAGGAGGTGATTCTTGGTTTTAGCTGGGCAATGAGTTCACTCTTAACGTAGAGGTAGGCGAGTCCTGGCCCACCACAAAGCCACTTAAGTGGCCCTGCCGTATAGAAGTCTACACCAGTGCCAGTCAATCTGAGGGGCACCTGGCCAGCTGCTTGGTACCCGTCGATCAGGCAGTATGCGCCGGCATTGTGCGCGATCTGCGCGAGCGCACTGACGTCCTGTACGTATCCGGTGCTGAAGAATACGTGACTTGTCGCCAGGAAGAGCGTTCGTTCATCGACTGCTGTTTCGAATTGTTCGGGATCAATCCGGACGCCGTCCGGGCTTTCAAGGACGACCAGTTCAATCTCCGGCTTTACCACCCATTGGTACGGCAGGGTAGGAAAATCAAGCTCGGTACAGATGACCTTGTTGCGTGACCCCGTCGGAACGCTCTCCCCTACCACAGCCAGCGCTGCCGAAGTCGATGGTAGACATGCCACCTCCGCGGTGCTGGAGCCCCAGAAGGTGGCAACACGAATCCGCAGATCCTCGATGCGGTTCAGCCAGTGGTGGTACCAAGCGGAGGCACCCATATCGTGCCACAGTTCCTGAAACTCGTCTAGGTATCGTTCGGAACGCTTTGAGAGTGCTCCCAAAGAGCACGAGTTGAGATACGTGCGTCTCGCGAGTATCGGGAATTCCGCACGGAATGAGCTGAGGTCGAACGACGACGGATCGTTAGTCACTGCAATTGCCCGGATTGAGGAACGCCGACGATGCGGCTCAACGTGAAGATATCGCCAGATGGACTTCCTATCTCGTGGCCGTCGTGGCAATCTACTTTTATGATACCGATTCTGCTCGCGCTCCCATGGGCCGGAATCATCGCCTTCCTCTTATTGGTTGTCAGGCCCGCTAGGGAGCTTCCCGTTATCATGGCTCTCCCTCGCGAACGAGCACCAAGTGTCGGTGTGATCATACCTGCTCGTGACGAGGCCATGAACATAGAAGCGTGCTTGGCTTCCCTCACGAAATCTAGCTATCCGGACTTTGAGATAATCGTCGTCGGTGACCGTAGTGACGACGAAACCGCGGAGTTGGCGCGAGCTATATCTCCTGGCAATGCCAAGCGTTTGGTAGTCATCGATGGGGAGGAGCTTCCAGAAGGATGGATGGGGAAAGCTTGGGCCTGCCAGCAGGGTGTCAGGGCGACCTCCGCTCAGTTATTACTGTTCGCTGACGCCGATACTACGCATGGAGAAGCCTTGCTTGGTCGTTCCGTTACAGAGCTTCAGAAAGAAGGTGCGGACCTGCTCAATGTTCTCGGATTCCAGTTAATGGAGTCTTTTTGGGAGCGCCTGGTGCAGCCGCAGATCTTTATGGCGGTCCTCTTCCGTTATCCGGGCCTGGATAGCCGATGGGAGGGAGGGCTTGCCAACGGCCAGTTCATGCTTATGCCACGAAACTCCTACGAGGCAATCGGAGGACATGAATCAGTGCGAGATCGGGTGCTCGAAGATATTGCGTTAGCTCAAGCGGTAAAATGACACGGTCGGACGTTCATAAGCCGGATGGCCATGGACCATCTTACGACGCGGATGTACCGATCACTTGGTGGCCTGATCGCAGGGTGGTCGTGACTGATTCAGGTGGGAGCTCTACAGGGGCAGCCACTGGTGCCTCCATTCGGAGTGGTGACGCTAGCGAGTTTATGCCTTTGGATCGCACCTCCTTTAATGCTAATTTCGGCTCTGGCGGGCTTCGGCGGAGAGACACTTCTGATTTGGTCGGCACTAATCTGCGCCCTCAGCTTTTGTATTCATGCTGCTTTCCTGCACTTCCTGGGTGGGCCCGGCTTACTACGCGGTGTTCTATCCGTTGGGCTCGCTTGTCGTCGTGTACATCATGATTCGTTCTAAGGTTCGTGCGGGGGATGTGGAGTGGAAGGGTCGACGGTATGCGGTTTCGAACTAATCAGAGAAGCTGTGAACCGAGAATCTTCTGAATTGGTGCTCGTCGAAGAACTCAAGGCCCAAGCTAAGTCCCTCGGGTTCTCACGCATCGGTATTGCAGCCGCGAACCCGAGTGCCCACATCGATTTCTATAAGTATTGGATTGATGCGGGCATGCAGGGTGAGATGCAGTACCTCGCCCGTGAAGAGTCTGTCAGGCGACGAAGTGATATTGAGGAAACACTTCCTGGTGCGCGCTCTGTGATCGTCGTCGCACACGACTATCTCACGGAAGATTTGGACTGTTCGTCGGGTGATGCTGCGATGGCTGTCATCGCGAGGTATGCCCGCGGGTACGATTACCACGACATCATCAAGAACAAACTGCTGGTCTTACTCGAGTGGCTCAGTCAGCGCGTCCCAGGGGCGCTAGAGGGAAGGGCTTACGTTGATACCGGTCCGATTCTCGAACGAGATCTCGCACAACAGGCCGGGCTGGGTTGGTTCGGGAAGAACACGATGCTGATCGACCCAAGCAGCGGTTCATTCTTCTTTCTCGGATTACTCTTAATCGATCTTGAGCTTTCTGCGGACTTGCCATTTGTCGAGGACCGTTGTGGCTCATGTCGTTCATGTCTTGATGCTTGCCCAACGGGCGCCCTTCTCGGTCGGGACGCCGTGGGTGCTCCTGTGATGGATGCGCGTCGCTGCATCTCCTATCTCACTATCGAGCATCGTTCAGCGATCCCTGTGGAATTCAGGACAGCTATCGGTAACCGAATCTATGGGTGCGATATCTGTCAGGAAGTGTGCCCTTGGAACGAGCGCTTTGCTGAGCCAACCGGAGAATTGGCATACCGAGCCAGGGAGGATTTAGATGGGCCATTATTAGTTGATTTGGCTGACACCCTGCTGTCTACGGATGAGGTTGGGTTCCGTGAGACATTCAAGAAGTCGGCTATAAAGCGAGCGAAACGCTCTGGCTTGCTTCGTAACGTTTGCGTTGCGCTCGGGAACTGGGGGGCTCCGGTAGCAGTACCGACGCTGTTACGGGCTCTCTCTGATGTGGAACCACTCGTGCGGGGTCATGCCGCCTGGGCGCTCGGACAAATCGGATCAATTTCAGCATTATCCGCTTTATCCACGAAGTTAGTTGCAGAAGAGGATGCTTGGGTGAGAACCGAAATTTCTGCGGCCCTCGAGACTCAGCGTGCTCCCAGAACTGAACAAGAGTCCTAGGGAGAGGGAGGGGGGCAACTTCCCTCAGGGGGCGCTCGTTTGTTGGAGAAAGGGTCTGGCAATCTCTAGACTTCCGCGCCAGTCGTAGGCCAACTAGGTTGGCGCTCTATGAAAGTGCACCGATGGTTATGGATCGCATCCCCACTTTTCTTGGGGTGTACTGCTGACGCATCAGATTCGTCCAACTACCAGACCGTTGCTGATGTGCAGCAGCTTATGCTCACGGTGGTTGAGCCTGCTGCGGAGGCGTACTGGGATGCGGTTGGTTGGATCATAGATGAGGACGGAGAGCATGAGATTGCGCCGGCCAATGCAGAAGAATGGGAGCTGGTACGTAACGCGGCCTTCGTGATAGCGGAGTCAGGCAATCTCTTAATGATGGGTAGCCGAGCCTTGGACCAGACCGGTTGGATCGGTATGTCGCAGGCAATGGTCGAAGTCGGGCGAACCGCAATCGAGGCGGCCGAAGCAAGGGATGAGGCTGCCGTCTTTGATGCCGGAGCTGAAGTTTACTACGTCTGCACTGCTTGCCACGCAGCATACGCGTTAGGCACACTGCGTCCGAGCGACACCCGAACCAACTGACGGTTCCGGCTTGATCGAGCACTTTCTTGAATGGCTCGGTGCTACGCCGTGGAGTCTCCCGTTGCTGGAATCTCTCTACGCGTGGCCGTTACTTGAGTCGACTCACGTCCTCGCAATCGCTCTATTCGTGGGCACGGCAGTAATGATGGACCTTCGACTTCTCGGGTTCGCTTTCCGAAAAGTCCCCGCTTCAGCCTTTACCGGGCGGCTTCTTCCATGGACCAGGGCGGGCTTTGTGGTGTCGCTTGTAACAGGTCTTCTGGTATTCTACTCCAACCCGTTACGCTATTACCACAACGTGTTTTTCCGCATCAAAGTACTGGCGTTGATACTAGCGGGTCTCAACGTTTGGCTATTTCACTCTCGAATCCATCGTCGGGTGTCACAGTGGGATCTTGACCCCGTGCCGCCCCGTGCCGCCCGGGTGGCGGGCATGGTCTCCATCTTTGCATGGGCTCTCGTTGTCGTTACTGGGCGAATGATCGCCTACAACTGGTTCGACTGTGACCTTCAGCCCCAGCCCGATTTCGTTAACTGGGCAGCTGGATGCGTGGTAGAAGGTGCGGGAGAGTAAGTTGATGCTCCAACTGATTTGGGTGCCGCTCCACGTGCTGATGTCAGCAGGGAACGGGTAGGGTGCTTCTCCCATTTTTTGAATGGTGTGAGTCTACGCCAATCGCTACTACCATCCAGAATTCACTCTGGCTCTTTCCGGTTATCGAGGCCGTACATCTACTGGGACTCTGCTTGCTGGGCGGTAGCATCTTGCTCGTGGATCTCAGATTGATGGGTGCTGGGCTAACTCGCCAGACTATTCCTGAGCTTAATAGTCAAGTCCGACCCTGGCTGCTAGGAGCCATTACCATGATGATTGTGACGGGTGTGTCGCTCTTCCTGTCGGAAGCGATCAAGTGCTACTACAACCAAGCTTTCTGGGTGAAGATTACGACACTGCCGCTTGCACTCTCATTCACCTTCCTGGTCCGTGATCGGGTTGCCAGGGAGGGGGCGTATGTCAACGCTGCTACTAGACTAACGGGAGCTGCCTCGGTAGTGCTCTGGTTCATTGTTGCAGCAGCCGGCCGCTGGATTGGGTACTCCTAGCACCCCCCTCGCATCGCAAAACAAGGCGTGATCAGCACCTTCCCTGTTCCTGTCGAACAGCGAGCATCTCAGCCTCGTAGGGTGCCCCGGTACCTGACGATCCCAAGAAGATTTTCGTGCCGTCGGTGAACGTCACATCACGTCCGTTGGCTCGCGCCAGCGAGTGATCTTTCGTCTGATAACCGTCCACGATGATCTCAGTTCCTGGGGTCAGACAGTCCCGGCGGAGTCCACGACGAAGAAGTGTATTGGGGGTGCCTCCCTCGACCATCCACACTTCATGTGTCCCGTCTTCTTTAGTGATCTCCAGGTGAATCCACGCATGCGGGTTGACCCACTCGAGCCTCACAACCGGTCCCTGAAGGCGAATTGGGGCGTCTCTATCGAATTCAGCTCCAAACGCGTGGTGAGCCATCAGTGGCACGACCGCGATCAAGGCCGCTAGCCCGGCCACTGCCAGTGTCGTTTGATTTTTTCGCATCGGCTTTTACCTCTTGGGTATCTGGCGGCCGCCCTCGCGCTGCTCCTGCGCGCGCGCTCCGCTCAACACATTGAAGAGTGCGTAATTCCCCTCGTGACAGGCGTACTCGTAGACAAGACCAGGGAGCCTAGTGAATGGTACCTCCCCGCTCCAACTATCGGTCCAGGTCTCTAGATCGTCCACCGTGAACTCATAATTCAGGGTGTATTCGTCAGCGCGTGTAAGGCGCTCGGTTATCTTGAGGTTCTCCGTGGCTCCGGATAGCTGGCCTCGGTTGAGCTGGACTGGACTGAAGTTAGTCGTCTCAACTACGAGTGTGTCGCCTTCCCACTGGCCCCAAGAGTCTCCGAACCAG
>DCAD01000062.1:55423-63253 GCA_002311875.1 Gemmatimonadales bacterium UBA1142 | reverse complement strand
GGGCCGGCGTTCGACCCGAATGAAACAATACAGCGTTCGGCGAGAGGCCGATTCTCAGGGTTATCATACTGGCCGAACTGCCTACGGAACTGAGAGGCTTCACTCATTCGCTGCCGTGCCGTGTCAGTCCGGGACGGGTAGCGACCGTCCGGTGGATCGACGATGAGCGATGTCCTTAACTCTCCGTTGAACTTTGCTACTTTGCTGCCTGCGTCGATCCAAAAGTAGTTGTATCCTCCAACACCGCCTGCGGCTCCGGTTGAGCCATCACCACCAACCGGTGGCGCTTTCCGGTCTGGGTCGCTGGGCTGATTGAGGGCTTCAGTCCGAGCCGCTCGTCCACCCTCGAGCCTTAATGCCTCTTCCGGGCTGTACACCGCGTCCTGATCCCGACGGCGTTGGATGGGAGTGATCGTTGCGTTCGTCCAATTGCCTTGGAGGTCGGGATGCCCATCAGCTGTGCGGGGCATGACCCACTGTCCAGCTGCCCGTGCCTGCACTTGTGCAGTTACTTGGGAGAACAGCCCCGTGATCCCGACCATCAAGAACACTGCCAAGATTGATGGCGTGTAACGCATGTTCACCCTCCCTCCTCAGACCCGATCGGGTTCTTCCGGAGCTGGCCGTACAGAAGCTCCTCCACGAATTCCACGCACTTAAATTGCCCAATCCTGGCGTCATTATTGACATGGCGGTACAAAGGCATGCTGATCATCCACGGACGAGAGAACGTTTGTGGGTCCTCGATCATGGCTTCATAAAGGATATGGTCCGGGCTCGTCATCGTATACCGTTCAACGACCGTCATGGAGGCGCTGTGGTGGTTGCCAGCCCGATCAAACCAGGTCTGGTCATTGAAGCCACTACCTTCAGCCACGAAAGTGTCACCCTCCCAGTGCCCAACAGACTGGCCCATCCAGGAGTCCACCTGCGCCGGCCCAGGGTCTTCCATATAGATGTTTCGTAGAGCTCCAGCGTACTCGTATGCGATGAAGAAGTGACTCGCACTCTGAAAAATCTGGAAAGGGAATGGCATGTACGTGGCTCTTGGGACGCCGGGCAAGTAACACTTGATCTCAGGATCCCGTTCAGCCCAGTTCTCTTGGTTCTCGATTTTTCTAGCTCGCGCTTCGGGTAGGTAGGGTATCTCACCACCCACGACCACGCCCACCCCAGACGGCACCGAACCGACTGCACCGAACGCTAAAAGGTCCTTGGCAGGCACTGGTACTACGGGTCCCGGCTGCATTTGCAGTGCCGCACGGGCCGCGTGTGGCTCAATGTCCCAGTGAGCATTACCGAGGGCTTGCCAGATCCCATTCAAATCAGGTTTTCCTTCCTGGGTTCTGGGGATCTCAGCTGTCTGCGCATACGCAGAGATAGCCCCCAGGGCCATGCAGACGACAACACTGAATGTGGTCCGACGTAATGTCCTGACCAGTTTAAAAACAAAGCTCAACATCTAAAGAACCTCCGTCCGGTTTCCATCGGACTACATAGGCCGAATGTGTGACACACTGAAGGATCTTGCTAGATCTTACCTGAGTTGCTGTTGTTGGACCGGACACTTTCTGCAAATCAGTTGTCCGGGACCCCGAATACAAGTAGGAGATTGCCCGGCATCTGACCAAACTGACCGTATCCGCTGTTGACGAACACAAGACCATTCGCAATCACCGGTGCAGGCCCATCGATGGCGCCCCCCTTCCCAGGCACACCATTGACTGTTTCAAATTCTCGCACAGTATCGAAATCCCACAAGATTTGTCCGTTGCTCGTAGAGTAAGCACGGATGTGACCGTCCAGCCCCCCTGCGAATACAGCGCCGGGAATAACGGTCGCTGCAGCTGAGTTGGCTGGGTAGCAGCCTTGAAGTTCCTCGCATGTATCACGTGGGGCAGGGGCGTCCCAGGCGATTTCTCCCGTCATCAAATCTAGAGCGTATAGACCAGGGGCAGCTTCTTGATCGGGATGAACGTCGACGATGACTGCAGCGCGATCTGCGTTGGCTGCGTAGGCGAACTGTCCGTCCGATGCCATGCCCCAGTGGATACCTCCGAGGGCGCTGCCCTTACCGACACGTGTTGACCAGAGAACTTCACCGTCAGCATCCGGGTCCAGAGCCCAAACCATTCCAGACTTCTGACCAACGACTAAGATGTCCGTACCATCTTCTCTGGTAACCAACATTGGGGCCATCCCAAAGTCGAGATCCGGACCCGGAGGCTCAGGACAGTTTTGGCGATTCAGGAACCCTGTACACGCCATGGTGAAGGCATCTGACTCAGTACCCTGGAAGGACCAAGCAATTTCACCTGTCTGCATTTCTATCGCGATGATAGCATCACTGGTAGCTGTAGTTGGCCGCGTATAATTCTCCCCTGTGCCCACGTATACTCGCCCACGTGATACATCAATTGTTGGGCTCGACCATACTGGTGCTCCGGAGGGCGCCCAAAGCTGCCGACCTAGCGCGTTCACCCCTGCCTCTTCTGGGTAGCCGGGGATCACTCGGTGATACCAGAGTAGATCGCCGCTTTCCGTGTCGAGGGCAGCGACCGCTCCAGATGAAGTACAACATTCGTAGTAGGGGTCACCTCCCATGACGACCTCCATCGATGAGATCGGAATGAAGAGGCGGTTCCCGTAGAGTGCCGGGCTCCCAGTATTGTTGGATTCGGGATGCCGTCCGACACGCTCCTTCCAGACTACCGTGCCAGCATCCATATCAAGTGCGTAGGCATTAGTTCGGAAATCCACGAAGTAAGCCAGTGAGCGTCCAGTATCATCTTCGTCAACCAGAATAGCACCGCGAATTCCCGCGTCGGCCTCAAATGTCCATCTGACACATCCGGTGTTGGTATCGACCGCGTAGACCATACCAAACTGATCTCCAAATAGGGCCAGTT
The DNA here is from genome assembly GCA_002311875.1 of Gemmatimonadales bacterium UBA1142. Taxonomy (GTDB): domain Bacteria; phylum Gemmatimonadota; class Gemmatimonadetes; order Longimicrobiales; family Gaopeijiaceae; genus UBA1142. Next base: position 60,344 of record DCAD01000062.1, on the reverse strand, counting down.
CTCCTACAACGGTGGGTTTAGTCCGGACTTCGCTTGCATCTGGAAAAGCGAACGCCCAGCGGAGTTCTAGGCTCGGTATCTCGGAGACGGTAAGACCGGCACGGTCAGTGGATTGGAATCCGGTTCCTTCAAGATTTCCACCAAAACCCATCCACGATACCAATTCTATATCAAACGCCTGGGTACTCGGTTCAGAGCAAAATGCGGTCTCTGGTAGTGTGGTTTCGGAGTAACTCCTGCGGGTGAGGAACTCCGCCAGCATAATTCTCTGATCATGACTTAAGACGGCGCCTTCCGACTGCATAATTCCGTCCTCCAACGCCGATACAATTGCTCTAGGGGACAGAGAAGAGAGCGAGAATACGCTTGGCGTTCGGCCACTCTGAGCGGAACTGTGACACTCAGCGCACGACTCTTCGAAGATCCTAGCAGCCTCCGATTGCTGGGCGTACGCACTTTGTGCTGTGGTGAGCAGGTTTAGCAAGAAAACAGCTAAGACCGAATTGATATTACGCATCCACTTGGTGCTTGATATCAGGGTTATACAAGAACACTGCCTCCAACTGGCATGAATACTTTGGTGAGATATGTCTTCGCCAGTCCCCATCCTCATGGCTATGGCTTTCATCTCAGTTTCCTTGAACTCAATGCCGGTGATCATGGCGTCCTTGATGGAAGACTACGTGGATCAACGATCCTGCCACGAATGCCTGATATAGTTCCACTCCCTGACCTTGCCATTCTCCTAGAAACTCTAGTCCAACCGCGTACCCTAAGGCAGTCGCGATGGGTATGCTGGCTACCGCAGCTGCAGCTGAAGGGTGGCCGTGACGAGGGGAAATAAGCCACCAGATCACAAGACCTACTGGAATTCGGTGTAAGATCACCGCAGCCACGAATGGTCCGCGAAGGGCATCAGTGCCGGGGCTAAATGCGACCCCCTCGAGGAACGCGTGAAGCACTAGCCCTGAAAGGCTAAGTAGGATGACGAAGTTATCAGTCTGCGATTCCAGAGCATGCGATGCTCGTTCGATGATAGTGGGTAGGAAAACCCCGGAACCGACGATGAGGGGTGGCACGAGGCTTTGTTCAGCCCAGGTGTAGGGAGCAACTTGCCATAAGACGAGTAGCGGAACCGCCACATAAACGAAGCCGTCAACGACACGGACGGCCTCTGCTCGACTGTGTAAAACACCGTAGAGTGCTGGTCCTAGCACGGGTGCAAGCAGTGCAGCTCCAAGGTATAGCATCTGGTGTTTAGCGTTGAAACAGGACCTCTAGCGGATACCTACCACCCCTCGCACCGAGTCAATGAGCTTGGACGAATCCCAGCCAATGCCATGGCGGAAGACGATCTTTGTTCGGTGTAAGTTGCCTAGCTCTTCCAAGTCACCCTCTATCACCACTAGATCAGCGAGCTTGCCTGCTTCTACCGTGCCGACGTCGTCAAGGATACCCAAAACTTTGGCTCCGTTCCCACTCATAATCTGAACAACTTCCGGTACCGAGAAACCAGCTTCGAGGAGTAGCTCGTAATTGCGCTGATCACCCAGTCCCGGTGGAGCGGCACCGTATCCTGTCGGATCCACGCCCGCTGCCAGAGTTCCTCCTGCCCGCACAAAGGCTCGTTCATACTCCATCGCTTTGGCGAACATTTCTGGATCGATTGCGCCCTGTCCGGCTCGTCGGGCGATGGCAATCTCGCGGACCTCCTCCGCTATCTCGGGAGCGAGCACTTCATATACGCGCTCATCAATTGGCGGACGGCCAGCAACCGAGATCTCGTATACCACGAGTGTCGAGGTCATGGCGACATCGTTCTGGATCATGTCCTGGAAGGTTGCCTGTACCTCTGGGCTGTTCACGTCGAGGTCCGCATAGGTGTTTCGGAAGCCGGGAGGGCATTGATCTGGAACCTTATTCGGTGCGTATTCACTATTAGCAAATAATCCGTGCTCGAGGTTATCGATTCCAAGTGCGACTGCTTCTCGGTAACCCACCGAGCACAGGTGCGCGGTGACTTTGACACCGTGACGGTGTGCTTCTTCTATCGCTGCACCGAGTTCGGCACGTGAGATCCACGTGTATGCTTTGAACCAGCTAACCCCCTCCTCGGCCCAGTAGCGCACGACCCTACGTGCTTGTTCTGGTCCCTGGAGGCGCGTCATGGTTCGTGAGCCCTGTTCACCCGTCAGGTAAGGACCGGTCGCGAATATCGTCGGCCCGATCGCTGCACCGGCCTCGATCTCTCGCTTGAGGTTCAGTTCCTCGTACGGTGCCCTAGCTCCAGTAGTGCGAATCGTCGTGACCCCGGACGCGAGGTAAAGCCGGGATCCTGAAAATGACAGCTGTGCCGCACGACCCTTACCACCTGTGTAATAGCTGTGATTATGCAGTCCAATTAGGCCGGGAATAACTGTGTAGCCGGCCATATCTAAGCGGTTGGCACCAGCAGGAACCGATATATTTGAACCGACGGCTGTGATTCGGTCGCCCTCAATAAGGATGGTCTGCCCATCGCGTGCTGGCACACCTGTACCGTCTATCACCTTCGCATTGATGAGTGCGATGACTGGGCCATCAACGGCGATGAAATCCTGGAACGATTGCGCGTGTAACGGCAGCACACCGATCAGTAGAGCGGTGAATGTTAATGAAGTGGCTAAGGCTTTCATCTCAGTTTCCTTCGACGTTGATAACGAATTTCATACCGGACTCGAGGTGCTCGGCAATGTGGCAGTGCACCATCCAGCGCCCTGGGTTAGAGAGTTCAAGGAGGATGTCTGTCGATGACCCTGTCGGCAACAGCACAGTGTCTTTCCAAACTAGATTGTTGTTGGGTATCCCGTTCTGCTCGAGGATGAGAAACCGCTGTCCGTGGATATGGAGTGGATGCTGCATCGAGTGGAAGGCCCCTCGATCATTATGGATTCGAATCTTAGCTATGTCGCCGACTTGAAAGTTCCAGTTAACTGCCATGTTCTCGTCGCCTGTGCCCGTGTCCCGTAGGATCCACCTCACCTCAGCACCAGTCGTTGACCAATTCATTACCGGCATCGTTCCGGTCCATTCCACAGGGTTGAAGTAGACCCAATCGTACAGCATCGACTGCTCTATGGCCGGGGGAAGGCTGTCGACCTCAAGCGTTAGCACTAGCTCATGATCAAGAGGGCGGTTGAAGTAGCTGCGGTATCGGTCAATCTCGGTGACGACATCCAGGTTCGTGCGAAGTGTTTCGAATGCGAGCTGATGATCAACTACGGTGCGGGAGCCGGATACCGCGATGGTTCCTAGCGTCGCTATTTCCTCCAAGAACACACCCATCCGATGATTGATGCCCTGAACGTGGTTGGTGAGCTTGTACGTGCCTGGCTCGTCGAAGAGTACTTCGACGATGTAGCGCTCTGCTGGAGCTAGGACGACGCTCTCGACTAAGACTTCATGTTCGAGTTTTCCGACATCGGAGCCCACAACCTTGATGGGTAGCGTATCGGCGTCCGGTTCAGGGCCGACGCGGAAAGAAAGGTTAAAAGTCCGTGTGTTCGAGGCATTCGTGAAGTGGAATCGGACGACCTCCCCAGCGTCGACCTCTAGGCTGTACTCGGGTTCGCCGTTGGTGATGAAGAAGTTCCCGAACCGACCCATCAACATGTAGTTGGATGATTCAAGCCCGAACGGGACTACACCGTCTTGTGTGAGAGCGAGGTCGTCTAGCATCACGACCTCTTCCCTATTTACAGGGCTGTAATAGCCATCTGAGATGGGCGCGACCAGCATGTTTCCGGCGAGTCCGAGCTCCTGTTGCACGTCTTCTCGGTGGTGGGGGTGGTACCAATAGATGCCCGCATCCTTGAAGTAGACCTGGTAACGGAATGCCTCCCCGGGTTGCACAGGCTCTTGGGTCACGCCGGGTACACCATCATAGCGGTTCTCAAGACGCACTCCGTGCCAGTGCACCGCAGTGGGTAGTGATGTTTCGTTCGTGAAGTTCACAAAGATCGTCGTGCCTTCCTCGACCTTGATAAGCGGCCCAGGGTGTTGGTTGTTGAATGCCAGCATTGTGAGCTCACGTCCCTTGATCTCACGTCGCACGAAGCCCGCGAAGAGATCGAGTGTACCTCCGTCGGGCAGCTCCACAACTTCTGAGGGCATAGCAGTCGGGATATCAGCATTGTCCGTGGGAAGAAATGGCGATGATCGTGGCCGAGTCGCCATGACGCCCGGAAGCATGGGTACTCCCTCGTACATTGGGGGCAAATCCCAGGCGTTTTCGGTTAGGCCTATGGCTTCTGCGCCCGCCTCCGCAGAAGGAGCGAGTGCCATCAGATCATGTGCCTCCATTCGACTCGAGGGTGAGCGACCACGCAGTATCAGAGGACCGCTTCGCTGATTTACTTCTGGTGATGGTTCAGCTGTGATGAGAACCATGAATTTATTGAACGAAACCTCTCCCAGTTCGTTCTCACCATCGGAAACCACCCCGAGCTTTATGACGGGGTCTAGTTCGAGAGGGGTGGCCCAAGCGATGTACGTTCTGTATGGGCCGAGTGTTGAGGGCTCAGGCAGTCCACCGATCCATGCCGTAAGCTGGTGTCGGTGATGACCTTCAGGGGTCACCGTGACCCCGAACGGGGACCACGGGCGTGTCAGCCCAATAACGCCCACCGCGTCTTTACCGCTTGCTGTAGAGAAAAGGTCAATACATAAGAGGTCTGAGGCAGGACGATCTGGTCGGGTCCCAGCTCGTGAGGGGCGCTCGCCAGGTGGCCTTAGTAAGAGCTGTGACCCGGTCACCGGTGGGCGGTCAGCACACAGGGGCGATACGGTAGGGATTTGGGCAGTGGTCTCAACCGAAAAAGCTGTTGCTGCCAACAGAGCCATAATGGTCAGACGTTGTAGATTGAGCATAGACGAAAGATGG
>DCAD01000062.1:47325-55382 GCA_002311875.1 Gemmatimonadales bacterium UBA1142 | reverse complement strand
ATGAATTGAAGAGGAGAAGAGCTAATTGTTTGCGATGATAGGGAACAGCAAGGGTGAAATGAGGGGGCAGGGGAGAAGATGAGGGTTAACAGAGCCCGCATAATACGAAATTACTCGGTTAGTCTAATGTTGCTCATTTCAGGTGGGTGCACCGTAGCTGAATTACCTGAGAGGGCTACCGTAACAGTCGAGGCTACTGCTCCTGAAAATCTTGCCTTGGTCGTCTCGACCCGCTTCCGGACGGTCGGTAACGAGACCGTGTTCAATAATGCGGACACGATCCAAGTCACCGGTGACTACACTCAGGATTTCGCACTAAACGAAGAAGCTCGTATCTCAGTAGTGCTCATCAATGACGGTGAGATTCCGGAAATAGTGCGGATGGCGGTCTCTGTCGACGGGAAGGTCAAGTTCGACCAGAGTGGGACCTTGGGTGCGGGTAAGTCTTTACCCTTCACTTATCGGTGGACGATATCAGACCGAGGGGTCGGTTAGGCGCCCTTAACATCCACGTTTAAACCTGATTTCTGCTGTGGTTCGACCGCTCGGATTGACCCTGAGATATAACTCCAGAGTATCGGTTCTGGCGTTGACACGCTGGGCGTCTGAGTTCTATTTTAGTCTCGCCTAAATATCACTGATATATTCGTTTCGATACTTTTTCTTCTCTATGGCTGATCCGCTCTTCGCTCTCGCGGTCTTTGCTGGTTTGATGGCAGTTGTGATTCTTGTCTTCTGGCCCCGAAGGGGCATCTACGCTCGTGTGTCACGGATTTTACGTCTGACGGAACGGGTGCAACTTGAGGATGCATTGAAGCACTTCTGTATGTGGGAACAGGCGGGCCGGGTACCTACGTTGGAGAGTCTTGCGGGTAGGCTGACTATCTCCACCGGCCACGCAGCTAAGCTTCTTACTCGGCTCACAGAGTCAGATCTTGTCCGCCAGGGAAAAGAAGGCCCAACCCTCACTGAGGGTGGGCGAGAATCCGCCCTTCAGCTGGTGCGTACACACCGCCTTTGGGAACGCTATCTAGCAGATCGAACAGGGGTTCCTGCAATAGAGTGGCACGACGAAGCCGAGCGAATGGAGCATAGTCTTTCAACTGAGCAGACTGATGCGCTATCCGCCCGGCTAGGCCACCCACGCTGGGATCCTCACGGTGATCCTATTCCGACTGCGAGTGGTGAGCTGCCGGAAGTCAACCAGTTGAGCCTGGCCGGAGCCCCCCAAGGAAGGGTGGTGGAGGTGGTCCACCTCGAGGATGAGCCCCGCGAGATCTTCAATGGGTTGCTCAATCGCGGTTTAGTACTCGGTGGCAGGCTCGAGGTGCTCGGGCGGGACAACCTGCAGGTTCGGGTTCTAGTCGATGGCGGTGAGTGGTCTATTAATGTGGTGGAAGCACAGAACGTTACGGTGCGAGTTCTACCCAAGGGTGAGCGCGCAGGCAGACCACCCGTAACGTTGGCCGATCTGGCACCTGGAGAAACGGGACGCGTGATTGATATTTCTCCCGCGTGTCAGGGTAGTCAGCGAAGGCGGCTTCTTGACCTTGGGGTAGTCAAGGGTACAGAGATCCGAGCAGACATGGTGAGCGCTGCGGGAGATCCGGTTGCCTATCTAATCCGCGGGGCGCTCATTGCTCTGCGTAGAAGCCAGGCTACTTGGATCCGGATCGAAAGAGTCGAGTCTCTGGTCGAGGTTGCTGACTGATGCCGACTCTCACAGCTGATCCCTGTGTCTCCTGTGCGCAGCATCGCGCTCAGAGTCTGGTTCGTTTGGGTATAAGCACCGACCGGTGGGACTATCTGATCGCCCTCGCAGGGAATCCCAACGTAGGCAAGAGTACCGTCTTCAATGAGCTTACGGGTCTCCGACAGCACACCGGCAATTGGCCTGGGAAGACGGTGGTGCGAGCTGAGGGTGCGTTTGTCCATGAGGGCAAGCGAGCCAAGGTTGTAGACCTACCGGGTACGTACTCCCTACTAGCAGGTAGCGTAGACGAGGAAGTCGCACGCGACTTTGTGCTGTTCGGTAGGCCAGACGTGACTGTTGTGGTTGTGGACGCCACTAGGCTGGAGCGGAATCTTAATCTGGTCTTGCAGATTTTGGAGATCACTGACCGAGTTGTCGTTTTTCTCAACTTAGTGGACGAAGCCCGTCGGCACGGGATCGCTGTGGACTCCAGTAGACTTGAGCGTGAACTCGGTGTGCCAGTCGTGCAGGGTGTCGCCCGGGAGGGTGCGGGGATCGACGATCTTGTCTCTGCCGTGCACGAAGTCGCGCTTGGAACGCATGCTGTATCTGCCGTCCGGGTTGAGCAGCACACGGCTGAAGTTGAAGCTGCGCTAGAAGAGTTGGCGCCGGTGATTCAGGATGCGTTTCCAGAGGTCCCGAACCCGCGATGGGTGGCCCTTAGGCTCCTCAATGCGGACGAGGCAGTCGAAGGGGCAGTGCTATCGGGTGAATTAGGACAACTGTCGCATGACGAGTCAGGTGCGGTAGTCGAAATCGCTCCAGTGGAAGCACGTCAGCGGGTGCGTAAAACGGCGATGAGCCTTAGATGGGGCCTTCCCTCTGACTTTCAAGATGTCGTCACTGGCCGTGCTTACGAGGTTGCTGAACAGATAGCGGCGCGGGTCCAAGTGAGAGGCCTCAAGAAGGTAGGCTTCGCATTCGACCGCAAGATGGATCAGTGGCTTACAAGTCGGATTTTTGGGTTCCCTCTCATGCTTTTCATTCTCGCAGCAGTGTTCTGGATCACGATCGAAGGCGCCAACATTCCATCTTCGATCTTGGCGACAGTGCTAATCGACAACGGGCACGGTGCTCTGAAGGCGCTCGCCGCAGGTCTCGGGATACCGTTGTGGCTTGATGGCTTGCTGCTTGACGGAGTGTATCTCGCTACGGCCTGGGTGGTGGCCGTCATGCTGCCACCGATGGCGATTTTTTTCCCACTCTTTACCCTGCTTGAAGATTTTGGTTATCTGCCTCGCGTAGCGTTCAATCTTGATGCGCTCTTTCGTAAAGCTGGAGCACACGGCAAGCAGGCTCTGACGATGTGTATGGGATTCGGTTGTAACGCAGCGGGTGTCGTGGCTACGAGGGTAATTGATTCTCCTCGGGAGCGTCTAGTCGCGATCATTACGAACAATTTCTCTCTATGTAACGGGCGCTGGCCAACACAGATCCTGATCGCGACGATCTTCATTGGTGCTCTAGCACCCTCGCAACTCGGGGGCTTGATCAGTGCTGGTGCCGTCGTGGGGATCGCCCTGCTGGGAATCGTGATGATGTTCCTTTCCTCTTGGATTCTGACTCGCACCGTGCTTCGCGGGGAGGCGACGAGCTTCAGTCTGGAACTGCCACCCTATCGGCCTCCTCGGATTCTGCGGACACTCTACACTTCAATCATTGACCGGACGTTGATCGTGCTCTGGCGGGCGGTGATTTTCGCGATCCCGGCTGGCGCAGTGATTTGGCTGATCTCGAACGTCGACGTCAGTGGTGTAAGCCTGGCGCACCATGCTGTGGGCTGGCTGGACCCGGCTGGGCTTCTCCTCGGAATGAATGGAGTGATTCTCTTGGCCTACGTGGTAGCGATCCCGGCCAACGAAATCGTGATTCCAACGGTTCTCATGCTGACGGTCTTGACCGGTGGATCTGCTGTGGGGGAAGGGGCGGGAGTCATGTTCGAGCTCGACAGCGTAAACGCCACAGGCGAACTACTGAGAGCGGGGGGATGGACACTACTGACTGGGGTCAACTTGATGCTGTTCAGTCTGCTACATAATCCTTGTTCCACAACGATCTATACGATCTACAAGGAAACCCGTAGTACAAAATGGACAGTGGTCGCCACTCTGATGCCACTAGTGATGGGGTTGACCGTTTGCTTCCTAGTTGCCCAGGTATGGAGGCTTGCAGCGGGTTAAGCTAACTGTGGCCGCTTAAGACCAAGCTCCTTTTTCAGGGGATATCGATGTTCGATTTAAGTGCACTTTTTCAGGTTGCTACAGCAACGATCGCGACTTGGGTGCCGAAACTAGCTGGTGCGACTGCGGTTCTGGCGATTGGCTGGCTGCTCGCTGGGTGGGCGAAGCGTTTTGCAGTAAAAGCCCTACAAGCGTCCGCACTCGACGATATCCTGGTTCCGTTTATTGCTGGGTTGGTCTATGTGACCACGATAGCGCTCATCGCCATTGCAGCGGTGGGCGTGCTCGGTGTGAACACCACCTCGTTCGTCGCAGTGCTTGGAGCGGCCGGCCTCGCTATTGCGCTAGCATTCCAGGACACTTTTTCGAACTTCGCTGCAGGAGTGATGCTCCTGACCTTCCGCCCGTTCAACGTTGGGGATTCAGTTGAGGTTGGTGGCTGCAAGGGTACCGTCCGTGAGGTAGGTATTTTCACCTGCCTTCTCACGACAGGTGACAACGTCCATATCCGGATTCCCAACTCCAAGATCTTTGGGCAGACGATCATCAACTATTCCAGTAGTGACACGAGACGCATTGATCTCGTCGTGGGTGTGAGCTACGAGGACGACCTGGGTTTGGTCATTCGAATCTGCAGGGATTTATTAGGATCAGACGATCGAGTGCTCGATGAGCCGGAATCCATCGTCGCTGTTCACGAGCTTGCTGATTCATCCGTCAATCTTGTGGTCAGGCCATGGGTGAATAGTGAGGACTATTCGTCGGTTCGATGGGACTTAACTAGAGCGCTGAAAGAAAAACTTGAGGAGGCTGGCTGCTCGCTACCATATCCGCAGAGTGATGTGCACCTGCACCAGCCGGTCGTATCAGATTAAGCGCTATTGCGCTTATGGGGTTCCGGGTGACTTCCTACTGTGATAGCAAATCAATTTCGTAGCCGTGACCCTATCCGCCTAACGAATTAAAAGTAGTAGATGGGTCTCTCAAAGCCAGTAGAACATGGAGATGTAACAATCACTGGAGTGACTGTTAACTAAGACAGTACGACGATGAATTTTGAGGGAACAGTTGGTAAGTATGGGAGCGTATTTGTTACGCAGACGCTTCATGCTTTAGACGGTGATAAGTCCCGAGGAGGTCTAGAGGGTAATGCGAGGGTCATTCTGGATGATGGGACATTGTTGTGGAGTCCAGTGACCGGGACGTTTAGGAGCGAGCGCTCGACAGCAACAATCTTCTTTCTCGATTGCGTGAGTAAGGGCGACCAGAATTTTGTGATTTGGGACGTGGATATGCTTGGAAAAACAGCCAGGGTGAGGGTTTATTCCTTGCTTTAGTAGGTTCTTTCAATCTGAGGTCGAGTTCGAGAACGATCCTCTCCGGTAGTCTGGACATCTTTCCCATGTGTTGCTGGTGGAGTATCTTGGTTGAGATTCAATCTCATTCTCAATCTCTTCCTCTGTTATTCTAGAGGTTAGGAGCGAGTCGCGAGTGGGTTCGACCGCACCAGAATCGATGTCGGGATTACCGAAAGAAGAAGCGGATGTAGAGCTACGTCTCGGTGACATTCCGTTGCGCCAGACGGTCGAATTAGTTCGCATCGATTTGCCTGCTGACCGAGCAGAACCCCTGCTCGAACGGGGTGTGTTGCCGGGGTGTCGAATTTGCCCAGTGCGATCGTCACCCACTGGGGATCCCATAATATCGGTGGATGGATCTCTATTGGCTCTTCGGCGTGAGACTGCTGACTGTCTGTGTGTGCGGCTCCTGAGTGACTTCTCTTAATAGAGCCAATAAGTCACCGATCCGTTGCGTGACCTCAGCACCCCAACGGAAGGCAGTGGTTACGCTAGTGCTCAGGTGAAGGATGAAGCTCGCTCTCCCCTGATCGCACTTATTGGGCCACCCAACTCCGGGAAGACAACGCTTTTTAACCGCCTGACCGGCCTCCGACAGAAGGTGGCCAACTATCCTGGTGTCACGGTGGAAAAGTACGTGGGTCAGGTACAGTGCAACCTCGAACGGACCGTTGAGCTCGTTGATCTTCCAGGTGTACATGGTTTTTCTGCTCGAACGCTCGACGAGCGGGTGACCAGGGATATGCTTGAAGGGCGCCTCGAAGATCTGTCAGCCCCGGATGCAGTCGTGTTAATCGTCGACTGTACGAGGCTCGAGAGCCAACTCATGCTCGTGGAGCCAGTACTTAAGCTTGAGATCCCGACCTTGTTAGTGCTCAACATGTGGGATGAGCTAGAGGAACGTGGCGGAAACTTGGACCACATGAAGTTAGCTCACCTGCTCGGTGTTGAAGTCGTTAAGACCAACGCACGTGTGGGCGTAGGGGTCGACCAGGTTAAAGAGTTTCTCTCAGGAGTCGAGATTCGCCAGCGGGGTCTACCCCCTCCTGTGCATGTGCTCAGTAATGTCCCACGTGGTTTGCCCCTGCCCATGATAGATGCGTTCACAGAACGCCGTAGGCGTGTGGACAAGGTTGTGGATCGGGTCAGCTTTGTTCGGCCTGGCCCCGCGCGATCTACTGAGGGGCTCGACGCAATCTTCCTGCACCGGATTTGGGGCCCACTCGTATTCCTGGCGGTCGTGCTTATCGTTTTTCAGTCGATCTTCACATGGGCCGTGCCACTCATGAATGGAGTAGAACTCCTGATCACGAGTTCGGGAGAGTGGCTCGCTAACAGGCTCTCCGATGGTTGGTTCCGGTCTCTGCTCATCGATGGTGTGTGGGCTGGGGTTGGGTCTGTCGTGGTTTTCCTTCCGCAGATTCTTGTCCTCTTCCTTTTTCTTGGAATTCTCGAAGATTCGGGCTACATGGCGAGAGCGGCGGTGATCGCAGACCGAGTCATGTATAGAGTTGGCCTTCAGGGGAGAGCGTTTCTTCCACTTCTCTCCGGCTATGCATGTGCGGTTCCGGCGATCCTAGCGGCACGAACTGTAGAGGATGAGCGAGATCGACTAGCAACCATTTTCATCACGCCTTTCATGACGTGCTCAGCGCGGCTTCCGGTGTATGCCTTGCTCATCGCTGCGTTCATCCCTGATCGGCCTTTAATAGGATGGCTCATGGGTTATCGGGCGGCAGTGCTCCTCGGTCTCTACGGTCTCGGTATCATGGCGGCTGTAGTCACCGCATTTCTCTTGAAACGGACACTACTCCGGGCCGAGCCTGGGTCATTCGTGATGGATCTCCCACCGTACCGGTTGCCTTCGGCTAGATCGATCGGTCTGCGTTTGCTAGACCGGAGCAAGATATTTCTGAGGAGAGCTGGCAGGGTCATCTTTGCCGTCACGATTGTACTCTGGATGCTCACGCAGTTCCCGAGATTGGATGCCGGGCCGCCCCCTATTGAGGAAAGTGCGTTGGGGCGAATTGGCCAGGTGATAGAGCCTGCCATTGAGCCGCTTGGCTTCGATTGGCGGATCGGCATCGGACTGGTCACGTCGCTTGCTGCACGTGAGGTCATTGTGGGAACGCTGGGAACGATATACGGGGTTGAAAACGCTTCCGATGACTCAATGGTGCTTCAGGAAACACTGCGGCGTAATCTCACCCCCGCAGCCGCAATCGGCCTTCTGGTGTTCTTTGCGTTCGCCTTACAATGCATGTCTACAGTTGCCGTCATGCGTCGTGAGACCGGAGGCTGGAAGTGGCCGATGCTCCAGTTCTGCTACATGCTCGTGTTGGCGTACTCAGGGGCATTCATTGCGGTGCGGGTTTTTTAGCAGAATCTAGTCAGGTGTGGCCGAGATTCTCCGAGCTTGCAGTCTCGCACAGTATCCTGGACTTGAGGATTTCAGTCTCTATGAATACGAGGACTCGGTACTTTTATTTCTGTATGGACGTTGTCTATACTGGGAGCGCGGTGCACAGGATTTAATTAGCTAATACCTCCCTCGGTCCCACAGCCTCTTCATTAAGAGAAAGCCAGATGATGAAGCGCATCCCGGTTCTTGCACTAGCAGCGCTCGTTTTTGTGCCCGCAGTCTTATCGGCACAGCGCTTCGGAGTTGCGGGCCGGGCAGGAACAATCGGGGTGGGAGTGGAAGGTGCAGTGGGCCTTGCTGATAGGTTGGTCATCCGCGGTGGGATCGGTCTCCTGCCCCTAGAA
>DCAD01000062.1:45090-47232 GCA_002311875.1 Gemmatimonadales bacterium UBA1142 | reverse complement strand
ATAGGTGTGGATTTCTACTTGGGATCCAGCTTTAGGATCGGTGGAGGCATGCTCTTCAAGCCAGATGATCCGACGATTACAGGTACACTGACGGGCAGTGCCTCGATAAATATTGGTGGCCAGACGTACACGGTGGAGGACGTCACTGGAATTACCGGGAAGTTCGCATCCAAGAATAGGGCACCTTACGCCCTGATCGGGTTCGGAAAGCACACGTCGTCGGGGATAGGTCTCTTCCTCGATCTAGGTGTGGTGTTACTAGGTGAGCCTAACTTGCACCTGACCGCGACTGGAAACTCTTCCCTTATCAACTCAAGTGATTTCCAGACCAGACTTCGAACTGAAGAGCAAAGTCTTGAGGATAGGGCAGGTACCTACCTCAAGTATTGGCCGATACTGAATCTCGGCCTGCGTGTTGGCATTGGGGGCTAAAGTGACACCCCGCCCGCCGTTTGCCGGGAGGGGTGTCACTCAGTGGATCACGATTCGCGAGCGCTCGACCCCTCAGTTACCGGACCCGAGAATACCGTTCGCCTCGCGAGTGATTTCGTCCAGCTCAACGCGAAGCACCTCGTGCCGAGCGATCGCGTCACGGCCGATCTTCATGTCGACTCGGGCGGTCATCCCACGGAGGTACGTAATATGATCGCTTAGCCCCGGACTGCTGTAACGAATCGGCGCCGTGATAAGCCTCTCTGCAATGGGTGCGATACGACGCTGTAAATCGGCGTCGCCACTCTCCTGTGCGGCCCGGACGCGCTCGATCAAGGCGTCCACCTCAGAAACCATCGCGTTCATCTTCTTGTTGTGCTCGTACTGCTCACGGAGGTCAGCGACGGTCACACCACGTGCTTCGACGCGCGGGTCGATGAGGACGTTGAACCGCTGAGTCTGAGACTCACCGCCTACGCTCAATCGAGCCTGATACTGTCCAGGCGGTACGGACAGCCCTTCCGTGTCACGAACGTTCCACACCATGCGGTTAAATCCGGTGTTGGTCGTTACCGACGGTGGAGGCGTGCCTCCACCACGTCCCCCGAAGCCGCCACCACGGCCACGGCCACCACCACCCCTAGCGAGTTGTGCACTGCTATAAGAGTTCACCACACTTCCGGCCTGGTCGAGGATATCGAGGGTCACTGCGCCCGAAGCAGGTGTGGGCAGATAGTAGTCGATGTTGGGGCCGAGCAGTTGAGGTGCCGTCGAGGTCCGATATCCATCCCTCGGCGCGAACAGGTGGTCTTCTGAGAGTCTCATCTGCGGCGTGACCTGATGCAGTGCTGATACATTGTCGAGAATCCATATCGCACGTCCCTGCGTTGCGATCACCAGGTCCTTGTTCTTCACCTGTATGTCGTTGATCGGCACGTTGGCCATGTTCAACTGGAACGGCTGCCAGTTGCCTCCATTGTCGAACGAGATGAAGAGGCCGAACTCCGTACCGGCGTAGAGTAGCCCCTCGCGGTCGGGATCTTCACGCACGACTCTCGTCGGCCAGTCCGACGGGATTCCGTTGTCGCCGGTTGTGAGGCGCGTCCAGCTCTGGCCGTAGTCATCGGTCCGGTAGATATAGGGTGCGTAGTCGCCTAGCAGGTACCGATAGACCGCATAGTACGCTGACCCCGGCCGGTGCGGTGAAGCGTCGATCCATGCCACGCGGCCACCCTCGGGAAGGTCGGGCGGCGTGACGTCCGTCCAGCTGTCCCCGTCATCCCGGGTGATGTGGAACGGCCCATCGTTAGAACCAGTCCAGATGACACCCGCTTGATGAGGCGACTCTCGGATGGCGTAAAGCGTGCTGTAGAACTCCTCACCCGTAACATCCCGTGTTATAGGTTCGCCACTGGCTCCCTGACCATGCGGAGGGAAGGCGGTTAGATCTGGGGACATCGTCTCCCAGGTGACACCCATGTCGCGTGACCGGTGGAGGTGCTGCGAGCCGTAGTAGATGACGCTGGGATCATGCGGCGACAGCTCCATCGGTGACACGCGCTGGAAACGCAGGATCAGGTCACGGCCGGCATTCCCGTAGAGCGACTGTGCGCCGATCCAATACGGCTTCGACTGACCCGTTTCCCGGTCCTGGACTACGAACTGACCCTTGCAGGAACCATAGACGACGTTGGGGTACGTCGGATGCGG
>DCAD01000062.1:41718-44982 GCA_002311875.1 Gemmatimonadales bacterium UBA1142 | reverse complement strand
TCCTGCTGGGCTGCATACAGCCGATACGGGAATCGGTCGTCGAGGTGAATGCCGTAGATCTCCGAAGTCGGCTGGTTGTACTGAGTGGACCAGGTCTGGCCGCCATCGTAAGAAACGTTGGCGCCACCGTCGTTCGCCTGGACCATTGTGTTTCCGTCATTCGGACTGACCCAAATGTCGTGGTTGTCGCCGTGCGGCGTGGGCATCCTGGTCATCGTCCGCCCGCCGTCCGTTGATCTCCAGAAACCCTCCGCACCAGTGTAGACGACGTCGGAGTTTGTGGGATCAGTGCCGAGCGTCGTGTAGTAGAAGGGCCGCTGGATCATGGCGCCCTCGCCATTCACCAGCATCCAACTCTGACCCGCGTCGTCGGAGCGATATAACCCTCCTCCGGGCTTAGCCTCGACGAGCGCATAAATGCGATCAGGATTCGCGGCCGTCACCCCCATGTTTGCCTTGCCGATCAATTCTCTGGGCAGGCCATTCATGATGTGGTCAAAGCTCTCGCCGCCATCGGTGCTCTTGTAGAAGCCACCTTCACGTGAGCCGCTAATGATGGTCCATGGCTTACGCTCGATGCGGTTCATCCAGGCGTAGACGACGCTCGGATTGCCGGGCTGGATCTCCACGTCCATTGCACCAGTGCTGTCCGATACGAAGAGCGTGTTGCGCCACGTCTGGCCCCCGTCGGTCGTCTTGTAGATACCGCGTTCGGAGGTTGGTTTGAAGGCGTCACCGTTTGCGGCGACCCAGACCGTGTTGGGATCGGTGGGGTGAATTTTCACGGCACCGATTTGCCCCACGTTGTAGAGACCCGCGAACGACCACGTTTCACCACCGTTAGTCGTCTTGTACACGCCACGTCCGGTGGAGACGTTGCTACGCAGGCCATCCGAGCCTGTGCCGTAGTAGATGATGTCGGGGTCGGAGTCAGCAACAGCAATCGCGCCGCTCGATCCCACCGGTACCTGCCCATCCGTGATCGGCTCCCAGCTCTCACCGCCGTCGGTAGTCCGCCACAGACCGCCCGAAGCGACACCCATATAGAAGGTCCGAGGTTGGGATGGTACGCCAGTTACCGCGGTTACACGCCCACCCTGGAGTGGACCCACCTGTCGGTATCGCATCCCCTCGAAGAAGGATGGGTTAACTTCACTCATCATCGGCGTGCTTTGCGAGAACACGGATGCTGGCGTGCACAGAAGGACCAGTGCCGCCAAGGTCGCAGCAACTCTCTTGTACATATATCTCCGCTCCAAAAGGACGGTCGGTAGTTTGTGGCTCGCGGCGACGGGGCTCTGGGCCCGTCGCAACAGAGGCATTGTGACAGTGGCTCGCGATCCCGGCAAGGAGGGACTTGGGTTGTCAGACGGGATCGACGTGTGGCTCCTATAAGGAGTGTTTGCAGCCGGACAAGGTGACGCCGTTGTGTTGCTTAATTCGCTGGGTGATAATACGTGTCTGGAAAAGGTATATGGGATGTGAGCGTGCTTTGCTAAGACCTCATCCACCTTTCTGTTATTGGCTTTTTGGGCTTCGTGGGTACGGTTCAATCCTTAGGCTGGGCTGGACTGGCGCTCCGGATAAAGTCGTGGGCCAACACTTGATCGAACTCAGTGGCTAAGCGCTCTGCATCCGTGTCCGAGAACGACATTGGTGGCTTGATCTTGATCACGTTGTGATCGGGGCCGTCAGAACTCAGGAGGATCCCCCGTCTCTTCAAGTGCTCCACAACGTAATGGGCTATCTCGGGAGCAGGTTCGAGAGTTTCACCGCTGCGGACGAACTCGACTCCCAAAAATAGACCGCGGCCTCGGATGTCACCGATACAGGTGTGGGACTGCATGAGTGCCTCAAGCGCAGTCTTTAGTGCCGTTCCGACTGTTAGTGCATGGGCCTGAAGCTTTTCGCCCTCCAGTACATCCAGAACAGCCAGTGCGATTGCGGCTGACACAGGGTTCCCTCCAAATGAACTAAAGAACTCCATGCCGTTGTCAAAGGCAGTCGCGATTTCTAGGGTCGTGACTACTGCGCCGATCGGGTGGCCATTCCCCATGGGTTTACCCAGCGTGACGATATCGGGCACGGAGCCTTGGGTTTCGAACCCCCACATGTGGCTGCCCACTCTACCAAGGCCGACTTGGACTTCATCGGCTATGCACACGGCTCCGGCGGCTCGGGCGTGCTCATAAGCAGCCGTGAGGTATCCTTGCGGTGGCTCTATTTGTCCGGCGCAGGATAGCAAACTCTCGGAAAGGAA
Organism: Gemmatimonadales bacterium UBA1142; assembly: GCA_002311875.1. Lineage (GTDB taxonomy): Bacteria > Gemmatimonadota > Gemmatimonadetes > Longimicrobiales > Gaopeijiaceae > UBA1142. The sequence continues at coordinate 42,722 of DCAD01000062.1, read as the reverse complement.
GGCTGCAGGGGGGTAGCCTTGGGCGTCTAGTTGTTCGAATGCTTCACCGACATCCGCTGCATATAGAGTCGCTCGTGCTGGCTCGTCACGACGGTAGCGACCACGGAACTCGTCTGGTACCAATGCGGCTCGAACCCATGGAGGAGAGCCGTCTCCTCCGCTGCCCGTAAACTTGTAGTGACTGACGTCGATGAGTCCCTGAGTGTTTCCGTGGTAGCCGCCCTCAAGCACGGTGACTCCAATGCCACCGGTGTAGATCCGTGCCATGCGTAGTGCTAGCTCATTCGCTTCGCTGCCTGAATTGACGAACAGGCAGACTGAGAGCGGTGGGGGAAGAAGCTCCGATAGCCTCTCGGCGTACTCTACAACAGCACCGTGTAGATATCGTGAATTGGTATTTAGGATGCCCATCTGGCGTTGCCCGGCTCCGACCACGTGCGGGTGTTCATGCCCTACATGCGCAATGTTGTTCACACAATCCAGGTACCTACGGCCGAGAACGTCAAACAGGTAAGACCCCTCGCCGCGGACCACGTGGATTGGTGCCTCGTAAGAGAGGTTGAGATTAGGTGAGAGAGCCTGTGCACGACGTTCAGAGACCCCCATGGGTTCCACGTACGTGGTTTCTAATGGCAGGTTTAAGATCAGGTTTGGGTCAGGCGAAAATGATGCCCACACACCGCGATCACGGGGTAAGGCCACACCGGGAAATTCACCTTCAAATCCCATTAAATCTGTGATGATCTGGAAGTGCAGGTGTGGCGGCCAATCTCCATTCTCGGGATAAGGTCCGATCCGGGCGATGGTCTGTCCGGCTTCGACTGGATCACCTGCCGTCAGATTCTCCACGGATGTTCTCTGCAAGTGTCCGTAAAGGGTCCAGAACGGCCCTGAGGGTGCATGGTGTTCAAGGATCACCGTTGGTCCATAGTCTAAACGAGCGTCGTTGTCTCGTACGCTGTGCACGTGCCCGGCTAGAGGAGCATGAATCGCCTTACCGGGCT
>DCAD01000062.1:0-41570 GCA_002311875.1 Gemmatimonadales bacterium UBA1142 | reverse complement strand
TCGCCGTGTTATTGGAATCCCTGCCGGTGAGGTTGGGGCTCGAGACGCTTAGGTCTAGGACTCCCAAAGCTTTCGGATCTTCTGGGAGGCTCACCACCTCCTCGAAACGCTGTCCCTCAAACCATTTTCGTAGTGGAGCACTCCTAGGGCATGCCTCCAGACCGCAGGCTTCCCTGAGAGTTCCAGTAGCAAGCCGCTGGGGAATGTCTGCGAGTAATGAGAGCGCTTCCCATGCCCCAATTTCCGAGATGAGGCGATATGGATCCGACACTCCCTGGTTTCTTTGCCGCGACGCTATGCAGACGATCTGCCCTAATCTTGCACAGACGAGCGTCATCAAAACGTCTATCTCGATGTCCAGAAGAGGTTGGACGGTGTAGTAGCCTCGGGTGATCTCTGAGGCGGCCAAGAGCGGGTCAGTAGTCCCGAAAATGCCGTAAGCAATCGCTATCGCGAGATCGAACACTCGTGGGGCGGAGTGAGCATCTCCCAGGTCGATGATCCCGCTGATGTAATTAAGCCCTTCTGAATTGAGCGAAACGAGAACGTTATGGTCGTTGACATCCCCGTGGATGATCTGTGAGCCAAGACCGAGAAACTCCCTTTCGTTCTCTAGGAACGCCCGGAGCGTTATTTTGATGAGTGCACGCTGTGGACCGTCCAGCACGCTCAGGCTCTGTTCCATGATGTTCCCTGCTTCACCCAGCGCCCAGTCGAAGTGAATCCGAGGTGGAGGGTGATCAGGGTAAGCTCCCAGCACACTACCGAGTTCTGCCATCCGTTCCCCGAGATTAGTCAGGAGCACATTTGAACGCGGGTTGATGTCTGCCAGCAGCGTTCCAGGTAAGAACTCAAGAATCCGCAGTCGGTGGTGGCATCCTTGGTGATCTTGATGAGTGACCAGACTGTTGCCAGAAGTAGACGGAATGACACTTGGAATCAGGCCGTCTGTGTCTTTGCTCAGCCGTGTGATCATCTTGGTTTCGAACTCTAGAATCTCGTCAGCTTCGTCAGGTGAACTAACTTTGACTACGTGCTTCTCGCCCTCCGGAGATTCAAGGAGGAAGTTCTGGTCCCGGTATCCTGGCAGAGTATAAAGGGTCCCCTCAAGTCCGTAATAGACTCGTACCGAGTCGAGTACCTCGCTCTTGCTGAGCTCAGGGGGTTTCTGGAGATACGTCATGTCTATCTCAGTGCGACGTCAGGCTTAGTACCAGGCTATAGACCCATGTTTACCGGGCTGTCTGGGGGCAGAAGATGCCGGAGACGGTGGATGACATCAATGATTGTTGGCTTACTGTGAGACCTGGCCGCCGTCGAGGATACTTGGCGCTCCCCAAGTGCTTTGAGTACGCCGTGTGGAGGCTCTACTAAAGAACGAGAGCGTTTAGCAGGGTCAATTCCCTCCTGGGCGACCCCTCGCCAAGGCCCTGTAATACTCTTCAACGAGTTCCCGATATCCGTCGGGAACCTCATCGGAGCCGCTCAAGGTGGTGGTACGCTCAGTCACACCTTCGACGTCACGGCGTAAGCCGAATTCGAGCCGCTTGAGTTGGTTCATGATTTCCTGGTGTAGCTCTGCGACTTGAGAGGGGTCCGCATATATTCCTTCACGTTGGAAGCGCTCCATCGCATCGAGTACAGCCCGGAGTTCCTGCGCGGGCCGGCCTACCTCTCTGAGTTGCTCACGGAGCGCCCGAACCTGGTTTCCTCGTTGACCAAATTCACGCTGTAGTTGCCGGATCTCCTCCGGGCTCAAGGGGCGCGGGTTTCCACGTGTAGGTGCACCGGCTTCTGAGTAACGTTTGTTGTAATCGACCCATCCGTCCGGTCCACCACCACCAATCGCCCCAGCCCGGTCACCCGGTTGCCGATTGCCCTGCTGCTGGCCCTGTTGGCCTTGCTGACCCTGCTGCTGGCCCTGTTGACCCTGCTGCTGGCCCTGTGCTCCAGGTTCACGGAGACGGCGTTCCATCGCTTCCATGCCACGCACTAGATCCCGTGCTTCTTCGAGCGCTTCCTCAAGTGGGTTGCGCTCTCGCTGACTAGCCGCGCCTGATGCTCGCTCGAGTTCATCCCGCAGAGCTTGGAGATCTGCTTCAATGCTCAACTCAAGCGTAACCGCTGACTGGGGATCCCATTGCTCGATCGTTCCTCGAGAGTACTGCAGTTTCTCTTTTAGCTTGGATTCCCGAATGTGGTTAGCGCCGTCTTGTAGCGCTCTCGCAGCTTCCGGGTTGTCAGCGCTACTGCTTGAGGCTGAGCGATCAAGTTCCCGCTCCAACTCTGCAACGGCTTCTGTCATCTGGTCCTTCCGTTCCCGAAGTTGCTCAATTTCTCTCGACCTTTCAGCTCCGGACACAGGAAGTTCACGCACCCGCCGCTGCACATCACGTTGCTGGCTTTGGAGTTCTTCGACCTGAGCGATGGCAGTCTGAGCATCTCGCCGAGCGCGGTCTGAGCGGGCCTCTTCAAGCTGCCTTCGCGTTTCCTCAAGCCTTCGCAGAGCTGTTTGAGCTTCAGTTGTCGAAGAACTCCCAGACTCAGAGGCCGACTGACGCATTGCCTCGGCAGCTTGCTGGAGTTGGCGAGCTGTCTCCTCAAGCTGCGGGTCGTTGTTCTCTCTTGCGAGTTGAAGTAGTTCGCGCGCGGCTTCTTCAGTTTGCTCCGCTAACTCCCGCTGGGCAGTTCCTCCACCCGAAGGTGTTCCCTGAGGGGAGAGCTGTGCACGACGTCTCTGGCGTTCTGCCTGTTGCTCCTGCCGCCGAGAGAGCTCCTTCAACTTCTCGAGCAGTTCATCTAGTGCATTGTCAGCTTGTCGCTGAGCTCCTCGTTGGACGGTCTCATACTGATTTTTCAGTTTGTCGAGTTCGAGCTCAAATAGGTCGGCGAGGTCTTCTGCCGCCGCTTGGCTACCACCACCACCACCCGGTTGCTGTTCCTGTTGGGTGACGTAGCGCTCGTAAGTTTCCTCGGCTTGCTGCACATATCGTAAGGCAATCTGTTCGTCTGGGATTGCCTTACGTAATTCTTGAGTATCGAGATCCTTCTGCGCATTCGTCATCGCTTCGACGGCCTTCGGCAGGATCGAAGAAACGTCACGGAAACCAGGATCTGTCCGGGTCAGCCCTCTGTTCTGCATTCGCTCCAGCAGTGTGCCCACTTGTTCCCTGAGGCGACCCTGTGAGAGTGAGACACTGACCACGTTCTCACTAAACTCTTCTGGGTCATAGCTGTCTCTTTGCCGAATGAGGTTGAACGTTGCGGAGATGATCTGCCGCTGAAGCTCAGAGAGTGCCGTCTCAGGTGTTTGGCCTCCGCCACCTCCTTGTTGCTGTCCGCCACGTTCCTCTCCTTGCCGGTAGGACCGCTCGAGGGGGCGTACGTTCAGGAAGAACATGTCACTGGCTACGGTCCGGGTCTCTGAGATCGTCCGGTTGTCACGCACAAGAGCGTAGTATGCGATCAAGTCACCTGGCTCGAGTTCCCATTCTTCAAGGAAGAGCGTGTGGCCGGTCGACACCTCAGCTAGCGGGGGTCCAGATCCCTGAAATAGTGCGACCGTGTCCTCTCCTTCTCCGTTTACAGAATAGACAATACGTACGTCACCAATCCCGTAATCGTCGTTTGCACTGACTTCCAGATAAACCTCCTCGATCGGGGAGGCCGATACGTCTCGGCCCGGCTTAGAGAAGTGCACAGAAGGTTCTTGGTCGGTGAGGAGGTCGATCCTGTACTCGGGGGAGGCTGGGACCATGTCGCCGTTCTCCCGGGCAAGTTGGATCGAGTAAAAGCCACGCTCACTCACCGTAAAGCGCGCCAGGAAGGTTCCGTCCTCTTCTAGGCTCAGGCCCTGTACCGCTTCTCCGTCCATGAGAAACTGGCCACCCGAAGTAACCATCGTCGGATGGATACGGATCTCCACTAGCGTCCCTGGGAGAGCTGCGATATCGCCGCCGTCCTCTCGTGTACGTGGTTCGAGTCCTGTATACCGGGGGAAGTAGTACGTCAAATCGAGTTGATCGACGTACGGGAGGTCTGCTACATCGATTGAAAATGTCTGAGAACGAACCCCTGCAGCCTCAACAAAATACTCGGTCGGGTCATCGATTCCGAGCAACAACGCTTCAAAGTCACCCGCTTCAGTGGACAGCATGCTGAGTCGCTGGAAAGTCTGATCTGCCCCTTTTCGTGTGAAGATCGACACGTCATTGGAGTTGAACCCTTCAAGTGCCGCAGTCACCAACTGGTCCGATCCCCGGGCGATGGTTGTATCGCCAGGTTGGATGTTAACCTCGTATGGGTTCACGGCCGCTGCAGCCCTGGTCGGGAGAAGCAGAGCAGCCAGCCCATGGCGCAAGTGACTCGGGCCGAGCAGCACCAAGGAGAGGCTCAGGACTGCTATACCAGCGATGACTCCAGTTAGTCTATAAAGAGCGCCCTGTTCGACGCGTCTCCCGCCCTTAATCTTCCGAGCTCTATCGAGTGCGTTTTGGATAAGATGGTATCCCAGCACAGGCGAAAAGGCTTCGTTAGGTTCCTCGAGTGCGGTGACGACTGCGTGTTCGAGGGATGGTTCGTGTTCCTCCAGGTAAAGTCCAACCTGCTCATCACTCACGCGACGGAATAGGTGGCGCAGGCCGAACCAATAAATAGTCACGGCTAGCGTGCCCCAGGTGAGTATTCGGAGCCAGATGACAGAGGAGGCCGAAAACCGCAGTTGCTCAAGGCCGAGTGCGGATGCTAGGAGTACTAACCCAGTGATCGCAGTTATCCAAGTCAGCCCACGGAGAAAGATCCGGGCTCTCCAGCGTCGGCGTACGCTCCTGACGACTGTCAGGATTCTGCCCTGTGCTGTGCGTCTGTCGGAGTCCCTCATTCGCCTCCCCCTAACCGTTCTTGCCCAACCTAGGGGCCGATGAGCTATATCACCACACGATGCCAGTCTATCGTTGTCGCGGCCTCGTTGTTGGAGGGCTTTGTCTAGGTTGCGGTCAGCGTCGCACCTACCGCTCGGCGCGACACCCAGTTCGACATGAATGTTTCTGCTGCCAGTAAGCCAAACGCTGTGATGAGCATCCACCTCCAGAGTGCTTGCCGCCGTTCCTGATCTTCCATTTGTAGTTCGGTTGTTTGGACGAGGCCGGATGCGGTTTCACGGTCCGGTGCGGGCGACATCACCTGAGCTATCAGTTCTTCTGGATCGATGGTAGTCAGATTGGATTCTTCCAGTTCGACGTTTACCGCGATTACAAACGGGCGTTCGGGTTCGGAGGCAGGCGGTCGAACGGTATAGAAGCCACTCTCATCTAGCGCCAGGTATTTGGGTTCGTCATCGGAGGGAAACTCTATCGATCGCCCCGAAGGTGTAAGAGCAACCAGGTCGGTGCTGTCTGAAAGCTCTGCCGACTCGGTTGAGACAAGGCCCGCACTCTCTAGTGCCCCGGGATCGGCAAGATTGAGGACCTGTCCGATCGTGAACCAGGCAAGCGCCTCGGTGCGCCCACCGATGTACTCAGAGACTCGATGGACGAAAGGCAAGTAAACTGGTTGGAGGGCAAGGTCATTCCAGAACGAGTCCAGGGTCGACGTCCAGACGAGTACTGTACCTAACCCGTAGCCTCGTTCAGCGAAGGCCACGGATCCGTCGTCGAATCGGGCAAGGACTATTGCCGAGTCGGAGAGCACGAAGCTACGAGCCCGGAAAAAACGTGCACCCGTGAAGTCACCACTTCGAGGGCCTGAGAAAGGCTCGAAGACTGGATGCCCATACTCAAGGTGCCCAAGGCGCCCTCCACGCCCTTGCAGGCGATCCCGGGGCTCACCCGCAGTGCCTGGAAGGAGGTCCTGGGCCGAGGCCGGCCAACCAGAATTTTCGCCCAAAACCAAGAAGAGTCCCCCGCCAGCTTGGACGAAATTCCGTAAGCGTTCTGCGGATCCGCCATCGATCCTAGCGTCGTTGATTATTACGGCATCAGTACCGTCTAAGTCCTCCGCACGTACGTTGTTGGTCCTTCGATGGATCAAGCGGAACCGGCCATCGTCTGAGATCTCCAGGGCACGGCGCAGGTAAAGGCTGGCGTCGGTGCTTCCGCCGCTTCCATCGATTACGAGAAGGGATAGGGCTGTCCCAGGTGACACTACAAAGTTCCTCACGTCATCGGCGGTGAGCTCATCAGCGGGAACGCGAATCGTACCTCGAGTATGCGGTTGTGAGAGCGTGAATGGTTGGAACGTGACTGACGCGGCCCCATCGGGGTCGAGTGTTATGGTTCGGGTCTGAATCTCCTGCCCATCTAACTCCAGGCTGACGTTTACCTCACGGGCATCCACTCCTCCGTTGCGGGCGATACGTGCGATGGGCGTGATCCGCTCTCGTCCCGAAACTGCGTGGCGGATCAAGTCGACATCTGTCACCTGAATGTTGTCCGGGGGATCCTCAAAAAATGTGATTGGGATGACCTTGGCCCCAGCTGGCAAATACACACCTTCGTCGCCGGTCCATCCAATGCGTTGGAAGTCTGAAAGCAGATATACGTCACCCATTGGTAGCTCTGATTCTTCGAGCACAGTTTGGGCAACTTTGAGAGCAGGCCCAAAGCGGGTTCCTGACGAACTGACCTCCAGTGTGTCGAGTGCGGAATTGAGCCGAAGGCGGTCCCCTGTGGAGCGGGTGACCACCCGAGCTCCTTGCCCAAAAACCACCAAACTTGCCCGATCCAACGGTCCAAGACCATCGAAGATCTCACGAGCTTCGTTAAGAGCTCGAGTAAATTGGTTACCGATCTCCATACTATAGGATTGGTCAAGCAGAACAACGACTTCTCGCGGGCCCGCAGCAGCCCCTAGGCTCAGAGCACTGCGATCAAAGAACGGGCGTGCAAATGCTAGCGCGAGAAGTGCAAGGGCGAGGGAGCGCAAGGCAAGGAGTAGCCAGTGTTGGATACGTCGTCGGCGCTGCTCCTGGAACGGGATCCTTTCAAGGAACATCAGTGACGGAAATGTGACTACATTCTTGCGTTGTCGACGCGTCAGGTGCACAAGGATCGGGACTGTGATCCCGGCTAAGCCCAGAAGAAACAGCGGGACGAGGAATGCTAAGCTCATCGCTTACGGGTCCAGCGTTCGCGCGCCAAGAGGTACTGGAAAAGCGCCAGGTCGAGTGGCTTGGAAGTATCCAATAGGACGTAATCGATCCGGTTCTCCGTTAAGCGATGCTCCACCGATTCCACATGTTCGGATACAAGTCGCTTGTAGTCGTCCCGTAACCGATTTGGTATCACTGGAATTTGTTCGCGCGTCTCTAGGTCTTCAAAGCTCGAAGAGTCCTCGAACGGGAAGCTTAGTTCGGCAGGGTCGAGTACGTGAAAGACGATCACATCATGCCCACGGCCGCGGAGCAGACTGATTGAGCTGAGTATCTCATCGGGATGCTCGTAGAAGTCTGATATGATGACGACGATGCCCTTACGGCCGAGTAGTTCGGTGATCTTGACCAGTGGTTCCCGGAGACTCCCGGCGCGTCCCGCGCTTGCGCGATGGAGCAAGTGTAAGATTGTGTCCATGTGCTTCATCGACGGGGGTACATACTCGACTATGTCGTGGTCAAACGTCACGAGACCGACACGGTCCCTCTGCCGATTGGAGAAAAATGTGAGGCATGCCGTCAAGTACCTCGCATAATCGAGCTTCGAGACTTCGTGGCTCCCGTAGCTCATCGATGCAGAGACGTCGAGCAAGACACTGAAATTGGCGTTTGTATCCGCTTCGAAAAGCTTGATATAGTGGCGGTCTGATCGGCCGAAGAGCTTCCAGTCGATGCGCCGGATATCGTCGCCGGGCATGTATTGGCGATGTTCCGCAAATTCCAGGCTGAAGCCCAGATACGGTGAGCGGTGGAGGCCGTTCAGGAACCCATCAACTACCGTTCGGGCCAAGAGTTCCAGGTTGCTGATCCGCGCCAAGACTGCTGGATCGAGAAACCGTGCTCCTGAGTGAGACGCGCGCGCGACTCCCACCTGCTACATCCCAGAGGACGGTAGGGGCACAGCCTCCAACAGTTTGTCTACGATTTCCGCGGACGTTCGCCCCTCTGATTCAGCATGGAAGTTCTTCAGGATGCGGTGACGGAGCACTGGATGAGCTAGCGACCTTATGTCCTCAAATGAGACATGATAGCGTCCCTGGGTGATTGCCTTCGCCTTTGATCCAAGCACGAGGTACTGTGCTGCTCGGACCGATGCCCCATACGCGATCCATTTGTTGACGAAATCAGGTGAGTCGCCATTGGGCCCTGGGCGGCTGGCTCTAGTCAATGCCACAGCGTACCTGAGGACAGATTCCGATACCGGGACACGTCTGACGAGTTCCTGGAAGGCGACTAAGTCCGGCCCCGTAACCGCGTGGTTGAACTCCGGTTTCAATATGCCAGTCGTTGTCCTCACAACTTCTAGTTCCTCGTCTTCAGCCATGTGGTCTATGATGATCTGGAACATGAACCGATCGAGCTGAGCCTCCGGGAGTGGATAGGTTCCCTCGAGTTCGATGGGGTTCTGTGTTGCGAAAACGTAGAACGGTTCCGCGAGAGTGTACGTGCGTCCCTGCACTGTCACTCGATGCTCCTGCATCGCCTCGAGTAGCGCGGCCTGTGTCTTAGGCGGTGTGCGGTTGATCTCGTCAGCGAGAACGATATTCGCAAACACCGGCCCGGGTGAGAAAACCATTTCTCGGCGCCCCGTGTCAGCTTGTTCCTGGATGATGTCTGTTCCTGTGATGTCAGACGGCATCAAGTCCGGAGTAAACTGGATCCGTGAGAAATCGAGATCGACGACCTGTGCGATCGTATGGATCAACAGTGTCTTAGCGAGACCCGGCACGCCGACCAAGATACTGTTCCCACCAACGAAGAGCGTAAGCAGGACTTCCTCGATTACGTCCTCCTGACCGATGATGAGCTTTCGAAGCTCACTCAGGATTTGCTTCCGTCCATTCCTCATTCGTTCGGCGAGTGCTATGTCGTCGGCGTTATCTAGGGCAACCGTTCCAATGGCTTCGTCCGCCAAAGCTGTCTCCAGTTCAAATGGGGCTAATGGGGCCCCGATTAGTCGTTCAGCGAGCAGTTCCGCGCAATAGTAGTCCCATCATCAGTGCGTATGTCCGTACACGATATAGTTGACGCCAAGCTTGTAGGCTTCATTGGACAATTCGATCGGATAGTATCCCTGATCCGAGTATTCCCAGTACTCCGCAATGTCGTTGTTGAAGTTGAAGACTACTATGAGACGCTTTGTTGGATCGTTGTCTTCGAAGATCCCGTACCACTGCGGGTTTTGGGGTCCGTAGGGCGGGATCACCTTCAGCGGGTCGATCCGAAAGAATGAGTCAAACACACGGTGATCGTGTTCGAGTGGCACGAGCAATAGACCCGGCAATGCACGTTCCATGTGGTAGGCGAAGTTAGCCCACTCGTTGCCGCGCTCGTTACGAGTGTCATCTACGATCAGGAATCCACCCTTTGACAGGTACGTGCCAAGTCCTGCGACCTCTTCGTCAGTTGGATTCCAGCTACCGACTTCAACGATATACGCAATCGGATACTTGAAGAGTTCGGGGTCATTCAGGCGGAGGATGTTAGAGCCCTCAGTCTGCGAATCGACGAACGTTGTCTCCTTGATGATGTTGAGAAAGTTTCGTTCAGCCCTGGGATAGTCGTGTGCCCACGCGGGCTCACGACTCCTAAAGAACCCGGACGACCTTCGGCCAACATCATACTGCACTCTCAGGAAGTGATACTTGCCGTCGTAGGGTGAGTTGGTCTCGTCGTATGATTGCAGGCCATCCCCGCCTGGGAGTGCCGGGACAATACTTCTGCTTCCGGTGCTCGTGACCCAGCCAATCGCAGCTCCGGCGAAGAGCAGAGCCACCAGAAACCTGGTAGCCCCCCCGATCATGTTTCCCCCCTTAGGCCGGATCGCAGGACGAGCAGAAGCTCGAGTGCGTCGTCAAAGTTAGGAGCGATGTCGAGTGCCTGAAGGACAGCCCTGCGCGCACCTGTTAAGTCACCCGCCTCTTGGTATGCGACCGCCAGCAAGTACAGTGCTTGCGCTTTGTCGGTTGGATTGAGGGCAACAACAGCCGCCCTTTCGCGCAACGCGTCGAGATAGTTGCCTACCTCCGCGTGTAGCGTTGCCAATCGCTGATGAAGTTCTATTTCATACGGCCATACGTGTGCTGCTTTGTCGAGCGCATCCGCCGCTTCTTCGGGTCGGTCCAGTTGTTCGAGCAGGTCCGCGTGCATTGTGTAGGCGTTATAATTCGATTCTGATCTCTGGGTAAGTTGTGATAACGCCTGCTCCGCGCCAGACAGATCACCGAGTCCTCGGTAGGCTTGAGCCAGGTACCAATAGGGACTGTCCGGTCCTCCATACTCCGGGAAAATCTCACGCGCGGCCTCTAAATGGGGTTGTGCGTCGGCATAGCGTTCTTCTTCCACAAGTGATGCACCGAGCCGGACCCTTCCGATGAAATCGCCAGGGTGCAGGCCAACGTAATCTTCTAGAGCGGTGACATCCGAGCCCGATAAGGGAGCTTCACCGATTTCTGCCAACCCGCGTAAGGGAGCGCGGAAGCGTTCCCGCAGGTGCGTCTCGAACTCCTGGTCAAAATCCTTGAGATCTATGCTGAGTAGAGACTGAAAGAGTTCCGCTGTAGTCTCACCACGTCGATATCCCTCCAACATCTCTCTGATGACAGCGAAACCGTAACGATCCTCAATGACCTGAAAGACGAGGGACGATTGGTAGTAGGAGAAGATGACCTGCTGTGGGTAGTCAGGTCGCATAAATCCGTCGTTAAGCTCGCTGACTTTCTTGAGTTCCCCATCGGCCAGCGCCCGCAGGAACGGAATTGTGACTTGATGCCCCCATCCCTGTCTGGCCTTTCGCTGTTCGTGAACTGCCAGCCCTTCGGAGAACCACCTGGGCACGCGATTGTCGGAGACTGCTAGGTGGAAAGTGTGGGCGAGTTCATGCCAGAAAACCGACGCCCAGTTGTAGTCCCCTTGCTCACGGGCACTAGGCGAGTCCATTACCAGAACACGCCCAAAGCTCACGCCGAGAGCACCCAGGCCAGTTTCCCCGAGAGTTCGGACTGAGAAGTCCGCATGGCTCGGGAAGAATTCGGCGCGCACAGGCAGGAGGGGTTCGCTCTCGTACCGACGTGCGAGGCTTGCGTAAGCCTCCTCAGCAATGGGAGCGAGGTAGGTTGCTAATAGGTCAGATTCAGTTCCATGCAGAAAAAGCTCGAAGTGGTCAGTCGCGTGGATTTCGAAACGCTCGAAGGTATCGAGCAAATCGAGATTGTTCTTGAACCAAGGGTTATAAGGATCTCCTTCGAAAGCTCGCTCGAGGTGAGCCCTGCCTCGCTCCACATCTCCTAGACGGAGTTCGTTCATTCCGAGAAGTCCCCACGCCGTCCAAGAGTACGGATCAAGTTGGACTGCTGCCTCAGCTCTGCTCACCGCATCCCCGTATCGGCGGGTCTTTACGGCTAATTCCGCCAACTTTGAGTCGAGGCCAGAGTACCTGGGGTTGAGTTGGAGCACCCGGTCACGGACCTGCTGGAACCTTTTGAGATCACCCCTGAGGAGATGCGTGCCTGCTAAAGCCGTAAGCGCGACAAGCGAGTTCGGATTTACAGCCAAGGCTATTTCAGCCTGCTCGTTTGCATCTTGGTACCTTTCGCGGGTGAGATGTTGGTTCGCCAATAAGGCACGTCCCTCGACATGATTTGGATTGATTTCGAGCAACTGTGCGAGCACCCTTCCTGCATCTGAGGTGCCGTCGAATTCGAGCGCCTTCGCTAGCCCCAGAAGTGCTCCCGGATGTCTCGGATTCACTGCCAATACTTTCTCGAACTCACCTTGCGCGTTGGTGCTTGAGTATTTCTCCAAAAAGAGTTCGCCGGCTCTAACGTTGGGTTCGTGCCACGTGGGGGCGATGCTCGCTGCCTCATCAAAAGCTCGTAGCGCATCCTGGAAGAGGTCGGGGTTGTTTCGGCCCAGGTAGCGTACTGCCCTCCCTACGGCTACGAGTTCGGTAGCGTTAAGCCGTCCGTCTGACGTGTTATAGATGTCGATGAAGCGATCGAAGCGAGCCATCGCTTGGTCGATCTCACCACGAGAGAAAAGCAGCTCTCCCAGATTCACTTCGGACGTGAGAGCGTCTTTTGCATTCCCATCAATGGAGCGTTGAAAGGCCGTGGCTGCCTCATCGAGCTTTCCCCGTGTCACTAGGATTTCACCCAGTGTGTTCGCGAATCCAATTGGGACAGGAGCCTCACGTGCGAGAAGCTCTGAGGTCTCGTACTCGCCTGTGAAGAACAAGGCCTGAATTAGGTCGCGCCGTGCTTCGTGTGAAGATGGGTCATCAGTCAGTATGGTGCGTAAAACGCGGGCCGCATCTTCATACTCTCCGGCCTGCAGTGACTCACGTGCTTCAGCGAGTGTTTGGGCTTGGAGAGAGCCGACCGTGAGAACGCTCAGGAGTGTGAGTGCCGGGTAGCGGATCACAATCCATTCCCCTCTTTGGCACGGATTTCCCTGTTCTTTAGGGCTAACTCGACAAGGATATCCTCCATAGCCGCCATGTATGCTTCTTCCTGCATCGCGTCACGAAGAACCCTGAGTTCGGTAATACGGGCTTGGATCTCGTTGCGTTCTTTGTAAAGCCTCGCCAGTTCGGGGTCTTCCGGCAGCTGTGCGGCGGTTCTGGAGATGCCACCCAGTTTAAATGTTGCTGCGAGTGAGCCGTCGGGCTTGGTCAAACCGACCTCTTCACTTCCCGTGCCGTCTCCATTGTCGTCCAGTAGTGCATGCTCCGTCAGGATCTCGTTCTCGTCCTCATAGAACCGGGCGACCTCTTCACGAGCGTACTGGTATGCTTCTAATAGGGAGATCCTCTCGTCCTTATCCAAATCGGCACCCTCACCCGTGATCGCTTCGACGAAGAACTCTGCAAACTCCGTTGCGTTCCGCTCGCGCTGCGTACGGGTAGCTGTGATGATAATCCTGTTTGGGCCGGACAACGGTTCGAGGAAACCACCACTCGCGCTGCCCGTATGGACTAGAGCCAGGGTTTGGGAGGGGAACCCCATTAGCGCCATTTGTAAGTCGTTTGGCGTTAGGTCAGGGCCAGTGACATTGAAGCGAGCCTCAGCCTGGTCAGAAGTCCCGTGTCCTATGAGAATGACGAGGAGTCGGTCCAGGGGTCCTGCTCGTTGAGCAATCGTGCTGAATTGGTCCAGAATATTGGCTCGCGTCGACTTATCTGCGATAAGATCCGGAACGGTTTCCGATCTCTCACCTAGATAGGTCACATATTCTGCAGGGATACCGTGTCTCTCAGTGAGAGCCTTTTGGAGAGCGACTGCTTGGGCGTGGAAACGATCCCGGTACTCGGCGTTGCCACCGAGCCCGACCACGATCAAGGCATGGGTCTGCTCCTGAACACTTGCCTGCTGCGACATCGCGCCGGAGAAGCACAGGAATGAGAAGAGGGAGCCAAAGACGGCTGCGGAGAGGCGCGGTCTGATCAAATCAGTCCCCTGATTCGTCGGAAGCCCCATTCAGCGCCCATCAGCGTTAACAGTAGGATGAAAAGAAACGGCATATCCCAAAGGTCTAGTTCTTCAACCAGGGTGACACCTGCGCCGGTCACGCGGATGTCCTCCGGAAGACTCGAAACGTCTTCCGGTGTATAGAATAGCCCGCCGGTCTCGTCAGCGATGCGGCGAAGCGTTTGTGTGTGCCTAGACGCGCTGAAGTATTCGTCGTCTCTCGAAGCCGTATACAGATAGGTTTTGTCCGAGCCCAGAATTTCTCCATTCCGCTCGGCCGTCACCTCAACTTCGTACTCGCCTTCTTCCAGGGGTCGGAACTCTACGGAGTACTCACCATCGCGCTGTACCGTCCAGTCAACCGGGAGCTCCTCCACCATGCCTGTTGGACTCGTGATTCGCGCTGTCACGGTTGCGTTGTTGACCTCGATGTAGCTCGAGTCACTGACGTTCGTCACAAGCTGAACATTTTCCCCTGGTTCGACCTGTTCCTGGTCCGTTACTGCTTCTACAGCTTCGGGGACACCATCGACGAGCCACCTAATCATCTGTTGCCAGAATATCTCGTGGCTCTGATCCTCGAGAGGGACATCCGCGTGCATCTGCCAGAGCCAAGAGTCCTGGATTGTCAAGGCAATAGATTTACCACGACCGTATCGTTGGAATGCGAGTACGATCTGTTCAAGGGCGAGTTGATCCCCTGAACCGGACAAGAGTGCTGTGGCGCCTGGACGGACCTGAGAGATTGGGTTGACCGTAGTGACTGTGGGCAGTGAATTCCAACGCTCACGCACCTGGTCCTGCTCGGCTCCGAGAAGCACTGAGGGATGTGCGAGCCCGGCCTGCGTTGGGGTCACCTTGACTTCCGCGAAGAAGCCCTGAGGGTCATCCGTCGGAGGGCCAAGGACCACCGGCATCACTTCCTCCACCGGGGTGCCCTGCCAACCTCCCTCCGCGAAAGCTCCGTGGCCACCGAGAAATAATAAGCCTCCACCGCGCTCGGAAACGAAGTCCGCAATTATTTGTAGTTGGTCATGCGTGAAGAAAGACGCCTCAACGCTCCCAAGGATCAGTGCCCTATAGCGGTACATCTCTTCACGGCTAGTGGGAAAACCGAACTCGAGCTCATTGCCGTCGTCTACATCCAGCCTCAGGAATTTGCTCTCGGCGGTCCGTTGTAGGACTACGAGCTGGATGTTTTCGTCCTCCTGCACTGCACGCCTCATGAACTTTACTTCGAAGCGAGGTTCGCCTTCGAAATAAAGAACCTTTTCCCGTTCTCCTCTAACCTCAACCTGGACCGAGCGGGTGTTGTTTCGATTCACCCGTTCACCGGGTTGGGGAGGAATACGGAAGGTCACACGTCGGGGGCCCACTCCCTCAAGCTCGAAGTAGATTCTTGCGACGACCGGCTCTCGATCCGGTCCCAGTTCAACCGTTTCTTCAGCGATAATCCGAAGCTCGTCCTCAACGATCAGGGGGACGGTACTGCTACCGAATCCCATCTGGGTTATCACTGCATCAACGGTCAACGAAGATCCTTCTAGTACAGCTCGTGGCATCTCGATCCGGCCGAGCTCGATATCGGGGGCGATGGTCTCTTCTCCAACCCCAACTGTGAAAACCGGAACGCCGGCAGCCTGCAGAGACACCAGCGATTCAGCGAGGGGTTGGTTGTCGTTGTCAGCCCCATCGGTAATCATGACCAGTCCGGACAGTGGCACACCCGAAAGTTCCTCTCGGGCAACGTCGAGCGCGCGTGCCAGGTTCGTATGCGTACCCTCGTAAGTGAGTTCCGCCGGACTGTCAATTCGCCCCGCAACATCAGAAAACCGAAAGAAGCGAAGAGCGAAACGATCGGATAGTTGCCTGACGAGTTCACTCTCATCAGAAGTGAACGCGTCATTAACGAAAGAGCTTCGCGATATCCCGTTCTCATCCGTGAGTAACATGCTTTGTGAATCGTCAATTAGGATGCCAACAAAATTCTGTTGTGGTACCACGGTCGACAGGATCAGCGATGGCTGGAGAAGGCAAACAATGATGACTGCGAGCAACATCACCCGGAGTCCCGCCATCACGCTGCGCTCCGTGACGGTGCTTTTCCCTCGGGCAATCGTGTAGCTGGCGACGGTACCCGCCCCTAGAAGTCCAGCGATAATCAGCCACAGGCGCACCGACGTGGGTGCCCCGAATGTAAAATCCCCCTGTTCGAAGAAGAGAGGGGGATACTTGAAAAGGAACTCAAAGATACGTTCCATCTGCTTCCCTTCAGTGACTCATCGCGTAGACGATCATGTTGGCTCCCATCTCGTAAGCGTACGTCGAATATTCGAGGGGGTAGCCCGGGTCCTCAGCCCACTCCCAGGCATCACCCAGATCGGTGTTGAAATTGATGATGACCATGAGACGTCCAACCTCGTCGTACATGCCTTTGACATGGGGGACGCAGCCATAGCATTCGGCAGGGTACATTGCCCGCCCAATGGCGGGCACCTGCTTCACTTCCTCAATGTCGTAGTAGGCTGAGTAGATGGGGTGATCAAGTGTAATGTCAACGATCGGACGGTCAGGATAGACGCGGCGGATATTATACTCGAAGACATCCCATTCACGCTGACCCCAGAAGTCATCGACGATCAAGAATCCTCCGGCGTCCAGATAGTTTCTGAGCCCTTCAACCTCTGGATTGGTCATGTCCATGCCGCCGACTTCTACGGCGTAAATGATTGGGAAACGTCGCAGTGTCGGATCGTCGAGCCTGATGGCATTGTCCCAATCGTAAGCATTGAGTCGGACGAGGCGCTTGAGCACCACCAAGAACTGCTGGTCACCCTTCGGATAGTCGGTCGCCCAAGATTGGCCCCAGCCGCGACGACCCCAACCTGAATAGATGGCACGCGTCCAGTAGAAGGGATAACGACCAGGTATTTCATTCGGGTTCATCCGAGGGCCGCGGGGGTCCACAAATGACGGACGGCTCACCCTCGGGGGGGCTTGCTGGCTCATGAAATCCGCACCTGGTGGCGCAACGTAAGTGGGTTCGTCCACTGAGTCGGGGGCGCACCCTGTATTGAGCGCGGTGAAGAGCACCAATGCCAGTACAGGGAGATGGAGAAGTGAGCGACTCATCGGATTGGTGTGTTCGGGTCCTCGAGAGCGGCGGGATTGCTGGCTAATTTCAATATCGGGGAAAGTTTCTGACCGCTCCTCTGTCCTCTTTCGCCTTACCCGAGCGCGTGGACGACGTTGCACCGACCCTCTTTCCTCGGGGCTGATTCAGCTGCGGCTGAGTCTATACACCACGGGTGACGTAAGGCCCTCTTCGCTCAAGCGCAAACGGATGCGGCGTCTGGCTGAGCCACCTTGATTGGCTGTCAGCTTTCAAGATCTCGGTATCTTGCATGAGGAGGTGATACCCGGAAACTTATGTCTTCGGTTGTAGCTTGAGTGATCCTCCCGCTTCTGAAAGTCCTAGTTTCAATTGCTCAGGGGCAAGTTCCGTCTAATGCTTTGAAAGGATTCGGGTCATTGTGATCAGACATGCTTAGTTTCATTAAAGGACAGGAGGCCAAACCATGAACACCCGAAATCTTTCAATCACCCTCCTTGTTATAGCGGTCATGACATCACCGGCTGCTGCGCAAGATCTTACAGGTACTTGGGAACTCTCCGCCCAGGGCGGTCGGGGCGGACCCCAGACCATGACGCTAGTTCTCGCTCAGGACGGGGAGGAAGTGACGGGTACACTCACCCGAACATTCGGTGGTCGTAGTGGCGGTGGCGGAGCGATCGACAGCGATGTCGAAAACGGAACAGTGGAAGGAAACAACTTCAGTTTTCAAGTGACGCTAAGTTTTGGCGGGAACTCATTTACCCAGAGTTTTTCTGGCACCATCGACAGTGACTCGATGGAGGGGATGATCGAGGGAGGTCGAGGTCAGGGTCGCCCGTTCAGCGGCGAACGGAAGAACTAAATTCTCGGCTCCGTTGCAGGTTGTCGTTTCCGACTTCAACTTGCCGTGTGGGCCCTTCTAGGTCTGCTTTTCCTTGGTTCTCGGATTCCCAGAGGATGACCATGCGGTTCTCATTAGCCTTATTGGCACTTTTAGCCTCAGCACCACTTGTCGCTCAGGATGCCACGCGACAAGTCACAGCGGCCGACTACACGCGAGCAGAGCGTTTCCTTTCGCAGAATACCAATTCCCTGGTGTTCGGGGCCTCAGTGAGCGCTCAATGGCTTGGAGACGGTCGGTTCTGGTACCGATCAATGGTGCCTGGGGGGACCGAGTTTGTGATGGTTGATCCCTCAGAGGGGACCCGTGAGAGGGCTTTCGATCACGAACGGATTGCCAACGTGCTCAACGCGGTGTCGGGGGAGGCTTTTGAGTCTCTAAGCTTACCTTTGAATGGCCTGTCGCTCGAGGGCAACGACCTCGAGGCTACGGTAGGCCCGCCTGGGCACTTCCGGTGCAACCTGACTGAATACTCGTGTGAATCCGTCGCAGTTACTCCGGGTCCTACTGTTTCCCGTCTAGAGGTAGTTTCACCAGATGCTCGGAATGCGGTATTCATCCGTGACCACAATCTCTGGGTTCGTGACCTGGGCACCGGAGATGAGTCTGCATTAACGACTGATGGAGTAGAGGACTTCGGGTACGGTACCAACAACGCCGGGTGGACACGTAGTGACCGGCCAATCTTGAAGTGGTCACCGGATTCCAGGAAGATCGCAACCTTCCGGCATGATGCACGTGGTGTCGGAATGATGTACCTCGTGAATACGCAGGTGGGACACCCGCAGCTCGATGCATGGCGCTATCCACTTCCAGAAGACTCGGTGATTTTCCGGATTTCCCGGGTGGTTCTCAACCTCGATCGTCCGGCAGAGGATCAAATAGTCAGTTTAGCCATGCCTCCGGATCAACACCGATCCACCTGTAGCGACCACATCGCCTGTGGAGGCAGCTTCGGGGATGTCGAGTGGAGCCTAGATAGCGAGCGTATCGTATTCGTTTCAAGTGCCCGCGACCACAAGACTGCCACCGTCCGCATCGCCAATACGTCCACGGGTGCCGTGACCGTGCTTTTCGAGGAAGTGGAGGAGACGTTCTACGAGTCGAACGGCTGGGACTTTTTGTCCTCATCGAACGAAATCTTATGGTTCAGCCAAAGAGACGACTGGGGACACCTTTACTTGTATGATGCTGGTACGGGAGCCCTCAAACGACAGGTTACCCAGGGAGATTGGAACGTTCTGCGGATCATGGAGATCGATGAAGGTGCTCGCACTGTCACCTTTATTGGTAACGAGCGTGAGCCGGGAGATCCTTACTTCCAGTACCTCTATAGGACGGGACTCGACGGTGGGGATGTAGAGCTACTGACACCGGACAGCGCGAATCACACTGTGTCGCTTTCTCCGGACGGAAAGTACTTGGTCGACACCTACTCGACACCAGTCATTCCTCCGGTCACCGTCCTTCGTGACAGGGAAGACGGGAGTCGTATCCTGGCCATTGAAGAAGCGGATATTTCCCGCCTTCAGGCGTCAGGATGGCAGCCGCCGATGCCGTTCAGCGTGAAGGCACGAGACGGCGAAACTGACCTCTATGGCTTGCTGTTTCGACCGATGAACTTTGACCCCGGTCGCTCTTACCCAATTGTGAACTACCTGTATCCCGGACCGCAGAGTGGGAGCGTGGGGAGCAGGAGCTTCCGTGCATCGCACCGGGATCTACAGGCGATTGCCGAACTCGGTTTCGTCGTGGTCGAGCTTGACGCGATGGGCACGCCTGGGCGCTCCAAGACATTTCACGAAGCCTACTACGGCAACATGGGTGATAACGGGCTTCCCGATCAGATTGCTGGGATCCGTCAGCTTGCGGATCGTTATCCATGGATGGATATCGACAAGGTCGGAATTTACGGGCACTCTGGGGGCGGTTTCGCTGCTGCTGCTGCGGTCATGCGGTATCCAGACTTCTATGATGTTGCAGTATCGCAGGCGGGGAACCATGACCAGCGGAACTACGAGGACGATTGGGGTGAGAAGTGGCAGGGACTCCTGGTCGAGTACCCTGACGGGACGACCAATTATGACAATCAGGCTAACCAGCTTTTAGCGGAAAACCTCAAGGGCAAGCTTCTGATTGCGCATGGAACGCTAGACTCTAACGTACCCCCGTCGAACACAATGCTTGTGGTTAACGCTCTCATCGCGGCGAACAAGGATTTCGATCTGATCTTGATGCCGAACCGAAGCCATGGCTTCGGAAACGAACCGTACATGATGCGCAGGCGTTGGGACTATTTCGTGCGGCATCTACTCGATGCCGAGCCTCCTGCCGGCTATGAGATCGGTCAGGCGACGCGGCCTATCGGCTAGGGTCTGTGCCGTTCATCAATCGGGGTAGTGACTATGTGTCATCTTCGACCGTAACGCTCTCCATTACGACATCCTCAAGGGGCCCGTTGGCGGGGTTAGTCGAGACCTGACCGATCTCCATTACGACATCCAACCCTGAGATGACCTTACCGAAGATAGCGTGTTTACCGTCCAGCCATGGCGTCGCGGCCAACGTGATGAAGAATTGTGATCCGCCCGTGTTTGGCCCCGAATTTGCCATGGAAAAGATGCCTTCTTCTGTGTGACCCAACCCGGGCGCAAACTCGTCCGAGATCGTATAGCCTGGTCCTCCCGTTCCTGTCCCCGTCGGATCACCCCCCTGGATCATGAATCCGTCAATCACCCGGTGAAAGATGATTCCGTCGTAATAGCCATCACAGACCAATTTCACGAAGTTGCCCGCCGTTTTGGGGGCGGTATCCTCAAACATTTCTGCGGAGAAAGTGCCTCGGTTGGTTACGAATGTGATGATTGAATTGGCCATATTGTCCCGGAGGTTGGAATGGGGCTTACGGTAACTGTGTGACTTCTGACCTGGAAGTGGGCCCCTCTCATGTGCCGCTGGCGGTTGGTTGGAGGGACGGGTGATTGCCACCGGCGGGTGAATATCAGTACAGTGAGTCCATGAGCAAAACGACTCGAAACCTACTTGCCTCGTGGGCAGTGATAGTGATAGCGATCCTTGTGACGTCCTGCATGCCACCGCTGAAGCTTACGCCGAGTGATGCTGGAAGGGTGCTTTCCAACCAAACTCTGCAAGCACCAGATCCCGGCCTCAAGGGGCCCTACGAGGTTTTGACGATCTATTATGGAAGCGGGACAGACAAGAATCGTCCCGAGTATAGGGATTCGGTTTCGCTCGTCACCGATGTGGTGGATGCGTCAAAGCTTGTAACCCTGGGCAGTTCGGCGAAGGGTCGAAACCGCTACTGGGGTTTCAGTCCAAAGGAGATGCCACTCAACGCGCGTGTTTGGTATCCGAATGGAGATGGACCATTCCCCTTGGTCCTGGTGGTTCATGGAAACCATAACATGCAGGACTTTTCAGACCCGGGATACGATTACTTGGGCGAACTCCTCGCTACCCGTGGATACATTCTGGCTAGCGTCGACGAGAACTTTATAAATGGAGGCATCAGGGGGGAAAATGATGCTCGCGGCTGGTTCTTACTTAAGCACTTAGAGGCTTTCGAATCCTTCAATCAGGAATCTGGTAACCTCTTCGAAGGCAAGGTCGATATGGGTAATATTGCACTCATCGGCCACTCACGAGGTGGAGAAGCTGTGGCCAACGCAGCCGCCTTCAACAAGCTCTCTTACTATCCAGATGATGCGTCACTCGAGTTCGACTTCGAGTATGGTATCAAAGGGATCATCTCCATCGCACCGGTCGATGGGCAGTACCTGCCTACAGGTCGCAAGGTCGTAGTTGAGGATGTGAGCTATCTAACTTTTCACGGTTCTCACGATGGTGATGTTACTAGTTTCCACGGGTTGAGAATCTACGACCGCTTGAAGTTCAACCAGCCAGATAGCTTTAACTTCAAATCTGCGATCTACGTCTACCGTGCAAACCATGGACAGTGGAACACGGTTTGGGGCTCTCATGATGGTGGTCCACGGAGTGGACGCTCACTCGACCTTCGTGGACTGATTTCTGCTGAAGATCAAAGGCGGTTCTCAGAGATCTATGTCTCGGCTTTTCTGGACGTCGTCCTGAAAGGTGACAAGCAGTACTTACCGATCTTCCGTGACCATCGGGTGATAGGTGGGTGGCTGCCTCCGACCATGTACATCACACGCTTCGAAACCAGCAGCTTTCGACCACTTGCTACCTTCGAGGAGGACATTGATATCACCCTTGGCACGGAGCCTGGGGTTTCGCTGAAAGGTGACTCCCTAGAGACTTGGAAGGAGGAGCTGCTTCAGCTTCGTTCTAGTAACCGTAATAACACGTCGGCTAGTCAGGAAAATCAGGCGGTTACTATCGGTTGGAATAACCGTATCGTCGGTTCAGACACCACCCGTCACGGTCCTCCTGCGACGTACACCGTGAAACTGCCGGAAGGTTTGCCTGAGCGTTGGCGGCTTAGCGAAGGCCACACACTTGATTTCATGTTGGGCCCCACGAACACAATACCGAGTCCGCGCCCCGATCCCGACATAGTTTTATCAAAGGAAGACCCCGGCGGTCGTGACGAAAAAGAAACTCGTGCAAGTAACGAAAGCGACGAAGACGAGCTCCTGATAGATCTCAGTATCGAACTGGAGGATGCCGCCGGCAGGATTGCTCGGGTCACCCTCAGCGACTACGGCGCGATCCGTCGTCCTTTAGATACGTGGATCCTACGTCGAGCTGATCAAGAGAAGGAGCGCTTCACCGATCACTGGGAACTTATACTTCAGACCTACTCGATCCCCCTCGGAGATTTCAAGGCTGACAATCAAGCGTTGGATCTTGAGCAACTCATAACCATCCGATTCGTTTTCGACCGTGTCCATGCGGGGGAGGTCTCCATTGATCAGATAGGCATCTCTGATCTTGATCCCGCATTCCTCAGTGCTCGAGTTGAAAGAAACTATTGAGCTAGCTTCTATCGCCAACTCACGCCAAACCGGTGTGTACGAAGCTCGCTTTGCTCCATGCCCTGGAAGGACCACTCAAGCACTAGGTTGTCACCCCAGTAAGCTAAGCCGAAGGTGAATGGGCTGGCATCTTGATAATACGGGGTCCGCTGCACGCCAGCCCTTGCGACAAATGTTCTTCCGCGAATCGGCCAGTAACCGATCTCGATGCCAGCGGCCGGTATCGTTGCAGAACCCTCATTGAATTTCCTGACCTGAGTCACAGCTGCAGTGATACCGTAGTCGAAAATACCCAGCTGCATCCCGGATGCACTGATGCCGAAAGTGAGTCGATCCGCGACGTGATAGTCCCCGCGGTATTCACCGGCAAATAATCTTTCTCCGTTGTTCTGATATGAAAGACTTGTGGTGAAACGCCCAAGATCCTTTGAAATTCCTGCGTCAAACCACACCGCACCATCACGTGTTTGAGCATTGCTGACGAATGTCCGGAGTGCCACTCGTTCTTCGATCAATTTAATCGCTAGGCCCAAATTGATGCCCTTTATCTCACGTGCATAACCGATGGTGGCCACCCTCTCTGAAACCGGGACCGAGCCAGTTTCGAAGAGGTGATCCTGTCCGCTAGGCGCAGCATCCCCACCTGTTCCAGGTGCTTCATACTGGAGTGTTTGAAGTCCGATCCCGATCCCTCCTCCAAACCACTGTCTTGCCGCTACCGCAGTTGCTGTCCAACTGGCTGGTCCCCATTGCTGTATATCCAAGCCGAAGCCCTGAACTCCTATCAAGAGGGCGGGATTGTAGAACAGGGCGTCTGCTTGGGGGGAGTTCGTCATATAAGCTCCCCCGAGAGCCATCGCTCGTGTTGAAGCCGGGAGTTCCAGAACACGCGGCAGAGCGTGGTAAGTTTGAGCAGGAAGCTTTGTTGCACAGATGAGTACAAGTGAGCTGACAAGCACTACTATTCGAGGCATGGTCAACCAGTTCAGGTTGGGAATACGGTGCTGCAAGCTCGAACCCGATAGGGAATGTCGGCAATAGCTGCAACCTCTAAGATAGACCATCGTCTGGTCTATGCCCGCCAGATCCCGATTCTGGTTAACCTTGAACTCCAGGGATTTTTTCTTGTGCGCATTCAAAACCTTGTCGCCCTTAATCACGCTGGCGACGGTCGATGATTAGTGTTCGGTGGCAAGATGAGCATGTGAGTAGAACCCGATCCCGCACATACGCAACATCGGAGCGAGGTGATATATGGCGGTGGTCCAAGACAACGTCACAGTCCGGACATTCTAGCTTTGTCCGCCTATGAAAGGCGGTTACTAGCTCATGTTTCTGCTGGGCTGTATACCCTCTTGATTTGGCCATTTCGTCGGGTCGGCAAATAGGGGATATGTAGGTTCTACTAGCTCACTGAACATATGACGCGGTTGAGTCCATGCCGAGTGTCTTTGATGACCCTGTATCCAGTAGGTGAAATAGTACGTAGCACTACCAGTCGTGGCACCTTCCAACCAAGCTGCAGACTGATACTGCCGTGACACTAGTTCGGCTCGTCGGGTCGAATACAGGGATCTAATCAGCCAGGAGGCCAGGAAACATGCGGTCTTTTGGCTATTTTTTGCCTTGACGCTCTCACGAGTGTGCCTTACAGTTAGATAACTGTGACCTGCAAGGCTCGGAAACACTCGATTTCATGCGGCTTTTCGAGTGATCCAAAGCTCGATGGGAGAGAGTTCTCCAGGCCTGCACAAATGGCGGCTTCGGCCGTGACAACTTACCCATCTAAGTGACAGGAGCAGCCAGATGAACAAGTCCGACTTAGTGGACGCCCTCGCGAGTGCAACCGGCATGACCAAGGCCGATGCGTCGCGTACTGTGGATGCACTTTTTAACCCAAGCAGTGGGATCATCTCCTCTGCACTAAGAGGAGACCGCCGGGTCCAAATCACGGGCTTCGGTACGTTTGAAGCCAAACATCGTAAGGCCCGCATGGGCCGGAACCCTCGGACTGGTCAGTCAATTTACATTGCCGCTACCAAGACACCGGGATTCCGGGCAGGGAAGGGCTTGAAGGACGCAGTCAAAGGAGGGGGATAGACACGAAGTAAAGTGCTAGATGCTTGACCGGAGCCGCAGCGGTTGGGCGTGACTCGCAAAAAGAGGTGGCCACGTCACTTTTAAGTGACGTGGCCACCTCTTTTGTCCTGCGGATCAACTGTTAACTGTTACCCGACCTCTTACGTTGGCCACGGCCTCTTCCCCGGTGCGGTCTGTCAAAATCAGCGCGCACCGCACGTCCGCAGATAGTTCTTCCATTGAGTGCTGCAATGACATCGTGTGCTACTGAATCATGAACTTCCACCAGTGTGTAGTTCTCCTTGATCTCAATGCGGCCCACCGTGTCCCCCGACACATGAGCCTCTCCTGTGATCTCCCCCAAGAGGTCACCAGGCTGCAATCCGTCTCGCTCACCAACACCTAGGAATAGTTTGGCCCATGCTGCTGGTGCGTTGGTCAAACCTTTCTTGCCACGGGTGTCTGCGGGTAGGGTCTCTGTCTCTGCTGACCGCTTGCTCACGAGAGCGAGCGCTGCTGCCACCTCGGCCGCGTCGTATTCTTCAAAGAGGGGTTCAAGGGCGAACAAATAGGGCGCAATGTCCTCCTTCTTTATCACTTCTCGAATGGAATCGTGTAGGGTGGCGATGGGGCCAGTGCTCTTCTTGGTTTCGGGTGGAAACGGAATAACTTCGTAGCATGCTTGGCGTGCGGTCGCACGTAGGTGTGGAACCTCGCGTGGTAGAACTACTACGAAGCTCTCATCCGAAACACCGTGGCGCCGGTCAAGGTCATCAACATCAGTCGGTACGTCGCAACTGATGACGGGTACCTGGCTGTGGTCGGTAATAGCGCTGCGCACTTCAAGCGGATAAACACCCATCCATACGGCAACCTTTGTGTCACCCGGTGCACCAGCGACGTAGCCGTGACCTGTCAAGTAATCTCCGATATCGGCGGCACGGTCGTCATTGCGGCAATACAACAGCACGTGCGGCGTTCCTGAGGCTAGGATACTCGCTACGATCTTGAGAGCCTCGTGCTCACGTGGCTCGGTTGTAATCCGGAACCGCAGAGTACCGCGCCTGGGTCCGTCAACCACGGATGTATCCACGGAGGGCAATTTGACCGCACGCTTCAAGTGCCGTCGGCTGAAGTCCGCAACCGCAGTCGTGACCGGAAGAGAGGTGACAATTCTCTGTGCAGTGCTGGCTAAGTAGCCGAGCACAAGTTCAACACTCTCGAGGCCATCGAACTCATCGATTCGGGTTGCTTGGTCCACGACGAGAGCTTCCACACCCTCCAGTATAAGGTCGTGGGTAGTGCAACTCGCTAGGACGTCACTGGCTGTTGCGAAGAGGAATGTCGCTTGTTCAGGGAGTACCCACTGAGATCCTAACGCGCCCACAACTTGTCCGATGTGATTTGCAATAGGGCTCATCGATTCAGCCAGATCATTAGCCCGGTTACGTGAGGGTGTTAGCACGAGCACCCGAGGGCTTCCAGTTTCCGAGTCATTAAAGCGATTGAGTAAAGCTGCCGCCCAAGCCACGGTCACTCCACTACCGGAACCGGCCCCGAGGATCGCGTTATTGCCACGGTGAACAAAAGGGATAACCGATTTCTGTACCGAGGTTGGCTGTTCAATTCCTTCAGCGGCTAGCGCTTCAACCAACTCGGGGCTTAAGCCGAGGTCTTCGAACGAATCCACGGTAAGTGTCGCTTTAGGTAGGATCGCCAGAACCTGGCCCACCGAGGTCACCGGGTTCGTAGGGAAGGAGATTCAAGAGTTTTTGCACCTCGTAATCCAGCCTTGATGTCCGAAGTTGGTCGGTGGTGGCCACGACATCGGTGTAGGCCCCGTGCCGATGAGCAGTGAGCGTGACCGTACCCTCAGCACCGTCGTATGTGGCGCTATGACCTGAATTGTTTGACCGGGCGAGCCCGACAATCCGAGGAAGGAAGTCCTCGGCCTCAGAAAGGACTTCACTGGGTGAGAGCGCTGTTTTGCGCTGATAACCGGCCATATTCGTGAGTGTGTTCTATGGTGTTTAAGAGACTGAGGTATGTCCGGGCTCCGGACCCTACTCATGGCATGGCTAGAAAGGTGCCGATCGTTTCCTGGTTGTGGAAGTCCCTCAAGTGCTTGGGTCCCCTAATGAGTACCGGCGGAACTTCAACCCCCTCTGAGCGAGCGCGTGCGAGGACGTCGGACACTTCTGCTTCATAACGGTCGATGTCTAAGACCGCCTTGGTTTCGCTCAATTCTAGTCCTACAGATTGCCCAATACCTACGAGGATATCGACTCTGCCGATATCCTCGCCCTTGAGCAGGAGGGCTTCGAAGATGGTGTCAAGCAGTTGGTCAGTTTGGTCCAAGCCAGATGAACGCGCATGGCAAAGGAGTTCGTGAGCCTTGCGAGACCAAGGCACAAGGGACGGTTTTCTTAGAGAGAGCCTGAGTTCGCACGCTAAAGCTTCAGCGCGTTCCCAGCGCTGAGACCAGAAGGGGTGGCCAGCATCGATCAACTCTGCTGGGGGAGGACGGAGTTCGACTGGGACACGCTCTACACGGATTCCGGATGCTTGCTCTACTGACCGTAGCTGTAGGTGAGCCAAGAAAGAGAGTGGGTCAACGACATCTATGAAGAGGCATGGGGAAGTATAAGTCATGGAAATGGAAGGTGGTTGCACCCGCTTCGGTCGGCCAGAGTATTGTGTGCTTCCTCGGGCCTCGGGGTCCTACCATATTGCGTTCCGAGATTGCGATTCAGAGGAGTGCCATGTCCTTCAGCGCCAATATCGAGAAACTCAAACCTTCAGCCACGATCAAGGTCAGCACGTTAGCAAAGAGCCTAGTAGCTGAGGGCCGTGACATCGTCAACCTCGGAGCGGGCGAGCCTGATTTCGACACGCCCCTCTTCATAGCGGACGCCGCAGTGAATGGTGTTCGGTCAGGACAGACACGTTACACGCCACCTGCGGGTCTCCCTGAGCTCCGTCAGGCGATTGCCGACCACCTTGGGGCACGCGCAGGTCGTGAGATCAACTGGAAGGGAGTTGTGGTCAGCGCCGGTGTGAAGCAAGCGCTATTTAACACATTTTTCTCTCTCTGCGGTCCTGGTGATGAAGTACTGGTTGCTGCCCCATACTGGACGACCTATCCGGCTCTGGTCATGCTGGCACGTGCCGAACCCGTGACGGTTTTTGGAGCTGAATCCAACAGTTTCAAGGTTGTGCCGTCTGACCTGGAAGGTGTCGTGTCCGAGAAAACCAAGGGACTTGTGTTGAATACTCCCTGCAATCCCACCGGTGCTATCTACACCCTCGAAGAACTCAGGGAGCTCTCTGTTTGGGCCAAAGGACGGGGAGTCTGGATCGTGAGCGACGAGATCTATCGGAATATATACTTCGGCGCCCAGGGAGATACGGCACCAGGTATCCTCAATCTGCCAGAGGATGATGTTGGCAAATTCATTCTAGTCGATGGTGCTTCGAAGAGCTATGCGATGACCGGATGGAGGGTGGGCTTCTCATACTCAGGCGTTGAGATTGCGCAGAAATTCACCGCGCTTCAGAGTCAGATTACATCCAATACCGCGACGCCTTCTCAGGTAGCAGCTCTGGAAGCATTTCGAAACGTGGAAGCAGCATCTTCTGCGATCGCTGAAATGGGAGTCGCTTTTAGGCGCCGCCGTGACCTCGTCATAGCCCTAATGGATCGGCTTCTACCGGGCGTCCCGTACATTCAACCTGAAGGGGCTTTTTACCTCTATTTCCGCGTGGATGGACTTTTTGAAGTAGATGAAAATGATGCCACCACCTGGTGCTCACGGCTCTTGCAGGAACATGGCGTAGCTCTTGTGCCGGGTGCCGCATTCGGTGACGATCGGTGGGTGCGACTCAGCTTTGCAGCTTCGGACGCCCTCATCGAAGAGGCGTTTACCCGAATCGTGGTGATGGTCGGCACTGGGGCCACAGTCTAGGCGAGTGCTAAAAGACGGGGCATAGCGGACGAAGAACTTCCTCACTCTCCTCATTTTGGCGCGATGTACATCTGAGTAACCCTACGGAAGATCATTTCGTGCGGTTACTCAAATGAAAAGCGATCTACCCTTAGGAGTGTTCTTCGATTTCAGCTAGATGAACATCAGAGACACCCCAGGCAAAGCGTCCGAAGACACCTTCCTTGCGAAACTCTCGAGTGAGGTCCGGTGTCGCGACCTATCGCAGATCAACTCCCTTCCTCTCGGAGACGCTCTCCGAATAAAAGCCGGGACGTCTGCCGCCTTGCCACTATCCCAAACTAATGATCGAGTACTCAAGCGGCTCGAAGATGCTGAAGAAGCTCCTTACAAGATTGGTGAACCAGTTGATAGACATTTTCGAAGCCGCTGGCTCCACCGTAGTAGGGATCAGGGATCTCGTCTCCGTTGTCACCCTTAACATTGTATGAGCACAAGAGTTTGATTTGGGTATCGCTGTTAGCTTCTGGCCTCAAGTCCTCCAGCACCCTCAGGTTCTCGCGATCCATAGCGATCATATAATCAAAGCTTTTAAAGTCCGCCTGCTTAACCTGGCGGGCTCGAGAATCGAGACTGATCCCGTGTTGCCGAGCTACGAGGGAAGCACGACCGTCGGGTCGCTCCCCGACATGCCACGCCCCTGTTCCTGCAGAGTCGATGAAGAAGTAATCGTCGAGTCCCTGCTCCTCTACGAGATGCCTGAAGATCCCTTCGGCCAGCGGGGAACGACAAATGTTCCCAAGGCAGACAAAGAGCACGGATGTTTGAGGAGTTCCTTTCGAGGTCGCGTCCATCAGGTTGCTGGATCGGTGGAGGCGAAAGGGTGGATCATCATGATCCGCCTCGTGACGTGGCCAACTTGTAGTTGTGTTACACCCTTGGCAAGGAAGCTCGTTACTTTTCTCTCCGTCGGTTTTCTCAACAAGAAAGCCATCGGTATTCAGCCCCTCGAACAGACAGCGAGACCACAAGATTGGGCGTCAATAGTTTCCTCGACCTAGATCTTTCAGAACAGCGCCTTGGTGCTATCGAAGCACTCGGCTGGACCGTTCCCACTCCGATCCAAGCTGAGGCGATTCCGCCGGGCCTGGCGGGTACGGACGTGGTAGGGATCGCCCAGACAGGCACCGGTAAAACTGGGGCGTTCATGATACCGGCGCTGGAGCGGCTTCGTTCGGGAGGTGGTCTGCAGGTGCTTGCCCTGTGCCCGACACGGGAGTTGGCACAGCAAGTTTCTGACGATACGGCCTCACTTGCTATGGGGACGAATATCAGGACTGCCGCAATCTTCGGTGGGGTCGGCTATGGACCCCAGATCGAGGCGCTGGAATCAGGATTTGAAGTGATCGTCGCAACCCCAGGACGCTTCATTGACCATGCTCATTCGAAGCGCGTCGACCTGAGTAATGTGAATTGCCTCGTGCTCGACGAGGCTGATCGTATGCTTGATATGGGTTTTAGACCTCAGATAGAGGAAGTCCTCAGGGAAATGCCCACGAAGCGGCAGACTATGCTCTTCAGCGCGACAATGCCGAACGGTGTGCATGATTTAGCACTCCGTATCACCAGAGAAGCGATCTGGGTTGCAGCCACTCCGTCAGGGACGACTGCCGAGGGGATCGAGGAGATCTTTTACTCGGTTAAACCAGAGAAGAAACCGGATCTCCTTGCCGAACTCCTAAGGGAGCCGGGCTGGGACCAGGTTCTTGTCTTTACGCGGACGAAAGCTGGCGCTGATGTGTTAGACGCAAGGTTGCAGCGTGAAGGGATCCGAACCGATGTCTTACACTCCAACCGCCGTATGCAGCACCGGACACGAGCGC
Organism: Gemmatimonadales bacterium UBA1142; assembly: GCA_002311875.1. Lineage (GTDB taxonomy): Bacteria > Gemmatimonadota > Gemmatimonadetes > Longimicrobiales > Gaopeijiaceae > UBA1142. The sequence continues at coordinate 11,055 of DCAD01000062.1, read as the reverse complement.
TAGAGCGCTTTGCTCAGGGCAAGGTGAGGGTGTTGGTGGCGACCGATGTCGCACAACGAGGACTCGACGTTGAGGGGATCAGCCATGTAGTCAATTACGACGTGCCACTTGACCCGGAAGACTACGTGCACCGCATAGGACGTACAGGGCGTGCTGGCGCGACCGGTACCGCGATAACCTTTGTAACTGGTGCTGACCTGGGTGCGCTGAAGAGTCTAGAGCACCGGCTTGGGCGAGAATTGAACCGGGTCTACATCCCAGAGTATGACTACGCCGGTATGCCTCAGGCCGAGTCTGGTTCAGCCGCGAAGAAGGGGCGGAAGTCTCGATCCCCGCTCGGTCTGGGATCGCGTTCAGCCGATGACCTTACGGCGGAGGAACTCGAAGCTCTTCTGGATCCCGAGTCCTGAAATTCGCTGATTCTCAGCAACAGCAGATCACCACTTGAGCGCATAGATGATCTTCAGACAATACGGAATATCCTTCCAGAGTGTGGACCTGAACTTCGACTCCAAGGCGTTGAACGAAGTGAGTTTCCGCCGGAACCACCAGCGATCGATTGGCTCAGATGACTTCCGTTCGGCATACGAGCTTGTCGAGATCCATGAGATTGTTGCTGAAGCTGAAGGTGACGTACAGGATTACACAGAGCAGCAGTTGCTGGACAAACTCGAAAATGAGGTCGACGCTCTGAGTAACAGCTTGGGGGAGGGGGAGGCGCTAGTAATCGAGAACGAAAAGGGCCGTGACTATCCAAAAACCAAACAACAAACATCCAACGTGATCTTAGATGGTGAAAACCGTCTGCATTTCATCTATACAATTGCTCCCCCGCTAAGAATCGCTCGGTATCGGTATATCACTCGGTAGGTCGAGGGCTGGTGCCCACTGCTAGCGGATTCCGACGGGCTTTCCGTCCAACTGCCAGGAGGGGTCGATTTGGATTCCAAGGTGGGTCAAAGCAGTGACTGCTACGTCTACGATGAAAATTGAGTCTGGGGGAGTTCCGGTTATTACTGAAGGTCCGTTCGCAAGGAAGTAAATCGTACGCTCCTCTTCCGTATCCCCACCGTGCCCACCGTCGGAGCGCCTCCCGTGATCTGTGCTCGAGAGAATTAGCCAATCCTCTTCTCCGTACGTCGCTCGAGTGCGAATCGCTTCGACGAGAATGCCTACATGTTCATCCGCCAGGGCTATCGCACCTCGGTACTCAGATCCTATCGAGCTGTGCTCGTGGCTTACTTCATCCGGATTACCAAGGTAAACAAAGAGAGCATCAGGATCCGAACCCTCTAGCTGCTGTACTGCGAGCTGGACAGATCTGGCGTCGGCCTCAGCCCAACCCACCTCATAGCCATCTAGAACATGCTTAACGTCCACGGCGTCGCTGATAGTTGGCCTGCCTTGGTCGGAGCGACCGAGCGGTACCCAGTCGGCAACTGCAAACGTTGACAATTCAGGTCGAATCTGCTCGATGCGCGTCAGGAAATCTGGGAAATCATCGTAGCGCTCTCCCTCAAACGAGTTATCGGTTACACCGTGCTTCTCCGGCCACACTCCAATTAGCATAGAGGACCAACCCGGCCCGCTCACGGAGGGATACCCTGTCATAGCGTGGCTCGTGAACGAGCCTTCTTCTGCGAGTTTGTCGAGGTTCGGCGTGTTCACATCCATTAAAACATCGGGCCGGATGCCATCGATCCCGATCACCAAAACCTTAGGGGTCAGTGAGTGCTGTGCGACCTGCTCCGGGGTTAGCTCAGTGCAAGCAGAAGCCCAGATCAAGAGAATCAGGCAACTCAGTTTGGATCTGTACTGGATCACTTTTTCTCCTCACGGTTGCGTGGGTGGTGTGTTACACCCCCAGTTTGGCCTCATAGAGTGGCAGTCGCTAACCTTGTCCCGCCATATCAAACCCAGGAGTGATCATGTCGGTTAGAAACGTGGACAGCCTGCCCACCGAAGATGTAGCGGCTGGAACAGGGACGAAGCGTCAGGTCCTGATTGGGGCTGATGAGGGACCGAATTTCGCGATGCGACGTTTCATAATGGAACCCGGTGGAGGTATGCCGATGCACACCAACACGGTAGAGCATGAACAGTATGTTCTGAGCGGAGGAGCTCGGGTTCAAATTGGAGAGGACGCACACCATGTGAAAGCGGGAGATGTGGTCTATATCCCAGCAGGCGTCCCACACAACTATCAGGCCGATGAAGGTGGTGAACCCTTTGAGTTCATTTGTGTTGTCCCGAATGGACCTGACAGTATCCAACTGCTTGACTGCTAATCTTTTTTTCTTCGCAGGAGACTTGTATGGGATCGGCGTTAAGGCACACCTTCAGTAGGAGCATGCTGTATCGGATATAGGTGAGTGGCCTTGGCCTCTGCGTACCTACAGCCGGAATGCCTGGGTCACTTTTTCCTACTCCAATGAGACTCTTAGTCAGGCAGCGAGAGTGCTATGATCTCGGCTGGTCGACCTCTACCTCCTACCGCGACCACTACGTACTGCTTGCCCTCATACATGTACGACATCGGTAGCCCGACTTGAGTACTGGGGATTTCAATCTCCGCCAAGATCATTCCAGTTGCCTTGTCATGCGCTCGGAAAACCGGATCTCCGGATATTCCCTCGCCTGCGAAGAGCAACGTCCGTGTCACAAGGAGACCAGCACGTGAAGGCTTCCCAGTCCTGGGGAGGTCCGCAAGGTCGAGCCCAAGGGCTTGGGCAATGCGCGGTCGCGTGTCACCGTTGGCGATCATCCAGGCGTGCTCGCCCGTCGTCAGATCGATCGCCGTAATCCGTCCCCATGGTGGCTTCACGATTGACACCCCTGGGGCTACCTGCGCTCCACCACCACCTCTGATATAATTCATATCGGAGCGGTCTCCTCCCTCCACGAGACCTAGCACAGTCGCCCTCGTGTAGGAGCCTATATAGAGGTGCCCCGTCTCCGGATCCAAGGCGCCGCCTTCCCAATTAGATCCACCTGTCGACGTGGGCATTGAAAGCATCCCTTTCGTGCCGTCGGGGTGGTCTGCCAGAGAAGGTGGTGCATAGATCGGCCCCATCCGGTACTGACTGGCGACCTCGGCTGCCCGAACTCGTATCTCGGGCGTGAAATCGATGAGGTCGTCCTCACTAAAACCCTGTCTGTCAAAAGGTGCGGGCTTGGTCGGAAATGGCTGTGTTGGAGACGTCCACTCACCCGGAGTATCGGTCTGAGGTACCGGTCTCTCTTCGATCGGCCAGATGGGATCGCCTGTTAGTCGGTCAAACACGAAAACGAAACCCTGCTTGGTGATCAGCACCACGATCTTGCGTTCTACGCCGTCGATCACGAGATCCGCGAGGATCGGTGCAGAGGGATTGTCCCAGTCCCAGATATCGTGGTGGATTGTCTGAAAGTGCCACACGCGCTCACCGGTTTTCGAATCCAGGCAGACTATGCTTGTCGAAAACAGGTTGTTGCCATGTCTATGGCCACCGTAATAATCGCCGGTGGGAGCTTCTGTAGGCAGGTAAACGAACCCGGTTTCCGAGTCGTAAGAGATTTGCGCCCAAACGGCGGCATTCCCCGTGTAAGACCAAGAATCATTTTCCCACGTATCAACTCCGAGTTCTCCTGGCTCAGGGATTGTATGAAATGTCCAGAGGAGATCCCCAGTGGTCGCGTCGTATCCGCGGACATCGCCAGGGGTATTAACCATTGAGGGCGGTCGGGCACCCACATGGTGGGCTGATCCTACAACGATCACGTCACCGACGACGGTCGCTGTGGAACTGGCACCGATGGAGCCGACCATCTCAATTCCGTCACGGGCCCTGTGGTCCTCCATGAGGTCCACGATGCCTTCCTCGCCGAAGCTCTCGACCTGGTAGCCAGTAACTGCATCGAGTGCGACCAAATGATATCCGGGTGTGATGACCAAGATGCGACCATTTCCATCCGGGTCTTCCCAGTACGCGACTCCCCGCCCCGAATTTGGTCGAGGGGCAGCTTGGAGGCGTTCCCCCTCATCTATCCGCCAGATCCATAGGGTTTCCCCGGTGCCGGGGTCAATCGCGACCACGCTGCGACGCATGCCTACGGTAGCATATAGCACACCCTTGATCATCAGCGGGGTCGCTTGGGTCTGAGCGAACGGGTTTGGGCCGAAGTTCCGCGCATTCCAACGCCAGACGACTTCGAGATCAGAAGCATTTGACGCATCGATTTGATCGAGTGGCGTGTACCGCGTATGGGCGGCGTCACCACCGTAGACGTGCCACTCGCCGTTGGCCGTGCCTTGCGCAGGCAGAACCGAGGGGAGCAGGAGAAAAACCAGGAATGCTGCCACGGAACGCTGTTCCATGCGCGGTGCTCCAAGTATTTGGGAACTGGGTGGGATGAAACCTGTGTGAGATGTGCGGACCTCGCCAGAGTTTCAGGACTGTGCCGATTGGAGAGGGTAGATCGTCGGTGTATGCTGTAGAGGGTCGTTGCCGTGTGTCGGAGCGCTCGGTACCGTGCCTCTTACACACAGGCCTTGGATCGATCAAACCATGAAGATTGCAAACCCGGCTCTCACACTGCTGCTCCTCGTTATCGGAACAGTTCCTCTTGGCGCACAGCAAAAACGGCCACTTGATCACGTGGACTATGACGTCTGGAATCGTCTGCAGAATGTTGCTGTTTCCAGTGATGGTCTTTGGCTTGCGTACAGGCTGGTGCCAGGAGATGGAGAGGCCACCCTAGTGCTCCGGAGCCTTAGCGATACCCGCTCCTTGGCTATCGAGCGCGCGACTTCTGCTCGCTTCACGGCAAATGCCGGACATCTGGTTGCCCTTATCACCCCTATGGAGGATTCCTCAGAGGAGGCTGGCACTCAGGAGCAGAATCAAAATGAGGAAGATGAATCACCGGATTCACTGGTCGTGGTGAGCTTGTCCGATCTATCCACTTTCAGCAGGGAGAGGGTTCAATCCTTCCGCATCCCGGAGGACGCAGGAGACCGGATCGCATACCTGTTGGAAGAAGAGGACGACGCCGATGATGAGGTGGGGCTAGGTGCAGAAGAGGACGAAGATAATGAAACCGATGAAGCGCCTCGCACGGATGACGGTAGCTCACTTGTGGTGCGCGAACTCAGTTCGGGGCAGGAGCAGAGTTTTGAGCATGTGGTGAGCTATGCGTTTGCCGCTGACGGCTCAACCCTGTTCTTCACCTCTTCGGGAGAAGACGGTGCGGCGGACGGGGTTTTCGGGGTCAGTGCGGGTGGCTCGGCCGAGGCGATCGCCACCGGTGAGGGCCGCTACTTGCAGCTTGCTGTCTCAGATGAGGGATCGGTCGCGTTCTTGACGGACCGTGATGATCGAGACCGAGAGACTCCACGTTTCTCGCTTTACACCTCGACCGGTGGTACTGCGGCTGAGCGGGCGAAACTGGGTTCAGATGGGCTGCCGGTGGGATGGGCACCGAGCGAGGATGGTGGAGTGTCATTCTCAAAGTCGGGGGGTCGCGTCTTTTTCGGCACGAGGCTTGCCCCCGAGCCCGAACCAGAGAACGAACTACCTGACGATGAGCGTGTTGTCGTCGACATTTGGAACTGGAAGGATCCTTTTCTACAGCCGATGCAACTTCTGCAGGCTGAAGACGAGCGAGGGCGCACATACTCTGCGATGCTCGATATGGAGAGCGGCGAGGTCGTGCAACTTGAGACAGAAGATCTGCCCACGGTTGCGGTCAGCGAGAACGGAGATGGCGGTATTGCCCTAGGAACCAGCAATCTTCCCTATAGACAACTGGTTTCATGGGATGGTCGTTACTCTGACCTGTTCCTCGTTGATGTCAGAAATGGTTCGCGACAGGGAATTGCCGAGATGATCCGTGGCGGGGGGAGCCTTTCTCCCGGTGGTTCCTACGTGACAAGATGGGACGGTTTCGAGAAGGCGTGGTTTGCTACTAACACCGAGACCCGGGAAACCACAAACCTTACAGCCTCCATCGGTGTCCCGTTCCACGACGTCCTTGATGACCACCCGGATGCACTGCGTTCCTATGGTACTGCAGGTTGGACTGAAGGTGACGAAGCGTTTGTGGTTTATGATCAGTTCGACATTTGGGCGATTGATCCAGTGGGTGCGACGGCTCCCAAGAATCTCACAGAGGGTTTGGGCCGCGCCACCAATACTCGATTCAGGATCATAGACGTCGATCCTGATAACCCTTTCATACCGACCGACTCGGATGTCTACCTCAACGCGTTCCAGATCTATACGAAAGCGAACGGGTTCTATCGGGACCATTTTGATGGGGCCAGGGAGCCCGAGCGACTCGTAATGGAGGATGCGAGTTTTGGGGGCGTACGTAAGGCGGAGAAGGGGGACGTGTATATCTACACGCGCTCAACCTTCCAAGAGTTTCCTGATATTTGGGTAGCGAACGAAGATTTTGCGGACGCTCGCAAGGTCACAAATGCGAACCCACAACAGGATGAGTATTTATGGGGCTCAGCGGAGTTGGTTGAGTGGTTTTCAAACGACGGGATTCCGCTTCAGGGCATACTCTACAAGCCGGAGGGCTTCGACCCTGAAAAAGAGTATCCGATGATGGTGTATTTCTATGAGCGCTCTTCAGATGGGCTCCATTCCTACACTGTGCCAGCCCCAGGCGGCTCTTCCATCAATCGCAGCTTTTACGTTAGCCGTGGATATCTGCTCTTTGTTCCAGATATCCCGTACATGATTGGATATCCGGGGGAAAGCGCCCTGGACGCTGTGGTCCCCGGTGTGCTTGCACTGGTCGATGAAGGCTTTGTAGACCGAAAACATATCGGAGTCCAAGGTCACTCTTGGGGGGGATACCAGATCGCCTACATGGTCACACGTACAAATCTGTTCACGGCGGCTGAAGCGGGAGCCCCAGTTGCGAACATGGTGAGTGCGTACGGTGGCATTCGCTGGGGTACCGGGATGAGCCGGATGTTTCAGTACGAACGAACCCAGAGCCGGATTGGTGGGTCACTTTGGGACAAGCCACTCCGGTTTATAGAGAACTCACCGATCTTCACTGCCGACAAGATCAATACACCGATCCTCATGATGCATAATGACGAGGATACAGCGGTGCCCTGGGAACAAGGAATCGAGTTTTTTGTCGCGCTTCGGCGGTTGGGGAAGCCGGTATGGCTGCTCAACTACAATGGGGAGCCGCATGGGCTCCGAAAGACTCAGAACCAGAAGGACTGGGCTACTCGGATGCAGCAGTTCTTTGACCATTATCTCATGGATGCCCCTGCCCCAGTCTGGATGGAGGAGGGTGTCCCGGCGCTATTGAAAGGAAAGACTCTTGGACTAGAGATGTCCAAGAAAGTGATCTCTGAAGAAGGTGAGGAGGAGCGCTGATAGGGCTATCCTGACACCGAAAGCTAGAGGGCAGTACCTTGGGTTTTCAGGATGCTCTTTGCTATCTCGGGTAGTTGTTCAGCCCAGGAACGAGCGCGTTCGAGCTGTCCAGCGAGACGGAACAACGTGGCCTCGGCACCGAAGCGAGCTACGAAGTGGATACCGATGGGTAGTCCGTCCGGATTCCAATGCAGTGGGACGGACATCGCTGGTTGTCCCGTGACGTTGTAGAGTGGCGTCCATGGGGTGAAATCGAATGCGTGTTTGGCTATGTCGTCGAGCAAACCGATTGCTTTGACCAAGCGTCCTGACCCGATTAGACCGAGGATGCGGAGTTGGAGTTGCTCCACAGCGGCTGGAGCAAGTTCACCGATTTTTGCGGGAGGCGTGGCGAGCGTCGGTGTCAGTAGTATGTCGTGCTTTTCAAAGAATGCACCCACAGATCGTGCCTCGCGCTCGAGTAGGCGCAGGGCGCTGCTGAATTCTCTGGCGGAGAGCGACTTGGAGAGTAGGCCGAGGGCCCAGGTCACCGGTTCCAATTCGCCACGCCTGGCTCGCCGGCCAAGCACGGTTTCGGCGTCGTTCATGTCGGCACCCACTTCGCTCGCAATCATCAGCATAAAGGCATGGGCGAACGCATCACTATCGATCTGAGGCCCAGTCTCGCTGAGCTCGTGCCCCAATTCCTCGAGAAGACTGACAGCCTCTTCAACGGCGAGTATACAGTCCGGGTGCACCTCTGGGCCTAGAGTCGGCTTCGTTGTCCAAGCGATCCGAAGTCGACCAGGCGCTCGCTCAACTTCTTCGGCGAATGGACGTTCAGGCAGGGTGATCTCATATGGGGCGCCCGGGTCAGCTCCGTGTGTCGCGTCGAGCATTACTGCGCTGTCTCTCACCGAGCGAGAAAGAATGTGTTCCACTGTCGCACCTCGCCAAACTTGTCCCCGAAAGGGCCCTGTCGGGGTCCGGCCTCGGGTAGGCTTGAGACCGAAGAGGCCGCAGCATGATGCTGGAATCCGGATTGAGCCCCCACCGTCTCCGGCCCCGGCCATAGGGACAAAGCCGGCAGCGACTGCGGCTCCTGAACCGCCACTTGATCCTCCGGGCGTCCGACCCAGATCCCAGGGGTTTCGGCAGGGGCCCCATAACTCGGGTTCCGTGTAGGGGGTGAGTCCGAACTCTGGGAGATTCGTCTTACCGAAGATGGACACACCGGTGGCTCGGAGCCTACGGACAAGTTCCGTATCTTGCTTGGCCACGATATCTGCGGTGAGACGACTCCCGGCGGAAGTGGGGTGTCCGGCAAACTCGTTGCCCAGGTCTTTCGCAAGAAACGGAACCCCAGCGAATACACCAGTTGGGGTGCCCCGCTCGGCTGCGGCGCGAGCGTCCTCTTCCATGAGTCTCACGACCGCGTTGACTTCAGGGTTCAGGATTGAGACTCGTTCGAGCGCTAGGTCGAGAAGCTCCGATGCCGTCACCTCTTTAGCCCGGATGAGTTGGGCGAGGCCGCTGGCGTCGTGGCCGATGTACTCGTCGTGGGTCATTCCTCTTAGCTCTCGGAGTGAGGACAACGCAGAACCATAGATGCCCGATCGTGGTGACGACACTCGAAAGTGATCATCCGCTCCTCTTCTAACCGTTGTAACCGAATGTTTCGCTCGGAGTGTATAGCATTATGCTTCTCCGGTATCCCTGTCACGCAGTGCACTGTGTTGGAGGTACGATGTATCAGTCCGATGTCTCGCCGCTTCGGCGCGTCTTGATGAAGCATGCCCGTGACGCCTTCATCACGCCCGGCAGGATTGCCGAGCAGTGGAAGAATCTCCAGTACTCGGGTGCACCAGATTACGAGGTCGCTTGCTGGGAATCGGATGCCCTGGCGACCCTGCTTGAGGAATTGGGTGTGATTGTTGAATGGGTCGCGGGTGGAGACCTGGGCTTGGATTCGATATATGTGCGGGATGCTTCAGTCGTGACCAATACGGGTGCAGTTCTTTGTCGGATGGGAAAGGAATCTCGTACCTTGGAGCCAGCGGCGTATGCCCGTGAGTATCCCGAACTCGGGGTCCACATTAGGGGTGTTATAGAGACTCCTGGCACACTTGAAGGAGGCGACGTGATGTGGCTCGATAGCGAGACGCTCGCGGTGGGCCGCAGCCATCGGACAAACGCAGCGGGGATTCTACAACTTCGGGAATTCGTTGCAGACAGTGTTGAGGTACTCGAGGTGCCCTTGCCCGACTGGAAGGGGCCGGGTGACGTCTTTCACCTGATGTCCGTAGTGAGCCCACTCGCTGAGGATCTGATGCTCGTTTACTCGCCGCTACTTCCGGGTTCCTTCCGCCGACAGCTTCTGGATCGAGGTTTCCAACTGGTCGAAGTACCAAATGGAGAGTTCGAGTCGTTGGGGTGCAACGTCCTCGCCGTTGCTCCGTGCGTTGCGTTAGCAGTTGACGGGAATAGTGAGACGCGGCGGCGTTTAGAGGCCGCGGGCGTTGAGGTTCACACCTACCTCGGTATCGAGATTAGCACGAAGGGGTATGGCGGACCGACTTGCTTGACCCGGACCCTGGAGAGGGAGATCGATAGAGGGCCCGAGCTTAGCTAAGGGAGAGTTTCAGTGTCGGCGCTTCTTCGGTCCGACAACCAAGACGGGTCCTCGGCGCGTATCATTGCCGAGGTCGACACCTGGCCCACGGTCCGGGCTCACTAGGTCCGCTGCAAGCGGTACGGAGTATGGTTCGTCCTGACTCGGATCGACTACGTAGCCGAGGTCCGCCAGCGACTGAATTGTAATAACGCTTAGCGGGTTTTGGACGCCGCTGTTAACAAAAGGACTCATGAGCTCAGCTCCGAACACGGCCTCTCTCCAGTGCGAGTCTTGGGAACCCGGACCGGCCTCATTTTCCACTGGGACTTTCGCACCACCCGTATAGTTCACTCCGCCCGCGTTATCGAAGGCGGTGATCGCACGTGGGCCAATGAAGTGGGTATCGGCGCCTGGGGTCACAGAAGACGGATTCATGAGAAGCTCCTTTCGGCTCCAAATCGTTCCGATACCCAACACGTGACCCATTTCGTGAAGCACGACGGGTATTAGAAGTCCCTGATCGGTTATGCGGTCGAAATCGTAAATGTCGAACTCCATCATACCGACAATGGGGTGCTCTGAAATGCCACGTAAATAGCAGGGCCCAGCTCGACCTAGTATAGGCTGTGGACCGTCGATATCCCTGATGCTGATGTAGATCCTCAAGTCGTCGACAACGTCACTGATCCCGGGCTGTCCCGAAATACATTCGTTGGGTGGTTGAGGGTTCTCCACGAAGGAGTAGTCGTATATATCGTCCGTGATGATGCGTTCCCACATTGCAGCTGAGGTGCGGAAAGCGTCGTCCTGTTCGGTGGTACCGCCGCTCAGGAAGACAAGCTCAATGTTGAAGGGCACGGGGTCGCCCCCAACCGTTGCCTCGAGTGTCACACCGGAAAACTGGTCCCAAGCGAAGAGCAGAATGTGATAGACCCCTGGCTCTGCCGCATTGAGGGTGCACGATTCGGTGGATATCGGGCTTCCCGACGCGCACTTGTAGTCATCTCGATGTGCTGGTCGTTCACCGTGGTGGACGTAGAGATCCAGATCGCCCGTACCTCCTGACGTCGAGAT
>DCAD01000008.1:3645-4185 GCA_002311875.1 Gemmatimonadales bacterium UBA1142 | reverse complement strand
GTTTCAGGGGGTCACGTCACTGGCTGGAAAAGCGTGTTGTTATTGGACACGGGCCACTCGCAAGGCGACTGACCTTCCGTCCAGGTTCCACGCTGGGTCAATTTCGACCCCCAGGTGAATGAGAGCTGTCACGGCCACATCGACGATGTTGGGCGCAGTCTCAATCGGTTCCCGAACTACCGAAGGGCCGTGGGCGAGGAAAAAAATTGTCCGTTCCTGATCCGAATCTCCACCGTGCCCCCCCTCCTCGTCTCGCCCGTGGTCGGTAGACACCAGGATGAGCCAGTCTTCGTCGGCGTATGTAGGCCGCGCTTGGATTGCGGCAACGAGCCGCCCGACGAGCACGTCCGCCTCCTCGATGGCGCTCCTGTACTCAGACGCGTATGTACCGGTGGCGTGTGAAACTTCGTCGGCGTCACCGATGTAGACGAACGCCGCGTCGACATCCTCATTCTCCAGCCGATCCACGGCGGCAGCGACCGACAGCGAATCTGCCCGGTGGTACCCCTCTTCACTGCCGTCGAAGAAGAGCAGCTCGTC
>DCAD01000008.1:1256-3604 GCA_002311875.1 Gemmatimonadales bacterium UBA1142 | reverse complement strand
TACGTTGCGTAGTCGTTCCCAGTGAAGTTGTTGCTGTCCACGAGGTGTTTGTCCGTGCGTGCCCCGATGAGCATGCTCGACCACCCGGGCCCGCTCACGGTCCGAACATTGGTGCGGGCCTGGTCGCTGAAAAAGCCCTCCGCGATCAGTTTGTCGATGTTGGGTGTATTGGTCTCGGCAAGGATGTCGACGCGTATGCCGTCGATTCCGATGACCAGGACCTTCTTGGTCGCGTTCCCGCCACCGCAGGCCGTAAGCTGCAGCATCAATCCGAGACTCAAGACGAACACACGGCCCTTGGGACCAAAGGATTGGCTGCTCATGTGGTACGCACCGTTAGGAGTTCAACAGTTGGCGGGAATATGCTACCTACGGACTCCAGCGCAAAGAGCCCGACTGCGGCCCCGCGTCGCGGTTTTGCCGGCATCCCCAAAGCGCAAGTGTAGGCAATGAACCGTCAAAGGGTTGATCGCCGCCATCGAAGACTCGATCCCGTCATGCGACCATAACTAAGGCGAGGACGGACCCGGTCTACAATCGCTGGCGTTGGCGGATCTTCGGCATCACCTGGCTCGCCTACGCCGGTTTCTACTTTACGCGCCAAGGATTCTCGGTGGCCAAGCTGGGGCTTCTCGAGGACCCGGCGGTGGGGCTCACGCCGATCATGGCGAGCAACATCGACATCGCCTACAGCGTCGCGTACGGTTTGGGCCAATTCCTTTGGGGCATGTCCGCCGACCGATTCGGACCTCGGCGAGTCGTGCTCGGCGGGATGCTCGCATCGAGCGTCGTCGCCGTGGCCATGGGTCTTTCTTCCACGGTCGTTCTCCTCGGCGTCTTCTTTTTCGTCCAAGGTCTTTGCGAATCCACCGGGTGGGCGCCCCTGACCAAGAACATGGGATTCTGGTTCTCGTCCAAGGAGAGAGGTCGTGTGATGGGTTTCTGGTGCACGAACTACGCCTTTGGCGGAATGCTCGCGTCCCCATTCGCCGGCTACGTCGCCTATTCGGTCTTCGACGATTGGCGCTGGGCATTCTTTTCGGGCGCCGCCGTGCTCTTCTTGATTTGTATTCCCTTCTATTTCCTCCAGCGCGACCGGCCCCGAGATGTCGGGCTGAAAGAGATCGAGGAGTACCACGGCGAGCCCACGGAGGTAGTCGATGCCCGCCACGCGCCCGGGGAGGAGCAGGAGGGATCCTGGGAGCTCATCGGCAAAGTCATCCGCAGTCCTCCCGTGCTGGTCATGGCGGCGGCCTATTTCCTTTTGAAGCCGGCACGGTATGCGATCCTCTTCTGGGGTCCCGTAATCGCAAGTGAAAGAATCGCCTCCGACAGCTTCGCCCTTGCGGCCGCGCTCCCCGCAGCGTTCCAGGCAGCCGGTCTCGTAGCGCCTATCGCCATCGGATTCGTTTCCGACAAGCTCTTCCAAGCACGCCGCTTTCCAGCTTGCGTGCTGAGCCTTCTCCTCCTGGCGATCGTCCTTCTGCTCTTCGGGCCGCTGACCAGCTCGGGCAGCAGCGGAGGGATGCTCGTCGCATTTTTCTTGATCGGCTTGTTTCTGTTCGGTCCGGACTCGATGATGAGCGGGACAGCCGCCGTCGATTTCGGGACCAAGAAGGGTGCAGGAACCGCAGCCGGCTTCATCAACGGGTTTGGCTCGTTCGGCCAGATCCTGGGTGTCGCGCTCCCGGGCTACCTCATGGTTTGGTTCCCTGGCGCCGACACGACCGTCATTCTTTTCTATGGCTTCTCGGCCGCCGCCTTCCTCGCCGGGCTACTATTGGTACCGTTTTGGAACCGGGTACCGGCCACGGGACGAGCGTCGTCCGAAGAAGGAGTCGGCAGCCACAGAAGCAGCGATGGAGAAATGGAGTGACGGACACCCCTGCCTAGCAACCACACAGGAGCCTATCCACAACCATGCAGTCCACCGTTTTCGAGCCCATGGACCGGACCACCGCCGAGGCGCTGCTCAAAGAAGCGAAACAGATCCTGGATCGACTCGGACTGGTCTTTTTCTTGCGCCATGGTACGTGTTTAGGCGCTGTGAGGGATAACGCCTTCATCGAATGGGACGATGACCTGGACATCGGTTCGGTGATCGGCCTGCACGGTCTTACCGAGGAACTGGTACGCAGTGCGGCGGACGTCTTCAAGGAGCACGACTTCGAAACAAGAATTGAAGAAAACGAACTCAATCTGAGCGTTGATCTGAAGAAATCCGGCACCCAGATGGACTGGACCTGCTATCGAATCATCAACGACAGTATCTACCAGTGGCCGGTCGTTCAAATCCCAATAGGCCTGCACACGGACCTGAAAGAAATCGATTTCCTCGACGAGAAATT
>DCAD01000008.1:0-1237 GCA_002311875.1 Gemmatimonadales bacterium UBA1142 | reverse complement strand
TTCGTGCCGAATCCGCCCGAGGAATACCTCAGGCTCAAGTACGGCCCGGAATGGATGATTCCAAAAAGAGCGGGCGGGTTCGAACAGGAAGTCTTGGATCGCATGGCCGAACCCACTCTTCCCGCTGGCTCGCATGGGATCATGGGCCTCGCTAGCAAACTTGAACCACAACGGCACACTGGCAGTTTGAGGGTCCTCGATCTTAGGGGTCATCCGGTTGAGGGGGCCCAGGTCTCGGTAGCCGCCACTACTGTCCTGACAGGGTTGGCTAGGTCAAGAACCAATACAGATGGATATGTCTACTTCAGCCTGCCGGAGGACGCTGGATACGTCGTCGTCGTCCAATATAGAGATCACAAGGAGATCCTCTATCTTGAGCATCTCGCACCTGGTGTCCATTACGTCTACAAACCGGACCCTCAGAATCCCTCGGGCAGAGTGGACGCGTTGCTGAACAGGTCCGTCCAAGGCTTCGATCGATAACGCATAGACCCAAGAGGAGAACTGCAAATCACACGCGTATACGTCGACATGGTGGCCGATCTGTTCCATTACGGTCACGTGAATTTCCTGCGACAAGCGAGAGAATACGGTGACTATCTCTTGGTCGGTGTTCACGCCGATGAAACGGTGATGAGTTACAAGCGCCGCCCGATACTCTCAATGGAGGAGCGCGTCGCTTCGGTCGAAGGCTGTCGCTACGTCGATGAAGTAGTATCCAATGCACCGCTCATGATCGAACGGGCCTGGATCAAACAGCACAATATCGACCTGATCCTGCACGGAGATGATGTTTCCCGCGAGATGGAAGAGCGCTGGTACAAGATTCCGATCGAGATGGGCATTTACCGATCGGTGGGTTACACATCGGGGATTTCCACGACCGACATCATCGCCAGGATCAGGGAGGAGTTCGGGGCCTCCGATGACTAATGTCGGTGAGGACCGAGAGGAGCAGGGGGAAAGGCGGGGCGGTCCGGGGATACGCTTGAACATTGGAAGTCTTGAAGCGCCAGACGGATCGGATAACACCCCCCCCAAAGCGGTCACCGAGTGGGAGATGTCCGATGTGCCGTAAGTCGTTGTGCTACGAAGCGGAGCCGGTGGGATTGAGCTCCGGTCGCCTTCGGTATCGTGTAACTCATTGTACTACAACGTTGAAAATTTTCTAGAAATTTTTTCGGGGTTGCGACTCCTACCCAATCTGAAATCGCGAAATCCTCTGCGCGAAACAGTG
>DCAD01000063.1:3639-3856 GCA_002311875.1 Gemmatimonadales bacterium UBA1142 | reverse complement strand
GTACCAAGCGTCTGCCCTGTCCGAAAAGCGATTCGCTAGTTCCCCAAAGCGTCTGCCCCGCTCGACAACCGACTCACGTCCACCAGGGGAACTCCTTAGTTGAACAAAGTAATCACGGTCTCGTGGTGGAAGATTGTCCAAATACTGTCCTAAGAGGCGACTCGCTCGACTTCCTAAAGAACGTGAGTCTGCATCCGCACCCATTGATGCAGCCTCA
>DCAD01000063.1:2655-3548 GCA_002311875.1 Gemmatimonadales bacterium UBA1142 | reverse complement strand
AAAGCTGTTCGCGCTTGTCCGTACTGGTTCCTCCTAGAAGCTCTCCGACCATTCAAATATTCTCTCAACGCATCAAGTGGGAGGTCGGCCAGATAGTCTATCTGCGCATCCTCTACACCAGCTTCCATTGAGAGAATCTGGCTCGCTAACTGGGACAACACTTCGCGCAGACCATCCGCGGATCCATCCACGGTGACATCACCGATTGCACTACCACCTGGGACTTGCAGAAGTCGAGCGTTGAGTGCGAACGCATCACCATCCCCTACAATTGAACCCATCAGCACACGGCCCGCTCCCAGCTGGCCTGCGAGTTCAACCGCTTCTCCTTCGCTCAGGTCCTGAGATTCATCCTCGATGTA
This sequence comes from Gemmatimonadales bacterium UBA1142, assembly GCA_002311875.1. GTDB lineage: Bacteria > Gemmatimonadota > Gemmatimonadetes > Longimicrobiales > Gaopeijiaceae > UBA1142. Next base: position 3,186 of record DCAD01000063.1, on the reverse strand, counting down.
ATTCCGCCACGCACTAACCATCTGCCCACTATCAATCACCCGAGGAGTAGCCGAGAAAATAGGGGCAAGCATATCGATCACCCCTTCCCTTAGGATTGTTACCCGTTCATCTGCAGAGGAGATACGGAATGGGATAACAGCAATCAGATCAGCACTCACACCGTCAGCCATCACGGTGTTCGGCCTAAACGACAGCTGCCAAATCGCAACACCCAACGCTACAACAACCGCCGAGACTAAGATCCACCGCCCTTTCGGGTTAGGACGTGTATCTATACGACCTGCTTCTTTACCGCCATCGTCAGGAGGGACATCGAATGCCCAAGCAAGTACTCCTGCCACAGGAAACCCAGCTAGGGCGATGAAGATCAAGAACTGGTACGTCCAATCAGGAAGCCCCAGTGGTTCGAAGGTTAACTGCGCAACTTCGAGAACCACATAAACGACCGCAGCATAAGCAATGACTACGCGCACAACCCGGCGGCGTTTCAGTTCAGCCCACAACAAATCCAGCTTCATAGGCCGAAAATG
>DCAD01000063.1:0-2561 GCA_002311875.1 Gemmatimonadales bacterium UBA1142 | reverse complement strand
ACCTGCTTATCCCGCTGCACGATCTGGCCGTCGACGGTGATGGTCGGCTCCCACATGATCAAATCGTAGTGCGTTGGAGCCACAATCTCCCCGCCGAGGGTGTGGCTCGTACCGATACCGATGTGGATCGTGCCCATGACGCCTTCGTCCTCAAGCATTTCTCCGGTGAGGCGGGCATTCGGATTAAGGCCAACGCCCAGCTCCGCGACGTTGAAACAGTGTCGGTCACCGAAGGATTTCAGATGCTCACGTAGGACATCAGCCTGATCCCCGCCGGTCATCTCGACGATGTAACCCTCGTGTACCGAGCACACGATGGGTTCCTCTAGGATACCGATACCTAAGTAGGGCACCGAGGCATCAGCGATGATCGTGCCCTCAGCCGAACCGGTCACGGGCACGACGTTCACTTCGATGTCAGGGATCGGACCCAGCTCCCCGGGCTCCGGGATATTCGTTAACACGTTGGCGACGCGACCCTCGATGCCGAAGCGCAGATCGGTGCCGCGTGGGGAGGTGAGTCGCACGGACTCGCCCTCCGTGAACGCCGCCCCTAGCCGTCGACAGACGTCAGCCTGTGCATCGAAATCGGTGTCGAGGAGCGCGGAGCTTGTCATGATCGCGTCGGTGTAGGCCGTCATCATGCATACCCGGGCCCCCGCCTCCAACGCGGTACGCATCGCCCGTGTGTGGGTGATCGAGACACGCACAGGAGAGAAGATTACGGCTGCCTCAGCCATGGCACGTGCGACGGGTGGTGGTGGCTCCTGCCCGTCCTGATCCCTAATCGGAATGACGCATACCGTAACGGAGGCTCCGGCCTCATGGGCAACCGCGCTGACCGCGTCCGCGTACCGTTGCATCGTCGGGTCCGTTACGATGAGGACCTCCTCGCCCGGCTGGACTCGTCCGTTGACGTGCACGAGCCTCTGCGCTCCAGGTAACAAGTGCGCCCTCGCTTCAGCCACGTTCCCTCGCGAAGTACTCATCGAAACGACCATCGAAGATGATCGCGGTGTAGCCGTCTCCGGTGCAGTTGGTCGCGGTGCGTAACATGTCGGGTATGCCCCCGGAGAGCGCGATCCAGGTCGCTATGAACTCTCCTTGAGCTTGGCCCTCAATCCCCAGGATGTTCGCAAAGAGCGTAGCACTCCAGAGTGCCGTGCCCATCCCAGCCGGAAGCCCAGGCGCTGCGATCGTGAAGAGCACGACGGCTGGCCAGGCGGCCAGCATCATCATCCAGCTGAGCTCCATGCCAAAGACGTGGCCAACGACGAAGGGCCCGTACGCCACGTAGGCCAGGGCGCTGGCGTCGAGGTTCACAACAGCACCGAACGGCAGGACGAAGTCGGCAACCTCATCGCGGACACCAACCTTCTTCGCGTTCACGAGATTGATTGGAAGTGTCGCCAACGACGAACACGTGCCCGCGGCGAAGAGCGCAGTCGGTACGTAGTATTCGCTCAATATTGGCCCCACTGAGCGACGTCCGACCTTGCGTACGAGCACGAATGTGTAAAACGCCCACCAGACGAGGACGAGCGCGCCCGTATAGGCGGTCATGGTGAAGTAATGTGAGAGGCCTAGCCTCGCGCCGAAGCGCACGCCCAGGGTTACCCCGAAAGCGAGGATGAGCGGGAGCATGACGTAAGCCAGCTTGCCACCCGCCTTCTCAATAGCGTTGGCGATTCCCTTGAGCACACGGTACGAGGGATCGTGGCGGGCGCTGAACACTCCGAGCAGCACGCCCGTGAGGATCGCCAAAAGCGGCCACGAGGCCCCACCCCCTCCCAAGCTCTGTAGCATCGCAGCACCTTCATTCCAAACGCTCCGGTCCCCAGTGGTGATGGGAATTCGAAAGATGGCGGCGGAAGTCACGAGGGCGATGAGCCCTGCGACGATCGACGTGAAGACGTACCAGAGGACGACCGCGCCAGCGAAGCGTCCGGCCAGCCCGCGCCGCACCAAGGTCGCGATGGCGGGACTGAGCGTAGCAAGGATCAGCAGCGGCACAACGGCGACGATCCAGGAGATCAGCACCGACGTGGCATCCGCTACCCGCTCGAGTGGTCCAGGAAAGACGCCACCTGCAGCCAAACCTGACGCTAAGGCCAGGAACGTCCACACGTATGTCGGGATCTGGCGTATCCCCGCTGAGGTCACCGTCCTGCCTATGACCCTGAAGGAGAGGCTCGAATCAACTCTATGGCCCGCTCCAGGATCCTATCGCTCTGGTTGACGAAGAACTCGGGCTCGGGCTCCATCTGAAGATCGGGGTCGATGCCCACTCCATCGTAAAGGCGGCTGTCGCGAGCCTGGAACGAGGCCAGTGTCGCCAGGCTCACGGCCAGGTCGGAGTTGGGCAGAATGTGTTCGTTTCGCCGGGCCGAGCCGCCGGAACTCGCGGTCCCAAGGAGCGTGACACGCGCCCTGTCCTTTAGGCCGCTCAAGAAGATGTCCGAAGCACTGAAATTCCCGTTGTTCATCAGGATAATGACAGGCTTGTCCGCCAGCGCTGGATCCGGATCCGGGCCCACAATCAGGTAGTGCCAGTCACTGAA
>DCAD01000050.1:2478-5451 GCA_002311875.1 Gemmatimonadales bacterium UBA1142 | reverse complement strand
TGATTCAGCTGTGGCTCCTTACTCCACTCGCAGGGCCAGTATATCTCACCGCCCATGACACTTTTTGTACTTCTTCCCACTACCGCATGAACACGGGTCATTACGTCCCGGTTGCTTATCCACCTTGATTGGCTTGCGCGCTTCTTGCTCTCCCCTGTTCGTGGCTAGTTTTCTAGGATCTGGGCTAGTCGTAACGGCACCCCCACCTACGCTTGCCCTAGAAGACATCCCCAGCTCGTCTCGTCCGCCAACACCGGCAGGAACCGGCGTCCGGCGAGCTTGTTGAGCCGCACGAGCACCAAGATCTTGCCCTGGCGAGTCGGAGGGTCCGGAATATGCCAATCGCTGGGGGACTCGGCGCCTCGGCTGTGGCGGACCAAACTGGGCGCGGAAGAAGTAATTCGACACGGTCTTTTGAATGTCAGCCATGAGATCGACGAACATCTCGTAGGCCTCTTTCTTGTACTCGACAAGCGGGTCTTTTTGACCCCAACCGCGGAAGCTGATTGACGTTTTCAGATGGTCGAGGTCATACAGGTGATCTTTCCACTTGTCGTCGATGACCGAGAGCATGATGAAGCCGGAAACCTGCTCCTGGTGCTCACCTAGGCTCTCGACCTTCTTGAGGAAGGACTCTCTGAGTGTTCCGTTCACCCACTGTTCGATTTCGTGGCTCTCATGCTCAAGCTCTGGGTCGTTCTCTTCCGGCAGCTCTTTAACCATGACGAAGGAGTCAAGCAGGATCCGCCTACGTAATCCTGCTAGGTCCCATGACTCTTCAGGCTCATCTGGCGGTGCGTATTCGTCGATTAAGTCGTGAGCTGCGTGCTCGATCATCTCCCAGATCTCGCCCTTGAGGTCTTCACCACCCTCGAGTGCGAAGAGCCGGAGATCGTAGATGACCTCTCGCTGCTGGTTCATGACGTCGTCGTAGTCGAGCAGGCGCTTACGGGCTTCGAAGTTGTTGATCTCGACTTTCCTTTGAGCACGCTCAATCGACTTGGTGATGAGGCCGTGCGTGAGGACTTCGCCTTCCTCAAAACCACTCTTGTCCATCACGCTTGCTATACGCTCCGAACCGAATAGGCGCATTAGATCATCTTCGAGCGAAAGGTAGAACTGTGAGGCTCCGGGATCGCCCTGACGACCAGATCGCCCACGTAGCTGCCTATCAATCCTTCGCGAATCGTGACGCTCAGAACCGAGTATCTGAAGTCCACCATCTTCTAGTACATCATCGTCTGCCCAATGTCGGCGGATCATTTCCGATACTGAAACGCCGTTCTTTTCAGCATCCTTAAATACTTTGTCGAGCTTCATTTGCTCAGCTCGGACCGGGTCAACAGGAAGGACGTCTTCAAGTTCTGTTCCCTGCTTCGTAAGCCACCCAATCGTCCGGGGCTCCGTAATGCCGGAACCAAGCTTAATATCGGTCCCCCGCCCTGCCATGTTCGTGGCGATGGTTACGGCACCAGGCTGACCAGCGTCACGGATCACTTCAGATTCGCTCTTATGATGCTTGGCGTTGAGGACCTGATGGGGAACCCTCCGCCGTTTCAGCATACGTGAGAACGTCTCAGAGACTTCAACATTGGTCGTCCCGACCAGCACCGGTAGATCCATTGTGTTGAGGCGTTGGATCTCATCCATGAGTGCGTTGTACTTTTCGCGTTTGGTGCGGAAAATCAGATCGTTACGGTCATCACGGACCACCGGTCGGTTTGTTGGGATGACGAGCACGTCGAGTCCGTAGATCTGGTGAAACTCGGTCTCCTCTGTCTCGGCTGTACCTGTCATTCCAGCCAGCTTGTCGTACATGCGGAAATAGTTCTGGATCGTGATCGTGGCGAGTGTCTGAGTCTCACCACGAATTTCTACTCCTTCTTTTGCCTCTACTGCCTGGTGGAGTCCATCACTCCAGCGCCGGCCAGCCATCTGACGGCCTGTGAATTCATCAACAATCACCACTTCCCCGTTGTCACCGATGATGTACTTCTCATCCTTGTGGAAGAGCGTGTATGCCTTTAGGAGCTGATGGATCACGTGGATCTTCTGGCTCTTGGCGGCATACTCGGTTTCGAGACCTTGAATCTGTTCGCGCTTGTCGTCCGTCGAGAGTGTCTCGCTCCCCTCGATCTCACCGATCACGGCAGAGAGATCAGGGACTGTAAACGCCTCGGGGTCGTTCGGTGAAAGCTCGTCGAGTCCGCGATCGGACAGATGGACGTTCTGCCCTTTTTCATCCATCGCGAAATAGAGGAGCTCGTCGATCTCGTGGAGCCGCTTCTCTCTCATGTAGTCGGCTTCGACTTTATTGACGAGCGTCTGAAGTGACGGGTCATCCGCCAAGAGTTTCATGAACTTTCGATGCCTGGGCGTGCCCCGTTTCACCGCGAGCAGTTTTTCACCTGCCTCGAATTGTTCGTCATTGGCGAGGTGCTTTTGGGCATCACTTACCAGTTCGTTCGTCACACGAAGCTGTTTCTTGTAGAGAGCGTTAACGAGTTGGTTGTACTGCTTGAATGGCGTCGATGTATCGCGCCCTACGGGTCCCGAAATGATGAGCGGAGTCCGAGCTTCATCGATGAGAATAGAGTCGACCTCGTCGATGATCGCGTACGCATGCTCTCGCTGCACGCGCTGTTCTAGCTTGTGGACCATGTTATCGCGCAGGTAGTCGAAGCCGAACTCATTGTTGGTCCCGTACGTGATATCGGCTCGGTACGCCGCTTGCCGCTCGGGAGAGCCAGGTTCATGAAGATCGATCACGTCAATTGTGAGGCCTAAGAAACGGTAGACCGCACCCATCCACTCGGCATCACGTTGGGCGAGGTATGAGTTGACCGTCACCAGGTGTGCGCCCCTCCCCGCAAGCGCATTCAGGTAGAGCGGCATCGTTGCGACGAGCGTCTTTCCCTCACCGGTCCCCATCTCGGCGACGATCCCTCTGTGGAGCGTAATCGCTCCTATCAG
>DCAD01000050.1:357-2408 GCA_002311875.1 Gemmatimonadales bacterium UBA1142 | reverse complement strand
GTGAGTTCCTTTTTCAGCAGTCGACGGCACGCATCTTTTACGACCGCGAAAACCTCCGGAAGTATTTCCTCCAGGGTATCCTCGATGGTGTCGAGTAGATCTTGCTCTAGCTCACCGAGTTGCAGGGAGAGCCGCTCACGTTCGACAGCGTCTTCAGAGTGTGCCTTTTCCTCCCGCAGGCCTGCAATCTCGGCCTTTAGCTGGGATGTCGCGGTATCGATGTACCCCTTGAATTCTTCGGTCTTGGCACGCAGCATTTCGTCCGATAGGCTCGACAACCCATCGTAGATCTCGTTGATCTCATCGATCAGCGGCTGAAGCTTCTTGGCTTCCCGCTTGTGGCGAGAACCGAGTAAAGTTTTTACTGCGGCCTTGAGCATTAGTGGGGTCTTCCGGTCAGATCAACCACGTGTATAGGGTAATCTAAGAGCAGGAGCGGGTTACGGCGCTCAGCTACCCCTCGCCATCAACGATGGATCCCGACGAAGCGAGGTTCGAGCCCAACCCTTTCAGCGCGACAGCTTGGTCCCCCATTTCCCAGAATTCCGTCGCCAGGAAGTCAAGGAGGCCAGCGCTATCAGTATTTTCCAGGGCAACCCTAAGCGGGTATGGTATCTTAGAGAAGTCAGTAGGAGTCTCGACAAGAAAGACCCGCCGCTCTTCGGTCGTGTGCACGATCTCATCCGGTGTTGCGAGTTCCTCATGCATCTTCTCACCCGGCCTGAGACCCGTTACGATGACGTTCTCCCCCAGCAGAAATGGCCGACCTGAAAGGCGGAGCATGTTGCGGGCGAGATCTAAGATTCGAACAGGTTCACCCATGTCTAACATCGCAACGTGACCCGGGAACGCATCCAAGAGGGACGCCTTGAGAATGAGCTGCACGGCTTCTGGAATCGTCATGAAGTACCGAGTGATATTTTCGTCCGTAACCGTTAACGGCTCTCCACTCTCCAACTGACGCTTGAAGAGTGGAATCACGCTTCCACTGCTTCCCAAGACGTTCCCAAAACGTACTGCACCGAATGACGTGTCGGGGTATTGTTCCTGAAGATGAAGGACGACGCGCTCAGCAACCTGCTTCGTCGCACCCATAACGTTCGCTGGTCGTACAGCCTTGTCTGTGCTGACTAGGACGAAAGCCTGCGCCCCTGTCCGTGCAGCATTCAGCGCAACCAAGTACGTCCCGAGGATATTCGTAAGAGCAGCGGACCTTGGGTTTTGCTCCATGAGAGGTACGTGCTTGTAGGCGGCGGCGTGGTAGACCCTATGTGGCCGATGGTGTTCGAACATCTGCATGACCGCATCCTGGTCTGTAACGCTGGCCACGAGTGGAATAATCTCTAAGTCCGGAGCAAGACCACGCAATTCCAGATCAAGATAGTACAGAGGTGTTTCCGCCTGATCGTAGAGAATTAGGCTACGGGGGCCATTGATGGCGATCTGGCGAGCCAACTCAGATCCTATAGAACCTGCCGCCCCGGTCACCAGCACGTTTTGGTCGCTGATATTTTCGGTCAACTCAGGGATCTCAAGCCGCACAGGGTCGCGACCAAGTAAATCTTCTAGTTCTAGCCCACGAACCTGGCTCAGGGATGGGTCAGCATCTAGCACATCATCGATGCCAGGGAGGATCTTGAGGGGGAGATCTACGGGCTCGCAGTACTTCACGATCTCGCGAAGCTGGTCAGCAGTCGCACTCGGGATTCCAATTATGATTTCCTCTGCACGCAACTTTGAAGAGACCTCATCTAAGTCTCTTATAGGACCAAAAACCTTAACCCCATGGATTTGCGTTCCCTTCTTTGCCCCGTCATCGTCCAGAATCCCGACAGGAAGGTATCCAGCACTGGAGCGGAGCATTTGAGCGACAAGCAGCTGTGCGGCCTCACCTGCACCCAAAACCAGCACTCGACGCTGCTTAGCTCCCTGGCGAACTCGTGTGAACTCGTAGAGCACACGATATGCCACCCACACGCCGCCCGTCATGTACCCGGTGAAAACCCACTCAAGAAGTACAACAGAGGCTGGTACTGAACCAAGAGCACCAA
>DCAD01000050.1:0-186 GCA_002311875.1 Gemmatimonadales bacterium UBA1142 | reverse complement strand
TGAATAGATAGTTCACACCTAGACGGATTAGGAGCAGAACCAGAAGCGTCTGGGCGAACGATGAGTTAAGGACCGACTCGCTATTGAAATCGGAACGAACGAAATAGGCGAGACTCAGCGCACTGGTCGTGATTCCCGTGTATACCAGCGCCGCGACAACCCGGCGATGCCGCTGAGCGTGCGTGA
>DCAD01000036.1:86042-87836 GCA_002311875.1 Gemmatimonadales bacterium UBA1142 | reverse complement strand
TTTAGGGTATGCACTAAAAGTGATGTTGCTTCCGCTATGAAGGTTTGTGATCGCACTGTTGATCGTTGGATAGCACTCAACTTGATCCCATTCTACAAAGTAGGTAATGGAGCAGTTCGGTTTGACATTGACGAGGTTCTGCAACACACCAGGGAAGAAACGAAGTGAGATCAGTAACCCTCCTGGATCAAATTGTGCTGGAGTTCCTAGCGGACCCGCAAGTAATAGAGCCGACGGCTAGACCAAAGAAGAAGAAGAAAAAATGGGATCTAGCCATGGGAAAAGTTCTGCTGGATCTCCATCAGCTCCGAGCCGAGGTTCATGCGATCATCTCTGATAATCCCAAGATGACCGAGAAGCGAAAACGGGAGCTAACCAGCGCCTACGATGTCACTTATTTTGGTCTTGCTGGGGAAATCGCAAAAGACTAAAAGAAGGTGTGTTGTGTTAGCAAAGACTGTAAGAATTCTTGTCCTTCCGAACATCACTTACAGCAAAGATTTAGAGAAGGACAGTTATGTGCAGGTTCTACGAAATATGATCCTTGGTTTGAGAAGGGAACCAATCTTCTGGCATATCCTTTCTCCAGAGAAAATCAAACGCTTAGATAAACTACATACCGCTCAACATTCATTTCCTGTCCCCAGTAAACCACAGGTTATGAGACAGCATCTGGATACGTTTCAACTGGAGGCACTTTTCAAGGAAGAGATCCATGATGTTGACCTCATCATGAGTCATCTCCCGGAACAAACTCATCAGTTAAAAGCATGGGTTTGGAACAAGACTCATCATGAACCAAAAGTCTTTGGATATTCGCACTGGTTTGACTTGCAAGGGACCGCTACTGGAGGAGTAAAGTCATTCAATCAGAATATTCTTGGGGTGTTGGAAATGGAGAAATGCTACATCAATACTTCCAAACAGAAGGAACTCGTACTGGATCAAGCAAAACGGACATTCGTGAAAGGTGTCATCCGTCAATTGAAAGACATTCTCACCGTTCAGAATCTTGGAATCTTCACTAGCCAAATCAAAGATCCTCATCCAGATCCAGATAAAGTGATTGTGTTCAATCACAGACCAGATCCTTCCAAGGATTACCCACACTTTCTAAAGATTACAGATGCTCTTTATAGGGAGCGCCAGGACTTCAAAGTTTGGGTACCAATGAGCAAGCGTAAACAGGAAAGAGATTACATAACAACAGAGAGATACGCTAAGGAAGATTACTACGAGAAGCTTCGTAATTGCTGTGTAGGATTCTCGCCGAAGCAAACGTACGCCGGGTGGTCTGTAGCTGTAGCAACTACGGATGGGTTAATGAATGCGCTGCCATACATCATGTACAATGCGGACTATTACAAAGAAATAAACCCAACCGCTGACTTCTTTTCCAATGATGACGAAGCGCTCGCCCTCCTGAACAAATATCTTGATGATCCCGATCATCGCATGGAAATGATCCGTAAAGGACAACAACATTTACGGGAGAATGTTTGGGAGAAGGAAATGGTCAAGATGAACGATGACATTGAGATGATTGTGCGGTCGCTTCATCAAACACATTCTCCAAAAACGGAACAGTTGGTGAAAGTGATTAAAGAAGAAGGAAGCATTTCCAAAAAAGATCTATGGAAAAGAACTGGGTTTGGCGGGTCTGTTAAATGGAGCCGTTATAGACGTGCTCTACTGGAACACCCAAACATCTTTGATACGTTGGATGCGGTTTCAAGCTACAATTGGAGTGAGACAGCGGAGAACTAATTAGAAACCAGTTGGAGAGAATTCGGG
>DCAD01000036.1:85591-85890 GCA_002311875.1 Gemmatimonadales bacterium UBA1142 | reverse complement strand
TTCTACGACAACGCGGGGGTGCAGAGAGTCATGGAAGAAGAGTTCGGGATCTTCGAGGAATCGGAGGGCTTCCACGATACCTACTGGCTTACCGCTATGCAGATGACTGTGGATCCATCTTCAGTTCGCTACGAGGAGCGTGTTGCTGCGGGTCGCGCTTCAATTAATGGGGTTTCTATTGCCCCGATGGACAAGACGATTGAGGTGGGTGTGAGACTCATGCAGTATCGGATCGACAATACATCAAGCGTGATACGTGCTGCTATCGAGGGCGTCCGCTGACGGTCCCCAAACAATCA
>DCAD01000036.1:85303-85453 GCA_002311875.1 Gemmatimonadales bacterium UBA1142 | reverse complement strand
AGGGGGCTACCCGCCCGCCTTCCACGCGTCGTAGCGCATTCTGAGCGTGATCACAGGGTTCCCGTTTTCGTGCGGCTTGATATCCTCGTCAGTTGCGCTGATGTACATCGCGTAGTCACCGTCGTTGAACGACTCGCCCTCGGGATCATC
>DCAD01000036.1:82341-84970 GCA_002311875.1 Gemmatimonadales bacterium UBA1142 | reverse complement strand
CCAGCTTTCATTTGGGCATAGATTAGTTGCTGGTTTTCCCGTGTACGGTCGACACCGGCCTGCGCGGCTGCGACACCTATCCCTGGTACTACGATTGCCTGGATATCCATAAGACCTTTCGAGGGAAATCCAGCGAATCTGCCCTGAGCGACGCATGTTGCTGAGGCAATTATAACCTGCCCCGTTCTGGCATCTACTGCGATCACTGACCATGTGGCGGATAGTGAGGTCGGGAAGAGTGTGCAGGCAGCGATAAACAAAACCACCGCTTGTCTCAAATGTCTTACGATTTCTATGCTCATCTCCACTCTCCATCGATCCAACTGCACCACGGCTCAAGGAGTCCGAGCCAATCCATAGCTGGCTGTCCGATTGGAGCTCCTGGAGGAGCACTCACTGAGCTCGGCATTTGTCCTGCATTATAAGGTCTTCCGAGGAATCGCCTTATATCAAGCTGGAGTAGCACAGAGGCGTCAGAACGCTCCGTCTCCTGTAGGCGACCGGCCAAGGTCCTAAGTGCCAATGTCGATTGCGCTCTCACCTGTATCATTGGCGCGGTTTCCGCTAGCGATTTCACCCTGTCGATCACCACGCCAGCGACCGTATTTCTAATCTCGGTCTCATAAGTGCTGTTGGCCTCTCCCTCAAAAGCGGCTTGGAAAAGTCGTTGTAGGACATCGTTCAAGCCCGGCATCGCGGGATCCAGCATCTTCTGTTCAACAAGTCTCGCTGCTCGGTCTGCGGTGAGGATGCTGTTCACCGTGTGGCTCGCCGCTACGAATGCAGGCGTGAGTGCATCAAAGGCCGAACCAGTGTAGCGCGGGAAAAGCTCTCGCGTCCTGCCGTATCCTGGAGGCCTTGGAGGAATCGCATCCAGAATGGAAGTCGGAAGGGCTAACTCGCTAGGAGAAAGAGTCCTCATCAGCGCATCCAATGCTCGATTTTGATACTCGGAGGCAATACGCCAGACAGGCTTCAGGCCATCACCTCTAGCAGCATAGATATAGCCTACCCCACCCATCACCGATGCAGTCGATTCCACCTGATATCGATGATGGAGATACAGGGGTACTAATACCTCTTCAATTGTTGCCATGGGCATTCCGTTCTTGATGGCTGCCTCACCGAACCTGGACATGGCCACCGATCTCACGTCCATCATTCGGTCCAACTCGTCAGCCATGTCGGTGCCATTCGCCCATTGATCTGCTTGGGGCGTCGTCTGGATATCTTGGTTTGACATATAGCGCACATCATCATCCCAAGCGTCTTCAAGAACTCTTATCAGGGCAGCTTCGTCATCTCCCCCACCTACAAAGTCCTGATAGCCATAAGTGACAGCGACTTTGTCCCAGTCACCAATCCCCACATCGTAGACCTGAGAATGATCTAACGAGCCATCACCGTTAAGGGTGACGAGAGGATGTGGGTAGTCCATCACTGAGATACGACCAGCAGTGCTGTTGTAGTAATTGTGGCCCAAACCGATCGTATGCCCCACTTCATGTGCGGCAAGCTGGCGGATCCTGGCTAGCGCCCACTCGGCGAGTTCAGGAGCTACTTCATCACCTTCTGCATAAGGAGAGAGTAAGCCCTCGGCGATCATGTAGTCCTGCCGAACCCGGAGTGAGCCCAGAGTCACCACTCCCTTAATAATCTCTCCAGTGCGAGGATCGGACACGGAACCGCCGGTACTCCAGCCTCGTGTGGAACGATGCACCCAATTGATGACGTTGTAGCGAGCATCCAGTGAACTAATACTGTCCGGCCTCAATGTGACTTGGAAGCCATCGCGGTATCCCGCTGCCTCAAAAGCCTGATTCCACCACCTGGCTCCCTCCAGAAGGGCGGAACGCATCGGTTCCGGAGCTCCGGGATCCAGGTAGTAGATAATCGGTTCCACAGGGTCACTTACCGCTGCAGATGGATCTTGCTTCTCAAGCCGATGGCGTCTGATAAAACGCTGGGTCATTGGCTCGTCGAGGGACACTGCGTAGTCCTGGTAGCTCGATGATCCGTAGCCAGAACGTGGATCGAACATCCGCGGTTCGTATTCATCATCTGGAAGTTGAACGAATGAGTGGTGAATACGGATGCTTGCCGCTTCTCCGGTCGAGGCAACGCTGCCTACACCCTCGAATCCGCCTCCACCTCTCCCTCCACGTCCACCACCACCACCAGGTTGCTGGACAAAGGTGAGTTCTACTTCCAACTCTGTATTTGTCGGAAACGAGCCTGTCATATCCATGTAGACTGAGCTTCGGCTGTCGTCGAGGCGGTACGTTCCCGGACTCATCCGCTGGCCGGCGTTCGTAGCATCTCTGATTAGAAAGTCTGTTAGATCAACAAGCACACGCCCACCAGTTTCTGCAGCTGGGGTGAAGCTCCAGAGGATTGATCTCGCAAACGCATCGCGCACCGCTCGCGTCTCAGCCGGGTTGTCACTGTTTGCCCGGAAACGATAGTTCGGTTGGACCATAAATATCTTACGACCTACTCTTTCAAACTTGACGATTCTCGAGCCACGCAGGGCACCACGGTCGAGACCGATATCATTTGATCCAAGTCCCGCACCAAATCCAGCGAAATGGACCATTTCTTCATCAAGCTCCGGAATCTCCATCCAGAG
>DCAD01000036.1:77834-81963 GCA_002311875.1 Gemmatimonadales bacterium UBA1142 | reverse complement strand
TTGATTTGCACTGGTCGATTCAGTGAAAGAGTGCCGGTGACTGCGCCTCCCGGTTGGGTGCTGATCTGCATGGTCCCCGTGAACGTCAGACCTGAAACCATAAGTGATCCAGAGTAGTCGCCATCAACATTGTAGGGGTATCCGGCATCTCCAGGACCTGGCGTGCCGGCGCAGCCGACCACAAGTGCTGCCCCTATGAAAAGCCCAATGGTTCGGATTCTCATCTCGGGATCCTCAGAGATAGTAAACGTTGCTCCCCTCTGTGATCAGGTGCGACCACCAGAGAGCCGTATGTGGATTGGGGTGGCACTCCGTGCAGTAAGTTCTCGCCGATTAGTTCACCGTGAACGTTACGGTATCAACGACCCATGGTTGAAGCGGGATGTGAATTCCGTCAGCTACCACAGCGATCAGCCTGTGCTCCCCCGGGAGTACGCCCTCGAATGTGTACTCAGACGAGCCATCTCCCATATGGATGATGCTGCCCGGGACAGTCGGGACCGGTTCTCCAGCTCCCGTGAGATCGGCGTCCAAATACAAATGATGATGACCTGTTCCGGACGTGGTATCCCCTGCAGGTACAATCTGGAAACCCGCGACCTGGAGGCTAACGGTAACGTTCGCCCCCATCACCTGGGATTCCGCGGCGGGTTGAGCGATCGTGACGGTCCCGATGGGAGCTTCGTCAGCAGCAGGTGCATCGGTTTCGGCCGGGGGTGCATCACTGCACGCTAAGAAAGTCATTGTAAGAATGGCAACGGTAAGCTTGTGGGTATTATTCATTGCAAGTCGGGGATGAGGATCTGGGGTGCACTTCCTTGCTGCAAAAAGGGTGTGGTCAAGGCTTGTACCGCAAGAGCATCCGCCTGGGATTCTGATCGACACTGCTCTGATCCCCTTCCTCGTCTCCAGGAGGTCGTGGTCGACTCATCCGCAGGGATACGCCGCCAAAGAAGTGTGAGCCCGAACGATTGACCTTGTGGTCTCCATCATTCAGGTAGTTGAGGATCGCTTGGTCCCATGAGAGGCCGGCTTTTGCGATTAATTCCATCCATGGACCGTAGGCGGTTTCGTCCGGAGCCTCAGTTGTCCCGCTCCAGATCGTCACGCGGGGGTTGTAGCCACCTCCACCCTCCCCGCTTGAGCCCTTGAGCGGCATCTGAATCAGGACGCTGTCGGTCATCGGGAGCCGGAAGATGTCAGGGTCGAAATCAACGCCATAGCGCCTATATCGAGCGTAGTTGCGTTGGTTCATCTCGAAAACGTCTCGGTTCGAGTTGATCGCTGACGTGATGTAGTCTCGGATCTGGAAGGCGGCATCCTTGTGGCGAGGGAAACTCGGGTTGTCTATGAAGCTGAAGCCGGGCATGAACCAACCCTTGTTGAAGCCCCAGTTGCGCTCCGTCACACGCCCGCGTCTGACGAGTCCCGTGTACTCGCTGAATAGCTGCACGACCTGGTGACTTGGGTAGCCATGCGGGTTGAGGAAGATGTCCGGGAGCCACGTTGCCCAGAGTCTCCCTCTGACAGTTGATTCTGGGTAGATCGGGTGACTATCGTTTCCACCTGAAGACGCATCCTGGCCCAGTGACCCAAGGTATCCCGCGTGGAGGATGTAATCGGGGTTCGTCGTATAGAGGTCGTAAGCGAGTTGCGCGCCATCCGGGTTCGTGAACGGATGAACTATCACGTTGACCTTATTGAGTTTCTCCCGCTGTTCAGGATCAGTCAGGAGCAACTCTGCGTGACGTAGCACGTGGCTAGTTGATGACACCTCGTTCGCGTGCTGCCTTGCCGAGTACACGACCGTCGGCTTGAACGTGGTCGCTTTGACGTGCGACCAGTGTGTCGCGGAGACGGCCGGCATAAGGTCCATCGCCCAGATTTCCTTGCCAAGGTACGAGCGACCAACTCTGTAAATGGATGCTTCGTCAAAAGAACTCGCCATTTTTGCAAGCATCTGGTGACCCTCGGGGGGAGGGATCGGGGTGTCCCACTGAACAATGCGGCTGCCTTCGTACGACCAGTCCTGAGGGAGTAGGCTGCGCCAGTTAGGGAGTGGCTTTGGCGATCCGTTTCCTGAGAGAGTCACCGTCCTACGGGAGTTGGGATCCTGCTCATGTGTCCACTCTGCCCAGATCTCGATCGAGCCCAGACCATGGTAGGAGAGAGCGGTGCTATAGAGACCCGCGCTGCGTAGTGCCTGGATCTCCTGGATCGTTGCTTCAATTTGCGCGGCAGAGACCATGCTCCGGTCGACGGCTTCCGGGGCTGAGAGAGTAACCAGGCTGTCACGCATGTCGGCATCGGTGTCGACACGCACTCTTAGACCCAAGCGCCTCAGCCCGGGCTCATCTTCGTGGACCTTAGCCAGTCTCGCAGATGGTCGCTCAAGCCCTGTCTTTGGGATGTCGAGGCGTACTTCGCCCTCATCACCTCCGACGTCCTGGTATTCGACGATGACAGCTGGGCGTGACGTGGCGAAGCCCGTGAATACGATTTCTACGGTTGCCGCTGAGCCGTCCGATTTGGGGTGCATGCGGGGGATGACCCGTCCGGGGAATGTCAGCCCTTGCCCGCGCGAGTTGCGGCCCAGGATATCGAAGAACTCGATTGTCCCGAAGTAGATTTCCTCGTGCAGGGCGTCCATTGGTGCATGGATCTCGTTGTCAATACCAAGCCGGTAGTCGGGTTCACTCATCGCCATCTCGACTGTCAGTGACCCGAAATAAGGAGCATCACCACTTCCACCGTTAGGTATCCCCTCGTGCAGTTCCATCACGTAGTCGTAGACAGCCGGAAGGACTTCCGCCTGGTAATAATCCCAGAACGCCTCAGGATCGGTCACGATCCGTTCGTCTACGAGCGTACGGTCACCGGCTGTGGCTTGCAGCCAACCGGTCGTCACTCTCACCTGCTCATAGTCCCGGAACCGATCGAAGTATGGACGAAGCACCCATTTTGGATCAAAGCTCTCATTGAGAATGACGGAGCCCAAATCATTTGTTACGTGCACTTCGTAGGTGGGACCTTCGGTCACTTGTTCAAACCGTATCTGCTCAAGCTCAAGACCGAGATCGCGGGCGAACACCTCATCGATCGGAAAGATCTCGTGCAGCCACCGGACTGGCGTATTGATCGCTTGCTGTGGCCAGTTCTCGGGTGGGTCATTTCTTCGAAAACGGATGACGATCTCTCCCAGGGTGTGGTCCTGGAGTTGTGGCGCGATCACTTCTTCAAGCCACGAATAGCCCTGTTTGAACGCGGAGAGGATACGCACGTCGGTGTTGGCGGGGTCAGCCCCCGCTTCAACTAATGCTTGACGGGCCTCGATAGCGATCTGGGCACGAAGTTCAGGGGGCTCGCTCAAACGTGCCTCAACCTGAATCAGTTCACCTGCTGATGCCGCCGGCACGATGACCTCTCGGAAGAGAGACCAAAAACGATCAACCTCGGACGAAAGGGTCTTGGTCTCTTCGAAGATTGTGGCGGCTTTCTGAACATCTCGGTCGTCGATTAAGACTTCGAGATTATCTGTTCCCAGGCTAGAGGAGGCCCGCGCCCGCACATACTCACTTAGGCCATCGTCGGCTTTCTCGACGGACATGAGCACGCGTGCGGATACGATTGTGACATCAGAAAGTTTTTCTGCAATACGATCGAGCTTGTACAATCCAATTGCTGCTTGTCCTACAGGGGAGTACCCAGCGAGTGCGTCCCAGACCTCCTGCTCAACATCATCGACGGTCGGTCGGTCTTTGCCGCGCTCAGCGAGATGTGGAAAGGTCAATGCGACCTGCTCCAAAGCTCGAAGAGCACCCACCTCGTCGTGCCCAGTCACGACGAGTGACGATTTTGATCCGAATGCGTCAGGGACAATCTGGATCAGGCCCTCCCCAGGCTCCAGCGCAGCGATATCGATCAGACCACTGTCGGCGAGTTGGTCGATGAACCGGTTCTCCGTCCCAACCAAAACCAGGGTCGGCTGTGATCCGGGGCGGTCGAGGGTCGCAGCTGGTTGTACAAGGGGCACAACGAAGCCAGTGGATTCGAGGCCGAGCCGTCCAGCTAGATCTGGTAACCCTTCTATGCCTGAGGAGCCTGGGACGAGCATCACATCCACACGATC
>DCAD01000036.1:46829-77691 GCA_002311875.1 Gemmatimonadales bacterium UBA1142 | reverse complement strand
ACAGGCCCGTTGGTAATTCTTGCTTCTACAGAGCCTAGGCCAGGATATGACAGGGGAGTTCGGTCACCCTCCTGGTCATCGCTCTGAGCTGTGATCGAATCCGTCTCTTGCTCGGGAGCTTCAGTGGATTCCTCCGGCTCAGGGTTTTCAGTGCCAGATTCTGCGTCGCGGAGGTCACGCATCGCCGCCGCCGCTGAATCAACATCGGCCGGGTCGACCGTGATATCAGCAACAACACGGGATAAGCCATCTCTGTCTATTCTGGCACGTGCCTGAGTCAACCGGATCTCGGCACCCGTGACTCCTGCATTCACGAGCGCATCGGAAAGGTCCTCAGTCACCGCGTCCAGCTTTGCGGTGGAGAGCGTTCTCGTATGAGGAAGCACGCCCGAAAAGAGACGGGCGGCCACCATGAGCCCTTCGTCGTCACCACCAACGACGAGCACCCAGGTGCGATCGTTGGCATATCGGATGACTACGGAGCCCTCTCCTGCGTCCAGCGAGGTTGGATCAACACCCGGCGAGCTTAGGCCCGAGGCAGCCAATCCGCTCCGTCCAATCACGATCAGGATCCCGTCGGCCGAAATACCACGCTGGATTGGGAGGTCCATGGCCATCGTTTCGAAGCCGAGGCGAGCTGAGATCTCAGCTGCTGCTGCTATCTCGGTGATGGTGGGTGTCTCGCCTAGGACGAGAGACGCATTCACCAGGTCCGGCACGCTGTCAGCATTGGTGTCGATCACCAGGTTACCGAGGTCGTATAGCGTGGCCAGGTCCATTCTGGCCGTCTGAGCATGGGCAGTCGCCGCAGAGATGCTCAGGACTAGCGTTGTGGCGACTAGGATCGGGCTGTGGCGCATAGTTCCACTCCGAGTACCGAGGTACAGCAGGTGCGTCGAAACTGCTTTGGAGAGCGAACGTATGGACCCTTTCCGGTAGCTACAAGCATAATTGAAGAAGGAGAGTGCGGGTTATTTTCGCTTCTACACGATGGTTGAAACGGATGGGGCTCTACTTTTCCGGAGCCCGCCAAGCCCGCATGATTCGTACAGAACTAGGTCACGGGTTGGTAGCTGCCGCGTAGGAGGTACTCATGAATCGTGCTTCGATTGCTCTTTTGTTCAGTTTCCTCGTGTCGGCCTCGGGTGGGCTGGCCCAGGAGCAAGAAAACTTCAGTATTGAGGATATTCTCAGCCCTGGGTTTCCGTCCAACCTCGTCTCAGCGAGACATTCAGACCGGATAGCTTGGATCGAGAATGAGCGTGGTATGAGGAACGTCTACACCGCTGTTCCCCCTGACTATGATCCAGTTCGGCTCACAGGCTACTTGGAAGACGACGGTATAGACCTGACCAGCCTGCAAATTTCTGACGATGGCGAGATCGTGACCTTCATTCGTGGTCATGCACCTAATCGGGAAGGATGGGTCGCGAATCCAACGAGTAATCCACGAGGGGGAGAGCGAGTTGTTTGGGGGATGGGTACCGGTGGTGGCAATCCTTGGCGTGTGGTAGCCATGCAGGACTACGAACTCTCACCTGACGGACGCTGGGTACTATATGTGGAGTCGGGTCAGATCTACCGTGCACCGGTCAACTCGGGGTTGCGGGCGGCAGAGGAGGGCGGTGCACCCTTTATCACCAATTACGGTCAGAACAGAGATCCTGTGTGGTCACCTGACGGAAGTCACGTGGCCTTTATCAGTGACCGGGGTGATCACAGCTATATCGGAGTTTACGACCAGCGCAGTCCTTCTATCACCTATCTTTCTCCGGGCGTCGATCGGGATTCCTCACCAGCTTGGTCTCCGGATGGCTCACGGGTGGCGTTCATTCGGCGTCCCGGCCTTCCGTTCGGTTCTGGAGCGGAGCGTCCTGAAGGACTCAATGAGTCGGATTTTCCTGACGGATTGATTTCCTCCACCTTCGTTGGTGGCCACACACTTGAGATCTGGATTGCTGACGCATCCACCGGTGAAGGGCAGCTTCTTTGGAGTGCACCGGCCGAAGAGGACGGGTTCAACCAGATCGGTCGGATCCAGTGGCAGGGCGACCACGTCGTATTCGAGGCAGAGCCCGGGAATTGGCGGCACTGGTACTCGATCTCAGTTGATACCCCCACCGCCCCTCTGGTCGAACTGACACCGGGCGAGGGCTTCGTGATGCAAACGTCCTTCTCCAGCGATGGCCGGACGCTATTCTACTCATCAAACCATAGCGATATCGACCGGCGGGACTTGTGGCGTGTGCCGGTGGCGGGTGGGCAGTCTGAGATGATCACTGATGGAGACGGGATCGAGACGTACCCTGCAACTCTTTCATCGGGCGATAAGGTTGCCATCCTCTATGCAGACGCCCGACAGGCCCAGTCCGTTGCCATTGTTCCAGCCAACAGCGGACAAGCACGTGTGATTACATCGCTTCCGGATCGATTCCCGCGAGGTGCACATGTGATTCCTGAGAACGTGACCTTGACCGCAGAAGATGGTCTTGAGTTTAACAACCAACTTTTTCTACCCTCTGATCTCCAAGAAGGAGAGCAGAGGCCGGCTCTCATTTTTATTCACGGTGGATCAAGGCGGCAGATGCTGCTGGGGTATCATCATCGCGGTTTCTACCACATGGCGTACGCTATGAACCAATATTTTGCATCGCGCGGTTATGTGGTGTTGTCGGTCAATTACCGAAGCGGGATTGGATACGGAAAAGAATTTCGAAATTCTCCCGGACGTGGAGGGCAGGGTAATACTGAGTACAGAGATGTGTTGGCCGCTGGGAAATACTTGCAATCCCGGGACGACGTTGATGCGAGCCGGGTTGGCATTTGGGGACTCTCCTACGGTGGCATTCTAACAGCTCAAGGCTTGGCCCGAGATTCGGACGTTTTCGCAGCCGGCGTCGACATCGCTGGTGTACACCTCTGGGGTGACTCGCTCGACCCAGAAAGTGTTTCTTGGCAGGCGTCATCAATCTCAGAGATCGAGAACTGGACATCCCCAGTGTTATTGATTCATGGGGATGACGACCGAAATGTCGATTTTTCCCAAACAGTTGGCCTCGTCCAACTGTTGCGAGCGCATGGCGTCGAATACGAACTGATGGTGTGGCCGGATGACGTACACTCGACGCTGCTGTTCAGACGTTGGGTTGAAGCCTTTGAGGCGTCTGACGATTTTCTGGATCGCAAGCTTGTACAAGGAGAACGTGTGACAGCAGAGGGCTTACCTGGGAGGCGATAGCGACTGCGGGTACCTTAGCGGCGGATTTTGATCCGATGCTCAGTTGCCGGTCTTCTGGAACCGCATGTCGTAAACCCTTCCGATACTGAGACTTAGCTCATTCGTTTCCCCGGACGCGTCAGCCCTGAACCGTACGATTGGCCCCCCCGAGCTAAAGGCGTTTGGATAGATCGGGGTGAGGATACGGGTGATACCTGGGCGCTGCCATAGTGTGAGCACACCGTTAGTTACTTCTGCCAAGAACGTGGTTTCCGCATCGTAGCTAGTGTACGTGCCCTCGAATGATACAAGCTCACCTGGGGCTGGAGACCAAGCTTCCACGGGTTCGAACACTTGGTTTGTGTATTGCCAAGCTTCAATCTTGAACTGGGCGCGCTGGCCCCGGTTGAGTTGGAACCGGTAGATGCGATCTGTGGCTCCAGCCTGGAAGTGGGTCTCACTAAGCGGAATAAGCGTTGTATTTCCATCTCTGAGTTCGCCACCTGCGAGCCTTAAGGTTCGCGTGTTACCAGTTACGGGATCTCTGTAGAGGCCGACGTAACGTTCGAGGACCATGGCTGACACAGAAGCTGGCTCTGGGGGGATGGTCTCGGTAACCGCATCACCTAAGAAGGCTCTTGCAACGCTTGCGCCGGTGCCCCCGGTGGACACGTTCGACGCATTACAAAGCATAGCGACTGATAGTTCGTGGTCCGGATAGCGCCCCAGGAATGCCCTATATCCTGCAGTAGATCCCGTGTGAGTTACTGAGCGCACGCCGCCCAGCGTCCCATGCTGCAGCCCTCCGGCGTAGATGATTTGGGTGCCATTAGATAGCCTGCCCCGCTCCTCGTGCATCATCCGCACAAACTCCGGACCTCCGAGCCGTCCGTCAGTGAGTGCCTCATTCCAGATTATTAAATCCCCAACGGTCGTTAGAATGCCTCCGTTACCGTGGACATGTTCTATAGGCCGGTCGATCACCCAGTTCCCTCCGGGCCTTGCTGAATAGGCTGTGCTGCGTCCTGGCACGAGACGACGGTAGTCATCTCTCCACTGGGTGCTATTCATTCCCAAGGGCTCGAATATGCGTTCCTTGGAGAAGTCCGCAAACGACATACCAGCCAAGCGATCCACAACGACGGCAAGCAGATTGTATCCAGTATTGGAATAAGAGTATTCGTGACCTGGGTCGAAATTGGCTGCGCTCTGCCGACTGACGATGTCGAGCACATGGTCATGGTTATGACTTCTTTGCGCGCGACCCCATCCTGAGATTCCCGCTACGCTACCCCAGTCTCTGAGCCCACTCGTGTGTGTCATGAGATGACGGAGCGTGATAGTAGGACCATAGTTCGGAACTTCTGGCACGTATTTCCGAATATCGTCCTCTAGGGACAGTTGGCCGTCGAGGGCAAGAAGCATGATGGCCGCAGCTGTAAATTGTTTGGAGACCGAGCCGCCTTCGAAGATTGTTTCCGGCTTATTGGGAATCCCGTGCTCCAGATCCGCCATTCCGTAGGCTCGCTCAAAAACGGTCAGGCCATCTAGAGCCACACCGACTGCACATCCAGGTGACGATGGTGAGGTCCAGGGCGCAAAGATTTCATCCACACGCATGCCGAAGTCGATTGGGACTTGGGCGTACATCGCACTGGGGAGAGCGGCCAGAATGAGTATGACCGGTCGCAGTTGTTTCAAGAAGCTCATTGTTCGGTCCAGTTTTGGTTGGAGAGTAACCTGTGAGGCTTGAGAAGAAGAGAAAACCCCGCCCAATTGGTTGGGCTTACTCAAGGCTCTATAAGAATTAAGGGGGGGGAGCCAGCGACCCGGCTCCCCCCCTTAATCCCCTCTATCACTTATTCCCTTTATTGCGTTAGGGCTAAGAGTTACCGCCCGTCCTGCTGTTCGGTGATTGTTAGATCTTCATCCACGAGGTGCACATCAAGCCAAGCAGTCCAGCGCGCCCATAGATCGAGTATCGTCTGTTCTGTCGCCGGCCCGTGATCCTCGAACGGGTAAAGGTACATCGCCGCCTTCTTGCCTAGCCCGTTTAGCGCGTGGAAGAGGCGTGGTGAGTGATCAGGAGCTGTCCCCACGTTCTGGTCGTGGAGGCCGTGGTACATGAGGAGGGCCCCGGTAAGGTTGTTCGCATATATGAACGGTGACATTCCGAGATACACGTCTTTGGCATCCCAGAATATCCGCCTCTCACTCTGGAACGAGAGCGGTGTGAATGTGCGGTTGTAATTCCCATCACCGGCAATCCCGGCCTTGAAGAACGGGGTGTGCACCATGGCGTTCGCCGTTCCAAACGCTCCGTAAGAGTGCCCTCCTAGGCCTAGCCGTTTGCGGTCGATAATCCCTCTTTCGTCGAGTTCATCAATCACCGCGGCGAGGTTGTTCCTAAGGTCGTGCTGATAGTTGTTGTTCATTTGCCCGGCTTTCCCTACGATCGGAGCATCGGGCTCAACAACCGCGTAGCCTAGCCGAACCAGGTATTCAATGGAACGAGTTCCGAAGTTCGGGTGGGCATTGATGTTATAGGTGCGGCCTCGCTCGTCATAGCTCTCTTGATCTTCGTATTCCCGCGGATAGAACCAGAACATGGCAGGCAGCCGCTCGCCGGGTGTATAGCCAGGTGGCAGTGTCACGTTTACCAAGAAACGGAACCCATCTGGTCGTTCAACAACGAAGCGTTGCCGTGGGGCGTTCGTTAGATCGGGCGTATAGTCGATATTGTCAGTGAGTTGCGTCCGTTGCGCACCAGTAATCAGGTGCGACTGTGCGATCTCAGTCGGACTCTCGCGGGACACAACAAAGCGTTCGGCATCGACGTCGAGGATGGCCACAATACGCTCGTACTGCTCGTTATTGTCACTCTCGTAGATCCGTTCCTTTTCACCCGTCCGGATCTCGACTTTGTCAAGAAAAGTCGTAGGTCCTTCGGCAGCGGGGTCTTCGTTGTAACTCGTGCCGTATAGGAAGACGTTCACACCGTCGGAGGATGTCTCTACCACGCCGGCAGAGCCACCGCCTCCACCACCGCGGCCGCCGCCGCCGCCCACACGCCCACCTGCCATGACCAGTGAGCCCGGATTTGCGTAGAAGTCATCAGAGTCGTATTCGATGAGAGTGTAGCGTGTATCGGGATCACTCAGGTCGACTGCGTATTCCCCCACGTTTCCTCTCCGGCTTGTCCTCAAGAAGAGCGTTCCATAGTCAGCAGAAAACCGGTGGTTCTGGATACGTGAGTCATGCGAGTACAGGGAGTACTGGCTGTCCTCATCGAATGGAGGCGCCCAGAGCATCACATGGTCGGGAGATTCTGCGCTTTCATCAGAATCGGCATCATCCTCTTCATCGTTCTCCTCCTGCTGGAGAAAGGTCAGACCTGCCCCGTCTTCTCTCCAAGCGACCTGTCGTTTGTCCGGATCTCCATCGCTTCCAGACACGCCTGGAGCTGCAGGCCGATTGTCTCCCAGACCGGTATTCATCTCGGTGACGTCCAACTCTGCGAGTACTGTTCCTTCTCGGTCCCAGATCTGCTCGACTCGTCCAAAGCTTCGGACCGGAACGATATAGCTGAATGGCTCTTGGAGGAGTTCGGTTCTCGTATGCTCACCAGTTGGTGAAAAGTCGAAGCTGTAGATCATGGCCGGATCACCGATCTCAGTTACTTCCCGACTCTCTATATCGATCGTCGCGAGTTGCCCGGTCACATGCCATTCAAGCAACATCTCATCCTGCGGTGTCGCCATCAGGCTTGCATACGTGCGGAGCATGTTCTCTCCGTCCTCGGTCTGTTTTACCTGAGGCCCAGTGGGGGCTCCTATCAGCAGCGGTCGTCCCGACCGTTCTGAGGGGACGAGGATCGTGGCGATCTCTTCTCCGTCCGCGGTCCATTCGAAGTTTGTAACCAAGGTTGCTAGTACTGGCGAACGAGTCACTTGCCGGGAGTCGCCACTTGCCGGGTCGGCCACATAGATGTGTGTGGCTTGGTCCGTGTGTACGAAGAAGGCTAGGTGCGATCCATCTGGTGACCAGGTTGTGCTCGAGATTCGTGATCCTTGGGGCACGTCCACTTGGACCTCAGAACCGTCCGCCGAAGATATGACGTTGATACCGATGTTTGTGCGGATCGTAAGGTTCCGCACCCGGTTGGCTGCATAGTCGATGAAGAGCCCACCGAGCTCGTCGAACGGTATGGAAAACCGATCCATGGTGACGGGGCCGTCACCGATTTCATGGATAAACCATCGCTTGTCGGGGCTCACGTTGTTGAGTGTCACGTTCAGGTAGCGAGGCGCCATGACTGCTTCTGCGATCTCAGGCGGTGGTGTCACCCACTCTTTTGCGGCAAGGATCGCCTCGGGATCCCGCGTATCTTGAGCGAGTAGCGCACCTGGTCCGAGAAGTAGGCTCACCAATAGTGGTGAGGCGCTAAATAAGATCCGACGAGTGACTTTGTTCATTCTTTTGCCTCCGACTATTTCAACACCTGAAATCCGGGAACCAGCCCAGGGCCCAACAAAGTGCATTCGTGTGAGCATTCTGGATAGGTGAGCAGCCATGCCGGGAGATCCAACCCGATGTTGGGCGATTCTAGGCCATGCGTTAGCTTCGATCTCCCTTTCTAAAAGGTACTGACGATGCGACTTAACGGGAGGATAGCGCTTTTCGGCGTGGCATTCGCGACTGCCGCCTTTGTAGGCTGCGAGGGTCGTGTCGCCATCGGTTCCGCAGACCTCGAGACGCCTGATCAGAAAGCCTCCTACGGTATTGGTTTAAACGTCGGTGGTCAGCTTACCGAGACCAAGGATCGCCTTGATAGGCCGGCTTTCCTGCGCGGGATCGAGGATGCGCTTCAGGGTAACGAATCGGCAGTGCCCTCCGATGAGCTCCAGGTGATGCTCCAGACTTTTTCCGAAGAGATTCAGATTGCTGCCGAGGAAGACTTTGATCGCCTTGCGGTGGAGAATTCACTAGCAGGGGACGAGTATCTGGCAGAGAACGGAGCCAGGGCGGGCGTGATGACGACAGAGAGCGGGTTGCAGTATGAAGTGCTCAGGCAGGGTGAGGGGTCCATGCCTGGCCTGGATGACCAGGTACGGCTGCACTACCGTGGCACGTTGATTGACGATAGCGAGTTCGACAGTTCGTACGACGGAGAACCGGCTCAGTTTGGGATTGGCGGAGTCATTCCGGGATTTTCTGAGGCCCTACAGCTGATGTCTGTAGGAAGCCACTTCCGGGTCGTCATTCCCTCCGATATCGGCTACGGACCTCAGGGGACCGGTGGCCCGATCGGTCCGAACGCGACGCTGATCTTCGAGATTGAGCTTCTGGAGATCATCAGCGCCGCATAGCCAGCGTTAAGTGGGGCACCGGGTAGCGAACAAATTGATTCCGGCCTAGCTAGGTACTTAGGTATGTAAGACGATCCTCAATTACCTCCGGCTTCAGCCTTGAGTTGACGATATACGTCGCGGGCCGAGTCGAACTGGGCGTAGACGTGGTCTTTCTCCGCCTGTGAGCGCCAGTCCGGCCATTCTTCTGCCATCTCTTGCAGCTTGTCGATCCACGCGATTCCATAGTCCGCAGACTCTGAGGAGCGGACCGGCGCACCGTCTACGATGATCCATACTGGGTTTGTCACCGCCTGGACGTAGCCGATCCCCATAGGGAAAGCTTCTCCGCTGGCACCGTTCACGCGTACGTGATACCAACCCGAGTGCGCTGGTTGGAAGTTGCGCTCGAAAGAAACTCTGCGCCTGTCAGCGGATAGGGGCATATCTGCGATGACTTCACCATTGAAAACAAGTTCTGCCTTCTCAAGCGGAGTGAGGGATGTTGCCTCGACCGTGACTGTTACGTTGTCACCGCTGGAGAGCTGGACTGTCTCCCCTGGTATCTGTCCTTCCACCTCGAGTTCTACGAGCGGGCCGTTCGACATGAAAGCGTGTCCGTTCTTCATCGCTTGCAACCAACCATGCATTGAGAGTTCGCCCCCGGGGATTTTCACGTACGTTCGCACGGAACCCACGATCGCGGTGTTCTGCAAATTGCTGATTGAGTCTTCTCCGCCTACGAGTGTGACCTGGAGCCCATTGTTCCATACAGCATAGACCGGGGCGAACCCTGTCTGCGAGGTAGACCACTCCACCGCGTCCGCGGTCGCTAGTGCGGCGTCGACCATGAAGCCTTTCGCACCGCCCAGTGTTCCATCGAGAGGGTCACCACTGGACCACTGAGAGTGGACATAGCCGGTGTAGGCTCCCTGGGATTTTGCTTTGAGGAAGATATCTGTATTCGACGGATAGAGACTCTCAATTCCTGTACCCTCATAGCCCGTGGTGAACGGTGAGATGAGGTGGTCTCGCATCCCGAAGAGGAAAACGTGTCCGTAGAACGGCGGGCGGTATTCTTGGCCCACAACGAGCACGCGATCCGGGGTTGAAAGTGGGTGTGCCTGACCTCCCGGCACGAAGTACTGGTAGTCTAGTATACGGTTGTCTTTGTTCGCGATCTGCTCGAGAACGATGTCCTGGTCTTCCGCCTCCGACATCATCATGAGGTTCTCAAGCGAGTTATGCAGATTCCCGGCATAGTTCGCGTGCACGTGGGTCGAGCCGCTGAACCAGCCCCGTTCCTCCATGTCGATCACTTTCTCGAGTTCAAGTGTGAGTTCTGTCACTTCCCCAGCCAGGATCTGAGTCGTTACGCTCTCAGGTTGGTTCTCAAAACCTTTCACGGCGAGTAGGGAAACCTCACCCTCGGGGAGTTCCAGGACGGATGTGCCCGTATGGTGGAAGAACCAGAAGCCCGCCCGCTGTGCAATACGAGCGTATGCGTCGGTCGGTGCGTAGAACCTACCGTCGGACGCTTCGACATGGACGCGGGTTCCCGTCGCCTGCCCATTTGCCCCGACGGTTGTCAGGCGTAGCGTACCCATCGGGTTTTTCCAATTACGTCCGGTGATCTCCAAGTCGACAATCTTTCCGCCGTAGGTCTCAAGCAGCTTGAGTTGTGGCAGCCCTTCACGGTTGTCGATATACGCGATCCATTCGCCGTCTGGTGACCAGCGCGGGTGGAAGGCGTCGTGAGTGAAGAACGTCATCTTGTAGGGTTCTCCGCCCACGGTGGGTTGCACGTACAGGTTATTGAATTGGTCAGCGGTACCTCGCGTTGACGAGAAGATGAAGCGCTTTCCATCGATTGATACGTCTGGCTGTGAGCGGTAGAGAGTCTGCTCAACTAGCACCGTCTCACGTTCGTCGAAGCCGTCTTCGCGAGCTGGAACGCGAAATACGTTTCCGCTTCCCAGTGGCACATCACGGTTCGACACAAGCAGGAGGTTTTCACCGTCGGGGAACCAGGCCGGCGAGATATGGATATCGTCCGCACCGAAATACAGGCGATTGCGTCCGTAGTTATTGTCCCTCGTGACTGCCGCTACCTCACCGCTAAAGCGCCCTGCTGAGAATGTCTGGATGTAAACGTTGAAGTAGCCAGACGGTTCGGTCGACACATACGCGATTCGTGTCCCGTCTGGACTGAAGCGAGGGTCGGCGTAGATGTGCCGGTCATTCGTCAGGGCCATTGTCTCCCCGGTCTCGATGTTCAAGACCTCGAGCTGAATCGAACGACCGTGGTCATCAGCGGTGTAGACGAGCCATCGTCCGTCAGGTGAATAGTTGGGAGATGAGTAGTACTTCGGTCCCGAGACGAGTTCGGTCGCCAGACCGGAAACCACCTCAACACTCCATATGGATCCCTGCATCGCAACTGCGATGCTCTCGCCGTCCGGTGACCAACTCGGGTACCAGGGCGTCGAACTCGGCGCCGGTGGGAAATAAAAGTTGTGCATATAGTTTCCTCCCATCCGAGCGCTCGGATACCCGCCGAATAGGGTCTGGGCGGGGAGAGGTAGGGCGGTGGCTGAGACAAGCACCGCTAATGCGATTGCAAGTGAGGAGTAGAGACGACGCAGCACGAGGGCCTCCGGGGCGATGAACTGGATTGGCAAGCTTCGTGTCCTAAGTGACCTGTATCAAGTGGGGAGGTAGACAGTGGGGTACCGCCTCACTTGAGGAGTGGGGACCTGACAACAGACTACGTATGTGTGCAAGTTGAAGTCATGAGCTTGATGAATTGTTTGCGACAGCTGGATTCACAGGACGGATCTTGACCTCAATTCGAAGTTGGATCTAGCAGAGTGTTGCCTCGACTCTGGACGCATCCTGCGTCTGCCTGGATCGCACTTCTTGCGGCGGCCCTCAGTCTCGGAGTGGTCTGGTGTTTTGGAGATCTGAGCCCACGTGTTGAGGGTGACTTCTTCTTCTCTGAGGATGATCCTCAACTCCAGGCGTCGCAGAAGATTAATGAAACCTATCCGTCGAGCCCACAGATCATTCTCCGAGTCGCCCGTTTGCAAGGCGCGGAAGACTCATATAAGGACCGAATCGAAGCGCTTACGACCGAACTCCTAGAAATCGAGGGTGTGGTCGGTGGGTACAGTATCACGACCGACGATCCTGTCCGCAGCCCTCTATTCGGCAGAATCCTACTTACGCCAGATACTGCTGCCACCAACATCGTGCTATCGGCGGACGAAACAGATCCCGAAATCCTTATTCCGAGAATTGAGGAGGTTATAGATAACCACCAAGCACCGGAACTCGGCATCGTGATGTCCGGTGTACCGGTGATTGTCGAGCTGATCCGGCGGAATCTCAACCGTGATCTGATCGTCTTCAGTCTCGCTGCTGTCCTAGTGTTCGGTCTGCTGATCGCGGCCGTCTACCGCGACATTGCAATTGTCGTGGGAACCCTGGCCACTTGCTTTATCTCTGTGAGTTTGACGCTTCTTATAACGCAGGCAATAGGCGTCACTATTGGGCTGCTGACAGCCAACCTGGTGACGATTGTCTTTGTTCTGACCCTCTCGCACGTCGTCTTCATGACGGCGAACTGGCTGCGAGCTGCTGAGGGGCACACCGACCGGGCTTTTGCTGTTCAACATGCAATCCGAGACACGCTTGAGGCTTCATTCTGGAGCATGACGACTACGCTGCTTGGTTTCGCTTCTCTCCTAATAGCATCGGCGAGGCCTCTACGAGAACTGGGAGTTGCAGGCATAATCGGCGCACTTACGGCTATGGCAATCGCCTACTCTGCCTACCCCTCGTTTCTTGGACGATGGGCTAAGGTCCGTACCTCGAAGCTTCCAGCGATCGCAACCGGCACGATCCCCAGGCGGGCAGGTATGGTTGCAGGTGTAGCAGGAGTCATAGTGTTGTTGCTCGGTGCAGGTGTAGTGCGTGTTGACACCGACCCAGGGCTGCTCACCTACTTTGCCGAAGGTGATCCTCTGCGTGACGGACTCGAGCAAATCGACACGGACGGAGGAAGCAGCACACTCGACATTGTGATTCGAGACGCCGAGGGAGCGCGTCTGGACTCAAATCCCGTGTTCGAAAAGATGCAGGTCCTGCAGGCTTCGCTTGAAGCGGATTCCGCGGTCGGCGTAGTGCTATCACCGACAGTGCTTCTGGAGCACGCGCGGACACTTCCATTTGCAGGTTTCTTGAGCCTGGAGGTCCTCCTCGACATGGCGTCGACTCCACAGCTCGGCAGTGTCGGGCTGGGATACGTCACCGCGACCCGTGACGAGGGTCACTATTTCCTGCGTATGCGGGAGACCGTCGAGGAACCTTCCCGTCAGGACATCATGGCGCGGTTAAGGGCGAATGTCGTCGACGCGGGACTTGAACCGGTTGTGATCGGAGGCCTCTATGATCTTCAAGCTCAACTCGGAGAGCTGATCAAGTCGAGCCTCAGGCTCGGGATCGGTGGCCTACTGGCTTTATTCCTGGTAATCGGGTTCATCGTGTCCCGTTCTGCCATGACGACATCTCGGATGTGGATCTGTCTTGCAGCTGTCCCAGTTGTGGTGCTCGGTGTTTTTGGACACCTCGGCGTCGCGGTCGACATAATCACGTCCCCAGCTGCGAACATCGCGCTTGCTATGGGAGTCGATTCGATGATCCACCTAGTTGTCCGGGTCCGTACGTTGGATGCTGGAGGAGAACTGCTCCCATGGGGCAGGGCACTGGAGCAGATTAGAGCCCCTGTGCTGCGGGCTAGTGTGATCATCTGTGCAGGATTCGGGATCTTTGCGCTATCGACGTTCCCACCGACGAGGCGATTCGGCATGGCCGTAATCTTGGGCACTGTGACCGCGGCGACGATGACGCTCATCGTGCTACCCCGGATCTCTGCCACCGCAGGACGTTCTGGCGCCAAGGCGTGACGGAGAACACGGTGGTACCGCCGTTGAGCGGTCTCACCCGCCAACTCGGACTATTGGGGCTGGCTGCGACGGGGATCTGCTCCATGCTCGGAGCGGCGATCAACGTTCTGCCATTCATGATCCAGAGGAGCGTGCCGGGTATTGGCCCGCACGTGATGGCAGCCTATGTGTTTTCAGCTGTCCCGGCCGTCCTCGCTGCACTCGCATATGCTATCCTAGCATCAGCAATGCCGAGGGCTGGGGGGAGCTATATCTACGCGAGCCGCGGTCTTAACCCGTACCTCGGGTTTGTTGCGAGCTTCTCTCAGTGGTTCGGGATTTCCGTAGCGATTGGTGTGGTCTCATATATCTTGATTCCGTTCCTGAGGGATATTGTTTCGGCTCTGGGTATCGATGGGCTTGCTGCGGCGCTCGACACGCCAGGAGTGCGTGTAAGCCTCGCCCTGGTTTTCCTCTGGTTGTCGGTAGCGATCAATTTGCTAGGACTCCGAATGTATGAGCGGATTCTAGTGCCGATGATGTTCATAATGTTCGTTTTCGGTGGCATAGTGATCGTCGCGGGATTTCTGTTCGACCAAGGTGATTTCGCAGTGGGGCTGGCTGCTCGGGAGGGTATCGATGTGCCTCCTGAGCCTGAAGCGTCGTTCAGTTGGGCGAGCTTTCTTGCCGCTTCAGCGCTCCTTTTCTCGAGCTTCATAGGCTTCGACTCGATTGCTCAAGCTGGTGGGGAGGCCAAGAACCCTGGCAGATCCCTTCCACTTGCGATTGGTATCGCAATTGTCTCAGTGGGTACGTTCTACCTGCTTTTCACTGCAGCCGTGTACCACACCGTGCCTTGGAGCTTTGTCGCGGAACGCGCTTTAACTCAGGACCTTACTGCCCCCGGGCTGCTTGGATATGTCCTTTCACCGGGCTGGACGGTCCTCATTGTCGCTGGAGCAGCAGTTGCGCTCATCAATGATTTGCCCGCGATGCTCTTAGCGGTCTCTAGGCTCGTATTTGCTTGGGCTGAAGACGGTGTTTTTCCGAAAAGCGTCGCCCGGATCCATCAAAGGTGGCACACCCCCCATATCGCACTTTTGCTCAGCGGCCTCATGGCTTCAGCAAGCATCTTCGGCAGCCACTTTGCCGGCGACTTCTTCTTGGGAGTCGATATCCTCGTGACGTCTATGCTCCTGAATTTCATAGTCATGTGTGCGACAGTGCTCACGCTACCGCATCGGAATCCGGGAATTGCGAGAGATGTGACTGTGCTTCGGTCGCGGAGAGTCCAGATTCCCGTCGCGGTGGCTGGAATCGTGCTGCTTGGGACGTTTCTGGTCGTGCATCTTTGGAAGGATCTGACAGCTGATGTCGGGGCATGGTACCTGCGTTCGACACCTCTTTGGATGGTTGTGATGGCGCTGGCGACGTGCATCTACATTCGGGAGCTTCACGCGCTGAAACGTGGTGGGGTCGATACGGAAGTTCTCTTTCGGACTCTTCCGCCGGAATAGCTTGATGGTAGAACGGACCCAGCTAGCAACCGGGCTGGAGATCTCGCGTATCCTGACGGGGCTGTGGCAGGTAGCGGATATGGAGCGAGGGGGCAGTTCCATGAGTCAGGAAGAGGGTGCGCTTGAGATGCGTCGATACGTTGATGCTGGGCTCACGACATTCGACATGGCAGACCACTATGGAACCTCCGAGCTGATTGCTGGCCAGTATGAGGCGGGTTGGCCAGAATCAGCAGAGCTCTTAACGAAATGGGTCCCCAAGCCGGGTTCCGTAGCAAGAGAAGAGGCACGCGCGGCGGTTGAATTGGCCCTGGAGCGTATGGGCCGTGAGCAGCTTGATCTACTCCAGTTTCACGCTTGGAGTTATGCAGACCCGGGTTGGCTTGACTGCATTTTCTGTCTTCAGGAGCTAAAAGAGGAAGGCTTGATCCGTCATCTAGGGGTTACCAACACAGATTCCACCCATCTAGCGATGCTCCTCAACAGTGGTGTGGATATTGCCTCGAACCAGGTCTGTTACTCGCTTCTCGATCAGCGAGCCGGCGGTGCGATGACCGAGCTTTGCTTGCAGCATGACATCAAGCTGATGGCGTTTGGGACGCTTGCGGGAGGTTTTCTTACGGAGCACTGGGTGGGGGTTCCCGAGCCCGACTTCCAGTCGCTCGAGACATGGTCTCAGATGAAGTACAAGCGCTTCATCAATGCTGCCGGTGGATGGGACAAGTTTCAAGCCCTGCTCAAAGCTCTGGAAAGAGTAGCGAGGCGTCTCGAGGTGTCGGTAGCGAATGTGGCGTCTCGGGCGATTTTGGATGCACCCTCTGTGGCCGGTGTGATTATCGGAGCTCGGCTCGGTAAGCGGGAGCACATCGAAGACAACCTGCGCCTTTTCGATTTTGAGCTGGATAGACCTGCCCTCGATGAAATCGAACATGCCCGAAGCGAATTCTTGCAGATCCCAGGCGGTTGCGGTGACGAGTATAGGAAGCCGCCATTCCTGACGGCTGCTGGGGACCTCAGTGACCACTTCGACAAGTTTCCTTCACCTTACCCGACGAGAATAATCCAGGAAGGCCGGACGATCGCGCTCAGCGGGACGAAATGGGAGAACATTGCCGGTTTCGCGCGAGCGGTGAGGCAGGGGGATCGTATCCTCGTCTCGGGCACGACAGCAACTCATAGGGACAGGCTCATCGGTGGGAGTGACCCCGTGTCACAGACGCACTTTTGTATCGATAAGATCGAGGGTGCTCTCCAGTCGCTTGGAGGACGGCTTGAGGACGTCGTACGGAGCCGGATCTATATCGCTGACCCCGAGATATGGGAGCCCGTGGCCCGTGCACATGGTGAGCGTTTCCGGCATATCCAGCCCACAAATACCCTCGTGAGTGTAGGATTAATCGGAGATGGATACCTCGTTGAGATGGAGGCAGAGGCACTGGTGCTGGAGGCTCCGGACTGAGATCACCTGACGGGGTTACTGCTAGGGTAGCCACGTTGTCTAATTCCCACGGAAAGCCTATGAGACTGATCGAATCTGCGAGTCGACCTCGGAGTGCGGTGAACCCCGAGAACTTTGTGCTATCCGGCACGTTCCAGCGGTTGTTGGGCCCTGACGACGAGATGCCAGTGCGCCTTTACCGAGTTCGATTTGACCCAGGGGGTCGCACGAACTGGCATCGTCACGATGACTTCCAACTGCTCCTCGGGTTGAGTGGCACCTGTTCCGTAGTAGATCGAATGGGCCACAAGCTAGCCCTAGGAGTGGGTGATCTCGTTATGATCGGTCCGGATGAGGAGCACTGGCATGGTGCCGCACCTAACACGCACGGAGAGCACCTCGCGATCAATCTTGGGGCGACGACGACCTGGCTTGAATCATCGGCGTAGCCGATCAGGAACCTTCAGTGCGGGCGCGTAGTTTCGGTCCGGGTAGCTAGACCCTATCTCCTGACCGCTGTCAGTTCCCTGATGACTCGGCGGAGCTCAGCTGCCTCGCCCGCCGACTCGAGTTCGGACCACATGCGCTCGACCGTGTCTGCGTCAACCAACCCGGGGGGGCTGCTACCTGAGCTGGGAATTGATAGGCCTTGGTCTGAGCGGAATTCGTCTACCGCTGAGATGATCTCAGCATCGTAAAGCCGCCAGTTACCGTCCTGCTCTAAAGTTTCTGCATCTGAGCGGTAGTAGTCGAGTACGTGCATGATCAGCTTCACCTGCCAAACATCGTTACCTGTGTATTGCTGGAGTGTACGGTAGCCTAGGGTCCCCGAGATTGTAGCGTACACTCGCCGCAGCTCTGCGACCGGAGTGGGGTGCTCACAGACATTGATACTTGCGGTGATTCCGTCGGCACGTCGGGAGCGACCTTCTCGTGGGTCAGCGACGATCACTGCCGCAGACTGTAGGCGACCCATTCTCCGATCACCGCCCATTTTTTGGCCTGCCCCTAGCGCTTCGATTAGCCGATCCGCCAGATGACGTTCCGAGCCCTCGGTCGCCTCGAATGACTCCGCAACAGCATCGACCACCTCCGGCCCGACCAGCACATTGCCCTGAGCAGTGTAGTTCAGCCCTGACCGATGGCCGGCCCAATAACTGGGTCCGGTTCCAGTGTGTTGAGCTGATGTACCATCTAGCGCTACGACACCAACTTGCCGACGCTCTGACTCTGGGTCCCCGGCCATGGCCCGATCGAGAGCGTTCCGAGGGCTCAGGCCCTCCTCGAGCATATCGAGCAGTTCTTTACCGTAAGCCGTCCGTGTAGAAGCCTGTGTTGCCACAGCGCCGACCCCAGCGCGTACCCACGGTACTCCGTTTCCTACGCAAGGAACGCGCGTAGTCACGGCCACACCGGACTCACCGGTCGTGGGATCAACCGCAGCGATTGAAAACGTATGAAAAACGAGTTCCTCTCCCCAGGCGACTGGTTCCTGCGCCCTGAGATCTTGTTTCCCGGAGAGCGTAGCTATTACCAGTAACCACAGAACGCCCGGAGCTATTCGGCCCCGGGCGCCTCGTGGGGACGTGCTCTTAGCCGTCCTCATCATTGCCCTTCCAGTTCGCGGTTGTATTTGCTTTAGGCTAGGCGATTTCCTTCAACGCCTGCATAAACCGCTCATTCTCTTCCTCGTTACCGACCGAGACCCGGAGCCAGTCAAGCATGGGCGGGAAGTCACGACCTACCGCAACCCCTCTCTCACGGAAAGCAGATCTGAATTCGGACGATGGCCGAACCGAATGCATCATAAAGAAGTTGGTGTTAGACGGCAGGACATCGAATCCCATTGATTTGACCCCGGCGATCATCTTTTCCCGGAGTTCAACGGTCTTATCCAACACCCACTTCTCGGACTCCTTGTCCTTCAAGGCTGCCACCCCGCCCCACTTTACAAGTGCATTGACAGAGCCGGTGCTGTATGGGCGCATACGGTCGATGAGTTCTGGCTTCGCAATGGCGTATCCAAGTCTCATCGCTGCGACACCATAAATCTTCGAGAACGTGCGTGTGATTATCACGTTGCGCCCCTCTAGAACATATGGGAGGGACTCCGCATAAGCTGGATCTTGCACGAAGTGGTGGTAGGCTTCATCGACGAGCACGGGTACGTCCTCAGGGATGTTGTCCAGCAACTGCCTTACCTCTGCTGCTGTAACAGTTATACCAGTTGGATTGTTCGGATTACAGAGGAAGACAAAGCCAACGTTACGGTGATTGATCTTAATGGTACGGATCATCTCCGGGATGTTCTGGCGGTAGTCCTCCATAAGCGGCAGCGTGATTGCATCCGCGCGAAGGTCAGTAGCATGCCTATAAACGGTACTATAAGTCGGTTCGACACCAATAACCTTCTTCCCAGGACTCATAAAGGTGAGCCCGACGACTTTAAGGAGTTCGCCTGAGCCAGCGCCCATAAGGATGTGATCCCTGCTTACTCCATGATGCTCGGCAATCGCCGACTGGATATTCCCATCAGGGTATCCGTAGCGGTTGGCATACTTCCAAGCTCCATTCATGGCCTCCAGCATATTCTTGGAAGGCCCCCACGGGTTCTCATTCGAGTTTAGGTGAGCGAGAGAGTCATAAGGGTCATCCAGCCTGCGTGCGAACGGGAACCTTACCGTCTCATCGATCTCAGCAGCCAAAAGCTCTGCACCCGGCTTTAACCCCAGGTAACCCAGCGCCGTGGCTGCTCCACCCATGAATTGCCGTCGGGAGAAAGAACGCCTCACGTCCATCTGTTACCTCCTGTGTGGAGCTACTCAGGTGCCTGCTGGCTAGCTCATACCAACATGCTAAGAGCAGTTTCGGTTTTCTTGGGGTTAGACGCAACACCCAAGCGTGTAACCTGCATAGTCCTTGCCCGTTAGTAGGCCACCAGATAGCCTGAGAACAGGCTTGTTTGGGGGAGTCTGTCCCATAATGAAAAATATTGTCTTTTCTACCACCGCGCTGGGTATGATGCTCGTGCTCGCAGGAGCCCCGGGCAAAGTGGGATCAGTATCGCAAAAATCCAGTGTTTATAAGTCTTCCTGGCTGGTAGCGAGCCCTCACGAAGTCAGTGGAGACGTATCGCCGAACGATGTAATCCAGGGCACTTGCGTGCGGTGTCATAATGACCGTCGCCTGAGCGGAAATCTCTCGTTGGTTGGTTTCGACACCGATAAAGCCGATCAGAACGCTGAAATCGCCGAACGGATGATCCGTAAGCTGAGAGCTGGAATGATGCCCCCGGTTGGTGTAAGGAGGCCCGGTGGTGATACGCTCCAGACGGTCGTCGAGGAGCTTGAGCGCGTGATCGATTCAAGGGTATCACGGAACCCGAACCCGGGTACTCGGACCTTCCAGCGTCTCAATAGAGCTGAGTATGAGCGGGCCATAAGGGACCTCCTCCTCCTTGAGGTCGATGCAAGTGAATGGCTCCAGAATGACCAGATGAGTGCCAACTTCGATAATATTGCTGATGTACAGTCGCTTTCGGCCACCCTACTTGAATCGTATCTCAACGCTGCGAGTGAAATCAGCCGATGGGCTTTGGGTAACAGGAACGCCCCGGCCGTGGACCAGGTCTATAAGCTTCCGGAGTACATTTCCCAGCACCCCTGGGACCATGTGGAAGGAGCCCCGTATGGTACCCGTGGTGGCATCGTACTCGATCATGTTTTCCCGACCGATGCCGAATATGTCTTCGGAATCACATTCACGGGTGGCCGGAACGCCCGACTTGAAGACATAGATATATCGATCGATGGCGAGCGAATTGCCCTCCTTCACTACACACGTTCAGGAGCCGGGGCAGACGGTCGTGGTGGAGCGGGAATCCGGACTGAACCGATCATGCTTCGTGCAGGACAACACAAGGTTTCGGCGGCG
Organism: Gemmatimonadales bacterium UBA1142; assembly: GCA_002311875.1. GTDB lineage: Bacteria > Gemmatimonadota > Gemmatimonadetes > Longimicrobiales > Gaopeijiaceae > UBA1142. The sequence continues at coordinate 57,292 of DCAD01000036.1, read as the reverse complement.
TTCATCCGCCGTGCAGATGGTCCGTACGAGGATCTCCTTCGTCCACATGAGTGGTCGCTGGCAGGTGGTGGCTCCGGAGGAAATGGGATCACATCGCTACCGCACGTAAGAGACCTAATCATTAGTGGTCCCTATAACACTACTGGTATCTCCGAGACCCCTACTCGGTCCAAGATCTTTTCTTGCCGACCAACAGTGCCGAGTGAGGAACTAGCATGCGCAAGGCAGGTTGTGTCACGCCTCGCTAGTGAAGCCTACAGGCGTCCGGTGTCTGATAGCGACATATCAGGCCTTATGAACTTTTACGCTGACGGCTCTCAGCATGGTGGCTTTGAGGTTGGGGTGCGGAGGGCGCTAGAGGCGGTGCTTGCAAGTCCGCGCTTCGTTTTCCGGTTGGAGCGGGAGCCTGAGAACAAGGATCCCGGTGAAACATATCGATTGTCGGACTTAGACCTTGCTTCGCGGCTTTCTTTTTTCCTATGGGGCACGCCTCCGGATGCTGAGTTGCTTGAGATCGCGGCGGAAGAGGAACTCTCGGGCAAAGAGCTCGAGAATCAAGCGAAGAGGATGCTTGCTGACCGGCGTTCTGAAGCGCTAGGTACGCGTTTTGCCGGGCTTTGGCTCCGGCTACAGGATCTCTATAAAATTCGTCCGGATCCGAACTTCTACCCGAACTTCGATGAGAATCTCGCGGATGCGATGAAGCGCGAGACAGAACTATTCTTTCATAACCTTGTCCATGAAGACAAGAGCTTTCTGGAACTATTCAGCGCGGACTACACGTTTGTTAACGAGCGACTTGCGAGGCACTATGGAATTCCCGGTGTCTCCGGGAACCATTTCCGCCGCGTTGATTATTTGAATGATCAGCGCCGGGGACTCCTGGGTCACGGGAGTGTGTTAGTACTCACATCGCTTGCGAACCGTACCTCTCCGGTGCTCCGTGGGAAGTGGGTCATGGAAGTTCTGCTGGGATCGCCACCACCGCCACCACCGCCGGGTATACCTGATTTGGATGAAACAGGAACCGTCTCTGATGGCAAGTTTCTGACAACGCGAGAGAGGATGGAGCTTCATAGAGCAAACCCAGTCTGCAGCTCTTGTCACAGCATGATGGACCCGATCGGTCTTGCACTTGATAACTTTGATGTGACGGGTAGTTGGCGACTTAATGAGAACGGGATGCCGCTAGACACCCGTGGCGACTTCTATGATGGGACACCGGTATCCACGCCTGCGGAACTAGTCGATGCGCTGCTAAAGCGGCCGATTCCGCTCGTTCGGAACTTCACAGAGAACCTGATGGCTTATGCCCTCGGCCGCCGCATCGAGTACTATGATCAACCTGTGGTTCGAGAGATTGCCCGTACCGCGGAGAAAAATGAATACCGACTATCTTCATTCATTCTGGGCGTTATACGGAGTGATGCGTTCCAAATGAAGCAGGCGGGTGCTAGCTAGCGCAGCCGCAGGGGGGGAGGACGAAAACTCCCCCAACCACTAGTGATTAAGCAGTAAGACATAGGTCAGGAGACCAAAAGATGCACTTCATTACAGGTAAGCACATCGAGCGGCGGACTTTCATTCGGGGTATGGGTGCCAGTGTTGCCCTACCGTTCCTTGACGCAATGGTACCTGCCGGGAGACTCAGCGATTCTGGTCGTGCGTCCCTCGCGGCTGATAAGATGCCCCTGATCTGCATCGAGGAGGTGCATGGCCTCGCCGGGTGTAATGACTGGGGTGCGACCCAATACCTTTACGCTCCCGAGACGGTGGGTCGTGACTTCGAGCTCATCGCTGATCACCCAGCAAAGTCACTTGAAGCCTACCGGGACTACCTTACGCTGATCAGCAACACCGATGTTAGGATGGCTGAGCCGCTGTCCGCACCGGAGGTCGGAGGGGACCACTTCCGGTCGAGCGCAGTGTTCCTGACGCAGTCGCATCCGAAACAGACACAGGGCTCAGACCTCTGGGTTGGGACCCCGTCGCTGGATCAGATTTACGCGAAACGCTTCGGGCAGGACACTCCGCTCCCCTCGATGCAATTCTGTATTGAAAATCTCGATCAATCGGGCGGCTGCACCTACAACTATTCCTGTGCCTACACTGATACGATCAGCTGGTCTTCCCCCAGTGAGCCCATGCCGATGATTCGCGACCCGAGAGTCGCTTTCGACATGCTCTTCGGTGCTGGGTCCAGTCCCGAAGAACGTGCTGAGCGGAGAGCTGAGCGCGCGAGTATCCTCGACTGGATCGCGGACGAAGTCGCGTCTTTCAAGCGTGACCTTGGGGCTGTCGACCGGCAACGCATGGACAAGTACCTCGATAACGTCAGAGAGATCGAGAGGCGGATCGAGATGATCGAAAAGGGAAACTCCAGCGGAGAAGAGCGGGCCTTGCCCGAAGCACCGCCGGGGGTGCCTGACACGTTCAAGGAGCACATGGAGATGATGTTTGACCTCCAGGTGCTTGCCCTTGAGACAGAGATGACACGAGTGATCTCGTTCAAGACGGGCCGCGACGCCCAAAACCGTGTGTTCCCGGACAGCGATTCAACGAGACCCTTCCATCCGGCCTCGCATCACGGCGGTCGCGAAGAGGCAATCCTCGAGTTCAATGTAATCAACAAGTATCGTCTTGGAACGATGGCGTACTTCCTTGAAAAGATGCAGAACTCAGTCGTAGGTGACAGTAATCTTCTGGAGAAGTCACTGATCATGTGGGGCTCTCCGATGGCCGACGCCAATATCCACAACCATCGGCGCTGCCCGCTCATTTTGATGGGCCACGCCAACGGGCAGTTAGCAGGTAATGTCCATCTCCAAGCGGCTGACGACACGCCGATGGCTAACGTGATGCTTACGCTGCTTCACATGCTGGGGCACGATGAGATAGAGAGTTTCGGAGACAGTGACGGGGCCTTCTCCCTTGCTACACCGCCCGTAGCTGCGACCTCTTTCTAGCTCAGAGATCAGAGAGCACACGAGAGACTGAACACGAATGCTGAACGAAGCCGGAGGATATAGAATGAACCAGGGTCTGCCCTTTCGAGTTTTAGGGGCGCTGGCGGTAGTCATGGCGCTTACCGCGGCTACGCCTCCTGAGGCGCCGGTCGCTGATGCTGCAATGAACGGTGACCTAGAAACTGTCCGTAGTCTCCTGAGACAGGGAGCCGATGTAAACGCTGCGCAGGGCGATGGGATGACGGCCTTGCATTGGGCCTCTGAGCGTGCCGAGACCGAGATGGTTGAGATACTTCTCTATGCTGGTGGCCGAGTAGACGCGGTGACTCGTATTGGTCACTACACCCCCTTGCATCTTGCCAGCAAAGCAGGAAGTGCTCTCGTCACACGTCGTCTCCTAGAGCAGGGTGCCAAGGTTCAAGTCGAGACCTCCCCGGCTGGTACGACGCCGATCCATCTCGCTGCGGCTTCCGGTCAGACCGATGTGCTTGAAGTTCTGATTGAGTATGGTGCTGATGTGGATGCCTTAGAGGCAGCCTCTGGTCAGACTCCCCTAGTCTTCGCGTCGGCACTTAATAGGGCTGGTGCAGCAGCGAAGCTATTGGAACATGGGGCAAAACCTGGGATCACAACGACGGTAGTCGATCTCCAGAAACAAGGGGAACTAGACCGTGCGGCTGGCCAAAGACAGAGTGAGGTCCTTGACGCTATCCGCGAGGCTACTGGCTTTGTTAAGCCAAGTCAGTTACAGGCGGCCCTGCGTGCTGGCCGTGATGTAATGCAGAATGGGGTCTTGGAAGAGGAGGAAGAAGAAGAAGAGGACGACGACAATAGGAGGGGAGGGTCACCCAGTATCACTGCGACAGGTGGTATGACAGCACTTTTGCATGCTGCTCGCCAGGGGTATTTGGAAGTGGCGCGAGTACTCCTTGATGGCGGGGCTGACGTCGACCAGATCAGCCTGAGTGACGCTACAAGCCCGCTACTGATGGCCACAATCAATGGGCAGTACGATATGGCCCTGATGTTGCTTGGAGCTGGGGCAGATCCCAACCTGGCATCTAACATTAATGGTGTTGCACCCCTGTGGAGCGTAGTAAACAGTGAGTGGCAGCCTCGGACACGGTTCCCTCAACCTCAGGAACACCACCTGCAGAATGCTACGTATGTAGAAGTTCTCGAAGCACTGTTAAAGGGTGGAGCTGAGCCTGACGCACGCACCACTATGCATCCTTGGTACATGGTCTATGGAGGATGCGGTAACCGGAACTGTGGGTTGGTAGACACAAAGGGCTCCACGGCGTTCTGGCGTGCGGCATATGGGGCAGATGTGGAGGCGATGCGTCTGTTAGTTAAGTATGGTGCTGATCCAACGATACCAACAATCGCTCCGGAACAAAGGCGAAGGAGACCCCGAGACACGGGAGCTCGTTCGGCGCGTAGTCAGATATCTGACGACTCCAACTTCGATCCGCTGTCTGCTGAAGAGCGGGTAGAGCTTCTTACTTCGGTACGAAACGAGCTGCCGGAAGCTGAACGGGCGGAATTCCCGGATGATGAGTTGGCGGAAATCTCATCCGAGAGGCGACGGGAACTCGTTGAGCGCGTTGAGCGTGCGGATTCGATCCGTGAGATAAACGCTGACCCATCGGGCTTATCACCGTATGTAGACGGCGGGCCAGGAATATTTCCGATCAATGCCGCTGCGGGTGCTGGGTATGGTGAGGGTTTTGCGGGCAATGCACATCGGGCTATGCCCGATGGTTGGATCCCGTCAGTGAGATACCTCATTGAGGAACTCAGCGCCGACGTTAACCAGCCAGACCACAATGGATACCGTCCTCTCCACAATGCCGCGGGCCGTGGTGATAACGAGATGATTCTCTATCTCGTCAGTCAAGGAGGTGATGTTAGTGTGCTAAATCGGCGTGGACAGACTACTGCTGATTTGGCGAATGGTCCTGTATCACGAATCCCACCGCATTTGAATGCTGTGACACTTCTTATGGGTCTCGGTTCTAAGAACAACAATAACTGCGTTTCGTGTTGAGCTATGGTTAGACCCCTGGGGGCCGCCTGACGCTGCTGCAGCCCCTCTGGACATAGTAGAAAAAAAACGCCTCGCGGCCCCACGTGGCTCGCGGGGCGTTTTTCTGTGCTTGAGTTTCACGAGGGTTCGGATTGCCCGGCAGCCTCAAGGAACCGTTGTGCTAGCTGAGTAACCCGATCCTCACCAGCATTTTCTGCTTCCGTAAGGATCGACAGGACATACGGGACCAGAGTTTCCTCACCCCAACGGTAGCCAGTGGCCAACTCCGCACTTCGAGAGTCTCCCTGATCTGCACCCTGGATGAGGGCCCAGGCCGCTGCCTCGTTGTAGTAAGGTGATTCGGGATCGGGAAGCCGATACTCCGGGGTTGGCTCGTCAGAATCTTCCTTGATGAATGCTCGGGACATTTGCCTAACCCTGATTCGATTCAGATAGGTGGATTTGAGGGTGCTCCGGATGTGGACGATATAGAATCGCGATGTGTCCAATCGTTTGGATGACATGAACTCCGGAGAGTCCAGTGGCGATATCGTTAGCGATCTCCCGGATGGGTTTTGGTGCTCCTTCCTGTGCTCTGACCTTAACTAGCTCACGCTTATTAAAGGCTTCCGATGCTGATGCCAGGAGCATGTCGCTCACTCCGTCCGTCCCCACGTGTACGACGGGTTTCAGTCGGTTCGCGAGGCTTCGGAGGTGAGCTCGCTGTTTGGACGTGAGTTGGATCATAAAGGGAGCATGATACATATCTGACTAGGGGTAAACTGCAGTGGAATTGCTCATTCGTCTTGTGGCGTGGAGGATTGGGGGTAGGCTCACAATATCTGGATGCTGACTCTCGCCGGAGGGCTGGAGTCATCTCATCTTGTGGTAGAGCTAACTGCTTCCGTAGGAGAGCCCCACATGTCTTCACCCACGTGTCGGTGTGTCATCGCGACGGCATGGGCCGTCGTAGCTGCGCTTGCTGTGCCGAGTGGTTCCGTAGCCCAACTAGGTCAGCTGGATGGCTGGAAGAGTGAGCTTGCCGAGGCGATCGATGGCCGGAGGAAATTCACAGCTAATATCGTGGATCAGATTTTCAGTTTCGCTGAACTAGGTTTTCAGGAGTTTGAAACATCGGCCTACGTCGTAGATCTCCTTCGGGAAAATGGCTTCACAGTGGAAGAGGGTGTTGCTGGTATCCCCACTGCATGGGTTGCTACCTGGGGCTCAGGGCGACCCAAGATCTCTTTGGGGACAGATATCGACAACATCCCCAAGGCGTCGCAAACGCCTGGAGTAGCTTGTCATCTTCCTCTTGTTGAAGGGGCACCCGGTCATGGAGAAGGACATAACTCGGGTATGGCTGTTCAGATTACAGCCGCGCTCGCGGTGAAGGAGCTCATGGAGCGGGAAGGGTTACAGGGAACGATCCAGATCTGGCCGGGAGTCGCAGAGGAGCTTGTCGCGACGAAGGCCTACTACGTGCGGGAGCGCATGTTCGAAGACGTAGACATCGTCCTCTATGCCCACGTCGGTAACAATCTTTCGACTAGCTGGGGCATGACACCTGGTACGGGTCTCATTTCAGCGATGTTCACTTTTGAAGGATCTGCTGCACACGCTGGAGGTGCTCCTTGGAGGGGACGGAGTGCTGCTGATGCCGTGAATCTGATGGAAGTTGGTTGGAACTTCCGCCGTGAACACCTACGCACTCAACATCGTTCCCACTCTATAGTATATGACGGGGGAGACCAACCCAACGTTGTGCCGTCCAAGGCTTCAATCTGGTTTTACTTTCGAGAGAAGAACTATCCTCAAATCAGGGATCTTTTTGCGATTGGGGATTCGGTCGCACGAGGCGCAGCAATGATGACCGGTACCGTTCTTGACGATGTCCGTATCATTGGTACCGCATGGCCTGGTCACTTTAACCAGGTGATCGCTGAGGCTATGTATGAGAATATCCAGAAGGTTGGGCTTCCCCAGTGGACTGAGGATGACCAGCGCTTTGCTCGAGCAACACAGAGAGAGGTCGGGGGCTCAGAGACTGGTTTAGCCACGGAGCTCTCAGTCCTCAGGCCTGCGCTTACGGAAGCCCAGAGAACCGCGGGGTTCGCTGACGATATCGGTGACATCTCATGGAATGTACCAACGGCGACACTGTCTTTTCCGTCAAATATCCCCGGTCTCCCTGGTCATCACTGGGCGAACGCCATGGCCATGGCAACGCCGATCGCTCATAAAGGAGCAACGCAGGGAGCGATCGCACAGGCAATGACACTTCTCGACTTCATAGTCCAGCCTGACCTGGTTGATATGGCTTGGGATTACTTCGAGAACATCCAGAACCGGGAAATCCAGTACACGCCATTCATCCGGCCATCTGACCAGCCTGCCACCGAAATGAATGCCGAGATTATGGGGAATTTTCGAGAGGAAATGCGGAAGTATTACTATGATCCCGATCGTTACGATTCGTATCTCGATCAGCTTGGTGTCTCATATCCTACACTCAGACAGGCCGACGGACGTTGCGCCATCGGCTCAGTGAGCGAGCAGGGGGGATTGAACTAGCGCGAAAACAGCCTGGAGGGAATGCTTTCACGGCCTGTTATGGGTCCGCTCTAGTGGAGGTGCTCCCCTCGCTCAGGACATCCAATGCTGCTTCGGCGGTTCGTACATCTGGTCGGTCTATGAGAAGTGCTGCGAGCACGCCCGTCGTGTTCGCTACAGCGAAACTGATCCCGTTGATGTTTCTGCGGGTTGGGATACCGGGAATCGGACGGGGATAACCGGACGCACTCGTGACACGGGTCGAAGATTCTTTCGAAGACTCCGACAGTGATTCCTTGACCTTGATTACCGAGACGCTCTCCCTGGGGTGTTCCCAGTCAAGGACTACCCCTAAGACGCCTTCCATGCATCCGGGATACCAGAACTGTTCCTCATTGGCTCTCGCTGACACGATGATCGTTCCGCTCTCGACGGCTTGTTCCACAGCCGGAGCTAAGTCGTACGCGCGGATCTCGTTGGGTGTGCCAAGGCTCAGATTGACGAGGCGTATATCGTGTCCTGAGGCCCAGTCTAGGGCTCTCACAAGTGTTGGCACGCTTGTCACGAGTTGCTCATCGAAGACCTTCACCGCAAAGATCAGCGCATGTGGAGCTTTCTCGTAGATTGCTGATGTCACCGCGGTCCCATGGCCCAACAGATCCGTAAAATCTTCTTGTTCGCGACCCTCAGTATCGAAAGAGATACCGCCTTTCACCCCAGGCAGGTGGGGGTGCGGAACGTTCACGCCACTATCTACAACTGCGATGGTGATGGGTTTGTCCTTCATCGTCCGATTTTTCCGATTCGAGCGGTGGTAGGAATTAACTGGTTCTCACATCTAGGAAGATATCGCGGAAGGCCGTCCCCTCAGTCTCTAAAGTGCTCAGCGGTCCATCTTCTACCACTCTTCCATTCTTGAGCACCACAACTCGGTCGGCTTGTCGGGCGAGGTCGATCCGGTGCGTAATGAGTACCGTTGTCCGACCACGCATCAGGGCATTGTAACCCGAAAGGACAGCAGCTTCCGACGCGGGGTCAAGCGCGCCGGTTGCCTCATCGAAGATGAGCACTGAAGGGTCGGCAAGGTAGGCTCGGGCGATCGCAACTCGTTGCCGTTCACCAGCCGAAATCTGGCTTCCTCGTTCACCAACGACCGTAGTTATGTCATCCGGCATCGAAGCAACAAGATCTGCGAGTCCGGCTGCATGGATCGCTTCCCTCACATCTGCTTCTGTCGCTGATGGTCTTGCGTAGCGGACGTTCTCCGCGACCGTAGCGTGGAAGATAAATGGTGACTGCTCGACAACCACAACGTGCCTTCGGACCTGCCAAAGGGACAGATCACATAGATCGTGGCCGTCCAACAGAATGCGTCCTTCATCTGGGTCAAGTTGGCGAGAAAGAAGATCAGCGATCGTTGACTTACCGCTCCCGCTGGGGCCCACGATCGCCAGAACCTGGCCAGAGGGGATTACTAGATCGACGCCCGCAAGCACCTCGCCTCCACGCCCGAAGCCGTAGTGAACTCCCTCAAGCGTCAGTTTACCTGCGCATACGGGTAACGACGTGGTCGGCTCAGCCTCGACAACCTCCGGAGGGCTATCGAGTAGCTCATGCACACGCACCAAGGACGCTCGAGCGGTTGCGAGATTAGAGTACAGTCCCATCAGCCCTTGGATAGGTGCCATTAGGCGCATCTGGTACGCCATGAATGCCACGAACGTACCGAGGGTTATCTCGTCAGAGATCACACGATATCCACCGTATAGGAAAACCACGCCCGTCCCGGTGGTTAGCAATAGGCCAGGGAGTCCACCGGCTAGGTAAGTGAAGAGTCGCATAGAAAGCAGTGCATCTACGAACGAGTCATTCTTGCCACGAAAGCGAGTCACCTCGCGCTCCTGCGCATTCGACCCGACGACTGCACGCATTCCCTGAAGCGTCTCGATCAGGAAGGTCCCGATGTCCGCGCTACGTTCGCGTAGATCACGGACCCGGTCCTCAAGCTGACGCCGGTATCGCAAGAGCGCGAAAAGGGCAGGGGGCAATGTGATCAGTCCTGCGACAAAGAGCCTCATGTCGAGATAGATCAACATCCCGACCGTTCCGACCAGAGCAATGAGTTGTCCCATCCAGGCGAGCGTCGCCTCAGCGGTGACGCGCTGGATCTCTCCTATATCACCATTGATACGGGATACGACATCCCCGAGTGGAGTCTTCGCGTAGAACCTCGGAGACAACCGCTGCAGATGCCGGTAGAGGTCCAAGCGCATGTCGAATAGGATGTCAGCTGACACCCTCGTGTAGCGCATTCCACTCAGCACATTCGTCAGGAAGGAGGCTGCTGTGATACCGACGAAAAGACCCACGATCTTCAGTAGCGCATCGAAGTTCTGCGCTCCGAGGGCGTCGTCAACTAGAAGTTTTGATAGGTATGGGAGTACCAAACTCAGGCCGGTACCCATGAGGGAAAACAGCAATACCGGTAGGAGGGACCACGCATATGGGCGCACGAAACCCAGTGCCCGCTTGAAGTGCGGATCTAGGATTCTGGGCACGGTCCTTCTGGATTCGGGCGGCTAAGAAGCACCCGGACTAAACGGCGGAGATGCTTAGCGTTTTGTGCCCGTGATATCGAATGCCCCCATATCAGATAGAACGCTGCCCTTAAATCCACCGTCCTCAAAGTTTAGCGTGATATCGACGGTCGATCCTTCCACTCCTATTTTGCACTTCATCACCATGCCTTCGACCGTGATATCGTACAGCTCAGCGGGGCCCTGGGATGGCATCTCGGGAGGTAGCTCAAGCACCATCGATCCGGTCAGTTCGTTATCCGAATTCTCGATCGTCATGGTGCCCGGGAGTTGAAACCCAGCTTCAGGGATGTCGATCGTTATGCCATAGACGCCGAC
>DCAD01000036.1:46373-46706 GCA_002311875.1 Gemmatimonadales bacterium UBA1142 | reverse complement strand
CGTTGTATCCTCGTCAAACACGATTGTCCTCGTAGACGAAACTTAGCGCTTCGTGCCCGATATAGTCCCTCCACCCAAACCACTTAGATCGAATTGGCCGCTGAATCCGTCATCCTCGAAAACCACTTGGAATGCAACCACCATTCCTTCCGCATCTACGTTGAATTTCATCTCCGCGCCTTCGACCACAATATTGGACACAGAGGTAACTCCCATGTCTGTATCGACCGATCCGGTCAGTCCGTTATCCGAATTCTCGATCGTCATGGTGCCGAAGAGCTGCATCACTTGGCCATCAAATTCTGCATTGATCGTTATGCCATAGACGCCGAC